>NZ_MTAV01000095.1 GCF_002154695.1 Nostoc sp. T09
TGCCAAATATATTAAACAAATTCAACCATTTCCCGAAAGAACGGCTTATACCTTTGTATACAACAGTCAGATAACCTTAGCTGGTCAACGCAGTTCCAAGGTAGCGTCGCTTATCCAAAGTGTAGGAGCCACTAATCAATTAAAAGAGGACATAGTATCTCTGATGAACGGACAAGTAGCGTCGCTGAATCAAAATGGAGCCACTAATCAATTAAAAGAGGACGTAGTATCTCTTATGCCTAGCCAGGTCAACGGAAAATCTAGCAGTTTAGGTCATTATCTCCAAGGTTTGCAACACGTTGGCATAACCGTTAATGATATGACAAAAGCCCTAGAATTTTACATTGACGTGTTGGGTGGAAAAGTCGCAATTGGTGGGGATGGATTTGTTGGTGAAGACTTGCACAATCTGCTTTTTCAAAAAGAAGAATTAGAAGCATGGAAGCAAGGTCTTAATCCCAAAACCATAGGTGTCCCTAATATTAGAGATGGCTCGCAAGAAGCCTTGGATGTAAGATTTATTTCCTTTGGTAACACTTGTGTTGAACTCATCCATTTTAGAGATGCTAAATTAGACTCTCAAGCACCAAATTGTATTGGTAAGATACCTTCAGGCATTGGTTATGTCAACGCACCACACCTTTCTTTTTATGTAAAAGATGATGTGGATATCAATGACTTCGCCAAAATGTTAGAAGATGAATGCCAACGTCGCGGACTGACTAACGTCATTGCTAACCGAATTATTCATATTGATTCGGAAACTGCTAGAAAAAATGCGCCTCTAAAATATGCCAAGGTAGACTTTATTGCCGATTTTGACGGTTGGTCTTTATTCTACTGTAAAGGTCCAAATGGTGAACAGTTAGAATTTAACCAAGTTAGAAGGAAAGCTAAAGAAAGATTTAGCATTGCCCAAAAGGAATATAACCAAGCTAACGGCACAAACTACTGGTTTTACAATAATTCCGCACCGACAACTTCAGCCATCAGTGCCAATACAAACCACCGTTTATATGGAACATATAGTTCTACTATTAACGCTCCAGTAGAGAAGATTTGGCAAGTTTGGATGGAGCAAGCTTACACTGATAAGTTTCCCATTTTAGAACGTTATAGCGATGGTGTTCTACGCGAAGTCAAAATGCCTGGCATGGAGATGAAGCAAAGAGTTACCATCGATCGCCAAGTGGGATCGCTAACGATCAATCTTGTGGATCACCCTCTATTTACAGGTCGGTTTATTAATTACCTGTATCCGCCTCAAGAACCTGGTGCTTTGCCAATAGTAACTTTCACCATTGATTTGCAACCTATCAATGAAAGTGCACTACAGCACAAAGATGCACAAGGATTTATTGAGACGGCTAAACCAGAAAATATCCGTCTGGCTGTCGAGCAACTAAAGCAAAGTGTAGAAAATACAACAACCAAGGAGGACAAAAATATGACTCAGTCACTAACACGTCCTGGAACCAAGTCTGAAATTGTCAGACGGATGTTTGAAGCAGGCGAATCGATGAATGTAGAAAACTTTATCAAGTTCTACACCGAAGATGCCCATTACCAATTTAGTAACTTTCCAGTTGCTTATGGCCCTCAAGGAATTAGGGAAAGTTCAACTGACTTCCTGAATACAGTTGCCCAATGTTACCACCACATCAAAAATATGTGGGAACAGGGAGACACAGTTATCTGTGAAATGGAAGTTACCTACATCCGTCATGATGGTAAAGTTTTCAGACTTCCCTGTTGTGACACTATTATCTTCAAGGGTGATAAAGTCCAAGAACTAAGAATTTACATGGACATTAGTCCAGTATTCCAAACAGAAAAAGTTCAACCTCAAGCGGCTAAAGCACCTGCATCCAACGGTTCCCTACTAACAATTATTGGGAAAATGTATGAAGCATTGCACGCTGAAAATTGGGATGAATTCATGAAATTCTTCACACCTGACTTACTCTACAAAGTTGGTGCTAATGAGGCTGTAGTTGGTCCTGAAGCTTGCCGAGACTTTTTAGTTAACATCTACAAAGTTCTGAAACTGACAACCCATAATTCTAGAGGAACATGGGAAATTGGTAATACTGTGATTCTGGAAATGGATGCGAATTATGTCAACAAAGTTGACAAGCGCTTTATTCAAGTTCCTTGTACTGATATCTATCGCTTTGATGGCGATCGCATCTATGAATGGCGCGTATATCCAGATCCCTCTCAGTTGAATCTGAAATTTTAAAATGTCTTTGAATTAGCCAGTTGTGACTAGTTCAGCAGAGGTGAGTTTAATTTAGAATCTAATAAACTCCCTCTGCTTCCAGTGAGAAATTAAAACAAAAAATAAACGGTAACACCTCATGACAAAAGCAATTAAAGGAAAAATAGGTGTACTTATTGAAGAACATTTTGATGCTACAGAATTTCGGCGCTTCAATGAGTACTTCCCCGAACAAGGTTATGAAGTAGAATACATTTCGCATTTATGGGGTAATAAAGAGCTACACTTCGGCTCTAACCCCGAAAATGACCAAATAGAATTTCATGTCACAGTTACCACAGAAGTCCAAGATATTGACCCAGCTGATTATAAAGGCATCATTTGCATCGGAGCCTATGCAATGGATCGCTTGAGATATCAGGTAAATGTTAAAAAGGGTCAAAAAAATCAAGCTCCAGCAGTTGCTTTCTTGAGAAAAGCAATGGCAACAGATAATGTGAAATTAGGGACTATATGCCACAGTTTGTGGCTTTTCTGTGCCGATCCAGATTTACTGAAAGATCGGAAAGTAACTTGTGCTCATAACATTATTTGTGATGTCGAAAATGCCGGAGCAGACGTTGTTTATGACAACGATGTAACTGCTGATTTAGTCATAGATGGCAATTTAATTACAGGTAAGCATCCGGGAGTGGTAGAAGAATTCATGGCAGAGTTTGTCAAAGAAATTGAGAAAGCTAGCTCTCGGAATCAGGAAGTTGTTCAGTCAGTCTGACGGATAAAAAAGCAAAGCGGTTGTGTAATCACACAACCGCTTTGCAAAACTACTCCTGAGAGATAATTTGAGATCGACTCTTGCCAAATAAATCTAGAGCAACTGCGAGCACACAAGCACTAGCAACCAGTGCAATTAAAGCAACAGGAGTTAAGCTCTTACCTGCAATACCTAGGCATAAAACAAAAGCTCCTGCTCCTAAACGATAAGCACTCAAAACTTTTCCTTGCCGTTTTTTTTCTAGAATACAAGTTGTTAAATTAATCACAGCTAAAATCATTAAGCACAGTGTTACTGCACCGCAAAAAAGTAAGCGTTCATTGTCTGGTAAGACATTAACTGCACTTTTGAAAATCATATGCTCAACTGCTACCCCTGTTGCTGCTAAACCCATAGCTAGGAGGAGGTGAGAATAAAGCCAAGTGAGGAAAATATTAACTTTACCTTCTTTCATAGTCTCTAATGGTGAGCCATCGATGCTGTCGAAGTAAAGCCACCAGAAACTAAAAGCTATGCTCATTCCTAATAAAGCAACTACCGTAGATGAGAAAATCCACTCCTTTTGAGCTACACCTCTAACCACAGCAGCAACAGATTCACCTAAAACGATCATGGTAAAAAGTCCTAGTCGCTCTGGCATATGAGAGATGTCTGGTGTAATCTGAGTAGCGAAATGACCTGTACCCAAGGGCGCAATAAATTCTACAATCAGCCCAACTGCCCACAGTCCAAAACGCCAAGGAGCTGGTACAAACAATGATAATAACCAAAAACTCGCACCCAGACTAAACCCCAATATATAACGATTGAGTAGCGGCCGGGCTATTGGAACATGATATTTGGCAATGAGGAATTGAACAATGAGAATGCTGCGAGCACCTACATAAGTAATTGCAAAACCAACAGCAGATGAGCTTAAACCGTGATGTACATTCACAGCTAAAGCCGCAATCAGAATCATTTGCAGGAGGGTTAATAAGCGATCGCTTAAATCATCAGTATCAAACAAAGTGGCGTAAAAAGTTGCTCCTAACCAACAAGACCAAATTGGTGTAAAAAGAGCCACAAAGCCAAGAATGCCAGCTAGAGAAACATTTTGGCTGAGATTATGAGCTAATTCCGCGATCGCAACCACAAATATCAGATCGTAAAACAACTCTAGCCAAGTAGCACGTCTTTCTTCTCCACGATCTTCGCCAATCCGTAATCTAGGTGGCTGCCATAATTTTTTGTTCATTAGAACGGTAATATCAACTACTCATGAAAAACTATTTTACGAGTTTAAAGAAGTACCAATGATATAAATTTCCGGTAACCAATAATTTTGGTTAATTTGAAATCTAGTTTGCATAATTTGTCCGAATTCAGGCGTATATATTATGTAGACATATTAAGTTACTCCGCCTTCAGCACTTTTACGAGACTATCTTCAGTTTTTGCTACACAAGCAAACAAAAACCAGGTAGAATGTCTGTTGTCTTCAGCCAGTGCAATTCCAAGATTCACCTTGATATTGCCAAGTAGCGAGACAGCTAGAGTGCTCAAAGGATACATACAGCGATATCTCGCCCATCATTAAAGAAGTTACGTTGGTTAATTAAACTTGTCCTCAAATATAGAGGATAGCAGCGCTAGATCTTCATTACTTCAAGCACTATTACAAACAATTACTCCGACGTTTCAATCAGTAACAAACCTGCGAAATTGAACTAAAGGGCTACATAAGTCAAGTTTTAGATTTAGCAACAATATCTACCCTTTTATTTCTGTAACAGTAAAGATGAACAAAATCAGCTTCTCTTTCTCAGACACAATCACTGGTTACGTCACTGACTTTAACTCCAGCGATAAGTCTTTTGGCATTAAAACCTCAGATGAACGGGAGTATAGAGCATATCTCACTCCAACTGTTTATGCCAGAATCGCGCAAAACCTAGAAGAGCCTTATAGAGATTGCACTGGTGAAATTGAAAAACTGTTAGTTTCTGGTCAGCACGTATTTGCCTATGGTATTTTTTATCCTCAGGGAGATGACCATAAATTTGAAGTTAAGTCCTTAGTTTTTCCTAGCGATAAACCAGGCACCTATCGCCACGAAGAACCAGACTGGTGGGTAAAGCAGATACGTTCTATTGCTGACAGTTACCTGAGATGGCAGTTCAACTATCCCGATCGCGAAATTGATTACCACGAATACCGCACTTATCTACACTTAGCTGGTGGTAAAAAGCGCGACGACTTTTTGCAAGAAACTGATACTATTTCTCGTCTCGTCTATGGCTTCGCTTCAGCTTTTCTATTGACAGGCGAAGACCGCTTCCTCGAAGCCGCAGAAAGAGGCACAGAGTACTTGCGCGAACACATGCGCTTCTACGATCCAGATGAAAACCTCATCTATTGGTATCACGGAATTAAAGTTACTGGACGCCGGGAACAAAAGCTGCTTACCTCCGAGTTTAGTGACGACTACGACGCAATCCCTGCCTACGAGCAGATTTATGCCTTAGCTGGTCCGATTCAAACTTACAGGATTACAGGCGATCCCCGCATTCTCAAAGATGCGGAAATGACCGTCGATCTCTTCGATAAGTTCTACCTCGACAAAGAAGGCGGCGGCTATTTCTCCCACATTGACCCCATTACCCTCGACCCTCGTGCCGAGTCTCTAGGTCGGAACCGCGCCCGCAAAAACTGGAACTCTGTTGGTGACCATGCTCCTGCTTACTTAATTAATCTGTGGCTGGCAACAGGTGACAAGAAATACGCCGACTTCTTAGAATACACCTTTGACACGATCGCCAAATATTTCCCTGACTACGACGACAGCCCCTTTGTCCAAGAGAAGTTCTTTGAAGACTGGAGTAAAGACCAAACATGGGGTTGGCAGCAAAACCGCGCCGTTGTCGGACATAACCTGAAAATTGCTTGGAACTTGATGCGGATGAATTCCCTCAAGCCTAAAGATGAGTACGTACAACTGGCTGAGAAAATCGGCTACCTGATGCCTAAAGTTGGTAGTGACCAACAAAGAGGCGGTTGGTACGACGTAGTCGAACGTGTTCTAGGTGAAGGCGAAGAACAGCATCGCTTTGTCTGGCACGATCGCAAAGCTTGGTGGCAGCAAGAGCAAGCCATCCTCGCTTACCTAATCCTCCACGGAATCTTGGATAAGCCAGAATACAAACGTCAGGCCAACGAAGCCGCAGCCTTCTATAATGCTTTCTTCTTGGATCATGATGACGGCGCGGTTTACTTCAACGTTCTAGCAAATGGCTTGCCCTACCTGTTGGGTAACGAACGCTTCAAAGGCTCTCACTCCATGAGTGCCTACCACTCAACAGAACTGTGCTATTTGTCAGTAGTCTACACTAATCTGCTGATTACCAAGCAACCATTAGACTTATACTTCAAGCCTCAACCAGGTGCATTCAAGGACAACATCCTGCGGGTGCAGCCAGATATCTTACCCCCTGGTAGCATCAAGATTGGTAAAGTCTGGATCGACGACGAGCCATACACCGATTTTGACGCCAACGGCTTGACGGTGAAACTACCAGATACCAAAGCGCAAGTCAAAGTCAAAGTTCAAATTGTCCCTACCGCTTAGTCTGCTGGAAGTAATTAATTATGGAGATTATTATCAGGACATTGCAAGTAACTGCAATCAGCACTGCAAACGGCGATGCAGCTCCAGCAGTACACCAGGAAGTGACTGTGGTGGAACTCGATGGCGATGTAGATGGCAAAACTGCACCTGAAGTGCAAGCGCAAGTTTTACCTTTGGTTCAACCAAAGAGTAAATTACTGCTGGATTTAACAAAAGTGCCTTATATGTCTAGTGCTGGATTACGCACATTGCTGTTGCTACATCGACAGTTTGCTGGTCAAGATGGACAGCTGGTGCTGGTAGGAGTTGCCCCAGAAATTCAAGATACGATGTCGATTACTGGGTTTCTCAACTTTTTCAGCATTAGCGACACAGTAGAATCGGGCTTAGAAGCTCTCCAGGTCAAGGTTCACGCTCTACCTGCTTAATTAACAGAGGGAGAGTAAGGAAAAACTTAACTCCCTCTTTGAATAGCTAAAACAAATCTAAATTGCATAATCACTTCATCTGGTCGTCCTTAGTCATTAGTCATTAGTCATTTGTAATTACAAAGGACTAATGACAAAGGATAAATGACAACTCACTACCAAAGAACAATGGAGCGCATCGACGTTAATCCCACCCATACCTACGGCGACTTTAAGCTACGCCGAGGTAAACCTTTCCCTTTTGGAGCCACGCTAGTTCCAGGAGGGGTGAATTTTTCCATCTTTTCCAGTCACGCCAAATCCTGTTCTTTAGTGCTGTTTAAGAAACATCAGCCCGAACCGTTGGCAGAAATTCCTTTTCCCGAAGAGTTTCGGATTGGGAATGTTTTTTGCATGGTGGTTTTTGACCTGGATTACGAAGAAATCGAATACGGCTATCGCATGGATGGGCCATTCGACCCGAAGGCAGGACACTGGTTTGACAAGAATAAAATTCTTTTAGACCCCTATGCCAAAATTATTGGCGGACGGGATGTTTGGGGAGTAACTCCAGATTGGAGTGACATCTACCATCATCGCGCCCGGATTGCCTTCGATGACTTTGACTGGGAATCAGAGCGTCCTCTGGAACTGCCTCCAGAAGATTTGATTATTTACGAAATGCATGTCCGCAGCTTTACCCGCCATCCATCCTCTGGGGTGAAGCATCCAGGAACCTTTGCGGCGATTCGGGAAAAAATCCCCTACCTGAAAGAGTTGGGTGTGAACTGTATCGAACTCATGCCTGTATACGAGTTCGATGAGTTTGAAAATTCTCGTCCCAATCCTCAAACAGGTGAAACGCTGCTGAACTATTGGGGCTACAGCACTGTTGGTTTCTTTGCACCCAAGGCGGGGTATGCAGCCACAGGTAAGTTTGGGATGCAGGTCGATGAGTTGAAGGCACTGGTTAAAGACCTTCATGCCAACGGCATTGAAGTAATTTTAGATGTGGTTTTCAACCATACTGCTGAAGGTAATGAGAACGGTCCAGTAATTTCCTTCCGCGGTATTGACAATAAGACATACTATATGCTGACCCCGGAGGGGTATTACTACAACTTTAGTGGTTGTGGTAACACGCTCAATTGTAATAACCCGATTGTGCGCAATATTGTGCTCGACTGTTTGCGCTACTGGGCAGCAGAATATCACATTGACGGCTTCCGTTTTGATTTGGCATCTATTCTCGGTCGTGATCCTTGGGGGGCACCGCTAGCAAATCCGCCTTTGTTAGAAACCCTGGCTTTTGACCCAATTCTTGCCAGATGTAAATTGATTGCCGAAGCTTGGGATGCGGGCGGTTTATACCAAGTAGGTTCTTTCCCCGCCTTTGGTCGCTGGGCTGAGTGGAATGGTAAGTACCGCGATGGCATTCGCAAGTTCCTCAAAGGCGAACCGGGGCGCGTCGGAGATATGGCGCAACGGCTGCAAGGTTCACCGGATCTCTATGCTTGGGCGGGACGTGCACCTGCGACTTCGATTAATTTCATCACCGCCCATGATGGGTTTACCTTAGCTGACTTGGTTTCCTACAACGGCAAACATAACGAAGCCAACGGGGAAAACAACAACGACGGTACCAACGATAATGACAGTTGGAACTGTGGAGCAGAAGGCTGGACAGAAGATGCAGGCATTAATGCCTTGCGTCAACGGCAGATGAAAAATGCGATCGCCATGCTCCTAGTCAGCCAAGGCGTACCAATGCTTCTCATGGGCGATGAAGTTGGCAGAAGTCAGCAAGGTAACAACAATACCTACTGTCACGACAACGATCTTAGCTGGTTGGATTGGAATTTATTGAAGTCAAACTCCGACCTATTCAACTTTGCCAAGCACTGCATCGCTTTCCGCAATGTGCATCCTGTACTAAGAAACCACTGGCATTTCCAAAATCGAGACTACGTTGGTAGTGGCTATGCTGATATTACCTGGCACGGTACTAAAGCTTGGAATGCAGACTGGTCTGACTCTAGCCGTACCCTGGCCTTTATGCTTTGTGGCAAACATGCGAAAGGTGGCACAGTCAACGATAACTATATTTACGTTGCCATGAACATGCACTGGGAAGCTCAGTGGTTTGAAATTCCCCAACCACCAGCGGGTATGAAGTGGCATGTTTTTGCTAATACTGGTGCGCCTCCAGCAGAAGCCAGCTGGGAACCAGGAAAGGAACCTGAACTTGGCAATCAGCAAGGAATTTTACTAGGCGATCGCTCAGTAGTTATTCTAGTAGGCAAATAAATTTTTGTTTTTCGTCAGTAATCAATGCCGAAAGACCAATCAAAAACCAAACCTAACAAAAAAGGAGAATAAAATTATGGCTTTTAGTGCAACTCTCGAAGTTCTGGGTGATACCGCTAAAATTATTTTGACTGGCGAACTAGATGCTAGTTCTGCACCCATTTTCCGAGTAGAAGTGGAGAATGCAGCTAAAGCCGGAGTAAAGCGTCTGGTATTGTTCATCCAAGACCTAGAATATATTGCCAGTGCTGGACTGCGTGTGCTAATTTTTGCTAAACAAAAGATGGGTGCTGATGCCGATATTTATGTGGTCGGTGGACAAGAACAAGTGATAGATACCCTTGAAAAAACAGGTTTCAGCCAAAGCGTGATTTTACAAGATGAGTACGAAGTTGCCTAGTTCCTAGTAATTGAGGATTAGGAATTAAGTATCAAGGAAGTATGAAGGCTAAAATTGTTTAGCCTTTAGCTTTTCTTATATTTAAGTGCTTATTCCAAGCAATTAAAGAACGGCTCCTAATTATCTACCACGATAAAAAATTATGGATACTCATAAACCATTAAGGGAACAACAGTATTACGAAGAATTGGAGTCGTTGCGCCAAGAAGTGGCTACACTCAGAAATGCACAAGCTGCTTTTGAGGCTCAAAGAGAACTGCTGGCAAAGGTAGTGGCAATGGCACGTTCTCCAGAACAGGAGGAAGTACTAAAAATTACTTTAGAGGAGGCATTACACGTCTGTTGCAAACTCACGGGGGCAGAGACAGGCAGTCTATTTCTACTAGATAACCAGGGAGTAGTTACTGATAGTATTCTCACTCAGAAGACTACAGCACAAGATACTCGCTCTCGGTTAATTGGGAGCGTTTTAGACAAAGGTTTAGCAGGTTGGGTGAATCGTGAGAGAAACATTGGATTGATTGCCGATACGATTAACGATGACCGCTGGTTGCAGTTCCCAAATCAGCCTTACACTGTGCGCTCTGCATTAGCTGTGCCTATTCTCAAAGAAGAAGTTTTGCTAGGCATTCTCACCTTGCTACATTCTGAACCTAATCGATTTAGCTGGGAAGTAGCTAATTTGATGCAAAAAACGGCTAATGAGATAGCGCTAGTGCTAGAAAATGCCGAGCTATATGGAAAATTAGAGGAATCTTACAATTTTCTAGATCAAGCCAAACAAGAGATTGAAGCTTATTCAAAAGCACTTGACTATGAATTAGAAAAAGGTAGACAAATTCAGAGAGATTTTCTGCCAGAAGATTTACCAAAACTTCCTAATTGGGAGATTGCAGCTTGCTTTTACCCGGCTCGCCAGGTAGCAGGTGATTTTTATGACTCTTTTATGCTTCCTGGTGGTTATGTAGGACTAGTCATTGCAGATGTTTGCGATAAAGGTGTAGGCGCAGCACTGTTTATGGCTTTGTTCCGCAGTCTAATTCGCATTTTCTCTGGACAGAGTCTTTTGTGTAGTTTAGCAATTGTTGGCGATGAAGATGTGTTGGCAGGCTTGAATGATTTGGATCTGAACAATCATGAGGAACAAATTCACGCCCTTAAAGCTGTAGGACTGATCAATAACTATATTGCTCAACAGCACGCCCAGATGAGTATGTTTGCGACCCTGTTCTTTGGAGTATTAGATCCTAATACTGGTATCATAGACTACGTAAATGGCGGTCACGAACCATTGTTTGTTATCGGTCCAGAAGGTGTGAAAGCAACTCTCAAGCCTACAGGACCAGCAGTGGGAATGATGCCCAATATGAAATTTAAGGTTCAGCAAGTACAACTCGATCCAGGCGACATCTTAATTGGCTATACAGATGGTGTCACAGAAGCCCGTGCGCCAGATAACAAGTTGTACACTAGCGAGCGTCTTCTCTCCCTTTTTCAACCAACACCAGCATCAGCTAGTCAACTTCTAGAGTGGATCAAGACAAACTTGTTTGCCTATATGGATAACGCTCCTCAGTTTGACGATATTACCATGCTGGCTGTACAGCGATTGGGGAATAATTAATGAGGAATTCACTAGTTCCTCATCTTTCTTTAGTAAAAATTATTACTGGTATCGATGAGATAGTTTATGGAACCTTTAACGGTCGCTGGAACACTCGACTCTTTGAGCGAGATTGCAAAATACGTTATGGCAGCAGCAGCAGCAGCAGGCTTGGACAAAAAAACTTCTTATAAACTCCGGCTGGCAGTGGACGAAATTGCAACCAACATCATTGTACATGGTTATGAGGAAGCTGGGCGCGAGGGCATAGTAGTTTGCCAAGCTACGCTTGCAGATGAGTCCTTAACAATTACCCTTGAGGATACAGGCGAACACTACGATCCTACAAAGCAAGCCCTTCCTGATGATATGGATTTGCCTTTAGAGCAGCGCCAGATTGGTGGACTAGGTGTTTACCTGACTATTCAAGGTGTGGATAAGTTTACTTACGAAAGAGTGGGAGCACGCAATCGCAATATATTCGTTGTGAATCGAATTCCTTCTACTGCTAGTGGAACAGTACAAAGTTCTACTTCCAAATAATGCTCATAGAAAATATCTCATCGCTCTGTTTGTGCTGATATCTCATCCTTTGCTGCGATCGCTTGCCAACTCTTTTATCTTGCTAAACTCGCGTAAAGCGTTGCCATCCCCTGCGGTTCATGGCTGTATTTACCGCTGTGCAAAGGGTGATAGGTCTCGTTATACAAACAAAGACTGTTGGGATTTTTCATCACAAACTGCATCATCCGCCGATGGGGTTCACCTCGGAAGAACTGTTTAAGATCTTGTTCAGAACGCCAGTAACTCACCATGATTACTTCGTTGATTCCACAAATACCAGCTTTCGCTTGCACACAGCCTTGAGCTTGAGTAGTTGCATTATTGATCCACAGCAGATTTTTCCACATCCAAAAAAACCCCATGCGATCGCGTGCTAAAAAGCCATTGACAAAGACAACCGCTTCTGGGTGTTCCGGCAGATCGATTTGGTAAACAGAATAATTCATGACTGTTGCCCTCTTCAGGTTCTCTAGTGGGTAATATTGCTTTATCTAGCTACATACTAAATAATGAGACTATTCACTTAATTGAATATAAAAATTAGTGTATATTCAATTAAGTGAATATGTCAACTCATAACCCATGTCTCTTACCTATGCCATTCTGTCAATCTTGATCGATGCCCCCAGCAGCGGCTATGGCCTTGCCAAGCGCTTCAATCCCTCAGTAGAAGGCTCGGTTGGTTTTTTCTGGAGTGCCAGCTTCCAACAGATTTACCGAGAACTGAACCGCTTGGAAGAAAAAGAGTGGCTGCAAGCCGTATCTGTGCAGCAAGAGAATCGACCCGACAAACGAATTTATGCAGTGACAGCATTAGGTAAACAGCAGTTGTGTCAGTGGATTGCTGAGTCGGAGGAGATGGCACCAATTAAGGATGATTTGCTAGTGAAACTTTATGCTGGGCATCTGGTGTCTGACCAGACGATAGTGGCAAAACTGAAAGCGCATCGTCAGCAACATCAGCAGCGATTAGCGATTTATCAAGAAATTCAGAGTCAGCACTTCCAGAATCCGCAGGTGTTGTCGAAAACCCTAAAGTTTCAATACATGACGTTGTTGCGGGGAATTCACTACGAGACAGGTTGGTTAGCTTGGTGTGATGAAATCATGCCGTTGCTAAAATAGTCGCTACACTAGTCGCAAGATCAGAAGTTGTACAACTCACTGGACATTAAAGCCATCTGTTGTTAGAGTGCTTTTCACTAAACAGGCGATCGCTCTGCTTTCTACCCCCTCCTCGCAGAAATGGATATGATAGAAAAGTAGATAAAACTTAAAAAATATTTATCAAATGCTGATTCACTCCTCTGGCTTGTCCAAGGTCAAAGACTCAGTAAAAGAAAAAATTTTCTTCGGTCATGAACCCAATGCCGAGTTAATCGCAATTCTTACCGTTTACTTTGTCCAAGGCATCTTAGGGTTGGCGCGTCTAGCCGTCAGCTTCTTCTTAAAAGATGAACTGCTGCTGAGTCCGACGCAGGTATCAGCGCTATTGGGTATAGTCGCCTTACCTTGGATTATTAAGCCAGTATTTGGCTTTATCTCCGATGGCTTACCCATATTTGGTTATCGCAGGCGTCCATACCTGATTTTATCTGGAATCTTGGGAATGGTCTCTTGGGTGAGCCTCGCAACAATAGTTCATACTACCTGGGCAGCAACTACTGCGATCGCATTGGGGTCACTCTCAGTTGCGGTCAGTGATGTGATCGTTGACTCCCTAGTAGTCGAACGGGCAAGAGCAGAATCCCAAGCAGATGCAGGTTCATTACAATCTATTTGCTGGGCTGCTTCCGCATTTGGGGGTTTGCTCACAGCTTATTTGAGCGGGTGGCTCCTAGAACATTTTTCCACACATACTGTATTTGGGATTACCGCTGTTTTTCCCCTGTTAGTTTCATCTGTAGCTTGGTTAATTGCCGAGTCTCCTGTTAATCAAGATACTCAAGATCCGCATCAAAACAACTTTGTAAGCGTCAAGCATCAGCTGGGACAACTCCGCCAAGCCGTTACCCAAAGAGCAATCTGGCTACCAACAGCGTTTGTTTTTATTTGGCAAGCTACCCCAACTGCTGACTCAGCCTTTTTCTTCTTCACAACTAACGAATTGCACTTTGCACCAGAATTCTTGGGACGGGTGCGTCTAGTAACGAATCTGGCTTCATTAGTAGGCATTTGGATTTTCCAGCGTTACCTCAAAACCTTACCTTTTCGCGTCATCTTTGGTTGGAGTACAGTTATTTCCGCAGCTTTAGGGATGACGATGCTGCTATTAGTAACTCACACCAATAGGTCTTTAGGTATAGATGATCATTGGTTTAGTTTGGGTGATAGCCTAATTCTCACCGTCATGGGACAAATTGCCTATATGCCAGTACTGGTGCTAGCCGCCAGAATCTGCCCTCCGGGAGTGGAAGCGACATTATTTGCTTTGTTAATGTCGGTATCTAACTTAGCAGGAATGGTTTCTTATGAATTTGGCGCAGTCATCATGCATTGGCTGGGAATCACTGAAAGTAATTTTGAGTTGCTTTGGTTGCTAGTGATAATTACTAACCTCAGCACACTGTTACCACTGCCATTTCTGAGCTGGTTACCAGCAGCTGAAGAGCAAACTCAGACTTCATCATTGCAACCAGACTCAGCAAATAGTAGTGAGCCGTTTTTACCTGAGTTGATATCTGAAGTTGAGGTTACGAAAACTCAAGTCAATAGTCGTTAATCAAGAAATTATTTTGCCCAAAGACTCAAAAACGAGGAAACTGGCAGCTACTAGCGGGCAAGGCAACTTTGATGGTTACATAGTAACCACTTAGTGCTTTGTAGAAGCTTGAAGCTCTGACTACAAGCCTTCAATTTTAGATTGTCAGACTACTAGCTTGCGTCCGTCCCATCCTCTTTTTGTCTTTGCGCGAGATAACAAAAGGATATAAGGCATATGCAAAGTTCAAAAATTCAAGAAAGCGCTATTTTAGAAAAATCTTACAGTCGCACTGACTGGCAAGGAGGATATGAATCTCTATATCAAGAGTTTGATTATTGGATTGATGATATAGAAGGACAAATTCCTCCAGAACTCCAAGGTACGCTGTTTAGAAATGGCCCTGGTTTACTGGATATCAATGGTCAACGCATTCATCACCCCTTTGATGGTGATGGGATGATTAGCCGCATCAGCTTTGTTAATGGTCGTGCCCATTTCCGCAATCGCTTTGTCCGGACTGAAGGCTATATAGAAGAACAAAAAGCCGGGAAAATCCTTTATCGCGGTGTGTTTGGCACGCAAAAACCTGGTGGTTGGTTAGCTAATCTCTTCGATTTTAAAATCAAAAATATTGCCAACACCAACGTCATCTACTGGGGTGACAAACTTTTGGCACTGTGGGAAGCTGCTGAACCTCATCGCCTCGACCCTTACACCTTAGAAACCTTGAGCAAAGAATATTTTAACGGTGTTTTATCCACAGGCGAAGCTTTTAGCGCCCATCCCCGCCTTGACCCCAGTTGCAACCAAGATAATGGCGCACCTTGCTTGGTCAACTTTTCTATTCAGCCGGGACTATCCACCAAAATTACGATTTTTGAGCTTAACCCAGCAGGTGAAATTATGAGAAAACACGCTCATAGTGTGCCTGGTTTCTGCTTCATCCACGATTTTGTCATTACTCCCAATTACTGCATTTTCTTTCAAAATCCTGTTACTTTCAATCCCATACCTTTAGCTTTGGGAATCCGTGCAGCCGGGGAATGTATCAAATTCAACCCAAATCAACCAACTCGGATTATAGTTATTCCTCGCAACCCCAACGCTGGGAAAGCAGATGTCAAAATTCTGGAAACCCAATCTGGTTTCGTCTTTCACCACATCAATGCTTTTGAAGTGGGAGATGAAATTCTGATTGACTCGATTTGCTACGAATCTTTACCAGAAGTCGAAGCCGAAAGTGATTTTCGCCAAGTTGATTTTGAGGCAATTGCACCTGGACAATTATGGCGGTTTGCTCTCCAACTTGAGAATGGCACAGTTGAAAAGAAGTTAATTGAAAGCCGTTGTTGTGAGTTTCCTAGCATTCATCCCAATAACGTGGGACGCCCATATCGTTATGTATATATAGGCGCGGCTCATGCTGAAACGGGGAATGCTCCCTTACAAGCACTGCTAAAAATGGATTTAGACTCTGGAGAAAGGCAACTTTGGAGTGCTGCACCTCATGGTTTTATGGGTGAGCCGATTTTTGTTCCCCGCCTAGGGTCAAAAAAGGAAGACGACGGTTGGGTGCTGGCTTTGGTTTATGATGCTGCCCATCATCGCTCAGATGTGGTGATTTTGGATGCCAGCGATTTTGGAAAAGAACCAATAGCAAGGCTACACCTCAAGCATCACATACCCTACGGTTTACATGGCAGCTTTACGCCTGGGGTGTTCGCACCAAATTAATCGGAATTGATGAATTTTTGTAATTAGCGATCGCCATTCTACAAATGAACACAGATGATCTGTGTTCATTTTTTATGTAATGCATAAAAGCAAAATAAAATTGTAACAAAAACTACAAAAACTCTAAATTTCTCTAGAAGAAAGGATAAGCTAGGCATATATGTATCCGGTTCGCAAAGATACCGCGATTAGGAGTAAATTTTATGATTGCAACACCTGTAATGCCGCTGGAACCTGCTAGTCCAGCGCATATTTGTCCTTTCGATCAAGCCTGTAGCTACTTAGAAGCGGCAGCTAAAGAATTAAAACTAGATCAAGGAATTTTAGAAATACTCAGCCATCCACGTAAAGTAGTTACGGTTTCCATTCCCGTAAAAATGGATAATGGAGAAATACGGGTATTGGCAGGACATCGGGTGCAACATTCCGATATCTTAGGTCCCTACAAAGGTGGTACTCGTTACCATCCGGCTGTGACACTGCGGGAAGTCTCCGCCCTCGCAATGCTGATGACTTGGAAATGTGCACTGTTAGGCATTCCTTATGGTGGTGCGAAGGGTGGTATTGCCTTAGATCCAAAGTATTACAGTGTTGCTGAATTAGAACGGATTACCCGGCGTTACACCAGCGAATTAATTAAAGATATTGGCCCATCTGTAGATATACCCGCCCCAGATGTGGGTACTTCTGCCCGTGAGATGGCGTGGATGATGGACACTTATTCAGTGAACGTTGGTCATGCTGTACCAGGGGTTGTGACTGGTAAACCGATTTCAGTTGGTGGTTCCAGAGGACGGGAAATGGCAACAGGCCGCGGGACGATGATTATTGTCCGGGAAGCACTGGCAGATCAAGGAAAATCCTTGGTAGGTATACGAGTTGCCATTCAGGGTTTCGGAAATGTTGGTATGTCCGCAGCGGAATTGCTACACGAAGCAGGAGCAATCATCATCGCTGTCTCTACAAGTGCAGGGGGAATATACTCCGAAACTGGTTTGGATATTCCAGCTTTGAAAGCTTACGCCGCTAGAAATCATAAGAGTGTTGTTGGTTTCCCGCACACAGTACCAATTAGCAATGCAGATTTGCTAACTTTACCTTGCGATGTCCTCATTCCAGCAGCTTTGGAAAACCAAATCACCGAAGAGAATGTGAATCAGGTACAAGCGCATATTGTTGCAGAAGCAGCTAATGGGCCAGTGACTCTCGAAGCCAACCAAGCACTAGAGGCGCGGGGTGTAATAGTGCTACCTGATATTTTGGCGAACGCCGGCGGCGTTGTAGTTAGTTATTTAGAGTGGGTACAAGGACTTTCCTATTTGTTTTGGGATGAAGAACGCGTTAACCGCGAAATGGAACATTTGATGGTGCACGCTTACCGTCAAGTGATTGAACATTCCAAAGCACGGCAAATTAATCTGCGTTTAGCAGCTTATACCCTAGGTGTAGGTAGAGTTGCTCAAGCGCTGAGCGATCGCGGTCTTTATCCTTAATTTTTTATACTAAATAATGTTAGAGGCGGATGATTTATCTGCCTCTTTTTTTTGGCGATCGCTAAATTGATACCTAAAAGTCAATCAGTTAAATTCTCAAGCTTACTTACCGTTATCAACTTTTCTCTACATTTGATAAACTCAAATTAATCTAGATAAAAAATATATGTCTTTAAAAATGATAATCAACTACCCGGAAACATTACCTGATGCTGTTGGCAAAACTAGAGAACAATTTGAAGAAGAATCTAAATGGGCAATGGCAGTTAAATTATATGAATTGAAACGTCTTTCCTCTGGTATGGCTGCGGCATTAGTAGGCGTTGACAGGGTAAGTTTTATCCTGAAACTTAAAGACTACGAAGTTTCCTTAATTGACCTGAGCGAAGAGGAATTATTATCAGATCTAGAAAATGCCTAGCCCTAACCAAATCGTAATTAACACTTCTCCCTTAATAGCTATCGTTGCTGCTTTAGGCGATTTGAATATTTTACAGTCTCTCTATATAGATGTTCTTGTCCCCTTTGAAGTCTCACAAGAAATACTCATTGGTGGCTCTACAGGCTTGGCTGTCAATGAATTTCAATCAGTATCGTGGCTACAAAAGCAAAGTTCGCCTTTAAAGATTTCTCCTTTTCTCTTTAACTCCTTGGACTTGGGAGAAGCATCAGTTATTCAACTAGCATTAAATAAAAATATTTCAACTGTTTGTATTGATGAAGTGGTGGGTAGAAGAATAGCTAGATTAAGCGGTCTGGCAGTGACAGGTTCAATTGGAATTTTATTACGTGCTAAACGTGAAGGTTATCCTCTGTCTATTACAACAGCTATTCAAAAAATGCTAAATCACAATATTCGCTTAAGTTCAACTGTTATTAATTTTGCACTTAAAGAAGCTGGAGAAAGTTTATAACTGATTACTAAATAATCTATTAGCATAATGGCGCAAAAGCCTTAATTTTGGCTTTAGTCTGCGATCGCATAGTTTCCATATCCCTATGGGGAAGTAAGCTACGCACAGCCTAAATTGACTTGCCCGATTGAATCATTGATGATTACACTAAAGTTCATCAGGTTTCTGGGGGTTGACAGTCATCTTGAATACACTGGCTGGACGCTACGAAATCATTCGGCAATTAGGCGGCGGTGGTTTCGCTGTAACATTTCTGGCTAGGGATAATTTACAACCTAGCAAACCTTTATGTGTAGTCAAGAAACTGCGTCCTAACCAGTCCCATCCTCGCGTTGTCGAATTTTTTGAAAAAGAAGCGGCTATTCTGGAAAGGCTGGGACAACATCCCCAAATTCCCCAATTACTGGCACATTTTAGCGAAAAAGAAATTCTTTACATAGTTCAAGGATTTATCGAAGGACAAGACCTGAGTCAAGAAATCATTCCTGGAAGGCGGCTAAGTGAGGATTATGCAACCAAGTTGTTGCAAGATGTCCTAGAAGTTTTGTCTTTTATACATAGTAAAGGTGTAGTTCATCGCGACATTAAGCCCCAAAACCTCATGCGACGACATGAGGATGGTCAGATTTTCCTAATTGATTTTGGGGCGGTGAAGGAACTTGGCTCTTTGATGGTAAATTCTCAAGGCGAAGTATATTCCAGCGTCGTCATCGGTACTTCCGGCTATATGGCGTCGGAGCAAAAGAATGGTAGACCTTGTTTGGGTAGTGATGTCTATGCTTTGGGGATGACGGTAATTCAAGCTTTGACTGGTGTTATACCCTCACAATTGCCAGAAGACCCATTGACAGGTGAAATTATCTGGCGAAATCAAGCACAGGTGAGCGATCGCCTGGCTGAGGTGTTAACCAATATGGTGCGCCGTCACTTCAGTTTGCGCTATTCCCAAGCATCTGAGGCGTTGCAGGCTTTAACAGTACCGCCAACCATTCTCCTTAATCCCTCTGCCGAGCAAGTATACCGTCAAGAAGCTAGAAATCGCGCACAACAAGGTCAGGGTAATTTTTCGGTTTTTGCTTTGAAAATACTGGAATCTAAGCGGATTGAGTTAGGGTTATCTGAGGATGAAGCTAGGGAAATTCACGAACAAGTTCTCAAACCCTATCGCGAGTATCAGCAGAAATTACAGGAGTATGAACAGGTATTAATTGATGCAGTTAAGGAACATTATCCCTTTAACGAGACGACTCAAAAAGATTTGCAAGACTATCAGCGACATTTAGAATTACGAGATGAAGATATCGCAGCGATAGAAGCACGGGTAATTCCCCAGAGGCCACAGTATGGGAATGTAGAAATTCAAACTAAGCTTTTTGAGTTTGAGTTCGCCACCCTAACTGTCAAATTTCAATTGTTAGAGACAACAAAAAGCTGGAAAATTAACCGCATCCGGGGACGAGCCAAGTTTTTTACAGAAAACCTGGGTAATAATGGCATAGTTTTAGACATGATTGCCATTCCTGGCGGACAATTCCTGATGGGTTCCTCAAGGGATGAGCCAGAACGATATAGCTCTGAAAGTCCACAACATACAGTTACGATTCAACCCTTTTTCATGGGAAAATACCTCGTTACTCAAAGCCAATGGAAAGCTGTTGCTGCTCTTGAGAAGGTAAATATTCAATTAAATCCAGAAGCATCTCATTTTAAAGGCGCTAATCGACCTGTAGAACAAGTATCTTGGGATGAAGCAATTGAATTTTGTGCCCGACTTGCGCAAGTAACGGGAAAACCCTATCGCTTACCAACTGAGGCAGAATGGGAATACGCCTGTCGTGCGGGAACAACTACCCCGTTTTATTTTGGTGAAACAATTACAACCGATTTAGCTAATTACAACGGGAAATACACATACGCTGCTGGGCCAAAGGGTGAATATCGTGGACAGACAACGGATGTGGGAACTTTTCTCGCCAACCCCTTTGGTTTATTTGATATGCATGGTAATACATGGGAATGGTGCCAAGATAGCTGGCACAAAAATTATAAAGGAGCGCCAGCAGATGGTAGTGTTTGGCTGAGTGATAATCATAATCGTCTCCTGCGTGGTGGTTCATGGAATATGAACCCTTGGAATTGTCGTTCAGCGGTACGCAACTGTAACGCACG
Organism: Nostoc sp. T09; assembly: GCF_002154695.1. Classification (GTDB taxonomy): domain Bacteria; phylum Cyanobacteriota; class Cyanobacteriia; order Cyanobacteriales; family Nostocaceae; genus Aulosira. Next base: position 20,899 of record NZ_MTAV01000095.1, read on the forward strand.
AGACAATAAATACATCAATGTTGGTTTTCGAGTTGTGCTGGGTTTGTTGAGCGATTAAGTAGGTCGGCGTAAAAACTTGCCATTATGAAAAGGCAGATGGCAGATGGCAGAAGGAAATAGGTTTTTAGATAAATTTACTGCCGATACAATCGCATTGTGACTCGATGCGATCGCATTGTCATCTGATGCAATTGAATTGTCAGCGATACAATCGCATTGTTACCCGATGCGATCGCATTGTCAGTCGATACAATCGCATTGTTACCCGATGCAATGGCATTGTCAGTCGATACAATCGAATTGTCACCCGATGCAATGGCATTGTTTTTCGATGCAATCGCATTGTCAGTCGATGCGATCGCATTTCAGGTGCGTTAGTCTACTGGACTGTTTCAGCTAATTTAGTGCTTTAGGGAAGATAAAATGAACCACCGATGAACACCGATAAAATGGATTTTTTAATGCACCATTTTAGGCGTGTCAGTCTACTACTTCTAAACTTCTTCTAAACCTTATACGTAGATAACCATCGCTTCCATACCAAACCCGACTACAATAAATACGCAACTCGCGCGTCCTTAAGGAGTATCCAGCAGTGCAGCCGGACTTATTAGGTTTGGAAATTAGTAAAGGGGAATTAAGACGCTTAACTGGATTCGATCCAGAAGACGTTTTTCGACCTTCTATTATGACAGACCGCGAGAAGCGATTAGGGTTTTTGATCAATGAAGGATTGGTGGCGCTAGCGCTAACACCGATAATTGTTGGTGGTATTTACGCTTTTATCATTCTGCCAACAATTGGTTCTTCAATTAAATTAGGAATCATTTTACTAATTCTAGTGCCAATTGCTGTGATAGTTGGGCGATCGCTATGGCGGCGGTTCACCTGTCCTCAAGGGGTGACAATTCTTTTAGATGAAGTTGATAAATATCATTCTGTAATCAACGCTATAGATATTAACGACCAATTAGCAACATCTGGAAATGCTCAAAGCAGTATCAATGACCGAGATAAAGTCATCGCTGCTTTACAACTAATCAGAGAAGATTTAGTTCGAGCTTTGAAAACCGAACGAATTTTACGGGATAATAAAAAACTGCTTGCTAATAATCAAGAGTTATTTGTCAATAATTTAGCCAATCTCCAAGCCCTGCAACTTAGTAGTCAGGCAGGTGAATACGCCCAATTCCTCAATCAATCATTGCAGATTGCCCTCGATGTGCAAGCGGAAATCAGCAAACTACAGTCGCCACGTTGATTTAAATGACCAACAAACCGAAAATTATTGTCCTGGATGATGATCCTACGGGTTCTCAAACAGTCCACAGCTGTTTGCTGCTGATGCACTGGGATGTGGAAACTTTACGAGTCGGTCTGCGAGATAATTCACCGATTTTCTTTATTCTGACAAATACACGCGCTTTACCACCAGAGTCAGCCGCATCTGTTACTAAAGAAGTCTGTCGTAACCTGAAAATTGCTCTAAATGCTGAAGGAATTGCAGATTTCCTCGTTGTCAGCCGTTCGGATTCGACTTTAAGAGGACATTATCCCATCGAAACAGATGCGATCGCCCAAGAACTCGGGCCATTTGATGCTCATTTTCTCGTACCAGCATTTTTTGAAGGGGGACGCATCACCCGTGACAGCGTGCATTATTTATTTATTGATGGTGTCTCTACCCCAGTGCATGAAACTGAGTTTGCCCGTGATTCAGTGTTCAGCTACCATCACAGTTATTTGCCCAAGTATGTAGAAGAAAAAACCCAAGGACAAATCCCGGCTGAGTCTGTTGAAAGATTTTTGCTGAACGATCTTCGTGCTGGGACTCTAGAACGGTTGTTACAACTTAATAGTAATCAATGCGTTGTTGTAGATGGTGAAACTCAAGCCGATCTAAATTCCTTCGCTGTAGATGTTTTAACAGCAGCAAACCAGGGTAAACGATTTTTATTCCGCAGTGCTGCTAGTATTTTAACGGCTTTGGCGGACTTACCTCCCCAACCGATTGCCGCAGAAAACATGGCAGAGTATGTACGTGGTGGTAAACCAGGCGCTGTAATTGTTGGTTCCCACGTCCAAAAGACAACTCAACAGTTAGAAGCACTGTTGCAAGAAGTGGGAACGGTAGGAATTGAAGTAAATGTTGCCCGACTACTTGATGAAGCGAATCAATCTGCTACACTGCTAACCGAGATCCTGGAAAGTACAAAAGCGGCACATGACGCTGGTAAAACACCAGTCGTTTATACAAGCCGTCAAGAACTTGCTTTTAAGGACGTTAATACACGCTTAGAGTTTGGAATTAAGGTTTCCAGTTTATTAATGGATATTGTGCGGAGTTTACCATCTGATATAGGATTCTTAATCAGCAAAGGCGGCATTACCTCTAACGATGTCCTCAGTACTGGACTGGCTTTAACTTCAGCCCGTTTACTCGGTCAAATTTTAGCTGGTTGTTCGATGGTTCTGACACCCTCCGATCATCCCCAGTTTCCTAAGTTGCCAGTAGTATTATTTCCTGGTAATGTTGGCGATGCTGATGCTTTGGCAATCGTTTATCGCAGGTTGACAAAAACAGTTCTGAGTTCGGATTGAATATATTACTCCCTTCCCACTACAAAATGACCTATTTATTCTTCTGTCTCCTCCTTGGTGTTCTTGGCGTCCTTGGCGGTTCGTTAAAAAAATTAGGTATTCTCCCAACGGGATAGGGGTAATTACGTCTGATATACTCAGCACTCATTAACTTTCTGGTGTAAGGATGTTGTTGCACGATGCAACTAATTTAGTATTGATAATTGCTCTGATTGTTCCTTGTTTTTTGGCTGGTGCTGCATGACTTCTGATTCTGCCGATTTAGAGTCAAATTCTGCACTCCCTGATGCAGATTCAAGATCTAACGCTTCTGATAAAGAGTTAAATTCTGTTCTCCCTGAGGTAGAGCTAAATTCTGTTCTTCAGTATTTAAAGTCAAATTCTGCGCCTGCTGATGCAGTAGTAAATTCAGACAAACCTGACTCACAGACAAATTCTGCTGCTATTGATGCGGCATCAAATCTACAGAACCCTGACTCACAGACAAATTCTACTCCTAAAGATGCCGCTTCTCATGCTGGCATACCCGATCTAGACTCAATTTCTGCCCTTTCTGATTTAAATGCTCTAGAGTTACCATTGCCAGAAAATAGGGTAAAGAATAATATTCAAGTTCAATGGAAAACAGAGGAGGGACGACTTTTATTAATTTTGCCTACAGAAGCACAAGTACCAGCGACAGAATTTAGCTGGTACGAAATTTGGCAACAGATGCGCCAACGCTTACAAACCGATCGCCTGCGGATACCAAATACACCAGTATATCTGTTGGCAAAAGACCGCTTGTTAGATAGCCGACAACTGCAAGAATTAGCTGAAGTCTTAAGTGGCGTTCAACTACAGCTAAAATCTGTGGCTACCAGTCGCCGTCAAACTGCGATCGCGGCTGTCTCCTCTGGCTATTCTGTAGAACAACTACAACCAGAAACTTCTCTAAGTTCGGAAATTAAAATTACCCCCACCCCCTTAGCAGATGCTCTATATCTAGAAATGACGGTACGTTCTGGAGTAGAAATCCGTCATCCTGGGAGTGTGATTATCTTGGGAGATTTAAATCCTGGTGGTATCGTAGTTGCAGATGGAGATATTTTGGTTTGGGGTCGGTTACGCGGAGTCGCCCATGCTGGTGCTGGGGGAAATCGCGATTGTCTAATCATGTCCTTGCAAATGGAACCAACCCAATTGCGGATCGCAGATGCCGTAGCTAGGGCACCAGAAAAATCGCCAACGCAGTTTTCCCCCGAAGTAGCGCATATGACACCGCAAGGTATTCGCATCGCTAGAGCAATTGATTTTTCCCGCAACCAATTAGGCAGGATCAATCAGGAGCCATAAATAATTACTATAATTCCTACACCCTAATTGAGCGTGTTTCGATCATGACTCGCATTATTGTCATTACCTCCGGCAAAGGAGGGGTGGGTAAAACCACAGTTTCAGCAAATCTGGGCATGGCTATAGCCAAAATTGGGCGTCAAGTAGCCTTAGTTGATGCGGATTTTGGTCTAAGAAATTTGGATTTGCTACTAGGACTAGAAAACCGCATCGTTTATACGGCGGTGGAGGTTCTAGCTAGAGAGTGCCGTTTAGAACAAGCTTTGGTGAAAGATAAGCGGCAAACTAATCTGGTACTTTTGCCAGCAGCCCAAAATCGCACCAAAGAATCAGTTACTCCCGACCAGATGAAGTTATTGGTGAATGCACTGGCGCAAAAGTACCAGTACGTGATCATCGATAGCCCCGCAGGTATTGAAATGGGTTTCAAAAATGCGATCGCACCCGCTAAAGAAGCCCTAATTGTGACTACGCCAGAAATTTCTGCTGTCCGTGATGCTGACCGGGTAGTTGGGTTATTAGAAGCACAAGGCATTAAGCGTATTCATCTCATAATTAACCGCATCAGACCCGCAATGGTGCGAGCCAATGATATGATGTCTGTTCAAGATGTTCAGGAACTTCTCGCCATCCCCTTGATTGGTGTGATCCCCGACGATGAGCGTGTTATTGTCTCTACTAATCGTGGCGAACCTCTGGTATTATCGGACACTCCCTCTATAGCTGCTACAGCCTTTGAGAACATTGCTCGCAGATTGGAAGGGGAATCTGTGGAATTTCTTGAACTCGACTCACCTAATGACAACATCTTCACTCGTCTGAGAAAGTTGTTGTGGACTAAGATTGGTTAACTAATTTTCCTGTCTCCGCAGACCTATTTGCAATGATTCTTGAACTTCTAGAAAGGCTTTTTGTTCGTACTCCAGATACCAGTCGCACTCATGTTAAACGTCGCCTGCAATTGGTGATTGCCCACGATCGCGCTGACATAGACCCCCAGAAGTTGGAAAAAATGCGACAAGAAATCCTAGAGATTGTCTGTCGCTACGTAGAAGTTGATACAGATCACTTGGAGTTTTCCCTAGAAAGCAACCAACGAACCACAGCTTTGATTGCCAACTTGCCCATCCGTAGAGTCAAAGAAGATACAGAGGAATTAGAAAGCAGCGAAACAACTCTGTAGTTTAGTACTAACTATTGTTCTAGCTAATAGCGATTAGCTAAATGCTAATGGCTAACAATATTGTGCGGAAGTCAAATTTCAAAGGCAGACAATAGTTTAATGAACTAATTCTCAAGATTTCTGTGAGCGAAACTGTCTATATTGAAACCAGCATTTTGGGATATTTGACTGCTAGATCGACACAAAACTTGATTCTTGCGGCAAATATGAAAATCACGCAAGATTGGTGGAGTATTCATCGTGGTTCTTTTGTCCTTTATGCTTCTGAGATTGTAGAGGATGAAGCAGCTAGGGGAGATGAAGCGATCGCAAATCAAAGGCTGAATTTATTACAATCCTTGATTTTTCTTGATCTCACAGAAGAAGCTATAGAGCTGGCACAAGAATTTTTGAAGCAGAGCAATCTACCACCCAAAGCCGCTAATGATGCTTTGCATATGGCATTAGCAACAGTTTACGGTTTGGACTACCTGCTAACATGGAACTGTAAACATATGGCAAACGCCCAAATCCAGAGAAAGCTATCACAAATTAGCTCTGAACTTGGATATGAATTACCAGTCATCTGTACACCCTATGAGTTGATGGAATACGATGTTATCGGGGAATAATTTATGTATAAAGACGAAATTGTAGAAGAAATTCACAAATATAGAGAAGAATACGCTAGATCCTTTAACTATGACCTAAATGCAATTTTTAATGATTTAAGAAATAAACAGATTGCGCACGGACGTAAAGTTGTAAAACTTCCGATCAAGCGACGAACTAACATATCATTGCATGTAATGGAAACTGAAAGCTAGCTTCCTTAATCTGAACTTTCTTTAATACCAATCTGGCTAATTTTTACTCAAAATTGAACCAAACATCTTCTAAAAAATCGACTGCAAGCCGTAATAAATACAGGCTAGACTGCCAACTAAATAGACAAACCAAGTTGAAAAAAAGCCAATTGCTCTTCCAATAGAAGGACCATAGGTGTTAATTAGACCCCAGGCATGGGCAATACGAGCAATCGTGAGTGTGCTGCCGAGAAGCCACACTAACCATATTTGTGCCTGCATCAATTCCAGCGCCAGTACAAACAGCAATCCATGAGGTACATACTCAGCAAAATTGCTATGAGCACGAACCTTTCTTTGCAATAGACTATGATCTTTCCTCGGTTCAGGAAAGAGTTTTTGAGTCATATTCTCAACGCTGTTGGCCCAAGGATTAGGATTAGCCAGGGGATCGGGCTGTTGCGCTACATCTGCTTTAGATTCACCATGCCAAACCCTTGTTTTTACCCGTTCATCTGCTGCAATATACGATAGAGAAAAAGCGATGAGACCATTTAGTCCAATAAAGAGAGTTGATACTGGAATACTATTTTCAATCATCTTAATCCTTCAAGCAGATTGGTATATCTAATTGAAATATCAAACTCAGAACTTCTTTTTTAATCATACGGCTAATAGGGTTTTTGCAAAAATGTAAATAAGTTCAAAAGCAACCACGGGTGTAAACACGAATGACAAATGACTATTAAAAAAATTCCCGTTGTTAACTCAGCAACAACGGGATTCTATATTATTTTATATAAACTAAACTATCGCGAGGCGACTTGTGGACCTGCCCAAACTTCTGTCAGCTTTTGACCAAAAGTAATTGGCTGATCTGTATCTGTATTTGTATTTACAGTCTTGCCATCAATTGCCACTTTCACTAAAGGCCAGTCTTCATCACCGAGTTCGCCTGCACGGAAAAGTGCGTGATCGGGTTGACTCTTACTCCAACCTAATAACACTGCAATTTTTTCATGCTCATCTGCATCACTAACAGGAGAAACAGTGCTGGCTTGATTGTTTTGTCGATCCCAAATTACTGCACGATCTGTAGAATCGGCTGTGTTGAATATTCCTTCAAACTTGCGTGCTAAAAAGCGATCGCCTTTTTCTGACCAGCTTACAGGAACTAATACCCCAATTTTACCATTGCCCTCTGTCAGTTCTGGAGACTGCGCTCTTGTTTGTAACAGGGGATCGCTAAGGACAGAAGTTGAAGCAATTACTCGTAATTTCTTAGTTTGTATATCTTCAACAAACAAAACACTAGTGACACGGCTATTGTACATTTCGGGTTTTACTTCTAGTCGTACCCGACTATAAACAACATACTTTCCATCTGGAGAAACTACAGGAACACTGCGGTAGTAACGTACTCCAGAACGTCCCTGAGAACCAATCGCCTCCTGAGTCGCCGTAATCCATTTCCAGGGAATAGGATGGGGACTACCTATAGGATCTGCTGCTACTGCTTGCTCTGATCCCGGTTGTTCAGAAACAGGTATTTCCGTGTTGGTGTTTGGTTGTGATTCTCTCAAAATGGGAGAAACTTGAGTTGCTGCCAATGATTGGGTAACAATTATCTCTTTTGGCTGGGAATTATCTGCTGTTAAAGACTGGATTTTTGAATTTCTTAATTTTTTTAATAAATTCAATTGACTAGAAGACAGCTTTGCAGATGGTGCAAGTTCCACTGCTGCCAATGGATCTTTAGTAGGTACATTGCTGCTAGAAACAGAATCCTCTTTAACAAGATTTGCTGCTCCTGCCGACGGCTCAATTTTGTCTGTTGGTAAGGATTGAGATTCTCCAACAGTACCCATTTCTGGTGGCTGAGATTCAGATTCTCTTGTCAAGGTGTTACTTGGTACTGCTTGTAATATATCAGCTACATCAGGTTCGCTAACAGCAGCCATTTCTATTGACGTTGAACCAGATTTTTCACTCTCAGATGTGCTTTTTGCTACTTCTGATTGCCTAGCTGAGGTAGAGTGACCTGATGCTGCTACTAGCGGCGCAATCAGTACAACAACAGCAGCATATTTAATAAATGGTTGTACGCGAAACCATCCTGACAGCAAAAGAGGTTTAAGCATGGGTTGACTCTCTAGGGGGGCGGTTGCTGTGTGAGGAGCAGACCTGGGCAGCAATGGGGTTGGCTATAACTATAGGTATAACAATAAACTCAAAGCTTTAACGAGATAATTTGTTCAAAATTATCACACTTTTACAAAACTTAAGTATCATAGTTAACACCTAAAAACAATAATATATTGATATTCATCAGCCATCTGTTATTATAGTAATAATACAGATTGGCAGAGCAATATAAATTACAAAATATGCTGATCTAACACTTAATACCCAATCGTACCTAGGGGTATCGTTAAAGGGGGATTAAGGCTAATTCAAGCTGTTAATAACCACAGCCAAGATTAAAATAACTGGGCTGTTAGAAATTGTATTGAGGATAGCTAACCCGCAGGCCGCTTCCCTACTAATAACCTGCGACAAGAGCGCAGAATGTCAATTAGGGTAAATTTGAGGCGTTACTTGAAAAGCTGGCAAAGCTGACGCGCAACATATTTAATTCTCAAAAACCACTACTAGTATCTACCCAAGAGCATAAATTGTCATCTGTTCTACATTAATTGTGAGAACATAGTGACATTTCGATGTAAATACACCATCAGCTCAATTCTAGGAAACACACGAAACGAGAGAGTCAGCAGGTAGATGCACAGAACATTGTCGCCAGACATCGCCCAACAATTGATAGCGCTAGCAGCACAAGCAGTTATTACTAGCTTACCTGCTACCTAACTTAAAACTTAATTCTAAGTCTATCAAGGAACCTTTGGTTTCACCAATATCAAACCACTTTAGCACCAAAAAACTTATTTATTGGCCGATTATTTTGCAATAGTTCAAAGTCTAAATGTTGACTGTTGACTGCTAACCTTTGACTATTGACTATTGAACGCCAGTTCACTCAACGGAGGAAACCTTCCCAGATGACTGGCTGCTCTTGACTATTGACTAACATGAAGATCGTATTTTTTGGTACTCCCCAGTTTGCTGTTCCAACTCTCGAAAAATTGCTGAATCATCCAGATATAGAGGTGTTGGCAGTTGTGACTCAACCAGATAAACGTCGAGAAAGAGGGAATAAACTGACACCTTCACCAGTAAAAACCCTTGCTACTGGTGCTAACTTACCAGTATGGCAACCCCAGCGACTCAAAAAACATACCGCAACGTTAACCAAACTCAAAGAATCAGGTGCAGATGCGTTTGTTGTAGTGGCCTATGGGCAAATTTTGTCGCAACAAATTTTAGATATGCCGAAGTTGGGTTGTATTAACGTACATGGCTCAATTCTGCCGAAGTATCGAGGTGCAGCTCCGATTCAGTGGTGTTTGTACAATGGCGAATCGGAAACGGGGATCACCACAATGTTAATGGATGCAGGGATGGATACAGGTGCAATGCTGCTCAAAGTAACTACACCTATTGAAATACTTGATAATTCTCAAAATTTAGCCCAAAGGCTAGCTACACTTGGTGCAGACTTATTGCTGGAAACCTTATTTAAACTGGGACGACAGGAAATCACAGCAATTCCTCAGGATAATTCAGAAGCGACTTATGCACCGTTAATTCAAAAGCATGATTACGGGTTAGATTGGTCTAAGAGTGCTATGCAATTACACAACCAAATTAGAGGCTTTTACCCTAACTGCACTGCCAGCTTTCGCAACCAAGCTCTGAAAATTACTGCTACCGTTCCCCTTGGTTCTGCTTATAGCTATCAGCTACCACCAGAATTAGAAAAAATAATACGCAAATTACCTGATTTGTCAACGCTATCTGGTAGCCCGGGAGAAGTGGTAAACATTACCAAGGGAATTGGAGCGATTGTCCAAACTGGCGAAGGTATGTTGTTGTTGCGAGAGGTTCAGCTAGCTGGCAAACGTCCTCAGTCGGGATGGGATTTTGTGAATGGCACCCGCTTAACTGTAGGAGAAGTGTTTGCTTCTGGAAGCTAAGAAAGGCGGATATGGAGTTTTTAACTCCTGACTCCTATTTGCAGGCTGCATCACTCTCGACTGTTTACTGTTAAATTTTCGTAAAAACGGCAAGATTTACAAGGCCCATTGGGATTGACTGCACAACGGACAATTTCTGAATGAGCATTGTAGCTACAAGTGGCATCACCGATTACCCAACGTCCCTCTACCAAGCTTTTCTCAGCTGGTCTTTGAGCAGACTGTACGTAAAGGGCTATATTATGCAAGCGGTAGCGCCCTGCTTTAAGTTGGTATTTATGGCGGCGTTCCAAAACTGCGTAGGTTTTACCTTCAAAATCGAGGTAATTCCCTGGTTGCGGTGTCCAATCAAGTTGCGCTCTACCAAGGGATTGACGTGGATGCGTCAAAATCACCTCGGTTGGTAAAGAGTTTGGCTCCATAAGCTTATGTGATTTGATTTACATTATAAGGATGGTATCGTAGTAACCTCTTTTAGCTTACCGAATTTAGATTATAATTAATAGTTTGCTAAATTTTCTGGGTTTACATCCAGCGATCGCCTCCATGTCAACAGTAAAAGCTCATACTACATTTTTATTTAAAAAGAGCAAAACCCTGATAACTGCGTTATTACTAGTCAGCCATGAGGTGAGAATAGCGGCGTCGGGAGCGATCGCTTAAAATTCCTACAGGCAATTACCTCACCAGATCAACACGAACTCAGACTCCATCCAGACTGTAAAGATGCAGTACAAAGGAGTGTAGGTTACTGAAAATGAATACCAACCTCCATCTGATATAGAAGTTAAAGTGATGCTAAAAACAGCTTGCTCTCAGGAGATTAGTAAACCCTAAATATCTTTTTGGATAACTTTCTAGCACGGGGAGTATTTCTCAAGCACAAGAATTATAGAAAAGTCTGCAATTTAACAAGTTAATAATCTTTGAATGTGTAATAAACTGTACTTTTGGGAATGCTTATTTGTGCGATGCAATCAGCTATTTAAGCTACCAATTAACTAACGCGATCGCATTATTCAAGGTTATTATAAAACGCTAATTACACTTCAAATTACCATTGACAAAATGCTATGATTAGCATTGAATCAATCACAATATTACTTGGTCAGATCTTCAGTTGAATTTTGTATCCAAGTTTAGCCTGCTAAGTAGCATAGGCAACTTTTCTGCCACTCTTTTGCTGTCTAGAATCAATCGAGTTAAGATTCATGAATCTTTACAATTTGATGTAGCACTTAGGAGTATGTGGGAAAATTTCCTCCTATGAGGTGGTTGATTTATCGGGGAATCAGGCGACGAGGACTCTGTGACAAAGGCCAAATTTCACCGAATGCCTATTACATTGTTTAAAGTTATGTAGCCTTTTGATTACGGAGCCTCAGCCACTGCGGTAAACTATGCCTTGATTAATAATTCCTTCGCAGAGAAGAACACTCGAAAGGAGCCTTTTTTCAATGTCTCATACCGTAAAAATCTACGATACCTGCATTGGCTGCACCCAGTGCGTCCGCGCTTGCCCCACTGATGTATTGGAGATGGTACCTTGGGACGGCTGTAAAGCTGCTCAAATTGCCTCTTCACCCCGCACAGAAGACTGCGTAGGATGCAAACGTTGTGAAACTGCTTGTCCCACCGACTTCTTGAGCATCCGGGTTTATCTCGGCGCTGAAACAACTCGCAGTATGGGTCTAGCCTATTAGGTTATTGAGGAATTCATTTTAATTTCTCATTTGGCTCGCAATCAAGTTTCTTAATTAGCAAGCACCTTTAGCAACGTAGGGTGGAAACTTGCCACCCTACAGTATCGTTCTTTAAAAATAATCACTATCAAAAGGAGTAATATGCTCCTTTTTTCTTTGCTAAAATGTCACTTCTATGGTAACAACTAAACAGGTTGGAATCTTCCTCAATAGGGAGTGGTGAACTAAAATGTGCGGAATCGTTGGCTATATCGGCACTCAAGCGGCGACAGAAATTCTACTGGCTGGGTTAGAAAAACTGGAGTATCGTGGGTACGATTCCGCAGGAATCGCTACCATTTGGGAAGGTAAGATTCAATGCGTGCGGGCTAAGGGTAAACTGCATAACTTACGTTCTAAACTTGAACAAATAGAAAACCCGGCGCAAATTGGGATCGGTCACACTCGCTGGGCGACTCATGGTAAACCAGAAGAGTATAACGCCCATCCCCACATGGATACGGCAATGCGCATAGCGGTAGTGCAAAATGGCATTATTGAAAATTACCGTGAGTTGCGAGAGGAACTAAAACACAAAGGACATCAGTTTCGGTCACAAACAGATACAGAAGTGATTCCTCACCTGATTGCCGACATTTTGAAAACATCTCCTTCTTCTTTGTTAGATGCAGTTCGCCAAGCCGTAAACCACCTTGAAGGCGCATTTGCGATCGCAGTTATTTCGGCTGACTACCCTGATGAATTAATTGTTGTTAGGCAGCAAGCACCCTTGGTAATTGGTTTTGGGCAAGGAGAGTTCTTCTGTGCTTCTGATACGCCCGCGATCGTTTCTTACACCCGGGCAGTGCTACCATTGGAAAATGGGGAAATTGCGCGCCTGACTCCTCTAGGCGTTGAGATTTACAATTTTGCTGGCGACAGGCTAAAAAAACAACCTCGATTGCTCAACTTGAATCCCACGATGGTAGAAAAGCAGGGATTCAAACACTTCATGCTCAAAGAAATTTACGAGCAACCGGGAGTAGTACGCGCGAGCTTAGAAGCTTACTTTAATAATGATGGTAATTCCTGCCAACCTACTCAGTCACCAATTAATTTAGGTTTACCTACAGAATTATACGCAGATATAGAACAAATTCAAATAGTTGCTTGTGGTACTAGTTGGCACGCCGCCTTAGTTGGAAAATACTTGCTCGAACAACTAGCAGGAATTTCTACACAAGTACACTATGCTTCTGAGTATCGCTATGCGCCATCACCTTTGATACCCAACACATTAATAATTGGTGTCACACAATCAGGTGAAACAGCTGATACTTTAGCAGCTTTAGCGATGGAAAAAGAACGTCGCCAAGGTAAAGAAAATAAATATCAAGCCCGATTGTTAGGCATTACTAATCGTCCCGAAAGTAGCCTCGGTCATATGGTTCCCCATATTATTAATACCTTGGCAGGAATTGAAATTGGAGTAGCAGCAACAAAAACCTTTATTGCTCAATTAATGGCATTTTACGCTTTAGCATTAGACTTAGCTGCTCATCGTCAGACAATTTCCCCAGACAGGATAGCAGAGATTATTGAAGGCTTGCGACAAGTTCCTAAAGAGATTGAAGCTACTTTAGACATTCAAGTAAGTTTAACTGAACACTTAGCCCATGATTTCGCCGAAACCCAAGATTTCATCTTTTTGGGAAGAGGAATTAATTTCCCTATCGCTTTAGAAGGGGCATTGAAATTAAAGGAAATTAGCTACATTCACGCCGAAGGGTATCCAGCCGGAGAAATGAAACACGGTCCGATCGCGCTTTTGGATGCTAAAGTACCGGTAGTTGCGATCGCAGTTCCTGGTAGTGTTTACGAAAAAGTAATTTCTAACGCCCAAGAAGCCAAAGCCAGAGATTCTCGGTTAATTGGCGTGACTCCCGTCAAAGATGGCGAAGCAGGCGAAATATTCAACGATTTGTTACCAGTTGCAAGTGTAGATGAATTACTCTCTCCTATCCTCACAGTTATACCTCTGCAATTATTGGCTTATCACATCGCTGCCCGTCGCGGTTTAGACGTTGACCAGCCCAGAAATTTGGCCAAGTCTGTAACTGTGGAATAGGCTATTGATACAGGTAGTAGCGTACACGTTCTACTACCTATCAATGTGCAATTCTTCATGATCTTAAAACTAGGTCAAAAAACCCCTTTATTAGAGATTACGCCATGACACAGACAACGACTGAGCGTCTGTACTCTTTTGAAGAATATCTTGCATATGACGATGGTACTGATAACCGTTATGAACTGGTGGATGGAAAACTAGAACTTATGAATCCACCAACTTTCAGACATTTACTGATTTCTAAATTTATTGAACTAGCATTTGACACAGAAATCAATCGCCTGAGTTTACCTTGGCTATGCTTTAGAGAGGCGGGAGTAAGAACGGGATGGCGGAAGTCAAGATTACCTGATGTTTATGTTGTCACGGCTGAGCAGGTAAAAGAATTCCTTGATGAGTCGGCTGTTTGTCAGACTGCGCCGATATTAGTAGTGGAAGTGGTGAGTCTTGATTCAGTGAAGCGCGATTATCGCTATAAACGTTCTGAATACGCGGCATTGGAAATTCCAGAGTATTGGATTGTAGACCCAATAGAATCAAAAATTACAATTTTATTGTTGTCAGAAGGATTGTACGAAGAACAAGAATTTATCGGAAGTGAGCAAATTGTGTCTGCAACTTTTCCGAAAATTGTGCTTACGGTTGAACAAATTTTAGCTGCGGGTAATGTTGATTAGAAAAAGCAATATCTCCGCCAGCCTGCGCCTACACTGACTTAAAATGCTGTGGTTATAAAATTTGAACTGATTGCTGAAGCAACTAAAAATATCTCAGGATTAAATATGCAGCACAATTTATTGAGACACTGATATGACGGAAGAGAAAATAGCATTGTTTTCAGGTAGACAACTTGGAACTGTTATTAGAGAAAAATTACAGTCAACTTTACAAGATATAGATAACATTGATGCCAATACTTTACTCAATACAAGTTTAGAAGATTGGTATGACTACTATGAAAGGAATTGTAAATTTGAGATACTAGAACTTTTAAAAAATGAAATTTCTATTGATCGAGAAGAAGCATTATTACCTGTAATGAATTTTTTTAGCGGTTATACACAAGCAAAAGTAACTAAATTCAGTTATTTTATTACCTTTAAAGGTGAACAAGAGCTATTTAGATATCAGCCATCTGTATCTATTGGGGAGCTTAATAATGCTTTATTTGCAGAAATATATGATGTCAAACTTACGCCAGTATTAGCCTTCTTAACCTATGACTGACTAGACTTGAACCAAATCAAGTATATATTAACCCTGTATTTCCATGTTTTATTTTTCATAGTTAGAAATGTCATCTAGCAACCGATTTATTTCTGCTGTCTTGTCAAGAGGTACGAGATAAAGACCACAAATTTTGCTTATCCGGTCTACGGAAATATTCTCAAAATCACACCAAGCACGGGCAGCTTGGTTAGCTATCTTCTCAATCTCAGCAGCTTGAATTGCGGCACAAGGTTCTGATTCTATACAAGCAATTAAATCAAGAATAGCAAGTTCATCTTGCTTTTCAAACTTTTTGCTTGACAAGTTGAAAAGTATGGGACAATACTTGCTTTCATACTTAAGCAGTACAAAGATACGGGGTTGAGGCTTGGAATAGCTCCTTGCACTCAGTAAATATTCTGGCAGTTCTTCTGCACGACTCCGGTATTGTTCAAGCACTGCTACATGAGTCAGCATGGATTCAGCACCAAGTCCACCAATATCTTTTAAAAATTGACTATCTCGTGTAAGTTGCTCCACATCTAAATCGCTATCAAGCGTTATTTCAGAGTGTTCTTCTTCTGATATGACACCAGATCCCAAAATGCGTTTCGATTTATTGTGGCGATGAGCAATGCGAGTAAATCTCTTACAGATATCGTTTTGTACGCGGGAGAGGCTGTCTGTTTGATCTATGATTAACGGTACAAGTGTATAGAACTGAACCACTCGTTCAGAATTTGCGGTCATCCTCAACACTCTACCTGCCCTTTGAAATAGCTCATCTGCTCCTTCGGGTGGGTCGTAGTTTACCACAGTATCGGCATCTTGTAAATTAACACCTACACCATCTGCATCAGTACAAATTAGTACGTCATACTCTTGGCTGGCATTGTAATTATGAGAACGTGGTGAAAACTGTTTTAGTACTTCAGAACGCTGTAATCCAGCTTTTAATCGCGGATTACCTTCATCCGTTTCAACTGTACAACCAATCTTAAGTGCGTCACTAAATGTTCTCTCCAACATACTTAGTAAATACTGGGCAGTAAGATATCTCTTGACAAATATGATGACTTTACCCTTTGTATCTAGGCAATGCTCCTGAATAATGTTCTGCAATTTCAGAAACTTGTCATCTGTGTAGTTACTCTGCCTAAGCCGTGCCAGTAGTGGTATCAGAGTATTCCTACGCTCTTCCAAGCTTAGATACATCGGTGTTTTATGAGACCGATTTTGTGTATCAAGCACGTTAAAAGAACGATGTTCTTGATTATTAATATCAGTAGCAGACTGTTCCCATAGGTTTAGAGTGAGTTGAGAGGAGTCTTCTGTTTGCTCACAAGAGCTTAATGTCGCAAGGTTTTGTTCAATACTGTTTGCCATTGCTACAGGTGAACTAAGCCAGTTTGTAAGTGAAGCATTATACACTGTATCGATCGCACTCTCGCATAGAGCCATTTTCTCATCATCAAACCATTCATGTGGAGACTTAAAAGCTTGATCAAAACAACGGCGATCAAAAGCAGCTTGTAGTTCAGGCTGTAAGAACAACTGGTAGCGTAACGAATATAGCTTGAGGCTTTTTGGTAGATAACTTCGTTCATCACCAAACTGAATGAAAGTTCGTCCGTTTGTATCAATATCACCTCTGTTTCGAGCCATTTGTAAGACATGAGGTAGCCCCAAAATGGTCACGATTGGTAAGCGGGAAAACTCTTCGGCATCACTAATTTCCCAAGGAATTTGCTCTTCCAATAGATTAGGTTTGTAAAACCGATGAGGTAGAAGATATAGCAAACTATTAAGATTTAAGTAATCTGTGCCATATGCTGTAGCCGTGAGAAGAAAGATTTTTGCACCTGCTTTGACTGCTGGTACTATACGTTCATAAACCAAACTCTTACCATGTTTGGACTTCTTCCGTAGAAGTTCATTTCGATAGAAGTGAGCCTCATCAATAATAATTACAGTATTATCATTAGCTCGTTGAAGCAGCTTCTCTAGCTGGGTTGTTAGATGGCGAGATTCCTCAGAAGCTTTGCGAAACAGCAGATCGATGTTAAAAAACTTAAAGTAAACATTGCGATTTTCAAGCTGCTGTTCCCAATTTTCGCGTACTCCACTAGGAGCAATTAAAATAACTAGACTGGTTCTGCCTATTGGTTGCAAACGCAAAGCAATTTCAGCACCTATAACAGTCTTACCCAGACCAGTCGCAGCTATGATAAGTGCGCCACCATACTCATTAGCTTGACGAAGAGCGCGTGCAATTACACCCTTCTGATAATACACAGGAGAATACGCACCTAAAGACAAAGGATATTCAGCTAAGTTATTGAGCAGAAAAAGTGTTTTAAGATAAACCTCGAATGGGGTGGCGAGATTAAGCCAATCCTCTAACTTTTTGATCAGTTCAGCCAGTAAATCTTGGGCATTTTGAGCAACATCATCATACCAATTTGTAAACAAACAGATCCGCGCAGAATCGTGGCTAACGCTCACTTGCTCTGCTGATTGGCAAAGTCCTCTACGACTGTAGTTTGATGAACCATGCCATATTAGCTTTGAATCACAGATGTAAAATTTACAGTGAAAAGGCACTTGCATTTCGCGGGCATCTCGAATAATGAAGCGCCCGGATTTCATGCGTTCAACTAATTCAAAAACTGTTCTCCACAGATCGGTATCACACTGTCCCAAATCTGCCGTAATCTCATCAATGACAGTGGCTCGGACATGCTTTCCTTCCTCCCGACCCACTAGGATTTGAAATTGTACCTCCGATGCCACATACTTACGACCCAACTTGTATCCAACCAGGCTAAAGTAAGCACTAGCAATACGAATTGTATTTTCAGCTTCTGGAAAATAGGCTTTAATAAACTCTAATCCTACACCAGAGCCGACACCTGCAATAGGTTGACCATCAGGATTGGACTGTAAAACCAAAGCTAACTTTGACTTTGACTTGCGAGGCATGAGGGAGTGTTACTAATTTCAGCAATACCTTTCTATTATCTGTTTTATTGATACTTATGTACTATGATTTAGCGATTGCGCTGTACCAGTTGCGTAAGTCCTGTGACATTGGGGTGAAAACTGAGGATTACATGAGATTCAACCGTGTTACCCCACCATTAATGCAGCGATGGACAACAGCAAAACGCCATGTACTATTCTCGCAAGGATGACAACCAATCTGAGAATAGCAGCGAAAATGCTTTATCTTTGTTTGCCTATACCAACATTGGTCGTTACTACGTTTTGAACTTTCATCGTTTGCTAACAGACTTGGATGGTCAACTCGGCCCTAATATCTTGGCACTATCAGGAACTTCTTATCTACGAGATTCCATCAGTTTCATGTTGGGAATCCCCAAGGTATTTTAATGCCAGAGCCGAGCGCAACAGAAGCGATGGCTGCGCCAACGTCTTTGACTAACGCTCAAAGTCGTTTTAAGTTTCTACCTCAATTCAACCGCAAAGATGAACCTATTCGTATTTCTGGCACACCAGAACGCCAAAAAATGGGAATGTTCAAAGAAATGGCACAAGCATTAGTTGGTAACAACGGTAGTGGCCATTTAGGGCAGGAACTTGAGGAATTGAAAAAGCTTGGCGAGAGCAGTCCAGATTTTTGGCAGGATAGGGAACGCCTACTATTACTCGTCAACTCCTACGATCAGGCGCGATGGGTAACAGACGAAATCCGTCAATGTTGGTGAGGTATGCGGGAGCAAGTTTACCATTTGCAGCGCGATCGCACAGAAGCTTTGACTGATGATGACATCAACTATCTCTTAAGGATAGAAGTTGGTGCGCTCAACCGTGCCGATATCGAAACTTTTGCACTGACTGGCGGTAAAATCCTGGCTGCACCGATAAGTGCTATGGGGCGCGGATTCAACATTTTGAATGCCAATAGTCAAGCGGCTTTTGGTGCGGTTTGCTTTCTCACCCGTCCCTATCCTCATCCCCATGATACTCAAGCGATCGCCAAGAAAATAAAAAGCGCCTTCAAAGTAAAATCAAGTTGAGCGGTACAGAATTAGTACAGTTTGTTGCGCGTGTACTAACCAAGCACTTAGACCGACCAACCATTGTTTTAATTGAAGCCGAAGGTTGGCGTAACGAACATGGCGGAGATAATAATGGTACAGTCTGGTTTCAGTTGAAAAATGAGAACCTTCTGGCAAAACGTAACGTTCTGGATTTTCTCCATGTTCCTGGTCACACTTGCGAGTATAAGCGTGACAATCAACAACTACAAGACTTATTAGCAATAATTCGTATTCGCACTGGTAAAGAAACACCACAGTATATTACCAATCGAGAAGTTTGGAACGAAGATTGTCTAGCACGAGATTTCTCACATCTGAGCGGTTTTTACGATAAGTCAGCACCAGAACTACTACATTATTTCTCTATGGGAAGGCTACCAAAAACACAAAAACTACAAAATGAGATGCCAATACCCGAACTTTACAAACTCGGTTTTCAAGATGATGAATACGGTGCTAACATCCCCTTCAAACATCAACAGATGGTGGAGATGGTGCCGTTTTTTGTACACTCAGATTTTCAAACAGAAGAAGCTTTAAAGGCACTATGTCGCGTTCCTCACTATTTAAGATGCTCACCTGCTTGGTCTATGGGAAATATCGTTTTGCCATACCCAATGCACTTAGGCAAGGAACTCATAGAAGATCATCTGAGCATACTTGGTGTAAATTTACAAATTTAACGTGAGGCATAACAATACCTTAGCCAATTTACGAGAGTTCAACGCCACAAGAAACGGGATGAATACGTCCTAAAGAAGTAAGCTCGGCAAAAATTTGGGCTAATAAAATAGGCTCATGCTTTTCTTTAAGCATTTTTAACATTTCACGAACATATCGAAAGCCGCGGTAATAAGCTTGAAGGTTAATAATGCCATAACCGGGATTGTATTGACGAAAATCAGAGAGAAGATGATGGGACAGATAATAATTCTAGAAAGGAAGAGAATAGGATTACATGGCTACGAGCATTAGTATTAAGATTGGTTTTGACTAAAATCACTATAACTTTATTGCATCAGCCCTCTCTTCATCCTGTTGTTTTGGCAAAGGTATTAAACTCTCCAATTCCTAAATGGGATACTACCTTGATTGTTGTTGTTATTGCTGATGCTCCCCATATATGCTTGTAGAATAGTCGTAGAAGGAAGCGATCGCATAACATTTTGTCGCAGCAGAACTTCTCAAATAAATATTGAACTTATTGAACTATTTCAAACCTTTACTTATAAAGGTTTTACAGAATTGTTTAACCGTTTTATTCGCTTCTTTTGTTTAAAGCCAAGTATACTATAGAAATGCGATTAAATTGTTTAACCGTTTAATTTTGTTAACTACCATAGACCAGGCATTTAAAGAATAGAAATTGTTAAACGGAATTATTCGTCTACATTTAATTGTAGAAAAATAAAAAAGTTAGAAATTAATTAACAAAGTTGGAACATAACTCTTGGGGGTAGATATTGCGATCGCCTTCAAGAGATTTTTTATAGCTAGAGGTAGACGAGAGTAGATGGAAGCTATAGCCATAGCCCAGAGCGTTCATCCATGCCAGACTGATCAACATAGACTCTTCGGAGGCGCTTTGGAATTATCCACCTGCGCTCTTGTAGCCGCTCGTTTGGCTTCATCAATTCAAAATTAGATTTAAAATAGGAAATCACAATACTGAATTTATAGCAGCGATATGGTGCGAATCTTATACTATACCCAGCGATCGCCTTACGCTCGTAAAGTGAGAATTGTCCTGGCAGAGAAGCAGCTACCTTGCGAACTGAAAGAAACAGATATTAACAATAAATCACGAGAATTTATCAGTTTATCTCCCATTCGGAAAGTTCCCCTATTGGTGGATGAAAATGGCCTCGTTTTTTGGGATTCAACGCTGATTGTGGAGTATCTAGACGAGACTTATCCTCAGCCGGGTTTTTATCCTAGCGATCGCATTGAGCGTTTGTGCTGTCGTCAGGGGGAAGAGTTAGCAGACAATTTGATAGACAATGTTGTGGGATTGTGGTACGAAACCCGTAAAGGAAATCAAGCTGATTTTGGCACCCAAGCAAAATATCAGTCCAACATTAATCGCGTTTTAGGTGTTTTTGAGCAACAGTTGACGGTATCAGCCTACCTATTCAATGAAACTCTGAGTGCTGTTGATGTTGCAGCTATATCAGGGTTGGGTTACTACAGCCTAAGATTTGGCAATAATTGGCAGCAAGAGTATCCTAAATTGAGTCAATGGTTTGAGGTATTGCATCAACGTCAGTCGGTTTACTCTACCATGCCAAAAGCATAAAGCAACTTGGCTTACTTTAATCGCTTGAGTTTAGAGGGCTACAATTATTTACGCCGAGCGCTAACCCTCTATTGGATGAATTAAAATCTAACAACTACTTTGCCGCTATTTTGACCAGCCAACAGATATTGAACAGCGTCAGGAATAGATTCTAGACCTTGAAATTGACTTGGGTCAACGGCAACCTTGAGTTTACCATTGTAGAAAAGATTTAACAGGCGATCGCGTGCTTCGGGTATATGTTCTTTATAATGAGGCATCAAAAAGCCACGAACAGAAGCAGCTTTCCAAAATACTTGGTGATAAATTCGGGGTTGGGTAATTGGTTCTATTTCCTTCGCGTATTCCGAGATAAACCCAACTACAACTAAGCGTCCCCGCACTGCTAAGTTTTCAACGCAAGTATCGAAAACCTGTTTACCTACACAGTCAAAAATCAAATTAATCCCATTAGGATATTCTTGTTTGAGGACTTCGTTGAGGTTTTCTGTGCGATAGTTGATAATGCGATCGCATCCCAATTCTTTCAGTAACTTTGCCTTCGCTTGAGAACTACAAGTACCAATTACATAATTACCTGCTAACTTTGCCAATTGCACCGCAATATGGCCAGTTCCTCCTGCTGCTGCTGTTACTAAAACCACTTCATTACTTTTCATCTCTCCCACTTGTTCTAGTGCGACCAAAGCTGATACACCTGTAGGCATTAGTGTGAGCAACTCTGGTGTTGCTTGGCGCACCTTCACCGCTAAGTTTGCATCTACAACTTGATATTCTCGATAACCACCACCACGCGCTGTCGTGATGACAGCATCACCTATTTGAAAATCTTTGACATTTTCACCCATATCGACAACCTCTCCCACTGCTTCCACACCTAAATCAAAGGGAGGAATTAAATTCACATAGGGAACATCACCACGACAAAGTAATGTGTCAAAGCCACCGTTAACACCAGCGAATTTGTTTTGAATTAAAAGTTGATTAGCAGCAGGTTGAGAAATAGGAATTTCGACAACCTCAACGGCAGATTTAAAATCTGGATTTAGTTGCTTTGCTATTAACTTTCTATAGTTTTTTGTATTCATTTCTCAATCTTGTATTTACCCAATTTTTTATATAAACGTATATATAGGATTACTAATTGATTCTTGAACAATACGTGGGGTGGGCAATGCCCACCCTACATACTAAACTTATCTACTTCTTCTCTCTACGTTCTCTGCGTCTTAGCGGTTCGTTATTAAATTTTAAATTGGTAGGTGCGTTATAGCAAAATGCAACGCACCGTTCAGTTTCTATTATAGAAATAATATTAAACTCCTAAGGCTTTATCCCACTCTAATTGATGAGCCAAATCATACTTGATAAAATCTTCTTCTTTGGCTTTATCACTTTTACCAAAAACACCTAAGCTGTAAGGATTATCTTGCATCCGTTCTGCAACTTGCTCTTGTTCAAATCGGATTACTTCTTCTCTAGGCATATCCGGTTTAAAAAAGTCTACAACTAAGACAGTTCTGTCATAATTAGTATAATTATGCGGACAGTGTGGATAGCTATGATCTAAAACCATGAATTCTCCTTCATGCCAATAAAGCTGCTCATGGCATATCTTCATAGCTACATCTCCCTCTGGCACAATTAAGCCTAAATAGCCACGATTCATGTGAGGGTTATAGTTGACATGAAGTTTAATATCCAAACCTGGATGGAATGTCCCAAAATAAGCATTCCTGATAATATTATCCTCGCTAAAGTTGACTTTTTCTATTACCTTAGCCAAATTTGGGAAATACTTTTCTCTTAATGCAAGTGCTTTTTCTGATGCTTCATCTGTTTTATGATCTGGATATTTTATGTGATGTACTTGAATATATTCTTCGATAAACAAACCTTGGAATAAAATGCCAAAAGCACTATATTTTGAATTACCTTTGGTTTTAATCGTTTTACTTTTAGGTCCCAAAACATCGTAAGTAAATGTTAACTCTTCATGAGATGCCTGCTTAATAAAGCTTATAAACTCATCTCTAATTACTTGCCAGCTATCTTGAACAGGTTTGAGAAAAGGAAATTGCTCTGGATTCAGATGATACTCATTAAAACTTTCCATTGATTTTTATCCTGAAAATGATTGAATAAAAAACTGTTACATAGTAATGGGTTTTAGCTTGTGTTCCAGTACGATGTTGGAATTGCTGACTAAACAAAAACTTTAGCTTCTGTACTCATTTTAGTGTGAGGTCTACTGTGTCAGAACTTCCTGTATTAGATAAAATTATCAAAAATGTGCGGGTTGTTCGTCCCCATCATCATGCTGTCGAACTACTTGATGTAGGAATTAAGGATGGAAAATTTGCCCAGATTGCTCCTAATATTAGCCCAGAGGAAGGTAAAGAAGTATTTGATGCTCAAAACCTGCTAGGCTTTCCTGGGGTCGTAGATGCCCATATGCACATCGGTATTTATCAACCCCTCGACCAAGATGCTGTGACTGAAAGCAAAGCAGCTGCAATGGGAGGTGTGACTACTAGCCTGAATTACATCCGGACAGGGCAGTATTATCTCAACAAAGGTGGCTCTTATCAAGATTTTTTCCCAGAAGTCTTGGCATTATCCGTAGGTAATTTTTTTGTAGATTACAGCTATCACGTCGCACCCATTGCCAGTCAGCATATCGAAGAAATACCTCTACTTTTTGAACAATACGGTGTATCTTCGTTTAAAATCTTCATGTTTTATGGCGGTTATGGGTTGCATGGTTTGTCAGACCAGCAAAACCTCTTTTTGATGATTAATAAAGAGGAACGTTACGACTTCGCCCATTTTGAATTCATTATGCGCGGTCTAACTCGCTTAATAGAAGCACATCCAGAAGCGCGAGATACTATCAGCTTGAGTTTGCACTGCGAAGTTGCAGAAATTCTCAACGCTTACACCAAAATAGTTGAAAACGATTCTAGTCTTAGCGGACTGAAAGCTTACAGTTCAGCGCGTCCTCCTCATTCTGAAGGTTTAGCAATTTGCATTGCTTCCTATTTAGCACATGAGACAAACTGTGCAAATATTAATTTGTTGCACCTGAGTTCGCGTAAAGCAATGGAAGCAGCTTTGACTATGCAAACTGCTTTTCCTCATATCAATTTTCGGCGTGAAGTTACTGTGGGACATTTGCTATTAGATATAGACACCCCCAATGGTACTTGGGCAAAAGTCAACCCCCCTATTCGTCCCCGTGCTGATGTGGAATACTTATGGCAAGCGGTACTAAATAATCAAGTAGATTGGATAGTTAGCGACCATGCTTGCTGTTCGGCTGAACAAAAAAGAAGTGTTAAAGACCCGAATAATATTTGGTTAGCAAAGTCTGGTTTTGGCGGTACAGAATATTTACTTTCTGGTGTATTGAGTGAAGGTAGCAAGCGGGGAATGTCTTATAACCACATGGCAAAATTGCTGTCTTGGAACCCATCGCGGCGCTTTGGTTTGTTAGAAAAAGGTGATATTGCTATTGGTTACGATGCTGACTTAGTGCTGGTAAATCCCAATGAAAACTTTGTAGTACGTGCTGCTGAGTCGGAGTCACAACAAGGTTACACTCCCTTTGAAGGAGTCGAGTTAACAGGACGGGTGAAGAGTACCTTTTTGCGTGGAAATCTGATTTATAACAACGGACTGGTTCTTGGTTCACCCACTGGACGTTATTTAAAACGCTCCCATCCTGCAATAAAGGCATAGGTGTAGCGTTCGAGGTTAAGTTACCCAATTCGCAATCTTTACTGAGGATGCGATCGCTTTTCTCTACCTTTGATAGGATAATTGAAATTTAATTAATGCTCCTTTCCTTCTGCCTTATGCTTTTCTTTGTAATGTCGGGAGTATAAAAACATGAGCCAGCGTATCAAAAGAGCACGCAGCGCAACGCACCCTACATTTTAATCTAAAATTATTTGCGCTCCTCGACCATGACATCAAAGTGTTTAACTCTAGTTTCCGGTTTTATGAGATATTCGTGATCTCTAGGAAGGTCTCTGACTTTTTCAATGTCGTTACCAGCAAAATTGCGAATTGCATCGCGTGATTCCCAGTAAGAAATCACAGTAAATTCTGTGTTATTTCCATCAGCGCGACGAAGTACTTGCACTCCTAAATTGCCAGGAATTGACTTGAATTTTTTAATTCCAGCTTCTAGCAAATAAGCATAGTATTCATCTGCTTTTGATGTCAGGGTTGTACCATGCCAAATACGTGCGACTACTTTCTTTGATTGGCTAGTAGCAGGATTATTTGGTATGGGTTCTGCTGAAACGGCAAGGGTTTCAACTTGTGTAAATGAAGTCAGTGGCAAAATTATAAATGAAACCGTCAATCCACAAAGAATACCAAAAAAATTACTTGGTCTAATCATTAGGTATCTCCAGGTTTATATGACAATACTGTACTTACTTTTGATAAATCTCTATCAACTCGGACAAAGAATAAGCCGCCATCATCCGTTATGTGTCTAGGAAGAGTGCTAAAGGTGGGGCAATACCAATAATGGTTTTTGAGAATGCGGTAATCGTTTACATCACAATATCCAGTTAAGCAATATCCCTCTTCGTTATATGATTGTATCATTTGATAATGATTATCAAAATGTGGCAATATAACAATTAACCATGCTCCCCCTCCGTTAGCATCTTTTCTTAGCCATTTTTTAGTTGCTTTTACAAATTGAACTGTATCCGTTTTTCCCCAAGGTAACAATTTGCTATCTAATACTGGGATAAATTCATTCAGCTTAGCATCTGGATGATTATCTTGTAGATTTTTATAATAAGCTACACCATTCTCCATCCAGAGAATTTCTACATCTTCATCACCTAATACTTGCCAATCACCTAACTTAACTCCCGCGGGAATAAAAGAATAGCAATGCTTAGTAAGTTGCCATTCACCAATTTGGATTTTACCGTTAAGGACAAAAAGTTCTAAATCTGCTGTAAATATTCCCGATGGTGCTTTAAATTGGGGTGGTAAAATAACTCTGGATGTAGAGGCTCCACAGTCATGTTCAGTTAGCAATCTACGGCTTCCAGATGCTACATGATCTGGCATTCCTTTGATTCGCCAACCTTGTTCTTCTGGTAGAGTATTTGTGTCAAAAAATTGGTATTTACGAGGTATATATTCTGGATAAATTGCGGTACGCCTTCCTGATAAATTCATGCGTCCTCTACCATCTCCACCCCAATCTTCTTGTATACAAGGTAGATTTAACAGGTTTTTAGTATCTTGTTGAATGGCTGCATTGTCTTGATTTTCCATATATTTAAAGGTGTCATATTTAGAAAGATGCTTTTCTTTGCGTCCTTGAGTAATTTTTCACCACACAGACACAAAGAAGAGAATATTGTTTATTAGCTAAGCCTCCTTTTCACTTCTTCAGCCAAATTAGCCAATCCTACTTCTACTTGTTCGCCTGTTTTCAAATCTTTCAGTGAGGACTTTTGGGCTGCCGCTTCTTCAGAACCAATAATGACACAGAATTGAATGCCTTGTTTATCAGCTAGCTGGAATTGCTTACCTAAGGGACGCTTATCAAAATTAGTTATAACATTAATCCCCGCCTGACGTAGATTTTGTGACACTTTTAAATAAGTGGGCATCAAATCTTCTTGCATATTCACAACCATTACCTGTGCAGGTGTGGCGGCTAAGGTATTGAGAATACCAGCTTTTAGCAAGCGACTAATTAAGCGAGTTAAGCCGATGGAAATGCCTACACCAGGCATCTTTTCACCTAAAAATGTTCCAACTAATTCTTCATATCTGCCGCCAGAACAAATACTACCTAAAGGTTCGTACCCTAATAAGGTGGTTTCGTAAACTGTACCTGTATAATAATCAAGACCACGTGCAATAGATAAATCAATACAGAAACGCTTTTCGGGAACTCCCAAATCCTTCACACCTGCAACTACTGTTTTTATTTCACTAACACCTAGGCTCAATTGTTCGACATGCGGGCAATTTTGTGACAGGCTTTTGAGTTTACCTAAGACTTCATCAACAGTACCATCAATTTTAATAAAGTCAATAATTTTTTGTGTCTGTTCAGCTAAAATACCTTCTTTTTCTAAATGCTGTTTAACTTTTTCCTCTCCTACTTTCTCTAGGGTATCAATAATACTAATGCAGGTTTTAATTTTGGTTTCTGCAATTCCCACTGACTTAAAGAAACCTGTGAGAATTTTGCGATTATTGATGCGAATTAAAAAATCCCCAATATTAATTGTGTCAAATATTTCGGTGATAATTGCAGGCATTTGAGCATCATAAAGTAGGCTGAGTTGACTGCGAGCCACTACATCAATATCACACTGGCGGAATTGCCTAAAACGTCCATCTTTTGCGCGTTCACCACGAAATACAACATCCATTTGATAGCGCGCAAAGGGAAAGGTTAATTCGTTGAGATGACGGGCAATATATGCTGCTAAAGGAACTGTTTGGTCAAATTTTAAAGCTCTAGCTTCCGAACCTGTTTCGCCTGCTTTATCTTTCTCTGCTTGGCGATTTGGTGGCAGGATGGGGTCGATACCATAAATAATGTTATCACCCTGATTCCCTTTTGCTTGTAGCACTTCTAAGCGTTCTACAGCAGGTGTTTCGATGGGTGTAAATCCGTAACTTTCAAAAACTCTGCGGATGGTATCTAGCAAATATAATTCTAGGCGTTTTTCGCTAGGGAGGAATTCTAGAAACCCGCTAGGAGTAGAAAAATTAATCTTGTCACCTTTTGCCATAACCTACACTGCCAGTTTTAGACTTGAGATTTTGCGAAAAGTTTGAGCGGCGGTTCCCTCCGTTCCCCGTAGGGGTTGCCGCAGGCATCAAAGCTTTTCAAGACGAATTTTAGAGGAGAATGGACTACGCCGTATATATGCAGCGATCGCATCTCCTTGGGATACGATCTATTTATGTACTACAACTAAAGTCCCAACTTTTGCCCAGTTGTACAATTGACGAGCCTGCTTAACTCGCAAATTTATACAACCGTGGCTTACTGGAGTACCAAAATTGTTATGCCAGTAAGCACCGTGAATGGCATAGCCTTCATAAAAATACATAGCATAAGGGACATCAGGAATGTCGTAGCCCTCACCCTGCATTCGGTTAGTACGATATTTAGAATTAATCTCAAACTTACCATTGGGTGTAGGAGTTGCACGTTTACCTGTGGAAATGCGGAATGAATAGACACGCTTTTTACCTTCCCATGCAAATAACCGTTGCTCAGACAGGTCAATTTCAATCCAGCGAGGTTGAGATGTCTTTCTTTGGTCAGAGACAGTATTGCTGTTAGTATCTTCTGAAGCAGCTCTGGCTGTTGCCAACTTAGAATCAAGCGTGATTGGCGGCGACCAAGCAAATAAAGCCACCAACACTAACATCATACTTGTACAGATATTTTTTGAACAACGTAACCAACTACTGTGAATTCTACTTTGCATCAAGTCTCACCTTCTAGTTCAGCTGCTAAAGATTAGATATTTTGAAGAAATAGGGCAAAGAACGGTAAAAAGCCTAAAATTGTCTTGTATATTTAACCTTGAGTCTTTGCCTATCTATTGCACAATCTACTTTTGGAAGAAATCCCTTAAGTTTATGTAGACCTATAAGTAGAGTAGGTAAAGGATTGGAGGCATTCTCCTCAATTTGTAAATATGCAAGCTTGGTAACTAGACGTTATTAAAACTAAGATATTTTTTAGTTTTTATTTAGCGACTAATAGCGCCACAACTACTACTTAGCAATTGATATCTTTCATTAATTCATATCTAGCTAATTCATGCAGATAAGTTGATTACGAATAGGAAAATCGTAATTAAATATGTTGTTTAGCTACATATTTACCAAAGAATTTATAAATTTTTCTGTCAAGATTCCCTGATATTAGTCTGATGCGATGTCTACGACAAGCCCTACCCTTCGGGAACGTCTTCGACGAACGGGTTCAGCAGTTGCTACCCTGCGGGAACGCTTTCAGCGAACAAGCCGGGAAACCCGGCCAACGCACTGCTGACGCTCCTACGTCGCTACCGCTGCGCTAACACCGCTCCGCGTCTACGCACTACTACAATCACAGATTTTCTTGAGATTCTTCTGTCCTAATTGCTTACTGTTTGTTTGGCAAAAATTGGAACCTGAGAATTTTTTGTGGCTGAGGACTTGCAGAAGATGCCAAATTTTCTTGGGGGCATTGCCCACCATACACTTAAGCTATATATACCTGAGATGGTATATAGATTTTTTGAAGATTTACGCCTATTCTTTGGGCAGATTTGATGCGCCTTATTCTCTATATTTTACTTCAGTTTTAGTTATTTCTATTCCAGAGATTCCCAAGAAATTTTAATAATGGGAATCTCTCAACATTATTGTTATACAGTTATTTTTAATTTAGATTTGCTACCTATGGATAAAAACTGATGTACCTACAGATGCCCAATTAAATAACCACTTAGCATGATCGGGGGCAACATTCACACAACCGTGGCTGACTGGAGTGCCAAATCTTCGATGCCAATAAGCACCGTGAATTCCATAGCTGCCTTGGTAAAACATTGCATAAGGAACATCAGGAACATCGTAATCTCTACCGCGCATTCTGGTAGATTTAAGTTTTGTTTGAATTTTAAAAGTCCCAATGCGAGTGGGAGTGGATTTTTTACCAGTAGAAATAGTAATTGCATAAACAGGTTTTTTACCTTCCCAAGCAATTAGCCGTTGTTTGGAAAGATCAATTTGAATCCAACGTTGCTCGGATTGTTTGAGTGTATCAATGCTTTGGGTAGTTGCATCATCCTTTGCTTTTGCTGAAACTTCGCACGCTCCCGGATTTGCCACACTCAAGGAGAGTGTTACACCCGCAAGCAATATTGCCAAGGAGCGCATCCAGTGATGAATAATCAAGCTTTTCATCGTAAATATACTTAAATAGGAAGTTTAGGGAAAATTTTCAGTTTTTACCCTAAAGTACCCTATCTGTTGTATCAATTTTTTCACCTGTTCGGCAATCGCTGGCCAATTTTCCTCGGTTAATAAATGCTTTGGGAATAATTGACTACTTAAACCTACAGCGATCGCGCCTGCTTGCAAAAATTCCTTGGCATTCTCTAAATTTACTCCCCCGGTGGGAATCAAAGGAATTTTTCCCAACGGCCCTTGGAGGCTTTTGATATAATTAGCACCTCCGACTGCTTCTACAGGAAACACTTTCACACAGCTAGCGCCATGACTCCAGGCGGTAACAATTTCTGTGGGTGACAGCGCCCCAGGAATAATGGGTACATCTTGCGCCACTGCTGCTTGAATCATTGCTAAGTCAACGTGGGGTGTGAAGAGAAATTGTGCCCCAGAAGCGATCGCTTCTTGTAATTGCTGGACGTTAAATAGGGTACCAGTACCAATCATGCAGTTTGGTAATTCCGTGCGGAGTTGGCTAATTAATTGCCCAGCGCGATCGCTATTCCAGGTAATCTCAATTAGCTGCATTCCTCCAGATGCTACAGTCAAAGCCATTTGCCTTGCCAATTCAATTTTGGGCGCACGGATGACTGCGATCGCTCGGTGTTGTTGTAATTGTGATAACCAAACTAGATTAGACATTTTGACTTTCAAGGGAATTGGGCATGAGGCAGATTGATCTTCCTTCTAGTCTGGGAGTGACTCCGATGCTACGCTATCACCGCGACCAATTGAATCTCAACTACTAAAGTGATATATGAAAAGCAATCCTCACTCAAGCTTGCTTATTGAACCAAGCTATGCCATATTTTTATAAACTACGATATTACTATCGGTTTGCCGTAGTTTAATAATTGCCTGCCCTGCTGTTGGGATTTAAAGGAGTATAAAAATGGCGATGATTAGCAACAAGCCCTTGGGCATCTTAGCGCAGCAAAACACAACATCTTTGGACATCACAATTCAAAATTCCCAGCCATTTGATCGAAGCAGCCTGTGGAGGCTTGGACAAATTAGCAGCGCATCAATGCAAAGATTTTGGTGGCATGGTAAAGGATATGGGACCATTTTTGGCATTATGCTGCTGACCTTAGCGAGTATGATATTCCTGGGCTTTCATTGGTCTTACCGCAAGCCACTGTTAGGGTTCACTCTTGGTAAGGACACAGTAGAATCAACCAGTGACTAAATCAAAAAAGCTACAAGTTATATCTTATTTAGCTCCCAATTGGTTTGGGTTTTATGAAGCAGTGTTGGCTTATCTAGGTCGCGTGTTGGCAGTGGAAACGCAGTTAAAGCAAGGTGAATGCGAACCATTATTAGATCCCTTGCTACTAAAAGACCAACTAGACCTAGCTTTTATTTGTGGATTACCACTGATCCGTTATTCTCAAATAGTCTTAGACCAGTTGCAGCCTGTGATTGCTCCAGTCATGCAAGCACCTCGTTATCAAAACCGTCCGATTTACTTCTCAGATGCGATCGTGAATGCTAACAGCGATCTGGCAAGTTTTGATGATTTGGTGGGTAAAACGCTGTGCTACAACGATCCAGGCTCTAATAGTGGCTATAATCTGCTGCGTCATCGATTGTTTCAGGGGAGACATCCTCACCATTTTTTTGGTAAGGTCGTGCAATCAGGCTCTCACCAAAATTCTATTCGCTGGGTAGCAGCAGGAAAAGTAGACTGTGCTGCTATTGATAGTGTTGTATTAGAGCAAGAATTACGTGATTTTCCAGAACTATCTCAGCAGCTGCGAGTGGTAGAGGTACTCGGCCCTTGCCCTATACCGCCCTTGGTTGCAGCCCAGCATCTTGGTAAATCCCTGATTCAGCAGATACAATTAGCTTTGCTTGAGCCAGATGCAGAACTACAAACAGCCATGAACCGAGTAGGAGTGCAGCGTTTCGCCGCAGTAGAATTGGCAGATTATGAAGCGATCGCTGATATCTACAATGCTGCTATCAAGGCAGGCTATGCATCTTTATAAACTAAACTTTTGTGTTTTTCTGTGCAACTTTGCGCAACACGCACTTTTTTTAATGAGGGAACCCACAGAAGTGTTCTCTTCGGCATGAGCCAAGGAAAGACGTGGTTCATAAATACGGTCAAATAAGCTTTTTACAGCAGTTTTCAACTGAGTAAAGTACAGAACTTAATTTCACTTCTCTGAATTTTACTGTAATACCAATTCAAAAAATGTTTGCGACAGATAAGGCATTAAGGATGAAGTCGTAACCAG
>NZ_MTAV01000096.1 GCF_002154695.1 Nostoc sp. T09
AAAGCATCTAAACTAAACATAGGGCAGGTTGCTGGATTTGTTGTTATTTTCAGCTTACTACCTGTCCTTTTCCTTATCCCGAACTCAGGTTAATTTTGTGTTTAAACGGCTGTTTGGGCTAAGAGAGAGTCGAGTTGACCTTGTGTATCCAATTGATAAAGATCATCACAGCCACCAACATGCTGATTATTGATGAAAATCTGGGGTACTGTGCGGCGTCCATTAGCTCGTTCTGCCATTTTAGCTCTGGCTGCTTCGTCGCCGTCGATTTTGTATTCTTGGAATTCAACGCCTTTCCACCACAGCAGCATCTTAGCGCGGATACAGTAAGGGCAAGTTTGCCAGGTGTAGATTTCGACGTTAGCTTTAACTCGCTCTGGATGGCGATTTAACAAGGGATTGAGAAAATCCAGCATATTTGCATCTTATCGATTTGTGTGAATTGTCTCTAGCCTAGATCATTGCTGGCATTGTTCATCGCATTGGGGCTGGAACCCATTTTTGGAAACTGTCTAAATGATTCCAGTAAGCCAAATAACTAGCTAATGCCCAAATCAGCGCCGCTACGATTAACACTGCTGCACCAATTAACCGCCAGGTTCGGTTTGGTTTCCAATAGAAAGTTTTTAATTTTACCCTTCCCCAGAAGCGATCACGCCATTGCATCCCTTCTTCCTCTGGTTCTGAGACTAGTTTTATCCTTGTTTGCGCTGCTGTTCTAGATGTTGGCGGTGAATTTCAGGGAAATTCTCTAAATCTTCTAATGACTTGGGTGCTGGGTAAACTTTGGCGTTGGGGTTTTGGAACCTGTCAATGTAGATTTGAAGCGCTTCTTCATCTTCCCTATGCTCAAGGATATATTGACGAAATTCGGGACGGGTCATTGTTGTGAAATCAGGCTTGCTCACAAATACCTCCAATATCCATTGGTGTTAATGATGATTTCTGTTTCGTCCCCAGCCAAGATAAATACGTCTTTTGTACGACTATCTACAGTTACTAAATATATTGGTACATACATTTTAGTTAATCTGTAGCTGAGAATGAAACAGGTTTCGATTTGTTCTTGCGTTGGCATATTCTGAAGCGCACCTTCCAATTGCAAACCAAACCATCTTTGAAAGTAAAACTCTATAGATAAATAAATTTGAGTTTTACCTGATAAAGCTTTTAACTAGCTAAGTTTGATAAGCTGTTGCTTAAGTAGAGTTATTAACAGTTTTTGAACTATACCAAATAAAGTACCAATAAGAGGAGTAGGCACAGTTAAGAGATATCGGCGGAAAGTTTTGACATCGAAGGTCCAAACGGGTAGCTCATCATTCATCGTGTATAAAGTGCGTAGCTGCTGAATTTTTTCAGATTTTTTCTTAAAAGTTTCTGTGTCTTCAGCCAGACTAGTATAAATTCCTGAATACTCTGCTCGGAATTGTCGAGCAATTTTATGTAAAGACTCTTCTTTAGCTTTTTTCATACCGCTATGTGCTGCCAGCAATGGCCCAAAAAAACATACCACTGATAGAAAAATATACAATGGAATTACGAGATGAACAAACGAGAATCCTTTTCCGACATCTTGTGTAATCACCTGATACTCAATCACGCCAATCCAGATACCCAAAACACTAACTAGATAGGCGGTTTTAAGCGAGTAATCACTCAGACATTGAAGACCGCCACAGCGATCAGGATGAAGAGGATTAATATCGAGATTCTTCTTCCCTAAAATTTTATAGAAAATCCAAATATTTGTAATTAGATTGAGGACAAGTATACTACCCATATATACGACTGCAAATGTGGCAATCGTAATGGTCAATCCTGGCAGAAGACTAGAGCTAGTCCAACTGTCTTCTAATCTAGGTCTGACTATAAAAACAATAATGCTGAAAAAGATAGCACTGGCAAGTGCAGAAAGTTTGCGCCATTTTTGAGAATAAAGGTTAATAACGAGTTGATCAATCTCTAATTTGTCAATTTCTAATACGTCAGATGTTTCAAGGTCTTGAATTACTTTATTGATTGCTTTAAAACTCCACAAGTAATATCCCAATGTAACTGGACTGATAAAGATTCCTACAAACCAGGGAATCCAGTCTTGAAGCAACCCCATCTGCCCTGGCTTAGACCATAGTGTATTACTTACCCATCCAATAAACAAATAAACTCCAATAGCAGTAACTGCTGCCAAAAGTGCAAAAGTTAGAGGGAAAAGACGAAGTTTTTCAATTACTAAATATGCAACAGGATCAAAACGGTATAGATTTCGTTGTTGAGAGAGCTTATGGTTCGTCATTTTTTATTTGATAATGAGTCAGGTAAATAACACCATACATATTTAGGAGTGACTGTGCCAATTTTGGCAAAATCCGGATTTCTCACAATTGACAAATCCAGAATTAGTCATCGCATTGGGGCTGGAACCCATTTTTGGAAACTGTCTAAATGATTCCAGTAAGCCAAATAACCAGTCAACGCCCAAATTAGCGCTGCTATGATCAACACAGCTGCACCAATTAACCGCCAAGTTCTGTTTGTTTTCCAGTAGAGAGTTGGTGCAGCACAAACGCCACTCAATCTGGTGAGAATAAAGCCTATTCCTGACATTAATGGTTGTTGTGTAATACCCAAGTTGATGATGCGGAAACCGATAACAATTGCAACCAAACCTGCGAAGAAAGCGTAAATTGCCAGCGTTAGTAAATCCCATCCCAAAGAAAGGGCGATCGCAGCTGCAATAAACAAGATGCCAAATAAAAGTGTCGTTTCACCGAAAGCGATGTTAAAACTACCCCTAATTGGCCAAGTAAAGCTCATGTGTAATCCAGTTGTGAATGCGATCGCACCTGTAACTCCAAAGCCAGGAATCCACCGTTTCTGATTATCGCTATCTATGCCGCGATATACGTAATCTGCCAGTAAAAATAACCCGGCGACCATATTGATCAACATGAGTGTGATGTAGTCAATAAACACGATTTACCTCTAGATGGCTTTCTGTTGTTACTATAATTTTCTAATTAATTGAGATTAATTACTATTTATTGGGACAGTTGAAAACACAGAAAGATGTCACAACTAGCACTTGACAAAATTTATAGCAGCAAAACTTAACATACAGGAGTAGCAAGACTATTTTCCACGTGTATCCGCCCTTTGGTAGACTTGAAGACTGGAATAGCTAGATAAAACGACGCTAAGTCAAGCAGTTGAGAGGGCGACTCTGTGGAAAATACACTTGGATTAGAGATTATTGAGGTAGTTGAGCAAGCCGCGATCGCATCCGCCAAGTGGATGGGTAAAGGCGAAAAAAACACTGCTGACCAAGTGGCAGTGGAAGCAATGCGGGAACGGATGAACAAAATTTATATGCGTGGTCGCATTGTGATTGGCGAAGGCGAACGCGATGATGCCCCCATGTTATATATAGGGGAAGAGGTAGGTATCTGCTCCCGTCCAGATGCTAAAGACTTCTGTAACCCAGATGAATTAATCGAAATTGACATTGCCGTTGACCCTTGTGAAGGTACGAACTTGGTAGCATACGGACAACCAGGCTCGATGGCTGTATTGGCAATTTCGGAAAAAGGTGGATTATTCGCGGCTCCTGACTTCTACATGAAGAAGTTAGCAGCACCCCCAGCAGCTAAGGGCAAGGTGGACATCAACAAGTCAGCAACAGAAAACCTCAAAATTCTCTCCGAGTGTCTAGATCGCTCTATTGAAGAACTTGTGGTAGTCGTGATGAAGCGCGAACGCCACAACGATTTGATTAAAGAAATCCGCGACGCTGGGGCGAGAGTGCAACTGATTTCCGATGGTGATGTGGGTGCAGCCATATCTTGTGGTTTTGCTGGTACTAATATCCATGCGCTGATGGGTATCGGTGCTGCCCCTGAAGGCGTTATTTCCGCAGCCGCTATGCGTGCTTTAGGTGGACATTTCCAAGGTCAGCTAATCTACGATCCAGCAGTCGTCAAAACAGGTTTAATTGGCGAAAGCAAAGAAGCCAACCTAGAGCGTCTGCGGTCTATGAATATCAATGACCCGGATAAGGTCTACGATGCTCATGAACTCGCATCTGGTGAAACTATCCTGTTTGCTGGTAGTGGTATCACCTCTGGAAATCTGATGGAAGGTGTACGCTTTTTCAAAGGCGGGGCTAGAACTCAAAGCCTAGTTATTTCCAACCAGTCAAAAACGGCTCGGTTTGTGGATACCATCCACCTGTTTGATGAGCCTAAGACCGTACAATTGCGTTAAAGAGTGAGGAGTTAGGAGTTATGAATTCGCTTCCTAACTCCTTTACTGACCATTCACCACTTACCATTTACCATTTAGCAATTACCAATTAGCAGATGAATATAGCAGTGGTGGGGTTAAGCCATAAAACAGCCCCAGTAGAAATCCGGGAAAAGCTGAGCATTCCAGAACCTCAAACAGAAAGCGCGATCGCTCAACTTACCAGCTATCCCCATATTGACGAAGTTGCCATACTCAGTACTTGTAACCGCCTGGAAATTTATATCGTGACGAGTGAAACAGAACACGGTATCCGGGAGGTAACTCAGTTTCTTGGCGAATACAGTAAATTGCCTGTAATATCTTTACGACAACATCTGTTTATGTTGCTGCATGATGACGCTGTGATGCATGTCATGCGCGTTGCAGCTGGTTTAGATAGTTTAGTCCTTGGCGAAGGACAAATTCTGGCTCAGGTTAAGAATACCCACAAACTGGGGCAGCAATATAACGGTATAAAAACAATTTTGAATCGGTTATTTAAACAAGCTTTAACAGCAGGTAAGCGAGTTCGTACAGAAACTAGCATTGGTACTGGGGCAGTCTCCATCAG
The DNA here is from genome assembly GCF_002154695.1 of Nostoc sp. T09. Classification (GTDB taxonomy): domain Bacteria; phylum Cyanobacteriota; class Cyanobacteriia; order Cyanobacteriales; family Nostocaceae; genus Aulosira. The sequence continues at coordinate 4,856 of NZ_MTAV01000096.1, forward strand.
TTCGGCAGCGGTGGAGTTAGCGCACATGAAGGTGGAAAATTTAGCTGCTTGCCGAGTGGCAATTCTCGGTGCTGGTAAAATGTCGCGCTTGTTGGTACAGCATTTAATTTCTAAAGGTGCTGGGCAAATTAGTATTTTAAATCGCTCTCGCGATCGCGCCTTAGAATTGGCTAAGCTGTTCCCCGATCAGCCTCTGGAAATTTATTCTCTATCAGAAATGATGACAGTAATTTCTCAGAGCCATTTGGTATTTACCAGTACTTCTTCAACAGACCCAATACTGGATCGGGCTAAATTAGAAATGGTTTTAGAGCCTAAGCAGCCTCTAATGCTATTTGATATTTCCGTACCACGCAACGTCCATGCAGACGTCAATGAGCTAGCCAATGTGCAAGCTTTTAATGTGGACGATTTGAAGGCTGTAGTCGCGCAAAACTACGAAAGCCGTCGGAAAATGGCTCAAGAGGCTGAGAAAATATTAGATGAAGAAGTAGAAGCTTTTGATGTTTGGTGGCGTAGTCTAGAAACTGTCTCCACCATTAGCTGTCTGCGCAATAAAGTCGAAACTATCCGCGAACAAGAATTAGAAAAAGCATTGTCGCGCTTGGGTTCGGAATTTGCAGAAAAACATCAAGAAGTAATCGAAGCTTTAACAAGAGGAATAGTTAACAAAATTTTACACGATCCGATGGTGCAATTGCGAGCGCAGCAGGATGTGGAAGCCAGACGCCGATGTATGCAGACTCTGCAAATGTTATTTAACTTAGATGCAGAGGAACAGTTTAGCTAAATTAGCTAAATCTGGACTTAGCATTATTGGTGCGTTGGGCTGAATTCTAACGCACTAATAATGCACCGTGTCATAGCTTTTTGCTCGTCGCCAAAGATTTCAAGTTGCCTAATTGTTGGCTTTGTTCTTGTAGTCTTACAGTTAAGCGATCGCATACTAATTCGCATAAGCGCAAACATATCGGATCGGCGATTTCATAAATTACGCTGACACCTATTGGTGTTCTTTTAACAATACCAGCCTGAGTCAAAACTTTGAGATGCTTAGATACATTTGCCTGTCCTAGTCCAGTTGCAGCGATAATTTCTGTGGCATTTTTTACACTAGGTTTTAAACAACACAAAACTTGTAACCAACTGACTTCAGATAGTACTTTGAAATAGTCGGCAACTGGGCTTAAGGCACCAGGAACTATCTCTGATATGAAAAATTAAAAATAAATTTATGGGCTTATATTTACTATCATATTATATAGTAATATAAGGTTTTCCTCGGCAATTCGTATTAATAGCCGTTTTCAGGTTGTTTGTACATGGCTAAAGCTAGAAAATTCAGAGTTGTTTGCGATCGCGAAAAATGCTCCAAGCTTCTGGACTCAGCAATATTTTGATTATTTATTAATAGACATTGTAAATAGGACAACAATTATTATTAATCAAAGACATAGCAAAACCTATGTTAGTATATTTAAGCTTTTTAGGTAATAGAACTTTGCTAAGTATATTTCTAGTTACTCGCAAACATTAAAATTAATGGTGTAAGCTAAAAGGAATTCTTATACAAACTTTTCCTCTTAGAGTATCACCATTAAAGAACAATTTAGAGATTGAGCAGATTAGATTTTTAACAGAATTGTTAACACTTGCATGAGCGAATTGCTTAGAGAACAGGCCGAGTTCTAACTTTATAGTCCATTAAAGCGCCTTGGCTGATGACATTTTTCCCATTTCTTCTGCTGGTGGGAATTTGTCCTTTTTGCAGAGCCATATACAGAGTACTTTGGTCTACGCCTAAGAATCTAGCTGCTTCTACCAAGGAAGTACCTTGCTTGGATATACTTGCTTTCCATCTATTCCGACTTGTGAATGGTCTCAACATAGCGAAATGTAAAGAACAACTTAAGAAATCTCAACTTTTGACAGAACAAATCGCAAAATTAACAATAGTTCACAATAAAGCAAAACACCCCCTCTGCCTGTTTAGAGGAGAACAACATAGCTAATTCGATTTCTTTCTAATTAGATCGAAGTCGAATTTGATTATAACAAACTATGAGGAAAGAACAGTTTCAGACTTTACTGCAATTTTTTAAAGCTTTAGCGGATGAAAGCCGATTAAAAATTGTAGGTATTCTAGCTAACCAAGAGTGTAGTGTTGAAGAATTAGCAGTGCTATTACAACTCAAGGAACCGACAGTATCCCATCATTTGTCAAAACTCAAGGAACTGAATTTGGTGACTATGCGCCCTGAGGGTAATAGCCGCTTCTACCAATTAGATAGCGAAGCTTTGCAAAATATTAGCAAGGAAATTTTTACCCCAGAGAAAATAGCATCCTTAATTGGAGATGTAGATACTGAAGCTTGGGAAAGCAAAGTCTTAAGCAACTACTTAGAGCACGATCACAACTATACAGAGGAAGTACAACGCCTCAAGGAAATTCCTGCTAGCCGCAAAAAGCGCTTAGTCATTCTCAAGTGGTTGGCGAGTAAATTTGAGCAAGGGGTTCAATATCCAGAACGAGCAGTGAATGAAACCCTAAAGCGCTATCATCCTGACTACGCTACCTTGCGGCGGGAGTTAATTGGTTACCAGTTAATGCAGCGAGAAAATGGGGTTTATTGGCGGTATAACACAGATGTCAAACCAGTCTCTAATACTGTCTTATAAGATGGTGCTGCCAGAGCAGATGTATACATTAATTTAAATATACTACTAATTAGATGTCTATCTAATTAGTGGTTATGCATAAAGAGCAGTTTCAATTCTTGCTGCATTTTTTCAAGGCTTTGGCAGACGAGAGTCGATTGAAAATTGTAGGTATTTTAGCTAATCAGGATTGCAGCGTTGAGGAATTGGCGGTGCTACTACAACTTAAAGAGCCGACTGTATCACATCATCTAATGAAACTCAAAGAATTAGAATTGGTGAGTATGCACCCTGAAGGTAACACCCACTTCTATCGATTAGAAAGTGAGATATTGCAAAACTTAAGTAAGAAAGTTTTCACAACCGAGAAAATAGCATCTTTAGTTGAGAGCTTTGATAGTGATGTGTGGGCTAACAGAGTATTGCAAAACTATACAGAAGGTGAGGAACCTGCCCAAAGCCTCAAGGAAATTCCTGCTAGCCGCAAAAAGCGCCTAGTGATTCTTCAGTGGCTGGTAAGCAAATTTGAGCAGGAGGTTCAGTACCCTGAAAGTATAGTGAATGAAGTTATCAAGCGTTATCATTCTGATTGCGCTACTCTGCGGCGCGAGTTGATTGCTTCTCAATTAATGCAGCGAGAAAATGGCGTTTATTGGAGGAAATGAGAGCGTGTTAGTAAGTGGGTGTCTTGCTTGTAATGTCCTAGCTGGAAAAGTTAAAGCTCCTGGGGGAACGATTTACGAAGACGATTATTGGATTGTCGAACATTCTTTAGTTCCTGTTCTGTTGTCGGGATATTTAATTATCAAACTTAAAAGACATTGCGAAAATTTAGCAGATTTGACACCACAAGAAGCTATTGCTTTAGGCCCCATTATCCGAAAAACCTGTTTGGCATTATCGCGGGTAATGAAACCAGCCAAGATTCATGTTTGTTCTTGGGGTGAACAAGTTCAGCACATCCACTTTCACGTTATTCCCCGCGCCTGGGATATGCCAGTAGGTAATCTTCAATTGTTAATTTACTTGCGTTTCAAAAAGTTAGCCAATCAACTAAGTTTTGGCAAGTGGATAAGCGCTGAAGCAGCCGCAGCAGTAGCAGCAAAAGTGCGCCATGAAATCGAACATTTATGATTGAGTGGGAATTATAGTTAACAACTGTAATATCCCATCTCCAATGCCGCCTTATCTGTTATTTTCCTAGATAGGCTTCCAAAACTTTTGGATTAGTTTGAATTTCTGCGGGTGTACCCTCAGCTAGATTTTTTCCTTCAGCCAGCACCCAAACACGATCGCACAAGGACATGATCACATCCATATTGTGTTCGATAATCAGAAACGTCATGCCATCTTGGCGGTTCCAGTTGAGAATGCGATCGCAAATATCATCAATCAATCTGGGATTCACCCCAGCGGCTGGTTCATCTAACAAAATTAACTTGGGATTAGTCATCAGCGCCCGTCCCATTTCTAGTAGCTTGCGTTGTCCTCCAGACAAACCACCAGCATAGTCATGGGCTTTTTTTGCCAATCCCACTGACTCTAACAAGAACATCGCTTGTTCTTTTAATTGCTTTTCTTCCTTCGCCACAACCTGCGGTTGTAACTGCACCTGCCAAAAATTCTCACCAGTTTGTTTTTGCGCCGCCAGTAGCATATTTTCTAACACCGACAACCGTGAGAGAGTCCGGGCTACCTGAAAGGTACGAATTATTCCTTGTTGGGCGATCTGGTATGGTTGCAGGTGATGAATTGGTTCGCCATCAAAAACTACTCGCCCTTTATCTGGACGGATGAAATTAGACAGTAAGTTAAAAAAGGTAGTTTTGCCAGCACCATTAGGACCAATTAATCCTGTGATGCTGCCTTTAGCTACTTCTATATTGGCGTCATTGACTGCTTTGATACCACCAAAGCTTTTAGAAAGTCCAGTGGCCGCCAGCAGGGGAAGTTGGGGTGACTGGTTATTTACCAAGGGTAAGTTCCTCCTTTTTCCCTAAGATACCTTGTGGACGCCAAATCATCAGTACCATCAAAATTAAACCGATAACCATGATGCGAAATGCACCCAGACGTGCTTCGTCAAGGGGAATGATTTTAGGTAAGACTTCGCGAGTAATAGCATCATAAGCAAAGTAAACCACCGCACCCAAAATTGTGCCGATATTATTACCAGAACCGCCTAAAATCACCATGATCCAAGCGTCAAAAGTTAGCTGTGGTTGGAAATTATCTGGGTAAACAGCACTGAGTTGCCAAGCGAAGAAACCACCAGCAATGCCGGCGATCGCACCGCCTAACATCAGCGATTGTAATTTATACCAAAAAACATTTTTCCCTAGGGCTTTGGGAATTTCCTCATCTTCGCGGATAGCTTTGAGGACTCGACCCCAAGGCGATCGCACCAACATTTCCAAGCGCCAGAATACAAATGCTAATACCAACAGCGATACCAGCATTAAACCCGCTTTAGGAATGTAGTTATACAGGGTGATGATCCCAGATATATAAATAATTACTGCCAACAACCCCAAGATTATCCCCACTCCCAAACGGGATGCAAATTCTTGTTTGCTAGTTTTTCTTGTCAATGTTTCGGTAACACCAGAGACTCTGGTAGTGCGAATCCACCGCCACAATGAAAAGACAGTTACAGCCAAAAGCAGCGTCAGCAGTGTTATCATCAGTAATCTAAAAAATAAATTGGGTGTTGTTGATAGAGGTATAGGGTAACTTTGGATACCAAACGCTCCAGATATCCAAGTGTCACCCACGGGTAAATCCTGGTTATTCACCACCAAACGAATTAGTTCTCCCACGCCGATGGTGACAATTCCCAGATAATCTTCTCGCAAGCGCAGAGTAGCGAAACCAATTACCAAGCCCAACAAGGCGGCGACAATTGCCCCGACAACTGCGGACAATAGTATAGGAACACCCTTTAAGCTCAACAATACCGTTGTATATGCTCCCAAGGTCATAAAAGCAATATGACCAAAATTAATTAACCCTGTAAAACCCCACTGCAAGTTCAGTCCCAAACCGAACAGCGCAAAAGTGGCTGTAGAAATTGCTAAAAAGATTAAATATTCAAACATACGAATTTATTTAATAGTCATTTGTCATTGGGCATTGGGCATTGGGCAAGAGTCAATAATCAATGGTCATTTGTCTCCCCTGCCCCTCTGCCCCCAGATTGTAGAGGATCGTGCCGACTTGCGGTTAACCATTGCCAATTTTGTGGGCATACTATGGTTGGGTTAGGGGTAATAACTAAATATATGAATTTGCTGCGAACGAGAATCCATCACTTAATCGAGCAGTTAGAGGATGAAGATCTGCAAAGCACTTGGGACGTTGTCCACAACCTGCATTGTGACTTTTATATGCTCAAAGCCATAGAACAAGTCAAGCGATCGCAGCAACCGTGGGACATCTTAACCCAAGAAGAAGCGATTCGACTGTTAATGTTTTTCTGAGTGACGCCTTGTGATTGTAGAAGTGCGCTATGCCAGATCTTTTTTATTAGATCTGAAGAATTTAGAACCATCTGCCTACGAGCAGGTGTATGAATTTGTCTTTGCCGAGTTCCCCCACCATTGGCAGATGCGTTCTGTCCCAGAACTACGGCAACTGGATAGTGAGGGTATATTTCATCGCTTTACGATAGATAATTATTTAATTGGAATCGAAGTCAGGGGAGAAATTGTTAAATTTTTGCGTGTCATACCTATGCCGGATGTCTAAAGACATAAGTTAAGTCAACACTTAAAACTGTATAAGGCAAAGCAGGGATCGCTATAACCTTACATTAAACTGGTTTTTGAAAAACACTTTACTTGAGATTTCCCTATGGATGCTAGGGCACTTTGGCAACGATACCAGAATTGGTTATATTTCCACGAGGGATTAGGACTGTACTTAGATGTGAGCCGGATGCGGTTTGATGATACCTTTGTGGAATCGTTGCGGCCGAAGTTTGATAAGGCGTTTACGGATATGGCAGCACTGGAGAAGGGTGCGATCGCCAATCCGGACGAAAATCGCATGGTTGGACATTACTGGCTGCGAAATCCTGATTTAGCACCTACTCCAGAACTTACGCAAGAAATTGTCCAAACCCTAGAACAAATTGAAGCCTTTGCAGAAAAAATTCAAACAGGTGCTATTCATCCTCCCAGAGCTCAACGCTTCACTGATATTATCTCCATTGGCATCGGTGGTTCTGCCCTCGGCCCTGAATTTGTCGCTGAAGCCCTCTCCCCTGATTTTCCACCTCTGAAAATTCACTTTATCGACAATAGCGATCCGGCGGGGATCGATCGCATTCTCACTCACTTGCGAAATAGCCTCGCCAGCACTTTAGTCTTGGTAATTTCTAAATCTGGAGGAACACCTGAACCACGCAACGGCATGATTGAAGTCAAAAAAGCCTATGCTGGGCAAAATTTGGAATTTGCTCAATATGCCGTAGCTATTACCAGCGTGGATAGCAACTTAGATAAAGTAGCTAAAGCTGAAGGCTGGCTGGCTAGGTTTCCCATGTATGACTGGGTAGGAGGACGCACCTCAGAAATGTCTACTGTTGGGCTAGTACCAGCTGCATTGCAAGGCATTGATATTCGCGCCATGCTAGAGGGTGCCAAAGAAATGGATGACGCTACCCGACAAGCTGACATCAAAAATAACCCAGCAGCCCTACTTGCCTTATCTTGGTACTTTTCTGGCAATGGCAAAGGTGAAAAAGACATGGTTGTGCTTCCTTACAAGGACAGCTTGCTTTTGTTCAGTCGCTATTTGCAACAGCTGGTAATGGAATCCTTGGGTAAGGAAAAAGACTTAGATGGTAACACCGTCTATCAAGGGATTGCCGTTTACGGCAACAAAGGCTCAACGGATCAACATGCTTATGTTCAGCAGTTGCGCGAAGGTGTACCAAATTTCTTTGTTACCTTCATCGAAGTTTTAGAAGATCGTAAAAGTCCATCTCCAGAAATCGATCCTGGTGTCACCTCAGGCGATTATCTTTCTGGTTTTCTGCAAGGAACTCGACAAGCGCTTTACGAAAATCAGCGCGATTCAATTACAGTCACTATTCCCCAAGTTAATGCTCGTACTGTCGGAGCGTTAATTGCTTTGTATGAGCGTGCTGTTGGTTTGTATGCTAGCTTGGTCAACATCAACGCTTACCATCAACCAGGGGTAGAAGCTGGTAAAAAAGCCGCCGCGACTATTCTTGACTTACAAAAACGCGTTTTAGAAGTGCTGCAAAACGAAAAATCTGCCTTTTCTTTAGAAGAAATTGCCGAGAAAGCAGGTGCAGCCGAACAAACTGAGGCAATTTACAAAATTCTGCGTCACTTGCACGCCAATCAACGAGGTGTGGTGTTGCATGGAAATCTTGGACAACCCAGTAGTTTAAAAGTTTCTGCCGACTGACGGACACATCTAGAACATCAATCTGACTCCCTGCCGCTATTGTTGCCAATGCAACAATTTTTTATGGTTAAGCATCCTAAGAGTTGAAGCTCAAACTTCTATTTTTCGGATGCTTAACTCTTGTACAGCAGTTTCCATATTTTTAGACACACTCTTGGATTCTCCTCTGCGACTCTGCGGCTCTGCGTGATAAAAAAGTTGAATCCCAGCAACGGAATTGACTATACATTGAAACTCTTAATTATTTGAGACAAATGCTCGATAAAATCTTCATCAGCCCAGTAACCATCATGGCTTTGGGGATTCCACGATTGCCAAAGATTACCTGAATCAATTTCTATATCCTTTTCTACTACTAAATCATAAGAAGGAGATAAAGGTTTCAATGGCCATCCTAAAACATCATCTTTGTCGTAATAGTTAAACCATTTAAAATTAGCACTGGGCTTAGAGATTGCTACAATCTCTGCAAATCCAGCTACAAATAAGGGAATATTGCAGCCAGTAGTAAATAGATATCGGAGAGATTTCAACTTCAAAAAATCTTCTTGTTCTGGTTGAAATTGTGGATAATCAGAGCTACCTAACTGCCAAATACCTTTATTTCTCTGAATATCCCAAAGATAGTTAGAGATAACTTGGCAACCTAAAGAATGAGCTAAAATGATGATAGGCACATCATTATTAGAAAATTGTTCTTTGGCAATTTTTAAAGAATAAATAATAGATTTTTGAATTTTTTTGTAAACACTGCCATCATCTGTTGCACGATGCTCTATTGCAGATGCATCGCTAAATCCAAACAGCATAAATTTTCGCAAATCTTGCCAAGATAGAGGTGCGCTTTGCCGCATTTTTTCCCAGACACTATATTGGTAATCTTGCAGATCGGACTGATAGTGAATTGGCTCAAAGTGAACTTTAGCCCAAATATCTTTACCTAAAGGTTTTTCTAGAGACTGTTTGAGAATTTGATAATAGTTTTTATCAGTTTCTCCCATACCATGTATAGTGAGAAATGCTAATTTTTTAGCCATAAATGAATTACTGAAGCGTGTGAGTCTGGTTAGTTTATCAGGAGTTTATGCGATAGAGGATGGGGGGTATTGGGTCCATCGCATTTATGTTTTTGTTAAATTAATTTAAGCTTGAGCGATGTCTACGATGGTCACTGAGCTTGCCGAAGTGCGGGCTACGCCTACGCACCCATTGGCATGAAAAATTGTGTTCATATCTATATGTCTGGAAATATCTTTAAGAATTTGATAGATGTAAAATGAATTCAAAGCAGTAACCAGAATTGAGGTTAAAAGTGTGATGCAATCAACACCAAAACAACCTGCACGTAGAGGACGAATTTTTCCAGAAAGAACTTTATCACCAGAGGAATTGGCTAGGTGTAAAGCTGAAGATGAAGCATTTGATCGGCGTTGTTGGGCAATTTTTGAGCGTGTACGTCCCGATTTAATTGAAGAACACTATGGCTGGTATGTTGGTGTGGAGCCTGATAGTGGTGATTACTTCATTGATGCAGATAGAATGCAAGCTCACAAAAAAGTTCTAGAAAAGTACCCAAATAAGAGACATTTTGTATATTGTCTGAATGAGACGGGAACTACTGGCAGAATATGATTCAGGGTATTTTTGGTAGTGAGGGGCAGCTATTTTTTGAAATAGATTTGATTACTAATGATGGGCTAAATCTGCCTGTAGATGCTATGTTAGATACTGGTTTTACAGGCTTTTTAGCTATTAATAGACAAGATGTAAATGATCTTGATTGGGTTTACAGCGGTGAGGAACTTTTGCGAACTGCGCAGGGAGAAACAAGATTTTTGATTTATTCGGGTACGCTACTCTTGGATGAACAAGAGTATGAAATTCCTGTTTATGCAGGGAATGAAATTACAGAGGTATTGTTAGGTTCAGAGTGGCTGAAGATTTTGCCGTTAGTGGTGAATTATCAGGTTGGGATATTGACGCTGGGATAAAACAGATCGCACTTTTGAAACGAACCACGAAGGGCACGAAGGGCGCGAAGGTAAGATAACTAAAGGGGTAAGTCGCGTAGATAGTAAAAGCGATCGCTTTTCCAATCACTTCCTTTTTCTCGCCCTAGATAGCCTGTTAATGGTGAGGAAAGTTCAATCAAAATTTCGTGCATTTCTTGTTTTTGTAGTTTCTGTGGTGTATTTGAGCCAAAATACGCACCATGTAAAGTATCCACACCAGCAGAGTCTACACCTGAGTTTTGCAGATAATTTTTGACAAGCTGGATGATGTGCGATCGCAGACTAATTTCTTTGTAAACTTGGCCAATATATTTATCAACTTCGTCATCAGATTGACCAGATTTAAGGTAGTTTTTTAGCTTAAATAAATCTATTGAATTTCGATAGATACTTTGTAACTTGACTAATTTCTCAAGTGTTTCTGGGTTAATAATAGCCATATCTTGTACTTTTGCTGCATCTTGAAGTTGAGTTGTCGGTTCACCAGGGCCAATAATTAATTTAGTTGCTTGCTTAAATAATTCTTGACTTTTCAGGCGTAGCGTTCCCAAATTTAGTAGTTGTACAGCAGTATCGTTAGGAATTTTTTTACCAGCTTTACATTCTCCAACTAGTGGATATGGTTGTGAACAGAATAAATCTACGCCACCAGCACCACCTCTATGGAAATAATCAACGGTAAAGCCTAAAAACTCAAGGCTCTTGCGAACTATAATTTCAAAATCTGTCCCAGCTTGATAATTACTTTTTCCCTCATCTTCTTGCTGACTGCGATTACCCAATGCTGCAATTTTATTGATCCAATCTAAATTTGGATCGGGTTGCTTAATAAGTTTGTTACTACTCCAACCTAAAAATACTTTTATTTCGTCATCTAATTCTTTAGCAGCTGGGTTAGTAATACTAAAGGAGGCTAATGAACTCTGTAATTCTTCCACTTCAGGGTGCAGTGGTGGTTCTAATTTTTCTAACTGGCGTTTGCGTTGGGCGAAGATGCGATCGCTTAATACTAATTTTGTATCAAGAATATTCAAAGAAGGACGTAAAGGCACAAATTGACGATTTTGAGGTTGCACCGAAATCTCAATCGGTTGTAGTAGAGAGACGTGCAGGTAAGCTAAAAAAATATGAGATCGTTGTCCAAGCTCATACTGTAATGTTTTTTTTGTCCAGACTGTTAACTTCGATAAAGCATCAAAGGAATCAGTGGTGAACATTTTGCATCCTTCACACTTAGCCCAAGCGCTAATCAAAATTTTTTTAGAGTCTACTTTTGCTAAAGCTGTTTGGGCAGTAGGCAAAAAACTTGGGTGGTAGTATTGCTCTAGGGATTCTAAATTAATCAATACATTAGTTGGACAGAGAGCAAATTGCCGCCCTGGATTAATAAATCTTCCAGTAATTGCGGCAATGATTCGTCCTTCAGTTAATGCTTCAATATCGCAAGCTGGTAGGCAAAATGCTGTGTCCAGCACAAGTTTTTCGCTCATGTTTAACTCAACAATTCACTCAGATCTTCTGAGTCATCTGTAGTTTCAACGCTAGAAGGATTGAGGAAGCAGTTTAATAGTTCTTCCCCCTCAATAATCTCTTCATTAATATGACTTGAAGGACTACTCAAAATTTCAAGGAGCAAAGGATTTTTACGAGTAAACATCCGGGAAAAATCTATAACTTGCTCTTTAGTTAGCTGGTAGTCTTCACATCTATGATAAACAGAATAAAAGTAAACTAGTTCTGTGACTTCCTCTGATTTTAAATCTACCCACTCACCACCCAAATTATATTTTAGATGTTCTAATAACTTGTATGCTTCTCCTCTTTTATCTATTTTTTTGTCGTAAGAGCGTACTATACAGCCACGAGTTATATCAAACTTATTGTAGTCAATTAATCGATTGAGTCCCGAAAGTATAGATTTCTTAGGAGGCTGGAGTACAGCCACTCCAATCTTGATCAAGTTGTCTTTTTCATATGCAATAATTTTAAAATTTATATAGCCATTATTAGGCGGCTTCTCCGAAAATTCTATAACATCTTCTATTTTTAATTGTTCTAATTTTTCTCCTGAGGAAGTTTCTCCCTCCAAAATTTCTCCTTTCAATGTTTGGAAACTAAACAATAAAGCACAAGTAATTAGGTGATTATCCTCTAGAGAATTTAGAGGGTTTGATTGGCTTTCTTTCTCTAAAGCCAAATAGAATCGCTGCAATGGATCTTCTGGTAGTGAATTTTTCCCAACAACTTTAAAGTTTTCAGTAAACCATTTCAAAGCTTCCCTTACAGTCAATCCATTTTTACCATATTTTCTTAATTCGCTCTCTTCAAATGGGTAAAGTAGATTATGAGGTTTTAAATTCCTGAATTCATAAAATTCTTTCAACCAAATAGTAGCTAATTCAACCATAGAATCAGCATTAAGAGTTTTTAAATCTATAGGTTTGCGTTGTGTATATTTAGAAACTCTATCTGGCGTACCGCCTGGCATTAAATTTACTTTATCTGTCCATGTATCAGGCAGCATGACTGTAAGAATAACAACACCTCGTCCGAGTTCAGACTGTTCCAGAGTATCATGTAGGCGTTTTACTAAATCCGCAATTACTTGTGGAGTTGTTAACCCCTCAGAACTACAGTTATTTTCTACATCTATTTCATCAAAACAAATTACTATAGGGTTGTAGTAACTCACCAAATTAACAATTTGCTGAACATTTTTAAGTGCTTCAGCTTCTCTATCCTGATTAGTTTTAGTAGGATTTGGTAATCCTAAAGCCTCAGCATTAGAATTTGCTAACTCATCGCCAGACAACCATTTAATTGCAAAAGATGCTTGAGTTTCTGAAAGCGTCCATAAAATAGCTCGGATAATGTAGGGATCTGCATTTGGTTTTGTTTTGAGAACTTCTTTGGTTAGCCTATTCATCAAATTCTTGTTTTTAGCCAACCAAGTTGTGTATACTTTGTCAAATCGTTCAACCAATATTTCAGGAGAAAGGCTAGGAAAGTTAGAATCAATGGCTTTAAATCCTTCGTTCGCCATTGCTGATGCCACTTCCTGCCATTGCATTACTCCTTGGCTACCAGTATTGCCGAGGCTATCAGTCAAAGTTTGTTGGAATTGGTATTTGACTAGATTTAAATCTGTATAATTATTAACGCCTGCATAAACAAACAGAGCACTTCCATTTGCTTTTAGCTGATGGCGAATACGACTGAGTATGTGAGTTTTACCTACTCCCTGTTGAGCGGTTATGGCAATTGATGTCACCTTCTCTTGAGTAGATTGGCTATTACGCACAAGCTCAATTGCCTGAAAAACCGCATCGGAAGCGTGGGAATTCAAAGTTGGCACATCTAGGAATCCTTTTGCCCAGACATCCTGTTCTTTGACTATCCCAGCGTTGATAAATGGATTGTAACTTCTGATGGCGGTGTCGAGGGACTCTATTGGAGAAACTGGTGAATTGTTCATAGTGATTTTTTCTAAAATAAAGAACTACACAAAGATTTAGAGAATTTTAGGAATCTAAACGCTTAACGTAGTAACGCAATCCACCGCCAGGAATAGTGATCGAGTCATCACGTTTATCTGGGGTAATATCTCGCATTTCTCCTGCCATCAACTGAAAAATTTCGCTAGCCTGCATTTCTAGAAGCCATTCGTCGAAATGCTCACGACTAATACAACCCTCTACTTCTCTTCTCATCCTATAAATTGGCACTAAATCGTTGAGGTTGTAGTTGTGATTCAGCTTGTCGTAGACTTCCAACACCACTGGCTTGAACTCTTCGTAAGATGCGATCGCATCTCTCTGGCTCTTCCCATTAACTAATGCAGATGTACTAGCTACCGCAACATCTATCTGCCTAATCCACCGCACCAAGGCATTAGCCGCCCAAGTACCAACAATCGTCCCTTCAAACTTAAAATCTCTATCTTTCAAACCCTCACCCAGTACCTCTAAACCCTTGGGAGATGCCAAAGAGTACCCCTTTTTGGAGATTGCGATCACTTCCTGTTTCTGCAATTCCTCAAATACGCTTTGATAATCTGCTACCTTCTTGCCCTTAGATACAATTCTCTTGGTGAGTAGTCCTTTTGTTACTTCTTGCTGCGTTCCTCCCAAATCCCACAAAGCCAGAAGCAGACGAGTTTTAGTTAAATTATTCTTTTTTACGTCCATTCTATGTAGCCTATTTAACTTACTTTTATCATGATAGTTTTATTTTTTTTACCTTGGCTACTTAGGAACCATCATAAATTTGCCTAAAAAATGATAATTATGTCTGCATCTCTAATTGCAAATAAGCACTAGAACACGATTACAGGAAAATGCTTAGTTATTTATGAAACATAAATTTATATTTGTAATCTTCTAATCCTTAATAGGCAGTAACTGCTAGAAACTCTGTGCGATGAAGAATAGCGATCGCTACCCCCTGCCAAAAATATGCACAAAATACTTGATTGATTCACAACATATTTCCTTCGGATGAATACAGTTCTTTCAAAGGCAGGATGGAATACTTGCAAAACTGCATCACTATTAAAGTGAAACGCTTTACTTGTGCTGTTGTGAATGAGCGCCCAAGATTTTTTCAATGTCAGGAAAAATACTCGCAATTCCAATTCTGTTTTTGCAACAGCACGGCTTTAGCAAATGCAGTTAACCACGAAAAACGATGAACACAACATACGGAGAGCGTAAAATAGTTTCGCGTCTGCTGGCAATTTGTCTGTCAGCATTGCTAATAGTACCCGTGCTGACTAGCTGCGGAGGTTCCCGCACTGCTAATGTACCACCACCAGTTGATGATAGTTCTGGTAGAACAGTGAGCGATCGCAACACCACAAACCAACCCCAAGCTAAGAAAGGATTGGGTACTGGGCAGAAAGTAGCAATTTTGGCAGGAGCCGCAGCACTTTACTATCTCTACAACCAGCATAAGAATGCTTCACAAGAAGGGGCCCAAGGCAAGTACTACCTTTCTAAAAACGGGCGTGTATACTACCGCGATGCTCAACACCGCGCTCATTGGGTAACTCCACCATCAGAAGGAATTCGAGTACCTGAATCCGAAGCGCAAAGATACCGCGACTACCAAGGCTTTAACGGGCGCGCTACAGGTCGAGATTTAAGTGGCATAACTGCAACTGAAGCTCCAGCACTTTAAATTGAGTGAAACGTGTGTGTAAATCAAAGCGACTTCCCGAAGATAACGCCTGTCGCGCACGTGGAACCACGATATTCACAAAGGACATAGATCATGGTAGATGATTTTTTCCGCAAGGCGAAGGATTTGTTCTTAGGAAGGAACGACAATCAAGCTGAAGAAGAGGATTACCGCGATCGCCAGGTACGTCCAGCCAGCGAAGATCCATACGGTGACCCAGCCGACCAGAACTTTTATGGTAACGTTACCCCCGCTAGCCAAGACCCTTATGGCGACCCAGCAGACTTTTACGGGAACGCCATCCCCGCCAGTCAAGACCCCTACGGTGACCCAGCCGACTTTTACGGTAACGCCATCCCCGCCAGCCAAGATCCCTACGGCGACCCAGCCGACCAAGGATATGGCGATGTTCGCCCAGCTAGCGAAGATCCCTACGGCGATCCAGCCGATGAGGAATACCGCCGCTAAAGCAAACTAAGATTTTGATACGTCCGTAATTTTTGATCAAAGAATAACTTGGCAGAATAGTAAACAAGGCAGTAGTTTTAAATGCTACTGCCTCTTACTTTTGTTAACGTTCGACGTATTTAAAGAGACCCCTCTCCAAACGTCTCCCCGCAACGGGGAGAGGCTGAAAAAGCTTAGCTTTTTATGGTAATGAATTTTATTTTCTGCCCAAAATTAGAATTTGTCTGCCCCTCTCTGATGCGGCTACGGTGTACACACAAGTAAGAAAAATCCTCAGTTTGTCTGTTAAACCCCCTCAGGCTGCAAGCCTGGGGCTATAGAAACGAAGCCCCTTCGGGTGACGCTCCTTCGTCGCTCTAAGCGAAGCTATGCCGAAGGCTTTACGCTACGATAACGCCAGTCGCCTGCGGAGGGAAACCCTAGAGCAGCGCTGGTCTCACCACCTGCGTGGGCTAAATGCGAAAAAGGACTGCTATAGCCTGCGGAGGCAGGCTTTGTATCTTTAGCCCCAAGCTTATAGCCTGCGGACGATAGGGCTTGTATGTACATCGTAGCTCCGCATCGGAGAGGGGTTGGGACGAGGTCAGTAAAACGTACTATAAATTACGGAAAACTAAGATAAAATACGCCTAATTATTTAGAAGCAAGATTTTCCAGCGTCAATCTATTAAACATTGACAGCAGATAACATTTCCTGTGCTCGGTCAATATTTTGACGTACCGATTTAGCAGAACTATGTAAAGCAGCTCTTTCTTCATCGGCGATATTTAATTCCAATACACTCTCAATTCCACCGCAACTCAACCGACACGGAACGCCGATTACGATATCCTTTAAACCGTATTCACCTTCAAGATAAGCTGCAACAGGCAACAAGCGCGATTGATTGAGCAAAATTGATTCTACCATCACACTCACAGCAGAAGCGGGAGCAAAAAAAGCACTACCTGTATGCATCAATTCCACAATTTCTGCGCCACCATTCCGGGTTCTCTCTACTAAACGCTCAATAGTGGCTGCATCTAACAATTCTGTAATCGGAATGCCGTTGACATGAGCATAACGAGGCAAGGGAACCATCAAATCGCCGTGACTACCCAGTACCATAGCTTTAACATCGGCGGGCAAAACCCCTAATTCTAAAGCAATGAAGGTTTCAAAGCGGGCTGAGTCTAAGACGCCAGCCATACCCATAACGCGATCGCGCGGTAACCCGGTTGCTTGCCAAGCTAAATAAGTCATCACATCCAAGGGATTGGTGACGACGATAAAAATAGCATTAGGAGAGTAGGCGATCGCATTTTTGGCTGCTTCCACCACAATCTTGGCATTGGTTTTGAGTAAATCGTCTCGAGTCATACCTGGTTTGCGGGGAATCCCTGCGGTAATCACCACGATTTCTGAACCAGATGTATCAACATAGTCGTTAGTGCCAATAATCTGACGATTATGTGCTTCAATTCCCCTAGCCTCCATCAAATCTAGTGCTAATCCTTGAGGCATTCCTTGAACGATATCTAATAACACTACATCTGCTAGGTTTTTCTCAGCAATTCGTTGAGCTAGGGTACTACCAACTCTACCTGCACCAATAACAGTGACACGGGGTAAATGACACAAAGCCGGAGATTGAGGATAAGAAGACATATATAGGGGTACGGCTAATAAGCCGGAGATAATATTTTATACCTACCTTACTCGGTAGGCTAAGTTGCTTGAACCCCAGACTACATTTGAGTCTGAGGGTGTTGAATTATTTAAATTCTTCTAGTTGATCTAGACGTAGCCAAAAGTTAGGTGTTGGTACTTTTCCAAACTTCACTAAGGCATAATCACCTTTGATATCAACAATTTCGCCTTTGCTGTCAAACAAGTAGCCAGGAAAGCGAGTATCACTAGCTTTTGCTTCTACACTGTTTTCCAACTTCTCGCGGACAGCGCGAACAATATCACCTCTTTTAATTGGCATGAGTTTCCCTCTCTAGTTTGCAGATCCTTTTATACAGGATCTTAGCTCGCGCCAATACATAAAGGGACTAAAGCTAACATTGGTATATTTTTGATTTAAAACTTAACTCAACTAATCTTGGCATTCAGGGCAAAAGTGACTGGAACGCCCAGCTAACCTAGTGCGTTGTATCAAATTACCACAAACTCGACAAGGTTCACCAGCACGATTGTATACTAGTGCTACACCGCCATAGTTACCATTGATGCCCTTGACATTGAGAAAATTACTAAAAGTTGTACCACCAACCTCAATACTGGCTTCTAATACTTGAATAATGGCAGACCGTAAAAGCTTGATTTGCTCTCGCTGCAAATTTGTACAAAGAGTTTCTGGTAAAACGCCACTCTTAAAAAGTGCTTCATCAGCATAGATGTTACCCAATCCTGCCACGACTGACTGATCTAGTAAGGCAGTCTTGATTGGACGGCGTCGATTTTGCAGCTTTTGCGCCAAATACTCAACTGTAAATTCTGGTGAAAACGGATCTACTGCGAGTTTTGCTAAACCAGTGATGACACTTTCGACAGCAACATTTGGGGGAACCCACCACATTTGACCGAAGGTACGCTGGTCAACAAAGCGCAATTCTTGTTGATCTCCAAAGAATAATCTGACTCGCGTGTGCTTATGTAATGGTTCATCTCGATGCAGCCACAGGAGTTGACCTGTCATGCGCAGATGCGCTCCCAGGTAGCCAGCGGTAGAGGAGGGAGATAATTCAGCGAGGAGATACTTACCACGACGATACCAAGTGGCGATCGCACTCCCTTTGATTCCATGAATAAACTCACCAACAGAAAACGGGTAGGCAATGGTGCGATCAAGCAACACATCTCCACCCGTTATTTCTTGATTGAGGGTCAACTGATTTAGACCCCTCCGGACTGTTTCGACTTCAGGCAGTTCAGGCATTGAAGCTGATTAAGCAAGCAATTTGCTGTTGAGGATAGAGGATTTAGAGAGCCGAAGGTAATTAATCACCTCCAAAGTTCCGATGGTTGGCTTGTGACCTTGGAACTCCTCTCTATCATCCCATTAAAAAATCCTCTTATAGCTCAATTGCTTACTTTTTCGCTTTCGCTGCTGGAGCTGCAACCTCTAATAATTCGTCTGGGGCATAGTTATTCGTGTTAATGCCTGAGTAATTTACCTTATCAAACCGGACAATTACAGAATACTTGATACCGCTTTGGTCAATAGACGCCACGGTTCCTACATCTTGATACCAGTAGGATTCCGGGCGGAGAATACGTACTTTAGAACCACGTTGAACCATGAGTTTTTTCCCTTTTAGTTATCAATTGCCAATATATACGGCTAATTGATTTCACTCTACAACCAGAAGGACGCAGCCAGAGGCTTTGTTAAGTTATTTTTCTAGTTGAGGAACTTGTCAGTTATAAGTTGTGAGTTATCGGCTCTGTACCTATATCTTTTCCATTTCTGTGATCCCCATCTACCGCACTTCCCGAGCTTCCAGCTTTTCACCTAAAAAAGGTGTGTAACCCTGCTTGACAAAAATCTGACGATGATTTAATTTCATGTCGTTCGCAGATAACACTTCAGGAAACCCTCATACTTTATTAAGTACAAACACACTACCCTCGTTACCTCTACCGATCCGTAGATCGGTATCTAAATAAGTGATATCCAACCATCCTTGTTGTCTATCACTGTTAATCGCAGTATCAATTGCCGTTAATTTGTCACCAGCTTCAATTTGTTGGATCAAATTTTCTGGAGAATTGTAACCTAATAACCGTTGCCAACCGATGATACTTCGATTAAATTTGACTTGGACACGACGACCTGAGACTGGCTCAAATTTGGCAGCAACACTGACCAATCCTTCTAAATAAGGTAAGCCATATATCTCGGCTATATTGTAAACGCTGGAATTTTCTACGCGAATATACTGATAAATTTGTCCGAGCTTGCAAAAAGGTAATCGATCCAGATTTAATAGTGCTTTGCTTGTTGTATATATTAATCGCCAATTACCATTAAGCAAATCAGGAGCCTCTACAGGGCGTGGTGTGGGATTGAGGTCCTCTAAAGTGGCGATCGCTGCTAATATAGCCTGTTTCTGTTGCTCACTAGCCAGTAAACCGCGATTAGTACCTGCGATCGCATCTAAGACAGCTGTTTTTCCAATCATCGCCTATCACCTCAAAAATCATCAGGATGAAATCAGCATCAAACATATATAAATATCAAATGTATAGAGTCTAACTAGATCGTTAATAATGTCCTGTCATCTGTCATAAGGTAATTAAATAAATGTCTTTTGTCAGATGGCGGATTGTGCAACTTTTGAGTTGAATTAATAACTAAATTAACTCATATCCAGTGATAGACTCTTATTGTCTAGTTACTTGGAAGTTCTCGTTTCTTGGCGATATGTTGATTTCACCATTACGTGAAGAACCCCGCAACCAGCGAGCTGCTGTTATTCCTTTAAAACAAGAGACTTCTCTTTTAGACTGGTTACAAACCAGCGGTAGGATTATAGCGCGTAACGTTCACGAACCTGATTTTCTGGAAGATGAAGAAGAAATATCAGAGTTTCTGGGTGGAGACGATGGTATCGGTGATTATGATCTTGATGACGACGACGATGTAGCTATTGCCGAAGATTAGCCTGTTATGGCTGGGAACTTTGTGGCATATATCGTCACTATTGTTCAGTTTTGTAAGTGTGGAGTGAAGGGAAATTTCCGTGGACGCTAAATTATCTCCTGACCAAGAGTTAAACTTTTCTGGAATCGGTATCGCTTCGTGTTTGGCTATAGGGCTAGGCGGGGCAGCATTGATTTTGGATTCGATGAGTAATAGGTTGCCTTGGCAGGGTATGTCTCTGACCCTGCCACTATTGTTATCTGCGCTGAGTTCAGCGGCCCTAGGCTTCTGGGTGATCCCGCTGCTACAGGCACTCAAAACTGGACAAATAATCCGTGAAGATGGCCCCCAAGCCCATCTGAAAAAAGCAGGTACACCGACAATGGGCGGGATATTTTTTGTTCCCGTAGCCGTGATACTTGCCTGCGTATTGTCTAATTTTGCAAAAGAAGTGGTTGCGGTTTCCGCATTGACACTCAGTTATGGGTTTATTGGCTGGTTAGACGATTGGCAAATTCTTCGTCGTAAGTCAAATAAGGGTATATCCCCCCGCACGAAACTAACTTTGCAGGTCGGTTTTGCAGCAGTATTTTGTCTGTGGCTGATGTTTAATCAACCTACAGGAATTACAAATATTGCTTTACCCTTAATAGGCGCTTCAATTCCCCTAGGGTTTGTTTTCTGGCCTTTGGCTGGCTTTGCCCTAGTTGCAGAGAGTAACGCAACCAATTTGACTGATGGCATTGACGGTTTGGCAGGTGGAACCGTAGCGATCGCTCTTTTGGCTCTTGGTGCTGTAGTTGCACCCACCTCACCTGGATTGATGATTTTCTGTGCTGCTTTGAGTGGCGGTTGTTTAGGTTTCTTAGCCCACAATCGGAACCCAGCTCGTGTTTTCATGGGAGACACTGGTTCCTTGGCTCTGGGTGGCGCTTTAGCTGCTGTAGCACTGCTAACCAACAGTTTAGTCATACTGTTCATTCTCAGCGGCATCTTCTTCGTAGAAACCCTTTCTGTGATGGCGCAAGTAAGTTATTACAAAGCCACTAAAGGTCCCGATGGTAAAGGTAAGCGCCTGTTGAAAATGGCACCCCTACACCATCATTTGGAACTTACTGGTTGGTCAGAATTACAAGTGGTCGCTGTATTTTATATAATCGCCGCAATTTTGGCCACAATCTGTATGGCAATCCGTTAATTTTCTCCGATTTGAAAAAAGCATTTTGAATAAATAGTAAATTTTTAATCACCAACCCTCACATTAGTGGGGGTTATTTTTTATGGTTATAAAACAATACGGTGATAAAGATAAAATTGTCAGATCATTTACGCATTTGGCTGACCAAATGAACCATCTCCGGCAAAATTAGTTTTTCTATTCCCAGTCGCACAGCATTACTAGAACCAGGAAGAGAGAAGATTAATTTATTTTGATAAACACCAGCAATGGCGCGGGAGGCGATCGCCCGCGAACCAATTTCTTGATAACTTAAAAAACGAAACAATTCTCCAAATCCTGGCAAGGTTTTCTCTAGCAATTTTTCAATTGCATCGTAGGTAGTATCTCTGGGTGCAATCCCTGTGCCACCATTGAAAATCACAACATCCACATTTGTAGTCTCACCCAGCAGTTTTATCTGTTCTTGAATCTGTGCTGGCTCGTCCTTAATAATTTTGTGGGCTAATACAGCATGATTGGCACTTAGAAGTAATTCCTTAATTAGCTGACCACTTTTGTCGGTTTCTAGAGAACGTGTATCGCTAACGGTGACAACAGCACAATTTACCGTTATTCCCGGCGAGTCTGGGTGAGGTTGTTGTGTCATACCAATTTCTGAAACTGTTACGCAAAGTTCAAAATTCAGAGTCCAAAGTCTAGGAACAACGAGGGGAACATACCCCACAGCACTGGCTCCTCTTGACTTTTGACTCTTGACTCTTGACTCCTTACGATTTGCTAAATTCCAACCCGTTTTCTTCAGCATACCGCTGCATAAAGCGAATAAAGCGCTCCCATTCTTGGGCAGATTTGATCAGGTAAATTGCTTCTAATGCTTCTGGCCTGCCATTGACAAATCTAGCCTTCACTTCGCGGGTAATGATTTCCCCTTCTTGGTCAATCATGTACATCCCGGTGATATCTTCGGTAGTAGTTTGAGCTAAAGCTTTAGGATTGACAAAAATAAATGTTGCAGTACCACTTTCACCAGTACGCGATCGCGTTAGGCGCACATCAGGTACTGCATCTTCGTCTATACCTCTAGAAAATTGGATTTTCGCCATGATGAGTGAACTTAAAGTTTTGTAATGATTAATTTATTATTCTCTCATCATTTTAGAACCAAGCAATCTTTGCTATTACTGATATTCCTGATTTACGGATAAATGCTTAAGTAGCTTCTCGTTCCAGAAACAAAGTCACAGGTCCGTCATTTTCAATTGCAACTTGCATCATTGCACCAAACTCACCAGTTTCCACTTTTAAACCACTGGTACGCAATTTGGTAACAAATCCGTCATACAAATCTTGGGCTAATGAGAGAGCAGCCGAACGGTCAAAGGAGGGGCGACGACCTTTGCGACAATCACCATAAAGGGTGAACTGACTGACTACCAGCAACTCACCACCAATTTCTTGCACAGATTTTTGCCAGCGATGTCTATCGACAAGCCGCTGCGCGTCTACGTCCTCTTGTTCATTAGGAAATAACCTCAATTCCAAACACTTTCGCGCCATCCAGTCGAGTTCAGCATCGGTATCAGTATTGGCAATTCCTACAAGTAAATTTAGCCCGCGACCAATTTTGCCGACAATTTCACCATTAACGCTAACTTGAGATGATTTAACTCGCTGAATGATAACGCGCATGAAAAAAAGTGTACTGCTATTAACAATTTACTCAAACTCAAATAAAGAAGATATTAGTGAGTATGAAATTCGCAGTATGATAGCTAATTTTATAGTCAAAGTTAGGAATTTACAGCTAATAACCAAGACTTCTGCTATTGGCTGAAACTTTTACAATAATTAGGTTTTTTAAATGGCTCAGGTCGGATTTGAACCAACGACCCCAGGCTTATGAGTCCCGTGCTCTAACCAACTGAGCTACTGAGCCATGTTTTTTCACATGATTTCTAAATATAGCAGAAAAATTTGCTCATTTCTAGTCTTTCTGGCAATTAATTTTTGGTTGGACCCTAGAAGGACTAATACCTTTTCTCGCGAAGGTAGCTACAGATGACAAACAGGGGGAGAAGGGAAAATCATTTGTAGCTCGAATTTAAAGAATCGCAATGCCAAGCAAAAGAGGGAGTTTAGCTCCCTCTATGAAAAAGGTAATGATTGAATTCTAGACAGCCAGAAACTAGATGCGGTTTGCCAAGTAGGTAATTGGGTTAACTGCTCCCTTACCTGATGGATGAATTTCAAAGTGGCTGTGTGGACCAGTACTAAAACCAGTGCTACCCATTGCAGCGATTGTTTCTCCTTGACGCACTTGCTGACCTACCTGCACAAAAATCTTGCTGTTATGACCATAACGAGTAATACTGCCATCAGGATGGCGAATATCTACAAGATTGCCGTAGCCACCGTTATTCCACCCTGCCTTTACTATCACACCATCAGCTGATGCGTAAATCGGCGTACCAGTGGAGTTGGCAACATCAATTCCCTTGTGCATTTTGCCCCAGCGCCAGCCATAACCAGAGGTAAGGACACCTTTTGCGGGCCAAATGTAAGCAACGGATGAGGAGGATGGGGGAGGAATGGCCTCATCAATAGGTTTGGGCAGATATTGATCTACTGCTGACAAAGGCGGTAAACCTGGAGAAACTGTAGTGCCCCGCATCTTTCCTAGTGAGTCAGAAGCATTGGTTCCCCGAGAAGGAGTTGCGATTCTAGCAGCAGGTGTCTTACGTCCAGGAGCTTGGTTAGATAAAAACTCTGGATTTACTGGCTCGTTAGTCGGTTGTGTTGCACGGTATAGGGGCTTAATTGGTTGGACACTATAGTTAGTCGTCCCAATCGGGGAAGGCACAGGAATCTGTACCGAATTCCGCGGCAAAGTGGGGCTGGATACCGCGAAATTATTCGGATTACCAACCGGAACCGAGACCGCAGCGTTGTTATTTTCGCTAACTGCTGGGGTGACTACACCAGCTTGCTGGGCGCGATATTTCTCACGCAATCTTTGAATTTCTGCTTGTAAGCTCTGGAGACGCTCATTACTTTTGGTGCTTGCTAACTTCTGCGGTTTTTGATTCAACTGCATTTCGGCAAAAACTTTTGGCACCGGAGCATCACCACCCATACCGTAAGCGTTAGCAGGGCTAGGGACTGTTTGCGAAGCGATCGCAGTATTACTATTTGCTGGAATCTGGTTGCTCGCAGTTATCGGTGTCGGTACGGTAACACTGCTGTTGTTAGCAACGATCGGTAACTGTGGTGTAACAGCTAAAGTTGGGTTAGCAATAGCTGTATTTACAGGGGATGGAGCTACTTTGAGCGTAGCATCAGACTGCTCTACAGTGGGGTTAATTGCTAACTTGGATGGGTTAACAGTGTTGCGCTCAACCCCAGCAGCAGGAATAACCAGTTTTTGACTGATTTGCAGTTGATTTGGATCGCTCAGATGATTTGCTTTGGCTAACTCTGAGATGGAAGTACCGTAATTGCTAGCGATCGCCGCTAGGGTATCTCCGGGCTTAACTTCGTAGGCAACAGCAGCCGATGGTGTAGCAGCTTTAAGTGTAGCTGGTACAGGGGTTGCTAATGGCGCAGAGCCAGCTTTAGACTGTTTTAGTCTAGATATTAGGCTTGCTTTATTGGCATCAGTGCTAATTGGCAACTGCTCAGTTGTAATGTTGCTTGCGTTGAGTTGTGGCGCTTTCTCAACTACAGCTGTTGGCTGAGACAACCCCACATTAGCTTGTGATAAATTCTTACTCTCCCCAGACCGAAACTCCGCCAGACTTTGTTTTAAACGGTTCGATTTTTCTTGTAACCGATTCAGCGCAAACTCCTGCTGCGCCTTCAGTTGAGCAGTAACTTCATTGTTAGCAGTTTGATTTTCTGTAGCTACCGCGCTCAGGGATGTAGTTGGCGAGCTAACTACACTATTAGCAATAGAAAGTTTTTGTACTTCTTTTAGCTTGTTAGCTACTTGCAAACCCTGTACTACTTGGGGTTGCTGATAAAAAGAACTCTTATAGGTTGCTGTAACTTTGCCAGTTGCTGCTGAAACCGGAACTGGCACAGACATTCCACTTGCCGCAACTTGCAATTTAGCTTCAAGCCCAGGCACCTGTGAAATTGCTGTTGGTTCCACTATGACAGGATTTTCCGGCACGCTCACTAATGAGACGGTTTGGTTTTCCAGCTTTGTGGGAGCAAATTTCATCTCGGTGTCAGGAGCAGCAGGAATCGTTGAGGCTGCCTTTTGGCTGCCCACAGGAGCCGCTGCTTGAGCTTGATCGCTTTGTCGAGTTACCAAGAGGCTGGTTGCTCCCATTGAGATCGCCAAGCCAATCATGGCGGCTTTTGTCCGCGCTCGGTGGTTGCTCACAGAATTGTTCATATTTGACTGTTCCACCGGGACACCATCACTGCTGGGGGTATTTTTCAGCACAGCCTTTACTCTCTTTTTCAATGCTCGTTTCAAAGACGACCTCCTATGATCACTAGCGCTTAACTGACCTTGATTTTTTTCAGTCTGATACTAGTCAATGATTTAGATCACATCAAATGATTGATCAAGATCACACCCACCAGAGATACTTACGCAAGATTAACCTGCTTCTCTGATTTAGACAAGTTCACACCTTTTAGCAAAACTTAAAATTGCTGTGCTGACTTGTCCGTTCTGTTCCTCACACCTTAGGATGTTTTGCTTTTTGGAGTTGTCTGCGCCTATTTTGCTGAAGTCGCTGGGAATGGACAAAAATATACACTTTGCCAAATCCACTGTTGCTCTTTGCAATTGATTAGCTAAGACTTCTCGAAAAGCAAATCTCCCTGCTGTAGATATCTTCAAGAGATTTCTATCCAATCCGTCTACTCAACACGAGACTTTACGTTGATTATTCCCTAAAAAACAACCGTATTATCTCGCAGCTACTTTTGCGCTTCTTCCAAATACCGCTTGAGCCAAAAATGACTAAATGCCCTATAAGACTAGGTTTTACCCGTTTTGTTCCCAAGTTTTAAGATAATTGAAATTCATCAAAATCTATCATTCAAATTCCGAATCGACGCAAATTTTAGATACAAATTTCTTATATAAGCTCACCTAAGTTTGGAAGTAATTTTTACTCAACTTTAGAAGAGCTTACAGAATCAAGTATAACCATTCACATCGTTTTGGCTGTAACAATGGATATATTTGCTGAAATCAACTACTTGGGTAAATGATATCCTCAGATATCATAGAATTATTTAAGTAATATTACTTATAAATATTTAGAAAGTTTCTATTGTAAATAACCCAGTTGACGACGTGCTTCAAACAAACCCACTGCGACACTCACAGAAAGATTCAAGCTGCGAACCTGAGGTTGAGCCATAGGTATGTATAGGGTTGCATCGCAAGCTGATAGAACTGTGGGCGCTAAGCCAGTGGTTTCGCTGCCAAACAGTAGCCAGTCATCTGCTTGAAAATTAAATTGGGCATAATTAAAACTGCCTCTAACGCTGAAACCTAACCATCTCCCTCCACGTTCCTGACGGATATTTTTAAAGGCGTCTAGGGATTCATGATAGTTGAGCTTGACATAAGGCCAGTAATCTAAACCAGCTCTTTTAAGGTAGCGATCGCTAATTTCAAACCCTAAAGGCCCGACCAAATGTAATTCTGTGCTCGTAGCGGCACAAGTACGAGCAATATTGCCTGTATTCGGGGGAATTTGCGGGTTAACTAAAACTACCTGAGGCATTGTTCAGTGGCAAGAATGTAGTGTAAAAAACAATATATTAACTCGGCATATTCTACCAAGGGTTAGGCACTATCTATAGGTTTTGTTAATAATTAATCAAGCTCTTCCTATCGATTAGATTTTTAAAACATAGCAAATCAACTCTCAGAAGAGTATCTGAGAGTATTTCTGGCTAAGTGCGCGAATTCTTAGATTTTTGTAGTTGAACAGCAAAAGCAAAAAGGCAGGTAGCAGCGTGCGGAAGTAAAGAAAGATTTTACAGTCAGATCTTTTTGAAACTGAACAGTTATTTCCACTACGCTGCGCTAATTAGTAGTTGCACCTGAAGTTTCGTCTGCCTCCCAAAAAATCTACCATTTGTCAGAAGACAAGGGGGTGTAGTGTTATGCCAATGAGGGGGAACACAATTTATCCTCTAATTCGATTTCCCGTTCTTGGGTAGCGACAATTGCTTGGGAGATAACTCGCCCAGAATCAAACCCAACCGCGTGCAGTTGCAACCACTGTTTGGCTTCATTACCTTCGCGAAGAATTTTGTGCAAGGGAGAAAGGAAACAACCAAACCCTTGTTGTTTAGCGATCGCCCAAACTTCCTGGTACATTTGATCTATCCAATCTCTGGCTAAAATAGTTTTGCCATCTTGCCAATGCTGAAGCGGAGCATCCAGACTTGCAGTCGCAGCAGCAGCTTCGTTGCTAGCAGTTAAGCTGATGAGTTCTTCAGCAGAGAAGCTACTTTGAGTTAACGGATCGATATCAGGATTTTCTATAACCTGCAACAATCGGGCTTCTAGTAAAGCAGTAATTGCTAGTAAGGCGATTGGATCTGTAACTAAATCGCAAATTCGCAGTTCTAAGCGATTTAAGTCATAGGGACGCCGATCGCCATTTGGACGGACTGATGCCCACAAATGCCGGACATTTTGCATTGTGCCAGCAGCTAACTGTTGTTCTACCCATTGAATGTGGTGAGCGTGGCTTTCAAATAAAGGTACACGGGCAGGCGTATGGGGAAATAGTCCCCATCGGGTAGAGTGATAACCAGTTGTTTTGCCATCTAAAAAAGGAGATGAAGCGCTGAGGGCGAGGAATAAAGGTGCTTCTACTCGAATTACGCGACACGCCCGCATCAATAGTTCTGGATCGCTAATACCTATATTGATATGTACGCTAGCTGTGACTACTTTTGTGCCATAGGTTTGCTCAATGTAGTCGTGATAAAGGTTAGTGGGATCGGAACGGAAAAAGCGATCGCTGCCACCCAAAGACAAGGTACTACCTGGAATTAAGGTATAGTCGCCCAATTGTTCAAGATATTTTCGCAATTCATGGCGAGGACGCAGCAGGGCGCACAATAACTGTTCATAACTATGTAATGGCTTAGTTATATATTCCACGTTGCGGCTATCTGGCTCCCGCACAAATCCATCTAAAGCCCCAACAATTTTGTCAGAGAGACCGACGATTTCACCTTGAGGTGTGCCCGTATACATCTCAATCTCAAAGCCTTTTGATAAGCTCACTTTGTTCTCCTCGGCTCTCTTAGCCTATAAATTGTATCGAACGAGACGATTTTTTGCATCGACGTTGAAGCCAAGTCCAATTTAGAATTTTTTAAACGTAAACTAATAAACACAAGCATTCTGCCTGTTTTTTGCATAACTCAGGAATACTAAAGACATAAACAATTTATGCCCTTAGTATTAGTGATTTATAATTACTGATTTTTACTTGATTCCTAAGGAAGATGAACCTTATTAGCAGCCTTGTGCAATCGGGATTGCTGCTATTTCCTGGCAGAAAATGCCAGGATTCGGTTAAGCCTATTATTCCCAGGCGATCGCCTACATAGGATCAGCACTAATTTTGTCTAGAGGCAAATATATAGTCCTCCTATTTTGTATATTCCCATAAACTTAGTACTACTTTGTTTAAGAACCTGGCGTTTTTAAATGCAGAGGAATCAGCGGAAAATCTGAGCCTTTTTGATATTAAAAGTGCAACTTTACAGTAATATAAATGTACTATATATAATCACTGAGAACAGGGAGAGTCATCTATATCAAAATTACAAACAGAGGCTAATAGCGGCCTGTTAGTGGGTGCTTTGTGATTTGTCATTTCTCCTTTGTTTACCTGTTACCCTTGTCCGTAAATGCCAAAATTCATCAAGCATCAGTATGTGAAAACTGCTAAGCTGTGACGTATTTAAACTGTATATTGACTCATCAAGGTATTCCCTAAAGTTTTGAGCGGAGCCTTCTTCCTCTCAGGCTTCTATCTGTGTTATTGGTCATGATCATTTGTGTTTACACAAACGCAAAGCGGTGAACCAGCGTGGTTTTGGAGAGCAACTGCGTTGGAAAGGCAGTGCGTTGCAGAGGGAACCTCCGTTGAAGCAACTGCTGTCGGTGCCAACAGTCACGAAAGTGGCATGGTTTACTGCATGAGCGACTAGTGTAAGCGTTAGTGACTCTTCTGCCCAGGAGAGACGCCTACCTAACGCGTTAGGGGTTCCCAAAGGGTGACAAATGACTAATGACACTCTTCTCCTGTTAAAGACGCTGCGCGAACCTGGAAAAATATTCAATTTAAAAGCGCATTAGCTTATCAAAGGTCACCCTACTTGACAGCAACAATTTGATTCAACATCAGCACTAATGTCACCATACCCAAAATAGCCATTAATCCTGAAGGCATAAACTTACGTGTTTTTGCTAACCGCAAGCAAAAGACAACCACTAAAACAGCAGTAACCAAAGCTGCTACCAACAAACCCCAGGATTGTCCTTGTAATTGCAATAAAACGCCAAAAATTAGTAATAAACCGCTAATAATACCACTTAGCAGCGAAACTTTACTATTAGCTTGAATGTAGCCCATAATGCCACCAATCATCGCCAAAATGCCGTAGACAAGCGCGGCAATTATACCTATGTTCATTGTTAAAACCTATCTAGATTTTGACTTTGCAGCAAGGGTCGGCAGACAATTTACCATAGCTTTTGAAGCTCATCACCCAATTGATTGATGGATAATCAAGCGATGTCTACGGTAAGCACTTCATCCTATGCAAAAATCCAGTTCCTCCAGCGCCAAGCAGCATCACTCTTACTTTACCAATCCGTTCTCCAGAATGAAGTGGGGATGGCATTTCTTGAACTGTTGCAAGCTATACGCTACAGTGATGCTGATGCACGAGGTTCCCTCCAAGCCTACGGCAGTTACTTTCATGCCTTAGCCGCTAAAAATCAAAATTGGGAAGACTACTTAATTAATCAAATTCTCGTTTCTGAGAATCCATTTACAAGGCTGGCTCAACAGGAAGAATTTGAGAATATACCCCTTGCTTTAGTAGCAGCAGCTCAGCATGATTTACAGGTGTTGCATAGTTTATGTGAATGTAGCAGCGCTTCTTTGAGTGAGTGGGTACAAACTGTAGCCCATCTACCTGTTTCACCTATTGTGTGGTACACAGAGCAAGATCAGGTAGAAGCAAAGACAATAGGGATGAAGCCGCGCCTTGAAGCTAAGGCGGTTGCCTCTCTACAACATTCGGATAATTGGGCTGATACTGTAGAAGATTTAGCCACTTATTATCGGCAATTTGGCACAGGGTTATTTGCAGAATATCGCGCTTTGCGCTGGCAAGCTGGGAAGTTTGTTGGCATTTGGCATCCCGATCCTGTCAAACTTGATGTACTAGCAGGTTATGAGTCTCAGCGGGACGCTTTGTTAAAAAATACAGAATTTTTATTGTCAGGCGAGCCTGCACTGCACGTATTACTTTATGGTAGTCGTGGTTCTGGAAAATCGTCCTTAGTGAAAGCTTTGTTGAATGAGTATAGTCAACGCAACCTCCGCTTAGTAGAAGTTACAAAATCCGAATTACAAGACTTGCCAATAATTGTCGAACAATTGCGAGGAGTGCCACAGAAATTTATTATCTTTGTTGATGACCTTTCCTTTGAAGAAGATGACGATGCCTTTAAAGCATTGAAAGTAGTTTTAGAAGGTAATTTAACTGCACGACCTGAAAACGTAGTTGTGTATGCAACTTCCAATCGCCGCCACTTGATTCGAGAGTTTTATACAGACAGGCCTGCTCCCAAAGATAAAGAAGAAATCCATGTATGGGATACGATGCAGGAGAAGCTTTCTTTTAGCGATCGCTTTGGTCTAACCTTGACCTTTGAGGGGGCAGATCAGAAAACTTATTTAAAAATTGTCCGGCATTTAGCAGCAAAAGCAGGAATTAATATTAGCCTAGAAGATTTGGAGTATCAAGCATTACAGTGGGCTACTCGCCATAATGGCCGTTCTGGACGCACAGCACGTCAGTTTGTTGATTTCTTGAAAGCTGATTTAGCACTTTCTACTGTAAAAAATAATACATTTACTCAGGAATAGTACAATTCATTGGTTGATAATTTCAATTTTTAGTAATTGATCGGAAAATTTTATGTACAAATATTTACAACCGCAGACTTCCATGAGAGAAAGTAAGGGGTAATGGCCTTAAGAACTACTGATTTTGATAACTTGACTAGGCTAAAAATAAGCAATATGCACTCAGCAACAGTAAATAATAGATTGTTTTTAGGAATAGTTGCCTTTAGTGTGAGTTTTGGTCTTAGTCTTGTCCCTAACTGGGATTATACTAAAGCCTTTGTCACAGGAATCATTACTTTGATTGCTACCTATGCAGCAGCATTTTGTGTAGATAAACGGCGTAAAAATTATGAAATGCTTATCTTAAATTCTTTGCACAAACGAATTAAAGAATTTGAGGAATTGAAGTCTCGCATTGCTAGAGAAATTAACCAAATCGAAGAACATCGTAGTTTGTTATATGCTGAGTCCAAACAACTACAAAATAAAGTAGCAGAATGCCGTAATCAAAGAGATAGCCTGCACAGAGAACTTAGCACTTTTACTGGGCAAAAAAAACAGTTAGAAAATGAAATTAGTCTTCTGAAGACAGAAATTCATAGTCTAGATAAAAATAAAGCTGAACTCAATACTTCCTTTTCTGTTCTCACAGCAGAAAAACGTCGCCTCGAATTAAAATTTAATGTCTCTCGTTCCGAAATTAATCAATTACAGAATCAAATCTGCGAACTCCAGCAAGAAAAACAAGACATTGAAAGTAATATAACCCTGCTAGGTAGGCTTAAACCCCAAATAGAAGAAAAACTCTATGAATTGCGAAATCAATTGCAAGAGCTAGAACTTGAAGTAAATCAGAAAAATCAATTATTAATAAATACGACAACTAATAGAGAAAATATAGAATCTAGCCTGAATGACTTACAAAGCAAAATAGTAGAACAGCAAGCCGAATTGCAGCACCTACAAGGGCAAGTTTTATTATTGCAAGAAGAACGAGACCTATTACAAAGCCAAGTCTGGGAATTACTTCAACAAATAGAAACACTCAATCCAGAAATTTTACCTGAGAAATTGCAGGAAGAAATTCAAGATCTTTTTCCTTTTGAAGAATTAATTGAACCAATAGTAACAATAAATATACAAGCTGATGCCTCTGAGACTTTTCCCGAAGAATGGAGCGATTTTCTCAAGCAGCTACCAGACTATGAAATTCAGGTCTTAAAAGCCATAGTAGAGCAAGAAAATACCCAAGCTGTGATTAAACAAATTGCAGAAGCAAATATTACTATGCCCAATCTATTAATTGATTCAATCAATGGTAAGGCTAATGATACTTTGGGAGAATTAATTATTAATACAGAAGTTTCCATTCCAGAAATCTATCAAGAGTATATAAGTAACGTCAACAAAATGATGGACAAGTATGAACGCTCTATATATTAGTGCTAAATAATTTAGATAATTTTCTCTCTTTTGTTGGTATTATTGGCGGTTTGTTAGAACGTTAATTTTCATAACTCAGTTCGGAGCACTATAATTAGCTCGGTTTCATCCAATTAATTAATTTATTCATGCCGTTGTAAAATTACTTTGCAGGCTGTAAGCCTCTGCGTTCAAAATCAGGTGAGATCAACTACATGGCAAAGCTCAAAATCTCGAAAAAAATATCCACTGCTTTAATTAATTCCCTTGGAGCAGGAGTAGTACCAAGGTTGGGAGTGGAACACATAGCAGTTGGTCGAGAACAAGAACTAAAAAGCCTGTTACAGAATCTCGATGACATTGCAGAAGGTGTATCGGCATTTCGTTTTATAATTGGCAACTACGGTTCGGGTAAAAGCTTCATGCTGCAACTGATTCGCAGCCGTGCTATGGAACAAGGTTTTGTAGTAGCTGATGCTGATTTATCCTCGGAACGCCGACTAGCAGGAAGCAATAATGAAGGTTTAGCAACTTATCGAGAATTGATGAGTCGCTTGGCTACAAAAACTCGTCCTGATGGTGGTGCTTTAGTTTCAATTTTAGAAGGATGGATTAATAAAATTCAACAAGAAGTAGCAAAAGAAGCTGGAATACGTCCTAATGACGAAGGTTTTGATGACCAAGTTGAAGCGAAAATAAGAGAAGTTGTTCAGTATATTGAAGATTTAGTTCATGGATTTGATTTTGGTAGTGTAATTATCGCTTATTGGCGTGGTTACCGATTAGATGATGATGGCTTAAAAAATGCTTCTATGCGTTGGTTGCGAGGAGAATTTACTACAAAAATTGAAGCAAAAGCTGCTTTAGGAGTGCGTGTAATTATTGATGATGATAGTTGGTATGACTATATCAAATTATTGGCGAAATTTGTAGCAGAAATTGGCTACAAAGGACTGTTAATTCTAGTTGATGAATCTGTGCATTTATACCAGATATCCACTACAGTTACACGAGAAAAAAATTATAATAGACTGCTAGCAATTTTTAACGATACCATGCAGTGTAAAGCTGAACATTTAGGTATTTTGATTGGTGGTACAACAAAGTTTTTAGAAGACCCAAATCGAGGATTATTTGCAGATCAAGCTTGGCGTAGACGTACTAAAGAAAGCCGCTTTGTTACCCAAGCTGGTGTTCAAGAATATTCAGGTCCAGTAATCAGACTCAACCCTTTAAGCCAAGAAGAGATTCTCACACTTTTACAACGCATAACTGAAATTCATGCCTTAAATTTTGGGTATGAAAAAGCTTTGACAAACCGAGATTTGAATGAGCTTGTGCAAGAAATTGTTAATCGCTTAGGTGCAGAGGCTTTACTAACACCAGGGGAGATTGTACGGGATTTTATCAGTGTCTTGAATATTCTCCACCAAAACCCAAAAATAGCATTTAGGGAATTAATTCATGGCTCTAAATTTAAACTCACTGCTGCGGGGAAAGATGCAAATTTAGTTGAAGATAATGCAGCAGAATTTAGTTTGTGATTAGCTCAAGGTTCTTCAATCAGTACCAGAACCAACCCAGCGAAATTTATCACTGTACAGCAGGGTGTCTGTAGAATTAGAGGTTTAGCCAGCTAAAGACTTGCTCGATGTTTAAGCTTAGGTCGATGTTGTTAAGAATGTGAAGTGAGCCTATATCTGTGAGGATTTTGACTCCTTGATTTGGGAAGATGATTAAAATGCTGGCTTCATCTAAAAAAATTAACCACTCTAGTTTTGTGCCATTTTGAGAGTGTTGCGATCGCCTGACCAAATCATGATAAAACACCCATTCATTAATAAAATACAAGACTTATAAACCTTGTTTTAATGTCTTTTATAACCAAACAATGCTTGTCGCAACCCAACGAAACTTAGTTTTTTCGTTATGATTCCGAATAGTGAATCAGTGTTTTAGTAATAGTGCGATCACATTCTTTAAGTACTCTTGTTCGCTACAGGTACTTTAAATGTAAAATTAGAACATACTTACTAGTGAACAAGTAACTTGAAAAATTAAAAACCCCTGTAATCTTAGCTTTGCAGAGGTTTTGACATCAAAGCGGGCGGCGGGAATCGAACCCGCATTAATAGCTTGGAAGGCTATAGTTTTACCACTAAACTACGCCCGCGAATTTCCAACTTCAAAAGTCTAACACAGTTGTAGCTGAAATTCAAGCACTTAGTGATTAAGGGAGAGGCTGTATCCGGATACGTACTAGTAAATTACTGGCCTTTGGATCGTTTGGATTTTTGTCATATGCAGGTTCAAACTCCCAGCCATTGAAAACTTGATTGGTTACAAAGTCTTCATAATAGCTTCTTTCTTTTTCTGAGATGGCTTCATCTGTAATAGCAATGTGCTCAAGTTTGCCTTTTTCAGAAATTGTTAAGATTACAGTGAATTCTACAGGCTGACCAGAATCCTTTTCTATGTACTTTACATACTCAAGACCCTTGCTAAAGGGCTGGTTGCTTGGTTTGATTGTAGCTGGATGAGTATGTCTATCTCTATCTCCCTGTTGAGGTTGTCCAACTAAACTTGCTATGAGGCTTCCACCTGCCGCATTAGAGGCTTGAGAGGTGGATTCTTGGTTATTAGTATTACTATTACCTGCGTTCTCGCGTTGCTGTTGTTCAGCTAGTTCGCGTTGCTGTTGTTCAGCTAGTTGACGTTGGCGTTGCTCAGCTAGTTCGCGTTGCTGCTGCTCAGCCAGTTGGCGTTGTTCGACTAGTTCACGTTGCTGCTGCTCAGCCAGTTGGCGTTGACGTTGTTCGACTAGTTCGCGTTGCTGCTGCTCAGCCAGTTGGCGTTGACGTTGTTCGACTAGTTCACGTTGCTGCTGCTCAGCTAGTTGACGTTGGCGTTGCTCAGCCAGTTGACGTTGCTCGGCAAAAGCTACAGCATTTTTATCTTGAGTAGTAGGGTTTGGTTTTGTTATTAATTTATCTGGTGGAACTACAGGTTTAGATAAAATTTTTGGTTGTAATTTTTGATTTGTAGATAAAGGCTTTGATAATACTGAATTTGGTTTAGAAGCCAGGGGTTTTACTTGTGCTCTGGGTTTGGCTTTTGATTTCGTTTGAGAAGAAATTTCTACAACCTCAATCGGAATAGTAGTTTTGCTTTGCTGCCGCCACAATAAACTTGACTGATATGAGCGTAACAGCCAAAACACTAATAAGTGCAGGGTCACTGAACCCATGACTACGGCAATCCATAAACTAGGTGGGTCCGTATGTCGTCTCCAGGCTGTGGCTGGAATTGAAGTTTTATCTGCAACCGATTGTGTCATATTAAATTTCTAACTGGATCTGATTTTGCGCTATTACTCTTTACTAAACTAACGCTTTAAAATCCAGTCTACTCTCAGCGATTAGCCATTAGCTCTGGTGTAACAGCGAAGGTCAGAACTGTTTCATCTACTCCTTTAAGTTCTAAGGGACTGACTTTAGTAATTTCTCCATCCTGTAAATAATCTGCCACGGCAGCAGAAACCAAGATAGTACCGGGAATAGCGGCAGCTTGCAACCTGGCTGCAATATTGACGCTTGGACCTATAGCCGTGTAGTCGGCGCGTTCGGCGCTACCAAACATTCCCACAACCGCTGTACCTTGGTGGATACCACAACGAAACTTGACGCCAGCATGTCCGTGAGAGTCAAATATACCTTGGTTTTGCCAGCGCTGATTTAATTGATCTAGTGAACGATGCATGGCCCTTGCCGTATTAATGGCACGACGCACTTGCTCGTTCGGTGTTAATTCTTCTGGCGCTCCGTATAAGGCTAAGATTGCATCTCCCATAAATTTATCTACAGTTCCGCCATTGTCAAACACAGTCTTTGTCATAGCTTCTAGATACTCATTAAGTAACTCTGCCACTCGTCGAGATCTAAGAGTATTTGCTAATTGGGTAAAACCTACTATGTCACTGAACAAAACTGTAATCAAGCGCGGTTCTGGTCGTAAATCTAAAGTCAAATCTCCGGCTGCGGCTATTCACCAATACAGGTGGCAAAAAGCGCTTTAGTACCGATTCTGTAAGGTAGGTATTTAACTCGACGACCCGTCGTTCATTTTCTTTCAAGGCTAAGAGATTCCTGACTTCTGCCAGAAGTTCCCGATCATTAAAAGGTTTGGCTAAATAGGCATCTGCACCATGTTCGGTGCTTTCAATACGGGTTTCCTCATCAACTTTTGCTGTAAGCAAAATGACTGGTGTTCCTTTCAATTTATCTTCGTTGCGGATCATCCGAATCATTTCCAGCCCCGTCACCAAGGGCATCATTAAGTCAGTGATAATCAAACTGGGTGACATTTTTTGAGCTATTTGCAATCCTTCTGCACCGTTACGAGCCGTATAGACTTGATAGCCATTGCCGCGAATTATCTCAGATACATAGGTTCGCAGATCTGGGTTATCATCTACAACTAAAATTGAATGTCTAGCCTTTAAGCTGCTGCCATTATTGTACTCTTGAGATTCCTGAGTATCAGAATTGGGTGATAGGTCTTTTGGAAGGTTATCGATATTTTCTATGGTCGGCTCTACTAGTTCTAAATCAGCCAATTCCACACTGGCCCGGCTAGTATTTAGTTCACAAGGAGTTTCCTGTACTTGATGTATAGGTAAGTGAGTATTGCCAGTCAAAAGGCATAGTGTAAAGCTAGTACCCTCACCGTAAACTGATTCTACAGTTATTTTACCGCCGTGCATTTCTACCAATTCTTTGACTAAAGCCAAACCCAAACCACTACCTTCATAAGAACGGTTTTCTGAACCTTCGGCTTGGCGGAATCGCTCAAATAGGTGAGGAATTTGTTCTTGAACAATGCCAATTCCTGTGTCTTGTACTTGTAATATGCAATTATTCCCTTCAGATATGAGCCTGACGCCGATTGTGCCACCTTCAGGGGTAAACTTCATTGCATTCGACAGGAGGTTATACAGTACCTTGTCAAATTTTTCCATATCCAAGTAAACTTGAGGGCATTCACCTAAATCGGTGACTAGATGTAACCCTTTTTTCTCACAGTAGGGGCGAAAAGATTCCACAATTTGACTGACAAATTCATCTAAATCGCAAGGACGGAAACTAGGCTGCATTCTCCCAGCATCCAAGCGTTGCAGATCTAATAGTTGATTTACCAGCCTGAGCAATCGGCGGGAGTTACGCAAAGCGATCGCACTTTGAGCATAGGATAATCCTTCACCAATACTTACGGCTGATTCTAAAGGTCCTTGAATTAAGGTAATAGGAGTGCGGAACTCATGGGAAATATTTTGGAAAAATTCGGTTTTTTGTTTATCTAATTGCAACAAGCGCTCAGCTTGGTCGCGAGTCTTTTGATATAGACGTGATTGTTGTACAGCGATCGCCGCTTGAACTGCCACAGCCTTAGCTAACTCTATCTCAGAAGCTAACCACCGACGTGATTTGTTACCTTCACGTAAAG
The DNA here is from genome assembly GCF_002154695.1 of Nostoc sp. T09. GTDB lineage: Bacteria > Cyanobacteriota > Cyanobacteriia > Cyanobacteriales > Nostocaceae > Aulosira. The sequence continues at coordinate 43,491 of NZ_MTAV01000096.1, forward strand.
TGATACTACCGATGCATTTACCATCAGCCAATAAGGGAACAACCATGAGCGATCGTGCTGGCATTTTCAAAGGCAAATCAAATCCCCTGATTTCTGCTGGACAATTGCTCATATCAGCAATTACTACTGGCTCCTGTGTCCGCAAAATTTCTTGCAGAATCAGATTCTCCTTAATTGGGGCCTGAGAGTGGGGTAAATCTTGTGTTAGGTAATGATGATTGCTACTTAATACTTTTTCCTGGGCTGACTTAATCCTATTTTCTAAATTTTGAGAACTATCATATAGTCCCACACACTCCACAAACTCATCTTCTTCTGTCCATAAAGACAGAACGCAGCCATTGACTTGTAAGGCTTGTCCGAGTTGTTCGGTAATAGCTGCAAAGATATCTTGAGGATCAAGGCTAGAGCGAATCGCTGTAGTAATTGTATTGATCAGAGCTTCTCTCTTGGCAAGAGCGCGCACTTGCTCGTAAGTATAGGCTTGGGACAAAGCAAGAGCTGCCTGATCCGCTACCATCAACACTAGCTGCACTTCCTCTTCCCTCCAAATGCGGGACTGGGAGCATTGGTGCAGTGCTAGGACTGCCATCAGTTCTTGTTGGCAAATTAGCGGTACAACTAGGCTAGAACAGATGTTAGCTGCAATAAAAGCTGCGCCACGTTGTCGCAGTTCTGGAGTCTCGCCCTGAACGCGTTCATCATCTGCGATATTATGAATCACTTGTACTTCGCGGGTTTCCCACACTGTCTCAGCCAATAGAGGTTGAGAGACAAAGGAACTGAAGGGAGAAGCAAAAGAATTATCTGCTTGCTCTCCTGCTCCCTCTTGAGAGGCCTTCTGGTAAATGAATCCTTCATCGACCAATTGCCCATCTTGGAAGGGACGTAAAAGACAGACGTCCACTTCCAACATATGACCCACTGTATCGACAATTGCTTGTAAAATTTGTCGATAGTCTAAAGCACTACGAATCGTATTAGTGACAGTATTCAGCAGTGATTCCTGACGTAGTGTGCGCGTTAATTCCCGAGTACGGGCTTTGAGGACATTGTGAGTATCAAGGGCCTGGCGTACTACTGCTTTGAGTTCCTCAGCTTCCCACGGTTTGGTGACATATTTGAAAACCTTCCCAGCATTGATGGCTTCCACTAAGTCTTCGACATCCGTGTAGCCAGTTAAGATAATCCGGATAATATCTGGATATTGAGTTGCTGTCAGGCTCAAAAATTCTGTACCGCTCATTATTGGCATCCGCTGATCGGAGATGATCACTGAAACCTCTCCCTCTTGTGCCAGTAGATCCAGTGCCGCCGGACCAGAAGTTGCCCTTAGCACCTTATAATCGCGATAAAAGGTGCGGTAAAGCAAGTCAAGGTTGTCTGGCTCATCATCGACAACCAAAATTTTAGGCTTACTGTTTGCTTGTTGGGATTTCATGCACCGCTTTCCTGCTGCAACGGCAGTTGGATAAAGAATAATCTGATCAGATAGGGATATTTCTGAGTCAGGTAAGAGCAGAGCATTTTGACGAATAAAGCTGTATGGCTACATAAGTGCTGAGTGTAAAAGCATTTACTCACAGTAATTCGCCTCAATGGCTTGTAATGATTGCCATTCGCTCTGAAGTAGGGCAGTTGCTTTGATATTCAGTTTTAGTCTTACAGAGTTGATGCTTGCCAAATCTTCCCTCACCTCCGGCGAGAACTGTCCAAATACTATACACGTACAGCACTCAAAGCTGGCTGAAAAATCCATCTGTAGCTGCATATTAAGTTTTCCCTGTGCAGGAGTTGCACTAACACTTATCGGTAAATTTTATTTATGATACTCATGTTAGAGTCAGCAATATTACAAGGATAAGATGTAATCTCATAGTATACAATTAGACAAATACCTGTTTCTAATAAGGAATAAAGCAAGACTGTTGGGGAATGAATCTGGAGTTGTACCCTTTAATGCCTCATTGCCAAAAGCAACTAATACAGCGATAGCCATAGGCGGCAAGCTCCAGCCTAGAAACTAGAAAATGGGAAATAATCAACAGTCTTATAAAATTCATGCCTGTATAAAGTAAGGCAGCACAGGTAGATTTGGTTTGGATCACCTTCACCTCTAATCTGAAAGTAAATTATGAATTTAGGATGCTGCCTAAATAAGTACAAAGGTAACAAAACACCTAAATATATTTTTGGTTGAGATCAAACGTTGATGTCCATGCAGATCTCAATAGTTGCCTAATCTATAACTTATCTAGGCAATTTTCCAAAAATATCAATAACAGGTTCAAATTCTCGTGCTGGTTCAGAAAATAGATTCAAAACAACTATTTGTAAACTTTTTTAGCTCAATACTAGGTATTTATAAGATCTCGTCATCTTACAAAGTCTAACGTCATGAATTATACATAGTTATTTTTAATACTATAGCAATCTTTTAAGTTCAAAGCCTATACCTTAGCTGTGATATTAAGCTGGGATATATTGTATTTAGGCAAGACTCATTTTTTTCCATATTGCTTAACCTCCTATAGTTAGTAACCTAACGCCGTGTGCGGCTTTTTCAAAACTCTATATTTCACAGGGATTCTAAAAAAGTGTGATTTGAATGAATAAAGACAAAACTCGTATCTACAGAATACCGATTATGGCTAGGTTTTGAGATTTTGCGAAATATTAAGTTCCACACCGCTTAATCTATAAATAGATTACCCAAAAGGGCACAGAGTATGTTATTACCTTGAAAAATAACCGAGATCATCGATATCATCTATATCAAGGTGTATAACAATATTATTAAAGCTGCGAAATGCACTGTCTGTTTTTTACAAAAAGGCTTCGCGCTTTGCTGACTCAGTGAGCAAAAGAGAATTTGCATTATTATTGCAAATTCAAAGCTCTCCTCCGCTAAGGGTTTTCATTAAGTTTGTATGGTGTTTGAGGATATTTGAGAAAATTTTCGTTAAATTTAATTAATACTAAACTAGCCTTGACATCCTGGTTTTTTCACCCATACCACCAAGAGCCAGTCACAGTTGCCGCCGATTTGTCTGAGCGCCAATTCCAAATCCGTGCTGCAACGCCTGCCGATCTGAGTGGGGTTGCCCAGATTATTACTGAAAGTTTTCACTCCCAACAAGGGATATGGGGATGGGCTTTTCCATTACTACGTTTGGGAATTTATGAAGACTTGAAGCACCGTCTGGCATTACCTGCACCCCATCACATTTGTTTAGTTGCTGCCGACACTACTAGAGGTGCGGCTGATAACTTAGTAGGAACTGTAGAATTAGGTGTACGTTTTAGTAATTCATGGACACAAGCCGGCAGAAGTTTTCCCTATCTGTCTAATTTAGCTGTTCGCCCAGAATACCGTAGGCATGGCGTGGCTTCAGGGTTATTGCAAAACTGTGAGAAAGTTTCTCAGGAATGGGGATTCCAGGACTTATACCTGCATGTTTTAGAAAATAACTACCAGGCACGGCAACTATATTTCAAGTTGGGATACCGAGTAGATAAAGTCGAATCTAATTGGAATATATTTTTCCCAAAACACTCAAGTCAGATATTACTACATAAACATCTAAACAATAATTCAATTATTTGAAATTTACTTTAGGCATTGTTCAGGCAGATCTGACAGCATGTAATTGATTGTCCAAGAAGAGTTTAATATTTGGGTTTTGTATTTAAAGATTTTACTAGATTAAGCCACTATTTGGGTTAAGTATTTTTTTGATGCTGTAGCATATAGTACAATATATTTATGTTTAGCAAAAAATGATATTATCTGCTATTTTTAGTAACTATTTTAATTACATAATATTTATTTTTGTTATTTGGCTGCAATCTATTATTGATACAATATTTATTGAGATGCTTTTGATTTATAGGATGTAGGCTCAATTTAAAATTAATATTTTTCAATTTATGAAATTTTTATTAATGATATGTTTCAAAACTAAGTAGATGCAATTAAAAAAATATTTCTTCATAGGTTAGGCTTATTTAGTAAGTTATGATAAATAGCTGTAACTAAAAATTTTAAACCCAACATTTTGAAATATATAAAAATCAATTACAGTGAATATATAAACATAAATTAACATCTAGTAGATAATCAAATCCTCATCATAACTTTGTATTTAAGATATTGATCTTTATAAAAACTTTAAAAAAACTTGACTTGAATAGAAGACAAACCCAATTATTTTTCATAAAATATGATTACTCAATTGTTCAGTCAAAGCTATTTATTCATATTTTAGTCAAATTGACCATAAAAGTTCCTAATAATAAGAAAAATCAAAAGTCTCATTTGATTTAACAGCAAATTACAGATTTTAGTGCATACTACTACTCAATTATTCGTAAATCTAAGAAAACATGGATAGCGAACAACGCCGACGCTATCAGATTGCTATGGTATCAACTTATTATCCTGAAACCAGTTTCTTTGACAATGTTGTCATGCCAGACGGAACTGAGCAATCGCAAGGCTCGGATATCCTCACACTACTACATACTGGAAAGGTGTTCATCGTCAATAGTCGTAAACGGAATGGTTTAATTCTCTATAAACGCTACCATGCGGAGTTTGCCGGACCTGGGGCGGCTGTAGGCGGAGACTATGATTGTGATTGCCAAAGAGCATTACCTATAGGTAATTTGTCTTTATTAACTCCCGAATCTTATGAAGAGCGTCAGAAAGCTTATTTAATTAGGCGACAATGGATTCGCTTGATCAAACAAATCACAGAAAACCCAGTGCCTCAGCAACGAGTCCAGAAGATTCTCGATCAATTTGAACAATACTTTCCATTGGAAACGGTAGCTAATTTACCAGATGTTGCTTTTGCCCTGTTAGTAGGTGTATTGCCACAAACGGTGAAAATGGTACGCCGTATGGGCAGTGGAGTAGAAGGTAGGTTTAATTACTAAGCAAGTTGATGGTTAAAATGGAAGATTTGCTACAGCAGCCTGTAACCGATTTAGGGTGCGGGTATTTTCTTCATGCGTCCCTATAGTAATTCGTAATGCTCCGCTCAGAAGACGTACAAGCGTACCAGATTTTCTAAGTTGTTGATGAAGACTGTTTAGAGCTGCGTCTTGAAGGATACAGCTATTTGGTGTGACACGTAAGTAAATAAAGTTAGCTGCGCTGGCTGTGACTTGCAAGGCTGGGTATGGTGACAACGCGTCGATTAGGTTGTCGCGTTCAGTCAGTGTTTGAGAAATCGATGCGAGTAAGAGCTTGCGGTTTTGCAACGCTACTAATGCTGCGGCTATTGAGAAACTGGGGAGATTGTAAGGTAAGCGAACTTTTTCTAAGATGGCGATCGCTTCTGGATGAGCGATGCAATAGCCTATGCGCATAGCTGCCAAACGGAAAGCTTTGGAAAAAGTACGTAATATTACCCAGTTCGTCCGCTGTAATAATTCTCCCACTAAGGTAGTTTGGCTAAATTCAAAGTAAGCTTCATCAATTACTACCAAAATTTCTTCGCTTAGACTTCTTAACCATGCTAACTCTGCCCCAGTTAAGCAATTGGCAGTAGGAGAATTCGGATGTACTACGAAAACCACCCGAATCGGGGGATTTTGCGTTTGTTCAATAGCAGATTGTGCAGCTTGTAAATCTATTTCAAAATTGGCTTCATTTCTACCCACTTCCACTACGGTAATACCCAAAGTTTTTGCCAAAATCCCATACATAGAGAAAGTGGGATTGGCAACTAAAATTGACCCCTCTCCTGCCAGACAGGTGGCGATTAATAAAGAACGGATCAGTTCATCTGAACCATTACCCACAGAAATGTTAGCAGTAGTAACGCTAGTAGATGATAGGGCTGCTGACTCATTAACGTACAGAGCGATCGCTTCTTTGAGCTGCTCATGCCCTCCATCAGGGTAACGATTTGTTTCAATTATTTGCTGATATGTCCAAGCCAGCTTTTCTTTTAATTCTGGTGGCAAATCATAAGGGCTTTCATTCGTATCCAGCCGATCAAACTGCGTCGCCACTGCTTCGGCTGTATCGCTGCTAGGATGGGGTTTGTAAGCCGTGAATTGAGCTAAATCCGACCGGATGAAAGGAAGCATAATTTTTAGTCAAGAGTCATTGGTCATTAGTCAATAGTCATTAGTAATGGACAAAAGACCAATGACTAAGGACATTTGTGCTGTGAGAAGTTCATATTTTACAGCTTCCGGGTAACTGGCAGAACAAGTGAATGGCTTCCCATATTTCTTCCATGACATTTCCCAAGCTGTGATCGCTGTCGAGTTCTACTAAATCCACCCAAGGACGCGATCGCGCAAATTCGCGACTCGCAGTAATAGGAATGACTTCATCCTTAGTTCCATGCAAAATTAACGTGAGTTCGACGGATAGGAAAGCGCAAAAAGCTGACTATAGATGAATTTGCTTAA
>NZ_MTAV01000007.1 GCF_002154695.1 Nostoc sp. T09
GCTTATTCAGCAAACCGCTTTCATCCAAAGGGCCAATCAACACCACCCGCGCAAAGTTGGGACGCTGCGCCTCAACCCGCGTACATAACCGCGCCGCTAACGTACTTTTCCCCAGTCCCCCCATCCCAGCAATAAATACGCCAATTTGGTTGCTAGTTTCCCGCAACGCCCGCAGACACCGTTGCAAAGGTCGTCTGCGTCCCACAAATTCCAACCGACTAGCAACTTTAACTTGATTCTGCTCATCCAGAAATTCTTGCTCTGGGACTGTAAACTTCAACTTTTCGCGCTTTGGTGTTCTCAGCGGTGTCACCAGTTCGGCAATCTCTCGCGTATCCCGATAGACCCGCAACAAATGCCAGTCGGTGCGTTCCTTGTCAATCATCTCCTGCTGCGCCGCTTTCACAGCCGCTTCCACACTGTCCCCCGTCGCCAAAGCTTGATAAAGTGCCTGTGCTGCCACAATACCCGTATTATCTAACACCGGACGCGCCCAGCCTAAAACCATACCCGCCCCCGCTTTCACCAACGCCTGCGCCATTGAGGGTACTGTCCCTTTATTAGGAACCTGTCCTGTATGACAGCCAGAAAGAAAAGTTACTCGCGGTCAGCGTCCCCGAAAGGCTTTAGCTAAGTCATTGACGGTGGTAAGTTGCAAATTCCCCACCTCATCTTCAGTGATAAAGCAGGGCGTATTATCTGGTAGGGTTGCCCCTTTTGGTAGCAAAAAGCCGTAGTCTTTTTTGGTATAAATTATCCCGTGTCCTGTGAGGTGAAAGACATCAAAATAATCTTCGGGGTAGGATTTCACCAAATTGGCTAACTCTGCAACCGAGCCACTTTCCTCCACAATCAACGCCAAAGGCTGATCCTTAGTTGCTTGCAAAATGTTCGCTTCTTCTCGCTCAAATCCCAAGGGTGGAACTCTTGGATCTTCCGGCGCAGTCGCCATAAACAGCAACCGCAACGGGCGATTTTGCACACCAATCACTTGGGTTTGACGCTGCTGCACAGAACGCACTGGTAACACTTTCTGCCGTTCGCTTAAAAACCCATTGTCATCATGTAGCAATTCCCAAGGTAAATGTGCCAGTCCCAACGCCACCCGTCCTGTGTCTGCGTTCAACCCCTGCGCTTCACTGGTTTGAATCAAATCTAAATAAATCGTCTGCTCATCCGCCTCATCCAGCGCCCTTCTCAGCCAGCCTTCCTTCCCATCCAGCCATTGATAAAGTCGCCTTCCCAACTGAGTGAGATCAGGTAAGCGGTCTGTTTGTTGAGTGTAGTAATTTTGCTCACACAAATCGATGAGTGCTGCTAACTCCTGTTTATCCAAGCGACGTGAACCATAATCACAGCGCAGTTCAAAAGTTTGTTGTTGACTGAGGGCGAAGGTAAACTTTAGGGGCATGGCTAGCAGCAGTAGACTCTACAATTAACTTCACCGTATTGTCAGTACATTCCCAACGTCAACAAAGTTAAGTTGTTGTACCGGAAGTCTGAAGTTGATCAAGGGAAGATTTTGTAAAATGATAGATATAGCGTTTTAATGGAACTTGAAAAATTCTCAGCCTAAATATAGCCAGACTGAGCGTATTGAGAACCAAAGACAGCAATATCAATGCTTAACCAATAGATCTATGGCACACTTCTAATACTTTGGAAAAGGTTGTAAGAAATTTAGGATAGCTGCGGAGTTATCTGCCAGCTTAATGTAATCATCGCCTAAGTCATATTTTGATTCAGCAACGCCGTCGTTATACAACACCTTTGAGAAAACTGTATGACTAATTCATTGATAGTTAAATCAGGGCTACTACTTACTATCCTGACATTAGATTTAGCGATTTATTCTCCTGTACGGGCAGACATCGCTCAGACGATACCTCAAAATCAACAGCAGCTAGAACCACAAACAAAAGAGTTGAACAAACAACTATCTTCTCCAAGTTCTCAAAAACAATGGGAACAATTTAGACAGCAACAAGATGAACAAATGCTACGACAACAACAGCGTCTAGAACAATTTAGACTACAAAATGAACTAAGACAACAACCGTTTGGACAATTTAGACAACAAAATCAACCAAGGCAACAACCGCTTAGACAATTTAGACAAGACCAATTACTACTACAACAAAGACAGCAAATGGATATATTAAGGCTACAACAGCAACTTAGACCGCAGCCGTAAAGGTTGTGTTGCCAAAATTGGTGCTCTCAACGCTGCATTTGTTATTGCGTTACATCTGTCATTTTAATGAAGCCGTGGCTGGATAGATGCGATGTCTACGACGGGCTAAGCCTATGCCCATTTTGACAAGTGCAGTTTGAACCCGAACCACCGATAATTAGATTCAGGTACAATTAGCAAGTTTTTTGTAAGAGGCGATCGCTGAAGCGCATCTGCTGGATAAAATGTGAGGACATTAGTACTTTCTTGACTTAAAACTTGGTAGGAAAAATTTATCTTTTTCTGTCGAGGTAATATAACCTCCCTGAACAGATTTAGTGAGAATTTGGTCGAGAAAAACTTTTAATATTTTTATTACTTGATATTTATCTAGAGCAAATTCCTCTTCTGCTATTGATTCACCATACTCTCTCCAAGTGCATTTGAGCGTCGAGCTATCTACAGGCTCTATATAGATAGTCAGCCAACTTTCTGGAAAACTTATTTCAATCTTTTTATCTCTCACAAGTCTTGAGATTTTTTGTGGCAACTCTTCTAAAATTAAAATAAAATCAGGGTCTAAAAATAACTCCTGTTTTTTATCTCCAATTTCTAGTATTACTTGTCGATTATGTTCAAAGCAGAAACGGCGAACTCCCATTTCTGAATGAGAAAGTTCCTCTAAGGGATCTTCAGGAGGAAGAAACCAATTTTCATTACAAATTTCTGCTAATTCAAGAGAAAAGTTTTGCGTACTATTCATGGATACTTACTCAATAATTTTTAGATTACAAAACTATTTAGAACAGGATATGCAGAATTGAGAGTACCATCATTATTCCTTTGAACAAATGCACGAGTTACCTCTTCAGTCTTTGTTCCATCAGGATGATAAACTCTATCAATAGGACGTTTGAAATCAATGAGATATCTACCTGGATGTTTCGGTGTCACTTGCTCCGCCTTTACCCAATCCTCAGCATTTAACCACTGGCCTTGATTTTTATTTTTGCTAGCTGCTCTTCCCGTTAACTGCTGTGGTGTCAATCTTGACCCATGATGCTCAATATGATCGTAAGCTTTTGTTGATTTAGGATTATTCTATTGGGGTTCTGCTCCATTCCCTCTCCATTTACATCCACTTCCTACTTTTATATTAGGATTTGTTATTTCCTGTTGTATAACTTCAATAAGTGGATCATTTTCTGGATAAGTTGGATATTGTTTGGTCAAAGTGCTAAATTACCTCAATATTCAATAAATTAGAGCCATTTTCGCAGATTTTTATGTACCTGAGCTAAATACCACATATAATCATCAATTTTGTAATTATCAGCAGCTTTAACTATATATTCCTGTGCTAATTCCAGATTATTTTCAGCTTCGTAATATAATCCTAAATAAAGATGGCTGTAAAAATTTCCTTTTACTCCTTCTGATTTACCAACATTTAAAACATCATCAGGGGTACAATTTCCCGCATACAAATCGTACACACTCCTCATAATACGGCGGGGGTCATTTTTCACAGTTAATAGAGAATTGCGTGCTGATTCCACACCAGAAAGGCGAGCTATACAGAGATATCGCCATACTGTTTCTTCTACATCTTGGGCATTAACTGTTAAATCAATCTTGAACTGTTGAGCGCCTTCCGCAAATCTTTCTGCGTAGTAATAAGATAGTCCACGTTGCCAGAGATATGGTTTTAGACGAGGATCTAGTTGCTCTGCTGTATCAAAATCTTGAATAGATTCATCAATTTTGGCAAGCTGAAAGTTGACCATACCGCGACGAATATAAGCATTGGGATTTTGTGGCTGATTGCGAATAATATCATTCCAATGCTGGAGTTGTTTTGTTAAAGAATTGGTAAAAAACATGAGTTTTATCAGCTGATGTGCATTTAATCTGCATGATTTCAGTATGACGGAGAAAACATTAATCCCCAAAGGTTAACTAGGCAATACACCAATTCTGCACATGAGAAAATAATTGTGGAAAGAATTCTTGAAAGTCATACTCCAGAGCATCGTAGTGAGTGATGAGTTCATTGATAGCTGGAGTTAAAATAAAATTTCTGTTGCGTCGTCGCGATAATCGCCTTGATATCCGCAAGAGACCATTTTCTACACCAGACACATTGCGGTAAGATCCCAACCAATCTTCAGCAGCTACGCGAGAAATTACCTCCCTGACTACCAGAGGTATCTGACCTGGATAGGCTCGAAACGATTCGTAAATCTCTGCTGTAAACTCATCAAGAGATACGCTGGAATATTGCGACCAATTTTTTGCTAGGAAGTGATCGTAAAAAACATCCACCAGTACCCCAGCAAATCGCCTATAGCTTGAGTCAATGCGCTCTTTACTTCGCTGCACAACTATGTGACTGTCTGTAAACCGATCAATTACTTGATGACACGCAATTCCACGCTGGAGATGAGAGTTTAATTCCTGACGAGCCGTTCCTTTCACAATGTCGGCCAGGAGATTACCTAAGCGATTCTCAACATTTGGTTCAGACAATAACAAGTGGGCTAGCCAGTTCATGATCGCAATGCTTCTACCTAACTACTAGGCACCCTTGCCTACAGCAGTATAACCAGACTATTTTACTGAATTAGCACTACAGTCACAAAGTAGACACAATCTAAATTGAAGATAGTGAATTGGTGAACAGAGCCTAGACGCATACTGCTACTCTGCGAGAAGGGCTACGCCCAACGCATAACCCGCAGGCTAGCGGTTTGTCGATAGACATCGCTCATCTTCCAAAATCATGAATCATCTCTATATCCATCCACCGGGTAGAAGCAACTACTAGCAAAATTCAGTACTGTGAACCTAGTTGCTTATAGATGAGGAATAAACGCCTGTGGTTCCAATTAGAGATAATAATCCTACAGAAATCACCCCTTATGTAACTTTTGGGCTAATTGCTGCTAATGTTCTAGCTTTTCTTTATGAAGCAAATCTTCCCCCACGAGCATTAGATGGATTTTTACATCTGGCGGCGGTAGTACCGCGAGAACTCACCTTAAGTTTTGCCGGGATATCTGTACATCAACCTGTACCAGAGTGGGCAACTTTAATCACCTCACAATTTTTGCACGGTGGTTTATTGCACTTAGCTGGTAATATGTTGTTTCTCTGGATTTTTGGTAATAATGTGGAAGATAAGTTAGGGCATTTTAAGTATTTGCTTTTCTATTTATCTTGCGGCGTTTTGGCATCATTAAGCCAGTGGTATTTTGCACAGAATTCTAACATTCCTTCTTTAGGGGCAAGTGGTGCGATCGCAGGTGTTATGGGAGCATACATTCTGCGCTTTCCCAAAGCCGAAATTCTGGGTGTCGTACCTTTAGGGTTTTTCTTTCCCACTTTCCGAGTCCCTGCTTATTTCTTTCTCGGGTTCTGGTTTATTCAACAAGCTTTCTATGGTGTCGCTAGTCTTGAAACACCTACCAACATCGGTATGGAAAGTGGTGGTATCGCTTACTGGGCCCATGCAGGTGGTTTCCTCTTTGGTGCGATTCTCGGACCTATTTTGGGTTTGTTTAGCGACAAGCCTAAAGAAGAATATTTTTAATTTTTAAAGGGAACAGGGAATACTGTTCCCTTTTTTGTGAAAGATAAAAACAGGTAAAATTAAGTGGAACAGTGCAAATAAACCGAAGTATGTAATGAAAAGTCAAGTTGCCTAAAAATCTCTTCCCTTCTGCCCTCTGCCTCCTGCCTTGTCATAACGACAATTTTTAACACCGACCTACTTAACTATCCTTCGCAACCGCCAGCCACTCAAGCTATATTGCAGTTAATCAATGATTAGGAAAAACACCTGTGTTTCCTCTCTACGACGAAAATCCAACGCGCATCACCCCGTATTTCACTTACGGGTTGATTGGCATGAACATTTTAGTTTTTCTTCATGAAGTCACGCTGCGTGGTGCACGATTAGAAGAATTTTTTCAGTTATATGCATTAGTACCACGAGAGTTAACTACCAACTTTGCCGGAGAGTGGACAACTTTAATTACATCACAATTCCTCCACGGTGGTTGGTGGCATTTAATCTCAAATATGGTTTTTCTCTGGATTTTTGGTAACAATATTGAAGACCGCTTAGGTCATCTCAAATATCTGATTTTTTATTTGACTTGCGGTGCTTTAGCGGCTTTATGCCAGTGGTTTATTGGGATGAATTCTGCTATTCCTTCTTTAGGGGCAAGTGGTGCGATCGCGGGAGTTTTGGGTGCTTACATTATCCGCTTTCCCCACGCTAGAGTCATGACCTTAGCTTTTTTGGGATTTTTTGTTACCACCATTAGAGTGCCCGCCATGATCCTAATCGGGCTGTTCATTATCCAGAATTTAATTTCTGGTGTTGCTAGCTTGCAAACCGCTGCCAATATGAGTGTGGAAACAGGCGGGGTTGCTTACTGGGCACACATCGGTGGCTTTGTTTTTGGGATAATTCTCGGTCCTATGTTGGGTTTATTTAGACGCGACGACTATTAGAGAAATTGGTTAGTAGTCTTGCTCTAGCGATACTACTAACCAATACAAATTCTAAGAAGATACAGTCGTTTTCACTTGGATGAGGAAAATTTGCTATTGCAGAACATCTTGCTAATTACCCCAACGGTAAATCGATCAAGATTAGCTGTTCTTGGCACCTACTGAAACTTCTGCTTCTGATTGTTCTTGAGGTGAAGAGGCTGGTAATGGTTCAACTGATGCAGGCAAAGTCACAATGATGTCAGCACCATTAATCACAGCCCCTAAAAGTCCCAGTTCAGATTCAACCAATTGATCGATCGCCTCACCTAACAAATTTTGTTGCGTATAGTTTGGTCGCGCCACAATTATCATAGCGTCACTGTAGGGTTGAATTAACAAAGGATCATTGGATAGGCTGAGAGGGCTGGTATCCAAAATTACTAAATCATAACGCTCTCGAACATCCTCCATTAACCGTCGCATTTCGCTTGATTCCAGAATTGCAGCAGATTGCCGCAAAGGTCCAGGGCTAGGCAGAATGTATAAATTTTCTACATCAGGAACTAAGCGGATACATTCACTGAGGCTGGCGTAATAGCGCAGAGGTTCAATATTCGCATCTGGGTCGGGAGTAACGTTTAAGGATGAACAACCAGAAGGCGATCGCAAATCTGTTTCAATAATTAAGGTTCTTTTCCCAGCACGGGCAGAAGCTATGCCTAAGTTATAAGCGCTTGTAGTCTTACCCTCAGATGTACTAACACTAGTAATCAAAACTACTTTGAGATTTTTACCACCTATACGCCGCATATTACTGCGGAACTTCTCATAAAACTCTAAATAAGGAGAATCTGGGGAAACTATAACTGGTATGGCTTCTTGATCCAAATCATCAATTGGTATTAAAGGTATTTCTCCTAACCGTGCGACTTCTCTTTGCTTCAGGCTTTCGCGGATATCCTCTCGGGTTTTGAAAGTACCTTCTAGTGAACCCAACAAGAAGATGACGCCGCCACCAATCACCAATCCCATAAAACCACCTACAGCCAATGTCACAGACATGCTTTTAGGTTTGACAGTATCGGCAAGCACGGTTGGTGGTCTAGCAATACTGAGACTAGTGACAGTTTCGGCTTCTGCGGTTTTTGCATCGGCTAGCTTCGCCTGCATTTTGTCATAGATAGCTTTTTTGAGTGCCACCTCTTGTTCTAAACGCGATCGCTCTAATTGTTTGTTAGGTATTAAAGAATATACCTGCCGCAATCGTGCCTCTTCTCTGACTTGTTGAGCTAATTGTTGTTGCAGCGTCTCTCTTTGGGTTTGCAAAGCCACCATCTGGTTTGCCAATTCTTGCCGTGCTGGATCTAAATTACTTTGAGCACGAATATTAGAGACATTGCCAGTCAACGGTGCTGCTGTACCGCCACCACCTACTACTTCAGCAGCACGTTGTTGTAGCAATTCCTCAGCAGCTTGTTTTTGACGCTGCAACTGAATCATTGTTGGATGTTCGGGGCGCAGATCTCTCCGGAGCACAGCAATTTGTGATTCAATTTGATAAATTTGCGATCGCAAGTTGGCCAGAATCGGATCGGCACTCAAAGCTGAAGAAACGTAAGCTTGACCAACATTTAATCCTAACTTGTCCTGCAAACTGCGAATTTGGGCATCAATACCAGAAATAGTCAGTTTAATTTGACGTTGCTGAGTTTGACTATTAGTAACCGCAGTTAGTAAGCTACCATTTTCCGATGCTAATATTGCCGGTCGCTCTCTGCGATCGTACTGTTCTAGCCTCCTTTCTGCTGCTTGCAGTTCCAACTTAGTCTGTGGTACACGTTCATTAATTTTTAGAATAATTGCTTTTAATCGGCCTGTATTAATATCACCACTGAGCTTGACCATTGCTTGCATCAATGCCTGCAATACCTCTACAGCTCGCTTGGAATTACTATCTTTATATTTAAGCTCGATGATGGTGGAATCTAATTGTCCAGTCCGAGGGTTTTTCTTAGGTATAGAAATGGCGACACTTGCACCAATTGTTTTTGGTTTAACGTTAACTTTTGCTGATACAACTTCGATCAGCTGATCTGATAGCAAAACTTGTTCATTTAATTCCTGCCCTTGTTGTTGGATTTCACTACCAGTTGCAGAGAATGAAACTGGCGGACGATTGTAAGTAAGCGCAGCATTTGCTATATAGCTAGCTGGTGGTTCGGGTTGTACAGCCACCACCGTTGAAGCAGCTACAACTAAGGCAAAACTGGCTAATCCAATCCATTTATACTTTTCAAAAGCAATAATATAGCTTTTAACAATTGGTGGGGTCATAGAAAATTAGTCATTTGTCATTTGTGATCTGTCATTAGTCATTTGTCATTAGTTATTTCCCCCCTTGTCCCTCCGAAGTTCTGATGCCTGCGGCAACCCCTTCGGTGTACGGAGGAAGCCTCTGCTCAGACTTCTCTCCTTGTCTCCTTTGCTCCCCATCTCCCTCATCTCCCCACTACTTCGTCCCACCTGTAAAGAAGTCAAAGAAGCGAATAAAGCTCTGAACATTAAAGAATGGTTGCGTAATTGTACTGAGAGCATTAGTAATTCTACCAATGAGATTACGACCAACCACAATAACATCATTATCTTGAAGCGGCACGTTTTGAGACATATCACCACCTAGAGCTTTTTTAGCATCAAGCCTCTGGGTAACAGCTTGACCTCTTTCGGGATCGAAGCGTACTAAAGCAATATCTCGGAGGTTAGCAGTGTCAAGATTAATTCCACCTAATGCATCGATAAATGTGCTGCCATTAGGTAGAAGTTGATTTGCAATACCTCCTGCCGCGTAGTTTAAAACCCTGACTCTAATCTGTGGTATGGCTAAGGTTGAGCGAGCAATGAGATTGCGATCGTAACCATCATCAGTGCCGATTTCACGACGTGGGACAATTATGGCATCGCCATCTTGTAGTCGAAAATTAGGCACTGAACTACCATTTTGTAACGCTGTATAAAGGTCAACAGTTTGAGAAATCACAGAACCATCAACCAACCGCCTACGCACTTGCACTTGCCTGAGATCTGCGATCATAGTCGTTCCACCAGATGTCAGCAAGGCATCTGCAACGCGGGGTGTAGGCGATCCCATTGCATAAATCCCTGGCCGAAATACTTCGCCGCTAATCGTGACCTGAACTGGTCGTGGTGTTGCCAATGACGCTACCACAATCGGATCTACTAAAATGCGACTTAAAGCTAAACGAATTTTTTCTTGTGCTTCTTCTACACTCAAGCCTTGTAAGGATAATGTTCCTACTTGCGGTACTAAAATGTTACCTTCGGGATTAATTGCAGCTTGGAAGCTCAAATCTGGACGCTGCCCTGCTAATGATAAAACTACTACTGGTTCAACTACGTAACGATTGAGTAACAAGCGAATTTTTTCTTGTGCTTCTAGCAAAGTTAAACCTTGTAGCGACAATGTTTTGATTAGCGGTACTATGATGTTGCCTTCTGGATTAATTGCCGCTTGGAAGCTCAAATCTGGAAAGCGTTGAACCATGACACTAATGTTATCTCCTGCCCCTAAGCGATAAGGACCAGGAGGACGCTGAACCACAACGCTAATCGTATCTCCTGGCCCTAAAAGGTATCGATTGAGTTGAGGAGAAATTTCGTTATTTACAACCGCAGGTACAACGTCAGTAGGTGAGGAAAACGAGGCAGGTTGCCCTGATGATTGTTCTGGAGATATTACAGGCTGAGCAACAACGACTTGAAACGCTGTTGTCCAAAAAACACCTACCTGAAGGGTCACAAAACATAGAGCGTTGAATGCACGCATATGAGAATTGTAAAATATAAACATTTATGCAGGAAAGCAAGACCCATTTGGAGTCTTGCTGAGTCGCTATTTTACTCTGTGAATACTTAAAATGTCTCTTATTACTACGAGAAATTACTATGTGCAAAAAGGATAAAATATTGCATGAATAAAAAGCGATCGCATCACTGCTAACATCTCAGCAAAAATCTGCGGTTTAACATCACACAACCTATCTCTGCACAAACGCACTCGTTAATTGCTCTGTAGGGGACCCGCCATTAATGCAGCTTGTACTGTCTGGCCAATAGATTCAGTTACAGTCCAAATTTTTTCTACCTCACCTAAAGGCTCCATTGGAACGAGAATTGTCACACCAACCCAAGGAACGCGCTGCTTACGCCACTGTGCCAATTGATCTGCTAAAAACCAATGTAAAGGTGATGGGTGTCCTTCATTCGGTAAAGCATACCACTGCAATACTCCGAAAGTATCCTGTTTTGTAGAAGCGCGAAAGAACCTAGCTTGTACCTGACTTTCTCTAGGCTGTTTCACAGTAAATTGAGCCGAGCGATATTGAGCTATGTCCCACTTTCCCCAACGCGACTTTCCCCAACCGTTAACTTCTGTCCACTCGACCTCAGGTTGATCCATTGGGCCATTTTGCGGTAGTAACAGCAGTATCGCTTGAGTT
This sequence comes from Nostoc sp. T09, assembly GCF_002154695.1. Lineage (GTDB taxonomy): Bacteria > Cyanobacteriota > Cyanobacteriia > Cyanobacteriales > Nostocaceae > Aulosira. The sequence continues at coordinate 11,194 of NZ_MTAV01000007.1, forward strand.
TGCGAAACTTCTTTCTTAATTAGCTGTAGCGACCATTTATGTTCACCAATTTGTTGTTCCGCCTGTTCAATAGTTTGCCAACCAGGAAGACTTAACCCTGAGTAGCGTATGTGTTTCAATGCTTTCAGGCTAGTGATAGGTGGCGGCTGTTTCCATTGCCAGTGTCCTGTTAGGTATCCCGGAGCGCCTCCAATACCAAACAGCAGCAGCAACAATAAAAGCGCTACTACTTGAGTCCATTGGCTTTCCTTGAAAAACTTAGTTAAGGAAATCATCAATAAAATTTGTGATATTTAGGCAAAAGTTTACTTGGTAAGAAAACACTATGAGTGCAGTAGTATTACATAATCCTTATTGCGAAATGACTTATTTGACAAAGCTTCTAAGCCTCTGCTTCTGGTTGAGTTTCTGATGTTGAGAAATAGCTATTAATCCGATTCAGTAAAGGCACTAATACCAGCAACATACAACCAGAGTAGAGGTCGCCACCCCAACCTTCATGCAACCATTTAAAAGCTGCTTCTTGACCTGTGCCATGAAAGAAGGTCAATGCAGTGTTGCGAAGGATATTGGCACTAATACTAATCACAACAGCAATCAACAAAAACCAATTAGTTGTGCGACGTGAAGACAAAGCACCTGTCCAATAAAGCAGCATTAAGCTGACATACATGGTAGTAAACAACATTTTCAGCCCTGCACAATAAGGCGCAACTTCCACAATCCGTCCACCCACGTAAAGATTTACCCCATCAACAGTTACTTCCATACCAAACTGATTCAGTATGAAGCCAGCCGTACCAGCAATGAAACTTTGTAAGGGTAAGGTGTAGGGAGCAATCAAGTAAGGTCCGGCTGTTGGGGTTGCAAAAAATACTAGCAGTAGAGGGAATCCTTGCAATTTCACACCTGGCATACCTTTGAACCACAAGCACAATCCGGCTAAAATGGCGGGGAAGGAAAGGTTAACCCACTCAGCTACACCGCTCAGATAAAAAACTCCCCCTACTAAAAGCAGGACAGGGCCTAGAGGATGGATTATATCTGGTAGACGTTGCCATTGTTTGCGTTGTAGCCAAACTATGTAAGCGGCAAAAGGTAAACCAATCAAACCGTGGCTAAAATATTCATGTTCTGTACTAATATTTTTGTGCAACCAACCATCTAGCCAGTGTAGTAACAGAGGCGCATAAAGTAGTACTAAAACGCCTAGAATCGCTAAACTGAGCAGTTGTGGAGTGTTGCTATTTTTTACCTGTTGCTGGATTGCCATGATTTTAAGCAATTCAAAATTTAAAATTCAAGATTTATTGCGCTTCGTATGTCAGTTGTCAATTATTTTTGGAGCTAGTTCAATACTCAATAACAAACGGCTATAGCTAGCAACTTAAATGCACAACAACTGCTGTTCGCCACTTAAAGTAGATGTAATTGCTGCCACAACTTCTTGAATTTGTCCATTGCTTAAACCTGGGTACATAGGTAACGATAAAATTTGCTTTGCCAACTTTTCTGCTTGAGGGAAATCTCCAATTTGATAGCCTAAATTGGTAAAGGCTGGTTGAAGGTGGCAAGGAATTGGGTAATGAATACCCGTTTGAATTCCATCTGCTGTAAGTTGGTCTTGGATTTGCTGACGTGTTAAAGCACAGGAGTCATCAATTTTAATCACATAAAGATGGTAAATATGTCCTGTAACACTGTGATTTTGTAGAGGGATAATACCAGCAGACGCTAAGGGTAATAATTCTTGATTATACTGCTGGGCAATACTGTAGCGATCGCAATTCCACTTGGATAAATATGGTAGCTTTTTTAGTAAGATTGCCGCTTGCAAAGTATCTAAGCGACTATTTGTACCCGCTTCAATATGAAAATACTTTTGAGATGCGCCGTAATTGCGCAAGCGCACCATTTTTTGGGCTACATCTGGATCTCGCGTTAATAGCATTCCTCCATCTCCAAATGCTCCCAAATTTTTACTGGGATAAAAGCTAAAAGCTGCTGCTATTCCCACTGAACCAGCACGATATCCATCTCGTTCTGCCAAGTGTGCTTGTGCTGCATCTTCAAAAATTAGCACTTGGTAGGTCTTGGCAAAGTCTAATAGCTGTCGTGGCGACACCATCTGGCCATAAAGATGTACAGGGATAATTGCTTTAGTCTGAGGCGTAATTACTTTTGCTGCTGCTTCTAAGTCAATTAAACCTGTTTGGGGATCGCAATCTACCAAAATCGGCTTTGCACCAACACGTAGCACTCCAATTAGGGTTGCAACAAAGGTATTAACAGGTAATAAAACCTCATCGCCATTGCCAATATTACATGCTTGTAAGCCAAGTGCGATCGCATCGGTTCCTGATGCCACACCTACACCATATTCTGTACCAGATGCTGCTGCAAAGGCTGCCTCAAAATCTGATACTGCTTGCCCTAAAATAAAATCTCCTTGTCTTAATACAGCCTGTATTGCCTGTTCCAGTTGACTTTGAATTGGCAGATTTTGTAAATTAAGGTCTACAAAAGGAACTCTAATAACTTTTTTATTCATTGGCAGATAGCCTCAAACTTTAGATAAAAAATTCTCTTTTAAGATAGCTAACTCTTTTATGGCTTATCTGCTACAAATAAGCAAACTATCTAGAATAAATTTGTTAATATTTGCATAATTTTGCATAAAACAAGTTTAAATAAAATTAGCTGGTCAGGGAGACAAATTAGCTCGAATTCAAAGATGTATATAGCTAAGTTAATAAATTAACAGTTTGTTTATAAGATTTTTTATGAGTTAAAAATTTAATATTTTTAAGACGATTAATCATATTTTTGTAAATTAAATACCTATAACTCATCTTCCAAAGGTTACTTTATTGATATTTTATTTTGTTATATTTTCAATCAAAGAACGAGTGATTTAATAAGTTTTACTTATTTATTAATACAATTTTAATTTATATTTTTTCTTCAAGTACTTAAAAACCACCTTTCTCATAAAATCTGAGGTAATATTTCATATCTTTGATTTCTAAAAGATTAGTCTCAATACACTATTCTAAAACTTTTGTCACTATTATTCATGCTTCCAAACATTGCATTAGTTAACTTTAATATCTAACTATTTTACTTAAATGAGAATTGAGCAAATATACAAAAAAATTACCTGTTCTACATAAGAATGGGGTAGATTTTATCCTCCTCCTTAGTGTTATATTACCCAGCTTGAAAACAAAACTAACGCTGTCTAGTAGTAAAAGTTAAAGCAATACAGATTTCACCAGCGGTAACTAGAATATTTACTGACATTTGCTACGAACCGAGAGGCGATCAAACTATAAGTTGATCCTCAGGAGAGAAAATTTTTGTTGTCAGCTTGTTTATCGGAGGTGAAATTGGGGAATGCTTAAAAATAGCAAATAATAACCCACAAACAGTGGTTATATAAACTACAGTATCGAGCAATTATCAAGGTAAAGGTGGCAATGGTAGAGCCTGAAAACAAACTATCTGCCCTAAAAGATGGTTGGACTTCCCAAGAAACAAGAGAAAAACAACGCCTCGAAGCATTGTCAGAATTAGGTTTGCGGCAATCAGAAACAATTCCTGTCTTTGAAGAAGCCACTCAAACTGCTGCTCATTTTTTGGAAGCACCGATTTCTATTTTGGGATTTGTAGATCAAGAACGTCATTGGTTCAAGTCAGCAGTAGGTTTATCTAGACTGGGACTAATGAATCATTTAGCGCAAAGCCGTCAATTATTACGCCGGGAATCTTTTTGCACCCAAGTGGTGGATAGTTTCCAATTTTTAGTGATTAATGATACACATAAAATTACTGATTCAGTACTGGCTTCTAGCAAGTTGATACAAGATTACGGCATTCGCGCTTATTTGGGAGCGCCATTGATTGATGCGTCCGGCCATTGTTTAGGTGCATTGGCGGTGATGGATTTAGTGCCGCGTAACTTTACCACTCGAGATATTGAATTTTTACAAATCATAGCTCGTTGGAGCATGAGTGAGTTTGAGCGTAATCGACTGCTAAAAGCAAAGTCAGAAGTCAGTATTCCCAAAAATACAATTAGCTTATCATTCAGCGACGATAGTAGCAGTGAGATCAAAATTACCCCGCCTGTTTTAGCACAAGACTCTGTTTCTACTAAGCAACTAAAACTAGAACTCTTAGAACAGCTAACTCAGGAGTTACGTACGCCTTTAACATCTGTACTAGGAATGGCTAGCGTCTTAGGACGTGAGATTTACGGACCTTTGACGACTAAGCAAAGAGAATATCTCGATATCATCCAACACAGCGGTCGATATTTACTATCCTTGGTTAATGAAATTACCGAATTAGGAGCAATGGATGAAGGCTCAACCGATTTGAACCTAGCTCCTGTAGATATTGAGATGGTATGCCAACAAGCTATCAATACTCTAGAAGAAGCTGTTAATCGCCGCGAGCAAGATATTCGCCTATCTATCGAACCTGGACACAGTCGCATTTGTCCTTTGGATAAAGATAAGGTGCGACAAATGCTGTATCACCTAATTTTTAGCGTGATTCAACTCTCTGCTACAGGTAGTGTGGTGCGCATTCATGTATCTTACAAAGAAAATACACTTAACATTACGGTTTGGGTTTCCCATCCTTGGTTGGGAGACGGTATAACCGAGGTTGATCCTTATTTTCGCCTTAGCCCCTTGTCTTTACTGGAGCTTACAGGTGAGGCAGCAACCTATAATATTCATGCAGACAGCCATGAACTAGCAGGAAATTTACCGCTAGTAGTGGAAAAGTCAAAAAACTTGAGTGATTCTCACTCAGATGTCCTAACTCTAAATTCAGGGATAGATGTTACTCAGCCACATAGTAGTTTGTCTCGCGAAAGCTTAGGACTATTACTTAGCTGTCAGCTAGCAGAATTACACAGTGGACAAATTACGATTCAAGGTTCTCCAGAATCAGGATACCGCTATGTGCTGTCTTTGCCATTGCAAGTTGTGACTTCCACAGAAGCAGTTAATGATGTTTAATTAGGCCAAGTTACTAAATAGCATCATGAAGTGCGTACATCCTCCTGGTGAATCCTACCCTAGCCTTTGGCAAACCGCGTACTCTGAAAATTCTGCTTAGGAATATCCCTAACGGAGTACGCGAGAGTTGTCTGCGATGGGAAAGCGTCTACAGCACTGCTTCACCAGGACGCATGAGAAATCCAAAATTGTCGTCTTAAAACAGCGCTCTTGATAGAATTTCTGACAAGTGACTGCATAATCCGCAGCATCAGAAAGACGTGGGGATGCCGTTTGCATGATGATTAGTTTACTCCAAGTCAGAACTAGTTCGCCGTCAGGCCTTCCCGGAGGTTAACTAGAGTAGCTGAGGAAGAGAGACGCAAAGATGCAGAGAATATTGCCAGTGGGCAAAGTTATTTCGGCAAACTATTAGGGATTTATATTTTTTACTCAGCACTGTTTCAAATCAAGCTGTTGGAACTAGCACGACTGGAAATTTGTCAGATGATGGGCAAGAAGTCAAAAGTCATCAATATTGAATAATGATTATGGACTATTGATGAAATTCCCAATCTGCATTATTACCCTTTTGTAACTACCCGCATTATGATCGATTCCAAGTTCTACGCGGGCGTGCTAATCAGTCACAGCGTTTTTTATGAATTTAGTCTGGCAAAGATTCACGTTATCTTATTTCACAGTCCAAGAATATTTTGCTACCAGCTACCTCCACCGATCTTTGGTGGGGCTGTTATCCTCGTGGCGACAAAGTAGTGTCTTGATCCAGTGGGGAGACACAATTGCGGTTGCCTTACTTAGTCTAGTGTATGGTCTGGCACCCTTTGTATCAACTACTTTGCTAGGGTTATTGCTGGCGGCTTGTGTAGGATTTTGGCTATTGCTGACTTTATCTGATGAAACAGCACCAACAAACGCCTCATCATTTACCCCTATTCACTTGCTGGTATTGCTCTACTGGGCAATTGCCGCAGTAGCTACAGCATTCTCACCAGTAAAAAAGGCAGCGTTAAACGATTTGGTAACTTTAACGCTATATTTGCTGCTGTTTGCTCTTTGTGCTAGGGTGCTGAGGTCGTCCCGCTTGCGGTCTTGGCTGATCACTCTCTACCTGCACGTTTCGCTAATTGTTAGTGTGTATGGGTTGCGGCAATGGTTTTTTGGTGCAACTGCATTAGCCACTTGGGTTGACCCAGAATCGCCTCTAGCTAAGACTACAAGGGTTTACAGTTATTTAGGTAATCCGAATTTATTGGCTGGTTATCTTTTACCAGCGGTAATTTTCAGTTTGGTGGCAATTTTTGCTTGGCAAAGCTGGTTTAAGAAAGCCCTAGCGTTGACAGCATTAATTGTTAATAGTGCTTGTTTAGTTCTCACGTTTAGTCGTGGCGGCTGGATTGGTTTAGTGGCGGCAGTATTAACAGTGATGGCATTGCTTATTTATTGGTGGAGCGTGCAAATGCCTCCTTTTTGGCGCACTTGGTCATTGCCAATTATTCTGGGAGGTTTAATTGGAGTATTGCTGCTAGCGGTCATTTTTATCGAGCCTGTGCGCTTACGGGTTTTGAGTATTTTTGCCGACCGTCAAGATAGCAGTAATAATTTTCGCAGGAATGTCTGGGATGCTGTCTTCGATATGATTCGCGATCGCCCTATTTTGGGTATTGGTCCTGGTCATAATGCTTTTAATAAAATCTATCCCCTCTATCAACGCCCCCGTTATAGTGCTTTGAGTGCCTATTCGATTTTGCTAGAAATTGCTGTGGAAACTGGCTTTATTGGTTTAGCCTGCTTTCTGTGGCTAATAATCGTGACTTTTAATACAGGTTACATGCAAATAACACGACTGCGACAGTTGAGAAGCGTCGAGGGCTTTTGGCTAATTGGGGCGATCGCATCTATGGTAGGTATGCTTGCTCACGGGACTTTTGATACTGTTTGGTTTCGTCCTGAGGCTAATAGTCTGTGGTGGCTATTAGTGGCTTTAATTGCTAGTTATTGGACACCTCTAAGTCAAAACCAGAACTTAGACTTAAGTTCCGCTACCTCTGAACCAGCAACAAACTAAAATCTGTTAGTTGTCAGTAAACCCACAACTGACAACTAACTCCGTGATAATTATTAATTGCTTAGTCTCTATAATCTAGTAGCCCCTGGGGTATTGGGATCTCGATAACGGGTTGGTTCGTCATCACGCTTTTTACCTGTCAAGCCAGCCAGACCTAATAAACCAATTAATCCCAGCCAACCCCAATCAAAATCATTGCGCTCGTAGGTTGTTGTGCTTGGGGTAGTGCGGGTTCCAGAGTCAGTAGTAGTACTTTGGGCATGTACAGGTAGAGTTAAGGACAAAATTGCCATACTCAAGCTCAGAACGCCAGTGCTCATCACTTTGGTGAAATTGCGTGTCATGGTGAAAGTTCCTCATCCCTTCCTAGATTACTTATCACTTTACCGAGTTTAAGAAATAACAAAATCAATCTATGGCGATAAAATCGGCTTTTTCTTAACTCTGACTGAGGGTAGACAACCAAGCTTTTTGCTTCAATGAATTTCTGACTCTAGTGTGGTAATTTAGCCAAAATAATGCCTAATAATTTTTTATTGCCCGTTGCATATCGCGTTGATCTTGGCGTTTTTTCAGGTCTTCTCGCTTATCGTGGAGCTTTTTACCTTTACCAAGGGCTATACTTACTTTCACCCGACCACGTTTGAAGTACATCTTTAAAGGAACTAAAGTCAAACCCTGCTGTTCCACTTTGCCAATTAGCTTGCGGATTTCCTGGCGATGCAGTAACAGCTTACGCGTCCGCCGTGGTTCATGATTAAAATATTGACCGCTGGCAGTGTAAGGTGAAATATGCACGTTGATTAACCATGCTTCGCCATTACGAATTAAAGCATAGCCATCTTGGAGATTGACTTTACCTGCACGAATCGATTTAACCTCTGTTCCTGTCAGCTGAATTCCGGCTTCGTAGGTTTCCAGGATTTCATACAAATAACGGGCTTGTCGATTGTCGCTAATTACTTTGAAACCTTCGCTTTTGTCACTCATTGAAAATTGTGTGTACTTAAAATGTGCTTAAAAAACGTTTGAGTCCGTAGAAGAATTTATTGAGGCTATATTAAACTACTATAAATGGTTACTCTAGGTATGAGACTTATCTTCGTAATTTAGCTTTTTCAAGTTCTCAAGGAAATTTTTCCAGCAAATTTTCCCTCAAATAGACCCTTGATCAAGTAGATTTTAATTTACAGTAGGGTAAAAGATTACTCTATCGTTTTGGTTAGTTGTTATGAATTACAACATTATCTACATTTGCCAAGCACTAGGATGGGTGCCTGCGTTAAAATTTATTAACAATTTCTAAAGAATTAAGATTTTCTTTATAAATCAGTCCTGAGGCAGTAATTAGCTGGTAATCCTGTCATAGTATGAAACATAAGAGCACATCATTCTTGCCTGTGTTCACTAATAGTGCTCAAACAAGCCAATTTGTTAGTAAAAAAAATGCTAGGGGTGTACTGTCCATGCCCTTGACAATCCTTATAGTGGATGACGATTTGGGCACTCGTCTGTCTATTAGCGATTATCTTGAACTGTCTGGTTACTCAGTGATTACGGCGAATGATGGTCAAGAGGCTTTGGCGATGGTTGAGGAGTACCATCCTGATTTGATTGTCACTGATATTGTTATGCCAAGAATGAATGGCTATGAATTAGTGCGCCGGGTGCGTCAACAAGCAGAGTTCCGTTTACTACCTGTAATTTTATTAACAGCACGGACCAAGACTCAAGAACGAATTCTGGGCTACCAGTCAGGTTGCGATTTATATTTGCCTAAACCTTTTGAATTAGAAGAGCTAGCAGCAGCTATTCGTAATCTTCTGGAGCGATCGCAAATTATTCAATCAGAATATCGTTTTTCTCATCAAGAAAACTTGGGCAATTCCAGCCAAACAAAAACGGCGGAAGCACATTCTTCAGAAATTACTCAGATTCAGAAATCTCAAATGCTCTCATCCTTGACTTCCAGAGAACAGGAAGTGCTAGAACTGTTAACGCATGGCCTTTCTAATGCCGACATGGGTCAACAGCTACATCTGAGTGCGCGTACAGTAGAAAAGTACGTTAGTAGCTTATTGAGAAAAACAGCCACCAATAACCGAGCTGAACTGGTTCGTTTTGCAATGAAGCATGGTTTAGTAGAATAATATAACCAGATACTGAGTCATCACTGTACTGACTATAAAGTTAGCTTTTTACACAGTACATAACGAGCCAGAGCAAGTTATACCGATTCAAAAAATCTTTACAACATAACAGATACTTTGTAGAGACGTTAGATTTAACATCTCTACAAAGTATCTGTTGCGTTCTTTTTTGCAATTAATCTGGCTTTAATCCAAGAAAAAATTTTTTCCCTCAATTCAAAGCCAAGGAGAAAACATCTTAGTTAAACCCCTCAGTTTCTTGCTTAAGTCACTCAATACTCACGTTCTTAATTGCTGACTAATAATATTTTGCAGCAGACCCTCACAAGCATCGACTAAAAGATCGATCACTTGATTAAATCCTTCTGGACCACCATAGTAGGGATCGGGAACTTCTTTGAGAGTATGCTTAGAACAATAGCCACACATTAAACGGACTTTTTCGCGATCGTGCTGAGTTGGATCTAGAATCAGGATATGGTGATAATTTTGGCGATCCATTGCCAAAATCAAGTCAAAATCTTGAAAGTCCGATTTATGAAACTGGCGGGCTTGACCTCGCAGTTTGATTCCCAACTTTTTAGCCGCTGCGACACTCATGCGGCGGTCAGGTGGACTACCAATGTGATAACTAGATGTACCAGCAGAGTCACAGACAATACTATTGCTTAAGCCAGCCTGCTCAATCAAATGATTCATAATATTTTCTGCCGATGGCGAGCGACAGATATTACCCAGGCAGACAAAAAGTAGTTTGTAAGGCATTACTATTTCGCTTCGCTAAGTCAAAAGTCAAGAGTCCAAAGTCAAAAGTAATTCATTTTGACTCTTGACTCTTGACTTTTAACTAAAATCCAGGAAGTTCTAGTCCACTGGTCAAATCTTCCATGCGTTCCCGCATTGTAGCTGTGGACTTGTTGTAGGCGTCTTTCATTGCTACTGTCACCAGGTCGGACAGTACATCTGCACCTTCTCCTAGAGCTTCTGGAGAAATTTCCACTCGTTTGGGTTCTTGGTTGCCACTGACAATTACCTTGATCAGACCACCGCCAGACTCTCCTTGAATCTCCATTTGCTCCAATTCTTCTTGGAGCCGCTTTGCGCCTTCTTGAACTTGCTGCGCTTTTTTGAAAGCTTCGGCCAGTTCTTTCATTTTTCCCAAGCCAAAGCCAAAACCCTGTCCTTTACCTGTCATAATAGATAGTCCGCGTGTGCGTTCAATAACAAATCAAATTCAATTATAGATGCGGTAGGCAAATTGCCTCTTTTTTTACTCATAATTAATGCATTGGAGAATTGATAAAGCAATAAGTCAGCATTGACTGCTGAGCGCTGCGATCGCAAGTTTCCACAAGCTCAACAAGCGAGCTGAAACTCTCCGAGCATTTTAACTTCTGGCTCTAACCAAATGGACCAGCGGTCTTGCACCTGGTGCTGAATATGACGGATGAGACAAAAGATATCGCTAGCTTTTGCGCCACCACGGTTAAGGATAAAATTGGCATGGAGTTGTGCTACTTGCGCTCCACCAATTTGGAAGCCTTTTAACCCAGTTTGCTCAATTAACCAGCCAGCAGAGTAGGGTTTGGGATTGCGAAAAACACTGCCGCAACTAGGAAAATTATAGGGTTGGGTAGTCAATCGGTGCTGTTTATGTTGCTTGGTTGCTGCTAAAACTTTCGCTGGATCTGCTCCTGGACGAAGTTGGAAGGTCGCTTGGGTAACTATACGATCTCTACCTTGCAATAGTGAAGTTCGGTAAGTATAACCTAACTCCGCAGGTGTGAGAGTTTCTAAGGTCCCATCAGGTGAAAGTACCTGAGCGCTGACCAACATATCTGCGGTACAGCTATTGTGTGCGCCTGCATTCATCACAACAGCACCCCCAACAGTTCCGGGGATACCGACAGCCCATTCTAGTCCTTCCCACCCCAAATCTGCTGCTGCCCACGCCAAGCTAGGAATTGATTCGCCAGCAGCGACGGTTAATTGTCCTGTTTCTGGCTCAAAATGACTATATCGGAGATGACGAGTTGCAATCACTAAACCCGGTAAACCGCGATCGCTCACCAACAAGTTAGAACCTGCACCTAGTACTGTTACTGAGATGCCACGTTCTTTTGCATACTTCAAGCCAGCTTGTAATGCTTCCAAGTTGCGGGGGGCAATGTACCATTGTGCTGCTCCACCCACTCTATAGGAGGTATACGCTGACAACGAAGCTTGGGACTTGATCGCACAATCAGTGCCAGGTAAATAAATTACCGGGCTTTCGACGGAATTAGCTGTTTCCTGTTTCTCTGTAGTCAATGTAGAAACTGTGCAGACGTTGCCATCTGCCTGGGAGATTATCATCTTTAGATCGATTTAGAGAAATTTTTACATTTATCTGCCGTAACAATACGGCCGTACTATGAAATTTTTATGAAACTGTGACAAATTAAATAGACACTTGTTTCAAGAATGAAACTTCGTCAGTGTTATCACTTAAGATGTAGCTTTTGCTGGTTCGCAAAGTGTAGCAATTATTTCTGGAATTGTTTGATTCAAGTTTCCAGCACCGAGAAATAGTGCTAAGTCGCCTGGACGCAATGTTTTAAGTAAGAATTCGCTTACTGAAGGCAAGGTTGGTTGATAAACAACCTGTGGGTGGTGTTTGGTAATTGCCTCTGCTAATAGTTCACCGCTAACTTGCCCTAAATTGGGTTCTCCTGCACTGTAAATATCAGTCAGCACAACCAAATCAGCATGAGTAAAAGATTCAGCAAATTCTTCTAAAAATGTCAGTGTCCGACTATAGCGGTGGGGCTGGAAAATAGCCACAACTCTTTGCCCTGGTCTAGCTTGGAGACGTGCCGCAGCTAAAGTAGCGCGAATTTCACTAGGATGATGGGCATAGTCATCAATGAAAGTAATACCATCGACTTCACCTCGAAACTCAAAGCGTCGTCTTGCGCCTTCAAAGGTGGCAATACCCTTGGCAATTTCTCCAAATTCTAAGCCCAATAATCGACCTACTGCTACAGCTGCTAAAGCATTGCTTAGGTTATGCCGACTAAGTAGGCGCAAATTCAACATGCCTAAAGCTTTACCTTTTTCCCAAACTAGAGCTGTAGTCCCATCAGCACGATAGTCAATATTAGTGACACTATAGTCAGCGTTGCTATCTGGATGTAGGCTGTAGGTGATTGTTGGTTTTAGGCGATCGCGTACTGTTGCACAATCGATGCTACCTACCAATGTCTGACAACCTTGAGCAAACTCTTGAAAGATATCAACGACTTCTTCTAATGTTTCATAGTGATCGGGATGATCGAGTTCAATATTGGTGATTATGCCAATTGCTGGGGCATGTTTTACCAAAGAACCATCTGATTCATCTGCTTCAGCTACAAGATACCTACTTTCTCCTAATCTGGCATTACCTTCCCAAGCATTAACTTCGCCACCCACGAGAATGGTTGGATCTAAACCAGCTTTTAATAGCATATAGCCAATCATACTACTGGTTGTAGTTTTTCCGTGGGTTCCAGCAACTGCAATGCTGTAATAATCGGCAATTAACGCAGCTAGTACATCTGAACGATGCCAAATTGGGCAACCCAATTCTAGAGCTGCTTTATATTCTAAATTAGTCGTGTTAATTGCTGTTGAACAAATTACTTGAGGCAGTGTTGAGTTAGCAGCACTATGCAATTCTGCTTGTGAGTTTAATGCTACTCCAGAGGTTACTCGAGGGCGAAAGAATTCAAGATTGCTTGCTTCTTGTCTACTAAAAATATGAGTCCCGATAGATTCTAACTTTCGCGTAATGTGGTTTGGACGAAGATCCGAACCTGATACTGGCAATTGACGTTTGGCGAGAACATATGCCAGAGCAGACATACCTATACCGCCAATCCCAATGAAATGAAATGGTCTACCGCTAAAATCTACTGAATTATTCATTGATTACTCCTCTTACACCACACCACACCATAATCACAAATGACACGCGTATCATAACAGGAATTGGATTTTTACTGTAACTACTCCTGTATGTATTTAATTTTTGAAGTTTCGTTGATTTTCCTCCTCTTGTTTTTTGCTTCAGAATGATTTTACCTTTGTTAGAGGTTTTTGCTATTTCTGAACTGTATCTTATGATTATTCGGAAAATTTCTGCCACATCGGGAAAGAAATTCTTGTAATGAGAAACACATATTTTGATGTCCTTACTGGAATTGGCTACAATACTCTGTTTCTATTGAAACTGCTTTTAAATTAGATAAAGCCTAGGGGCGAATTGACTACAATAGTACATTGATAGTGAAATGTTTTTGAAATTGAATAAAAGCCCGATCTAACTGGATGCAGCAATTAGCAATTTTTGGTGGCACATTTGATCCAATTCATTGGGGACACTTACTTATAGCCGAGACAGCTTTGCATCAAGTACCTGTAAAACAGATAATTTGGGTGCCATCGCTAAATCCTCCACATAAACAGGCGGCTTCATTTGAGCATCGCTTAGAAATGCTAAAACAAGCTACAAAAGATAACCCCGCCTTTAGTGTTTCACTAATTGAGGCAAATCGCCCTGGAACATCCTATGCCATCAATACCCTAATCGATTTATGTGCTGCTTATCCTAATACTCGCTGGTACTGGATTGTTGGCTTGGATGCTTTCCAAACCTTGCCCCATTGGTACCGTGGGCACGAACTAGCTCAAATGTGTGATTGGTTAATTGCACCCCGACTCCTAGGTGGTGAGACTATAGCTCAAAGTGAGTTAATCTGCAAGCAAGTAGAGCAACATTTGACAAATCAGTCTGTGATCATTCGCTGGCAATTACTGCATATACCTTTAGTTGGAGTTTCGTCAAGTCTAATTCGCCAATTAATCAACGTACGCCAATCTATTCGATATTTAGTTGCGGAGCCGGTAAGGCTGTACATCGCCGCCCACAACCTTTACTCAAAGTAAATCTGAATAAATTATGTGTTTTTTTCCGGAACTAACACTTTATGGTTATTAATGCTCCCCCCCTTTGCGATATGATTGGGGTCAACGATATAAACATATAGGCATAAATACAGAGGGCAAGACACTGTGATTAGAGTGGCAATCAACGGTTTCGGGCGGATTGGACGTAACTTTGCACGCTGCTGGGTCGGTAGACAGAACAGCAACATCGACCTTGTCGCTATTAATGACACATCAGACCCTAGAACTAACGCTCACCTGCTGAAATATGACTCAATGCTAGGGAAGTTAAAGGATGCTGACATTACAGCGGATGATAATTCGATCATCATTAACGGTAAGACCATTAAGTGCGTATCTGATCGCAATCCAGAAAACTTGCCCTGGAAAGATTGGGGAATTGACCTAATTATCGAAGCAACAGGTGTTTTTACCAGTAAAGAAGGCGCAATGAAGCATGTGAATGCTGGAGCCAAAAAGGTTCTGATCACTGCCCCTGGTAAAAATGAAGATGGCACCTTTGTAATGGGTGTGAATCATCATGACTATGACCACAACACCCACCACATTATCAGCAACGCCAGCTGTACCACCAACTGCTTGGCTCCGATCGCCAAGGTGTTGAACGATAAATTCGGGATCATCAAAGGTACGATGACCACTACTCACAGCTACACAGGTGACCAGCGCTTACTAGACGCTTCTCACCGTGATGTACGCCGGGCTAGAGCAGCAGCTATTAATATTGTACCCACCTCCACTGGTGCAGCAAAGGCAGTAGCATTAGTAATCCCAGACTTGAAAGGCAAGCTCAATGGCGTTGCCTTACGTGTACCTACCCCAAACGTCTCAATGGTAGATTTCGTAGTTCAGGTTGAGAAGCGTACTATTACGGAAGAAGTTAATCAAGCCTTAAAGGATGCGTCCGAAGGTCCACTCAAAGGATTTTTGGATTACAGTGAACTACAACTTGTATCATCCGACTATCAAGGTACTGATGCTTCTTCAATTGTTGATGCTAGCTTGACTATGGTTCTGGGTAATGACCTAGTAAAAGTCATGGCTTGGTATGACAACGAGTGGGGCTACAGCCAACGAGTTCTAGATTTGGCAGAACTAGTAGCTGTAAAGTGGCAATAATTGGTCAATAGTCATTGGACAAAGGACTACTAGCTAAAATGTTGAAATCCCTGATTAAGATTTAAAGTTTGGTCGGGGATTTCTTTGTTTTCATCGCGTAATAGTACTGTTGTTCCTGATGTAATCGTGCCGATAATTGCTGCACCTTGACCGAGTTGTGGCACTAAAGCTGATGCTGCATCTTTTGGTAAACACAGGACTAACTCAAAGTCTTCGCCGCCGTATAGGGTATAGTCAAGGGCTTGCTGCTGAGTTAGCCAGCCGTCAAAGGGTGCTGCTAAGGGAATTTGTCTGATTTCTAGAATAGCGCCAACCCTACTAGCACGACAGATTTGCACAATAGCATCTGCTAAACCATCGCTGCTATCCATCCCAGCAATGAGGGGCGTAGGAGAATAGGAATTTAAGATTTCCCAGAGTATGGGTAAAACATCTAATCTTGGCTGGGGATGCTGGTGTGCTGTGATTAAAGCCGCCTTTTCTGCATCATTGAGGTTTTGTCCTATTTCGGGGTGTAAGAGTAGTTCTAAGCCAGCATGGGATGCTCCATGAACACCTGTGATGACGATCGCATCTCCCACTTGAGCAGCAGAACGACGGATAATTCGACTGGGATCAGCTTGACCAAATGCGGTAATTGACACAGTAGTTACAGGCGATCGCACAATATCACCACCAACAATTGGGGTATTGTACTTTTGCAGGCATTCTGTCATTCCCTGGTACAAACGTTCAACCCAACTGACGCTAACATCCCCTCGAAGTCCCAACCCCACAGTGATCCCCAAAGGTGAAGCACCCATTGCTGCCAAATCTGATAAATTAGCAGCAGCAGCACGCCAACCAGCATCTTCTGGCGAGGTGGTGACATTACTAAAATGCACACCATCAACCAAGACATCTGTCGTCACTACCAAAGTTTGTCCTGGCGCAGTTACAAGCACAGCAGCATCATCCCCAATTATTTCTTGAGGACAATAGCTCTGCAATCTGGCTAATAGCCCTTGTTCACCAATATCTTTTACTTGTAAGGAAGAGAACTCACTATTCACAATCGGTGTACTCCGACTTTCTACTGTTTTTCTACTGAGCACTACTTATGGTTAGGATAAAAGTAACGTTCAGGAGTTCGTTGAGATGGTCACTACACCAGTAACCAGTATCACTTTTGAAGAGTACTTAACCTATGATGATGGTACAGGTTTTCATTATGAACTGGTGGATGGCAGATTAGAATTAAGCGGTTGAGTTTCCCTTGACTGTGCTTTCGAGAAAGTGAGTGAGAATTGGCACAAATAAATCTAAGTTGACTGATTTACAGCAAATTTCAAGTTAGTGAAGTACCGATCCTAAGCCTCAAACCCAAGCATAAAGACTGTTTTACTTCTGAATTCTGAATTACGCCTGATGTGAATCAGAAAGGTCTTTTACCCCATAAGGGTTTCTAAATTAGCCCAAAATCATATTTTTGTGCCTATCTACGAAATTACAAGGGTTTCAAGACTTTATTCACATTAAACGTGAATTCTAACTCCTGAATTCTGCTGTATCTTTGGTGACGGTGGAACAAGCAAAAGAATTGATGAATGTGTCAGTAGTATTTCAGTCACCACCATTGTTGATTGTAGAGGTGGTCAATCCAGATTCGGTGAAACGGGATTATCGCTATAAGCGGTCTGAATATGCGGCGTTGGAAGTTCCAGAATATTGGATAGTAGACCCTTTAGCAGAGAAAATTACAGTGTTATTACTGGAAGAGGGACTCTACGAAGAAACAGTTTTCACTGGCAACCAGCAGATTGTATCGCAGACTTTTCCCGAATTAGCGATACCTGCGGCGGCACACTTCGTGAACGCAGTTGATTTGGTATTGAGTTCTGGAAATCTTAGTTAGAGCAATCATGGTTTTCGTAGTAAGCGCAAAAGCACTGAGAATTAGCACTTAAGTGCTTACTACAAATTTTATTTTATGCTGTTTGTGGCTGAACCAAATTTTCTAAACCCTGAACGACAGTAGCCGACTCAATTTTGTCTCCTGCCTTGAGTTGATCCAAAACTTCTTTGCCCTCGGTAAGATAGCCAAAAACGGCGTAGCGACCATCTAATAGGTTGCGTCCGGCTGGGGTGAGTTCTGGTTCAAACAGAAAGAAGAAAAATTGTGAGGAAGCACCATTTACTTGACTTTCAGGACGGGCCATGACCACAGCACCAAAGGAAGAGAAAGGTAGAACTGGCATATCTATGTAACGTCCAGCCTCTTCCAGAGTGATACCGTAAGTGGGGGCTTTATCGCCTTGAACTAGGACTTCTAAGGGAATAGCACGGTATTTCCCGGTTTTGGGATCAATAAAACCGACATCTTTACCTGGTGGATCTCCAGTTTGTAAGAAATAAGATTCTTCTGAACGGGTAAATTCTAAGCCGTTATAAAAACCACGTTGTACCAAATCAACAAAGTTACCAGCGGTGACAGGGGCGCTATAACCATCCACGACAACGGTAAGATTACCTTTGTTGGTTTTAATGTCCACAGTAGCCCGACCTTTAAGTTGAGGTAGGTTACTGTACTCCTTAGGCACTTCAAAAGGAAATTGCTTAACCATTGACTCTTCTATAAGAGTCACGAGATTTAGGAGTTTATCGCGTTCTTCTTGGATTTTTTCTTTATCTTTGACTTTGACCAATTCTTGCAATTGATTAACGCCAGATTGCAATTCATCAATCCAAGCTTTGGCTTGGGGTTGGCGTTCTTCGGGAACGCTTGCTAGGATTTTGGAGGATTGATCGAGAGATCGGGATGCCTTGCTCAGATCTTTGGATATAGCTCCCCATCGCCGATTTGCCCGCAGTTGGTTGGAGATATCTTCTAAACTGGCTTGCAGTTGCCGCACAGGTTCATTGTCTATCGGGAGTGCATACCGCAACAGAGATCTGCCGTCAGTAATTGCATTCCCAGCTGGTAGGGCGGCGCTACTGGAGGGAGTCCACCCAGCTGTACTTATGCCTAAAAATATTGTTACCAGCAGTATTGCCATGAGGCTGTTCTTCAGCCAGGATTTTAATAAGTTAAACATGGTATGGCTTAAATGCAGCATCAAATTGTTGACTGGACGTAACCCATCACTTATCTTCCCACAGTAAGAGTGCCCAGTTCTGAGTCCACAGTCAAAAGTCCATTGTCAACTGTCATTTGTCCTTTGCCCTTTACTATTTGTTCCATGACTAATGACTAATGACTCATGACCAATGACTAATAACTAATAACCAATGACGACCCTTGAGGGGTACAATAAATGCCGATTGTCTTCCAAAACTTGAAAGTTTCATGATCTCCAGTAACGACTTTCGACCCGGTGTCTCAATTGTTTTAGATGGGTCTGTATGGCGAGTGATAGACTTCCTCCACGTTAAGCCAGGTAAAGGCTCGGCGTTTGTGCGGACAACATTGAAAAATGTCCAGAGTGGAAAGGTTCTGGAAAGAACTTTCCGCGCTGGGGAAACAGTACCGCAAGCGACTCTAGAAAAAATCACGATGCAGCATACCTATAAAGAAGGTGATGAATTCGTGTTTATGGATATGGAAAGCTACGAAGAAGGCAGATTGAGCGCAACGCAAATTGGCGATCGCGTAAAATACCTCAAAGAAGGCATGGAAGTTAACGTCATCCGTTGGGGCGAGCAAGTGCTAGAAGTGGAATTGCCTAACTCTGTGGTTTTAGAAATCGTGCAAACAGATCCAGGTGTTAAAGGAGACACAGCCACAGGTGGTACTAAACCAGCAATTCTAGAAACTGGTGCAACTATCATGGTTCCCTTGTTTATTGCTCAAGGAGAACGCATCAAAATTGATACCCGTGACGATAAATATTTAGGCAGGGAATAATTATCATCTCATTTGAGAGCAATCCCGATTTCAATCCCTTTTTAGGGATTAAATCCCTGCCACACTTAACATTATTCTTTACGTACAGGTCGAGGTAATAAAAACTGTGCCATTGGACTTTAATGAAATTCGCCAACTGCTAGCAACTATTGCACAAACAGATATTGCTGAAGTCACGCTCAAAAGCAACGACTTTGAGCTAACGGTACGTAAAGCTGTTAGTTTCAGCAATCATATTGTGTCAGTAGGTCAAGCAGCATCAGGCGGTGTGGTTGGTGTAGGATTAACATCGTCGGTTGCGCCTGTTGCACACCAGACAGTATCAACTGCGGTAGGAGAAACAGGGACAAGTCGTGTCCTAGATAATGCTACCACTGCCTCTAGCGTGCAGTTATCAGGATCTTCCTCAGCGATTGACAAAAGATTAGTAGAAGTGCCTTCCCCAATGGTAGGAACGTTTTATCGTGCTCCCGCACCAAATGAGTCACCATTTGTGGAAGTTGGCGATCGCATCCGCAGTGGTCAAACAGTCTGTATCATTGAAGCGATGAAGCTGATGAACGAAATTGAAGCGGAAGTATCCGGACAGGTGATGGAAATTTTGGTGCAAAATGGCGAACCTGTAGAATATGGTCAGCCTTTAATGCGAATTAACCCTGATTAAGTATTAATCTATATATGACATGAGTCGTTTTTAAAGTTGTCAGTACCGCGGGTCAATCCTGATGAAACAAGTGTTGCCTGTACCACCAGAAGTGGTGCAACAAGTAGCTGAATACTTCAGTCTGTTAAGTGAACCTATGCGCCTTCGGCTGTTGCACTTACTACGAGATGAAGAAAAATGCGTACAAGAATTGGTAGAGGCAACACAGACTTCGCAGGCAAACGTCTCAAAACACCTGAAGGTAATGTGGCAAGCAGGTATTCTTAGCCGCCGCAGTGAAGGAACTTGCGCCTACTACCGGGTGGAAGATGAAATGATTTTTGAGTTGTGCAATCGGGTTTGCGATCGCCTCGCTACCAGGTTAGAACAGCAAGCCCATAACTTTCGGGTGTTGAATAGCAAACTATAGGTTGGTCATTTGTCATTTGTCATTTGTCCTTTGTTATCTGTTGTATAACTAATGACTAATGACTAATGACTAAAGTGGATAATCTTTCTTAAAGTTTTCACGCGTTAGTGGCTGTTCTAACTCTACGCCTTCGCCACCTAAAACATCCAATTGCTTGCCATTGACATCAATGTACACCTTGGCATTTGGATTTAAAGTTGTAGCAGTGTAAACAACTTGCCCGACACGACCCATCATGGAACTGCTACCACCCCCACTGGTAAAATCTTCAGATAAATTAATGTGGATCTCATCATTGTTGGCTTTTAGACCCAACAATTTAGTGCCTTTGGGAATGGTAGTAGATTCGGCACCTTCGGTTGGTCCTGCTAATAAATTTTGGAAAGCCTTTTCTAAAACTTGGTTAGGTTGACTAGCAGCTATTTTGACTGGTTGGGGAGCCAGTGCCAAATTTTTGCCATTGTCTTTCAGCCAATAGATGTTAGCAGTTTGCTCTTGACCTGGCTGTGCTGTTGAGGATTTTCCTGGCTGGGTTAATGTTCTTGAGGGATCTGTTGGTGTCGGCGGATTGCTGGAGTGTAAAGTAAGCCAAGCCACGCCACCACTGACCGCTACCACCGCTGCTGAGACAGCTGCAATTACACCTGAAGAATTTCGATTAGATCCTTGTTGGTCATTCATATTCAAAACCTGGTTGACTGAGGGCTGAGATGGTCGTTGTGGGAAGAGCAGCCTGATTAAGGACGATACTTATAAATGGAGAGTTTCCAAACACTTAGAGTATGGCTATTTTTAACTACAATGCCGCCATATCTCTTTCCGCAGGGACTACTTCTAATTTTAGATTCGTACTTCTAGTCCGTCACCTGTCCAATTATGTAAATCTCATCGTTTATTGAGATAATTTACAATTCGACGCAGGGTGGCTATTGAACAGAATACTAATAAATTAACGATTAAGGTAGACGCACCAAATTGAGATATACAGGGACGAAAGAAAGATTTTGTAAAAAATTTTATCTGCGCCCCTTGCGTTGAATTATTAACTTATATCGCTGCTGTAATCCACTGTTTGATTGTACTTGTCACTTCATTAATGTCAATTTCTTGAGATTGACGAGTTGCTCTTTCTACAACTTCTACCTTGCCATTAGCGATCGCTCTACCAGTGACTATTCTGTAGGGTATACCAATCAAATCAGCGTCTTTGAATTTTACTCCTGCCCGTTCATCGCGGTCATCAAGTAAAGTTTCAATTCCGGCTTGATTCAGTTCACTGTAGAGTTTTTCGGCGATTTGTACTTGTTGGGCATCTTTAATGTTAGGAATTGTGACAATTGCATGATAAGGTGCGATCGCTACTGGCCAAATGATCCCATCTTTATCGTAGGATTGCTCTACAGCAGCTTGCGCCAGCCGCGACACGCCCACGCCATAACAACCCATGAATAGAGGTTTTTCTTCCCCTTGTTCATTGGTATAATTTGCGCCCATCGCCACAGAATACTTTGTCCCTAATTGGAATATGTGACCAGCTTCTATCCCACGGGCGCTTTGTAAGGTTTGTTCTGGATTGTGGATAGCGCGATCGCTTGGTCTAGCTTTGCGAATATCTACTACTAATTGAGGCAATTTAAATTGCTCGCCCCAATTAGCGCCAACTACGTGATAACCAGTTTCGTTTGCACCTGTGACAAAGTTCTTTAAATCAACGGCTGTTTTATCTACAAGTCGCAAAAACTTGGGATGTACCTGTTTATTGCCCTTAATATAGTCATCTGCGATATCGGGTGCAATGTAACCTAAAGGTAGAGATTTTGCTGCCCATGTAGCTTGTGTTTCAGCGTTGGGTACAGTCAAGGCAATAATCGTTTTAGCACCGTAATTAGCAGCTAGCTTGGTCAATTCGTTTTGTAACTTGACTTCGTTAACTTCCTGATCGCCTCGGATGCTGACCAAAACTAAAACCGTTACGCCATTGTCATAAACTGTCTGGTAAAGAACATTCTTCACCACTTGGGTAGGAGAACATTTGAGGAATTTACAGACTGTTTCAATGGTGTCTGTTCCTGGTGTATCGCGTTTCTCATAGGTTGTAAACTGGGAGGTTACAGCATCAGCTGGTAAAGAAATAGCTTTTTCTACATTGGCGGCGTATTTCCCATCTTCTGTGTAGAGAACTTCATCTTCTCCGGCTTCCGCCAGTATCATGAATTCTGTCGAACCAGAACCGCCAATAGCACCAGAGTCAGCTTCAACTGCACGGAAAGCCAAGCCAGCACGCCGCAGCATATTGCTGTAAGCCTTGTACATATCTTGGTAAGTGGCTTTGAGGCTTTCTTCATCAGTATGGAAGGAGTAGCCATCCTTCATGATAAATTCCCGCCCACGCATCAAACCAAAGCGGGGACGAATTTCATCACGGAATTTTGTTTGAATTTGGTAGAGATGCAGTGGTAGCTGACGGTAAGAGCGAATCATATCACGCGCGATCGTGGTGATGACTTCCTCATGAGTCGGGCCTAACCCTAATTGTTGCTCTCGACGGTCGATGAGGGAAAACATAATACCCTCAGCTTTCGTGTAAGTATCCCAGCGTCCTGATTCTTTCCATAACTCAGCAGGTTGTAATTGCGGTAACAAACATTCTTGCG
Organism: Nostoc sp. T09; assembly: GCF_002154695.1. Taxonomy (GTDB): domain Bacteria; phylum Cyanobacteriota; class Cyanobacteriia; order Cyanobacteriales; family Nostocaceae; genus Aulosira. The sequence continues at coordinate 34,163 of NZ_MTAV01000007.1, forward strand.
CGCCTGTGGCGTTCATTTCTTCGCGAACAATCTGGGAAACTTTTTGCAATACCCGCCACATCAGTGGCAAATAAGCATAAACACCACTACCGATGCGACGAATATAACCTGCACGCAGTAATAATTTATGACTGGGAATCTCCGCATCAGTTGGATCATCCCTCAGTGTAACGAATAACATTTGTGACAGTCGCATCGTTTATTCCCTTTCCCGAATTACTAATGAATTATGAATGATGAAGTATGAATTATGAAGTATAAAGTGTTATTCATTTGAATTTTTTACTGCGCTTTGCGTATCATTTGTTATTTCTCTGCGTTCCCACATACCCCTTCTGCCTCTTGCCCTCTGCCTTCTTGATCGCAATTTCTTAGGAGAAAACTACCTTGTCTAACGGAATTTACCAAGCACAGCCACCTCTAGAATTTATTCCTCCGAGGTTTAACCCCTTATTACTTCAATTGACGCACCTGTTACTACCAAGCTGGATCAACTGGAAAACGGCCATTACTCACATTGAAGCTGACAACGTAGAAATTTTAGCCGATCTTTATCATCAATTTCAGGAAGGTAAGACTAGGTTTTTGCTAGCATTTCGCCATCCGAAAACGGAAGATCCGGTTTGTTTAGGCTACTTACTTTCGCAACTCGTGCCTCAGGTAGCACGTGAACAGGGCATAAAAATTGAATCTCCAATTCATGCTCATTTTATCTACGATCGCGGCATTCCTCTATGGGCAGGTCAACATATCGGCTGGCTGGCTTCACATTTAGGCGGGACTCCTATCCAGCGGGGGAAAGCCGACTGGAATGGTTTGCGTTCGGCGCGTGACTTATTTGCCAACGGGAAATTCCCGATGGCTGCTGCGCCAGAAGGGGCCACCAATGGTTTATCGGAGATTATCAGTCCCCTAGAACCAGGTATTGCCCAATTAGGCTTTTGGTGTGCTGAAGATTTGCACAAAGCTGGACGCTCCGAGCAGGTTTTAATTGTACCAGTTGGGATTAAATATAGTTACGTTGCTGCTCCGTGGGGTGCGATCGCCCAGCTGTTAAGTGAATTAGAAGCGGCTAGTGGTTTACCTGTAAATCCATCAGAAAATGGCAATAGTGCCACAATTGAGTCCCTTTATCCGCGATTGTTGACTTTGGCAGAAAAGTTATTGACGTTGATGGAACAGTTTTACACAAAGTTTTATCATCAAAAGCTGCCAGAGATTATTTTGGCACCAGAAGAAACAAGCGATCGCAACCAAGCATTAACAGCACGCTTGCAAGCATTGATGCACATAGCATTACAAATGTCAGAGCAGTATTTTGACTTAGCACCTAAGGGAGCTTGGAACGATCGTTGTCGGCGGGTAGAGCAAGCAGGCTGGAATTATATCTTTAGAGAAGAGTTTAAGGATATCAAAGCATTATCTCCCATAGAACATGCTTTAGGCGATCGCGTTGCCGAAGAAGCAAACCGCCGAATGTGGCACATGCGCTTAGTAGAAAGTTTTGTTGCTGTTTCTGGTAGCTATATTAAAGCCAAACCCACAGCAGAAAGGTTTGCTGAGACAACCTTGCTTTTGAGGGACATGGTAAATAAAATTCAAGGCACTAATAGCCTATTGCACCGTCCGCAATTGGGTAAGCAACAGGTAAAAATCAGTATTGGTGAGCCGATATCTGTTTCTGAACGCTATCCAGTTTATAAAGCTAATCGCTTAGGTGCGAAGCAAGCCGTAACTGAATTGACCAATGATTTACAGCACACGATGGAGAGTTTGATTGTCAAAGAAGGATAAGGAGATTCACCATTACATTCTAAAAATTGGCTAAATAAACTAAGAGTGAAAACTGACAGTATCTTTTATCGACTCTTTCAAGAGGTTCCCAGTATTTTCTTTGAACTTATTGGCAACCCACCCGAAACCGCTAACATCTATCAATTTTCTTCAGTTGAAATTAAGCAAACAGCTTTTAGAATTGATGGTGTTTTTCTTCCTACTCAAGATACAAACAATCCCATTTATTTTGTCGAAGTCCAATTTCAACCAGACGCAGATATTTACTCGCGTGTAATTTCCGAAATATTTTTATATTTGCGGCAGAATAAATCTAAACATACTTGGCAAGGAGTAATTATCTATGCAAGCAGAAGTATTGATACAGGAAACATTAAAGATTGTCACGAATTCTTTAGCAGCCAGCGTCTGACACGAATTTATTTGGATGAATTAGGTGAAGTAGCATCACTGCCCATAGGTATTGCTACCATGAAATTAATCATTGAGAATGAAGATACAGCCATTACCACCGCCAGAGAGTTAATCAACCGTACCAAGCAAGCTGTAAACTTACAATTGCAACAGCAGCAGCTATTAGCATTGATAGAAACTATTTTGGTTTATAAATTTCCGCAAATGAGTCGAGAGGAGATAGAAGCAATGTTTGGCTTAAATGAGTTGAAACAAACGCGAGTTTATCAAGAAGCAAGAGAAGAAGGTGAACAAGAAGGTAAACAAAAAGCAAAATTAGAAGCTGTACCTAAACTTTTAGCATTAGGGTTAACTGTTGAACAAATAGCACAGGCGTTAGACTTAGATGTTATACAAGTGCAGCAAATAGCACAGCAAACACCCCCAAATGAATAGCAAAGCGATCGCAGCATTTTGTATATGAACAAAATTACTATATCTAACCTTGATGATGACATGAAATCTCGTCTACAAAAGGAGCCAAAAAACTTAGTCGTAAATAAATTTGATGTCAGTCCTCACAGAAACTTTAGAAAGAATCTTTAAGCATCTGCAACAACATAGAGCAGAGATAGCTTCACTTCTTCAACCAGGATTAACCATTGAAGAAATTCAATCTCTAATTAAACATTTACCTTTTTGTTTACCACAAGAAGTTTATGAACTTTACCAGTGGCGTAATGGTATAGATTATTCAAATATTTCAAAAGTTGAAAATTTACATCTTAATATCAGTTTTATTCCTGGACTTGACTTTCTACCTTTGGAAGAAGCGATAGAATCTTCTAAAGAAATTGAGGAATTTAGGAATCAATATACTTCACTAGAGGAAGAGAACTGCCATAAAACCTGGTTTCCAATCTTCGGTTCTGATGATTTAGAGTACCTAATTGTTTTTGGCGATTCGGTGATTAGTCAAGATTCACCTATAATGCACTGTCATTTAGGAGGTGGAAGTTTACCTCAAGTTAAATATCCTAATCTTACAACTTTCATGAAGGTAGTCGCAGAATGTTATGAAACAACTGCCTATTATATTGTTGAGCCGTCGAAATATAATTATCTTAGTTCATATTTAGAAGAAGACGCAAAACAAGTTGCTGAAATTGAACGTAAGTATTTTTCTGAACAACTAGAGGCAGTATTAAAAGCATTATTTCAACCCAGAGCTTTACTGGAAAACGAGACATTTGATATTTTATATCGCTTTAAAGATCCAAGATTTATAGAACCAATGATTCATGCTCTTCATCTACCTTTATATGAAGTAAATAATGAAGAAGAAAATATATTAATTCGTATAAGAGCAGCTATGATTCTTGGAGAAATTGGAGATTTGAGAGCAGTCGAGCCTCTGATGAGAGCATTAGAATCCCGGCTGAACCAAGACCGTGGATACTCTGTTGCAAATAAAGCAGCAGAAGCACTTAGAAAATTAGGAGACCCCAGAGCTATTAAATCGTTGAAACTATTTTTGCAAAATAATAAACAGATTCTTCCAACTTTTATACCATCGCCTTCATGGCTTGAGCGAATTGCTCTTCAAGAAGCGCGAGAGGAAGCAAAATGGGCAATCGAAGAACTGAAAAAGAAAAGTTATTAATACTAAAAATGAATGTATATATTTAAAACAAATACGGGAATGCAGAGTTATTTGCATTTTGTTCTTTTCTATAGAAAATAGGCGGACTGGGAGCTTACCCTTTCCACCTGTAAAATTTGCTTACCAAATATGTGTGCAAATTAAGTTAAGTGATTTTCTAACAAAGATGCGATCGCTTCTGGATGAACTTTCTTGTATTGCTTTTTACCAATACGTACTACGCAGTTAGGTGCGCTGCTGCAACGTTTTTGGCAGCCTGTATGCTCAATTGTCACTTTGTCGAGTAAACCGCGATCGCCAGGTTACCCAATTGCAGAGGTAATCTTTCATGGTTTGCAGGTTGGTAGTCTACCAGAATGAGATAATATCTCAGCGTAATTCTCCGCTTGCTTCACAACTTTAGATACACTAGATAATAAATGATGTTGTTATTGCTTAAAATATGAACAATATTACTATATCTAACCTTGATGATGACATGAAATTTCGTCTACAAAAACGAGCCGAAAAACATGGTCGTTCTCTCGAAGAAGAAGCCAAAGAAATTCTGCGGATAGTTCTAACAGAAAATCAGGATGAAACGTTAAACATCGCTACTATAATTGAGCAACGTTTTGCAGATTGGGGAGGCTTGGAATTACCAGAAATTCCTAGAGAACCTATCCGCACAGTATCTAACTTTGAAGAATGATTATTCTTGATACAAACGTAGTGTCAGAATTAATGAAACCTAACAAGTCTGAAATAGTTCGTAATTGGGCCGCTCAACAATCTTTAATGAATCTGTTTACCACAACAATTACTCAAGCAGAAATTCTATATGGTATAGCTTTACTTCCTGCTGGGAAAAGGCGAGATGGCCTTAGTCAAGCAGCACAACTGATGTTCTTAGAAGATTTTGCTGGGCGTGTTCTTCCCTTTGATCAAACTGCTGCTGTAGCTTTTGCTAACATTGCGTCTCAAAGAAGACAGAATGGGAATCCTATTTCCCAAGCAGATGCTCAGATTGCTGCTATTTGTTACATCCATGCAGGAACCATTGCAACACGCAACGTCTCTGACTTTGAAGGATGTGGTATTTCTATTATTAATCCTTGGGAAGCCCTCTGAAGAATCTCTTAACAATGGATCAACCAGGAAATACCTTGGATAAGTCTAATACTAAATCACTAAAATTTGACAGATTAACTGATTCATCCGGCAGAAAAATTGTCTTGTGGCGATAACCAAATTTACCTTGTAAAGCTTGATAAGGCTCGCTGTAGCACTCTAGATAATTATCTACTAAATTAAATATCCAATAATCAGCAATACCTGCTTCTGCATACAGGGGTAGCTTTTCTTCTTGGTCATATTTTAAAGAAGAATCAGCAATCTCGATTAAAAGTAAAATATCAGATGGGCTGGGATGATTTGCTAAATAGTCATCAGAACGATTTCGCACAATCACCAAATCTGGTTCTGGTTCGCTGTTTTTAGAAATAATAATTGGGTCTTGCGATCGCAGAGTTCCTTGTTCTTTAATAAGCTTGAATAACTCTCGATACAAGCGGGTACCGCAAACAGAATGCGGTGTACCTTTAGCTGCCATATTGATTATTTCACCCTTGATTAGCTCAACTCGGTCATCTTCCGTAAAGAAGCCGAGTTCTGCTAGGCGGTGATATTCAGCTATGGTAAAGCGTTTAGCAGTGCTTAAGCTCATAACACATATGGGAATGCAGAGTTATTTGCATCTTACACTTTTATACGGAAAATAGGCGGACTGAGAACCTACCCTTTCCACCTGTAAAATTTGATTACCAAATATGTGTGCAAATTAAGTTAAGTGATTTTCCAACAAAGATGCGATCGCTTCTGGATGAACTTTCTTGTATTGCTTTTTACCAATCCGTACCACGCAGTTAGGTGCGCTGCTGCAACGTTTTTGGCAACCTGTATGCTCAATTGTCACTTTGTCGAGTAAACCGCGATCACACAAAGTTTTTTCTAATTCTGAGACTAAACCTTTACCACCCCGTTTGAGGCAACCGGATTTTTGACAAACCATTATCTTGGCTTTGGTTTGAAGTGGCAGATTTTCTATTGGGCAAACACCAGTTGCTTTTACCCGAAAAGCTTTGAATGTTATTTTACCTGTGTGCGGATTTAGTTGGCTGATGCCGTCAACGCGAATTTGTTCTCCCGGTACTAAAGATACGCCTAAAGAACCGCGTAACTCTTTAGGAACTTTAACTTGCAAATTTCCGGCGGGAATTGCTAATCGCAAATATTTAAATTTCCCTTCATCACCAACAAAACCCAGGAATTTACCCTCAAGGTTCAATTCCGATAATGTCCGATATTTTTCACCCATGTTCAGCAACTCACAATTCAAAATTAAACTTAGTTCAACCTGAATCTAAACGGGTGATATCATGTCTTTTCTATCTTCTCTTTGGCTGGTTGTTAAAAAAGCAATTTTCACAACTCTCATAAGATTGCTATATATAGTTATCCTATTTAGGTAGTATGAAAAATAATCTCACGCACAAGCCAAAAGAGCAGAGAAATTGACATGATATAAGAGATAGATGCTTCCCCAATTCCTATCTCCCCCTACGATCATTTTAGGCGAGGCGTTTAGCTTCTACTGTTAGAGGTAAACTGTTTTGGTCTGGTAATTCACGAAATTCTAATTCCCAGCCATTAGCTAAAGTGAGAATCTTCCCCTCTGCGCTGTCTGTTTGTTTGACTACTTCTTCTTCTAAATCTTTTTTAGCGACGTAGGCAACCAAATGACCAGCATCATTCATCCGTAGCATTACTTTCATTAATTTCCTCAACAGATTCTAGTTCTTTTTTGCGACAACCAATGACGAACCCTGTATCTAAGAAATGCACGGCATAGATATATGATCTCTGCAAATATGTGCCTATACTTGCAACGTAGCCGATCTCTCCCTTTTTGGCTAAAACTACCCCGATGTCTTGACCGGGAAATGTGCCATCGTTTTTAATCAGCTTACGCAATCGTACTTTTTGGCCGATTTCAAAAGTGGGTGGTAAGTCAAGTTCCATTTCATCGGGTCGCATGAGAATACCTCTGTTCTCTGGCTAAATTCAACAGTTCTTCTGTAGTTAGGCTACGTTTTTTCTGGGTTGACTGCTGGCGGACTGCATCTAAAACAGTCTGGGTTTCTTGTGAGTTGAGAAAGATACCGTGCTGTTCTAGAACGCTAGATACCAAGTGTCGACCAGAATGTTTACCAACTACTAAACGGCGTTCCCAGCCTACTTCTTCCGGCGCAAATGGTTCGTAGGTAACGGGGTTTTGCAACACGCCATGAGCATGGATTCCAGATTCGTGAGCGAAGGTATTTTCACCAACAATTGCTTTCCAAGGTGGAACACTGCAACCTGATGCAGAAGCAACTAGTTGAGATAGTTCCAGCAATCTGGGAGTGTCAATACCTAAATCATGGCCGTAAATGCGTTTGACGGCCATGACGACTTCTTCTAAAGCCGCGTTTCCGGCTCGTTCACCCAAGCCGTTGACTGTGGTATTGACTGATGATGCTCCAGCTTTGATTCCAGCAAGAGCGTTGGCAGTAGCTAAACCAAAATCATTGTGGGTGTGGATTTCTAGCGGAATCATCAAAGCTGAAGCGAGGCGCTTGACTTTAGTGTAAGTACTAAAAGGATCTAGAACTCCGACAGTGTCGCAAAAGCGAAACCGCGATGCACCCCATTCTTGAGCATATAGCGCTACGTCTAAGAGGAAGTTTTCATCGGCTCTTGAGGAATCTTCTCCCCCTACTGCTACCCAAAGACCGTTATCAACGGCGAAGCTAACACAGTCTTTGAGTTTTTGCAGACTTACCCGCCACTGTCCATGAAATTTGGCAGCAATTTGGATACCAGAAACAGGAATAGCAATATGTACTCGATCTAAACCGCAAACTAGAGAAGCTTTAATATCGGATATGACAGCGCGGTTCCAGCCGAGTAATTTGGCTTGCAAACCCAAGTTAGAAATTGCTGAGATAGCGCGTGTTTCTTCCTCTCCCATTGCGGGAATACCGACTTCTAATTCGGGAATACCAATGGCATCCAAAAACTTAGCGATCGCAACTTTCTCTTCTAAGTTAAAGGCAACGCCTGCTGCTTGCTCGCCATCACGTAATGTAGTGTCATTAATTAGGATTTGACTCATCTCAAATATCTCACTATGGGAATTATTCTTAATATTGTTTGTTGATTGCATTACTGGTGATCTGCAATCGCTACTAATGGTAAATGCCTATATAATTTCAACAAGGTGATGGTAAATGCTTAAGAATCTTATAAGACATGATTCATGACTCTTCATTATGCTCCGCTTACACCCAAAACATCTGTATGGCAGAAAACCAAAAGTTGGTATCATTTACAAATTCTTTTACCCTAGAGAATCTTTACCTTGTAAAGTAGCAATATCTGTTAGACCAATAATGAATGACAAATGACAAATGACGAATGAAAGTTAAATTTGCTCATCTAGCCAATCAAAAATCCGTTCAAGCTGCTCTAAATCAACTAGTCCATACTGCCAAAGCAGCATTGGTAACGGACCATTATCTAATTCTCGGTGTCGTAGCGCGACAGCAATATCAGCGCGGGAAAGTTCAAGTTCATTATGCAAAAAATTGAGTAATTCTATATTGCTGTTACGGATGAGCATATGGGACTGTACATTTCTGGATGGTGGCAAAAATTAAAAATTTGAAATCACAACTCTTGCTTTGTAACTTCACTTTTTTATTCGCCAAAATATGTCAAGAAAATTTCAGATTTAGCAGATGGTATTGAACCCAAAGTGAGGCGTTACCTTTTCAGTCTGCAATAAAATCTGCTTGTGAACAGTAACTTCTACTTCTAAACCTTAGAGATGATTATGCATATGTGCAAAAATTCTCAATTATGCTGGCAACATTCAATTTTGGATTTTGGTTTTATCCTAAGTTGCGGTCTGTTGTAGTAGCTTGAGATTAATGAGATTGCTTTTCTTCACTGCGTTCCGGTCGCAATGACAGATACTAGAGGCTGGTTGATTTAATAAAACCGTGTTCTCAAGACTCAGCAGTATAATGCCAGCAACGTTCTAACCAGTTCACTAAATCGTGGCGAGAAGCCAGAAATTGCATCATAGTGCTACGAACAAGCATCGCAGCTTGCAGACTATTCACTTGTACTCGTAAAGAACCATCAGCCGGACAGGAACAGGGAATCATTAACTCTTGCAGGCGGTAACAGATTCGCCAGCGATCGCTTAAAGGTATTTGCAAAACTTGATCGCCTAAGGCGTTATAACTACTAGGTGGCAACATCAGCAATTGTCCTTTGTCATTTGTCCGTTGTCATTTGTCATTAGTCATTGGTCATTTGTGATTGACTCTGGACTGTGGTCACTGAGCGAAGTCGAAGTGTTGACTTTTAACTCTTGCAGTTGTTGTTCGAGTTGTTCTATACGAGAAAGTAACGAGCGAATGACGCTGGCTTCAACATCGGGTAACTTACCGTGTTCTAGAGGTTCGCCTTGCTTGCGCGAAATAATTCGACCGGGAATACCAACAACAGTAGAATCTGCTGGAACATCTCGCAATACAACTGAACCTGCGCCAACCCGGACGCGATCGCTAATTTGAATATTGCCTAGAATCTTTGCACCTGTACCTACCACAACATTGTTGCCTAAGGTAGGATGGCGCTTACCACTTTCTTTCCCAGTTCCACCAAGGGTAACACCTTGATAAATTAGCGTGTAGTCTCCCACGATCGCAGTTTCGCCAATGACGACACCCATACCGTGGTCGATAAATACTCCTTTGCCAATCTCTGCACCAGGATGAATTTCAATTCCTGTTAAAAACCGTCCTATGTGAGAAATGAATCGCGGGATGAAAACTACTCGGCGACGATGCAACCAATGAGCAAGACGATGCAAACAAATTGCGTGCAATCCAGGGTAGCAAAATACTACCTCTAGCCAATTACGCGCTGCCGGATCGCGTTCAAAAATGATTTTAAAATCACTCAATAATGGCTCAAAAAAATTGCCAGAGAGTAGATTTTTCAGCAGGGATGTATTTGCAGAATCCGGCTTGATAGCAGTCTGAGAATTTCTGATACTATTTAATGTCTGTTGCATCGGTACTGTCTGGTTCAAGAGCCGTGTGTTATTTTTATGCTTATATCAGGCTGCTTCAAAGATGACAGTCTATCCGATGTCTATTGGATTTATTGGATTGATTAAGCTTGTACTCAACCCCTGTAACCCCGATTGCAGCGACATTTAAAATTTATCTTGGGGTAAGGGTGCTAGCTTTTTATGTTAGGGGTACTAGTATTTATGAGGTAGGGGGTTAAGATTTTCTGTACTCATCACAAAACCCTCTAGCTGTAACACTTCGCAACCATTTATCTAACTTAATTTGCGATATATTAAGCTGTACTCAACTGCTTATAAATATGAGGTAAACGCGGTCACAAATGCAATATCTGTATATGCAGTTACGTTTCTTATTTTATTATTTTGCTAGGTTAAAAACCTAGTTTATTAATTTTGTTTTAGTATTTATTGTCTGTAAATCTATATACTTTTCTAATCAGTTTGGTTGTTAATAGAGGGGTTTTAGCTCACGCAGAGTCGCAGAGGCGCAGAGAGGAACATTAAGGATTCTGAGCGAATAATTCTTGGTAAACTTGGCGTGCTTGGCGGTTCGTTAAAATAATTACACTGGTTAAAATGCGATCGCGATCGCATTTATCGCCACAATAAACTCACCCTTTGATTGCATTAAGAGGTTCCAAGCCTCATTAACGAACTTCCCAGCCTCATTAATGAACTTCCGAGCCTCATTAACGAACTTCTGAGCCTCATTAACGAACTTCTGAGCCTCATTAACGAACT
>NZ_MTAV01000097.1 GCF_002154695.1 Nostoc sp. T09
AGATTAAGACTTTTATTGATTCTCCCCTACTAGTTCATTTGTTCGCGTTGAAAGGGCTGGCACTGCCCACCCTACAAAAATTGCTTTTAACTATTAACTCCTAGCTTTTGACTGCTGACGGCGAGACTGCCAATACCAGTCATACCATTCCTTTGCACTACGAATTGCCAACCAGAGGAGGATAAAAGTGATTAATCCTCCTGGCCAGGGGGCATTAAAGGCAAATAGTACTAGAGCAACGCACAAAAAATCTTGAAGAAATACTGCCCACAGTGGTAAGCCACGCAAGCGATAGAACCAACCGACTTGCACTAGCTGGAATACTAAAGCTAACAAACCCCCAATAAAAGCAATTAGCCAAGTTGGCGCTATTGTTGTTGAAGATACTGCTAACCCCATTATTGCTCCCACAATCGGAGATAACAATAACTCAAATATTTGTAGTACTCTTTGCCCCAAGCGCTTTTTTGAAGCAACTAGTTCAATTAAAGACCAAATAGTTAAGAAGCCTAGCAACACTGAAGGTGAAATGTGAGACAAAATCGGAACTTTTGACCAGAGGTGACCTCCATGCAACAATCCAATAATCAGTAGAGGGATACCTATTCTGATTCCTGCTGCCGCAGAAGCGGAAAGTATGGCTAGTATGTCAATCATCAGGACACTCAAAGCGCTACTAAATAGGCCAATAGTTGCGATTAATACTTTTCATGGAAATTAACCATGAAAGATTAAATAATCTAAGTACACAGGTTATATAATAATTTACAACAAAAAAATATGTTTTGGGGTTGACCATTGAGGAAGGGGCAGGAAGCAGGGGGGACAAGGGAGTGTGGGGAGTGTGGGGAGTGTGGGGAGTTTTCTTCCCCATCTTCCCCATGTTTTCCCCATGCCCAATGCCCAATATTCGGCGTCTAAATACCTAGGCGTTGATAAACCTGTTCTAAATGCCGCAGATGTTGCTGGGGGTCAAAACACAATTCGATTTCTGCTGGGGACAACTTTTCGGTAACACGAGGGTCTTTAGTAATTAAATCGTGGAAATTGCCTTCCGGTTTGTTCCAAGCAGTGTGAGCATTTTCTTGAACGATCGCATACGCCTCTTCGCGGTTAGTTCCTTTTTCCACCAAAGCAAGTAGCACTTTCTGGCTAAATACCACCCCGCCATAGCAGTTGAGATTTCGTTGCATATTTTCGGGATAGACAAGCAGGTTGGTCACCAAATCGGTGATTTCTACCAACATAAAGTGGGTCAAAATGCAAGCATCTGGTAATATTACCCGTTCTACAGAACTGTGAGAAATATCTCGCTCATGCCAGAGGGCGATGTCTTCCAAAGCTGCACCTGCATGACTTCTCACCAGTCGCGCCATTCCCGTCAGCCGTTCGGAACGGATGGGATTACGCTTGTGGGGCATGGCTGAAGAACCTTTTTGACCTTTGGCAAAAAATTCTTCAACTTCTAGAACGTCTGTTTTTTGCAGATTGCGAATTTCTACCGCAAAGCGTTCAATAGATGCGGCAACTAAGGCTAATTGCTGCACGTAATCGGCGTGAATATCACGGGAAATAACTTGTGTTGAGGCGGTATCAGGTTTAAGTCCGAGTTTTTGACAGGCGATCGCTTCTACACGTGGTTCAATATTGGCATAAGTTCCCACTGCACCAGAAATCTTACCTACAGCAATTGTTTTGCTGAGAATTTGTAAGCGTTCTTGGTGTCGCAATACCTCTGCTAGCCACCCCGCTAGTTTAAATCCGAAGGTGATTGGTTCAGCATGAATGCCATGAGAACGCCCAATCATCACTGTATAACGATGTTCTTTGGCCTTTTGACGAATTGCCCGGATTAAATCTTCTAGACGTTGCAATAACACATCCAGACTGGCTACTAATTGCAATGCTAAAGCCGTATCTAGCACATCAGAACTGGTTAAGCCCAGGTGAATATAGCGCCCTGCATCACCAACATATTCATTGACATTGGTTAAAAAAGCGATGACATCGTGGCGGACTTTAGCCTCAATTTCTAGTACGCGCTTTGGATCAAAATTCGCCTTTGCTTTAATTTCTTCAACCGCCTGAGACGGAATGTAACCTAGTTCAGCCTGTGCCTCACAAACAGCAATTTCTACTTGCAACCAAGTTTTTAGCTTATAGGCTTCACTCCAGAGATTACCCATTTCGGGCAAGGTATAACGCTCAATCACAATCCGTCACAGAATACAACCGTCATATTTTACATTTTAATTAGGGCAGATCACTTTTTGATTTAGCTTCTTGTTTAACAGGAGAACTATTTTTTGATTCGGATGTGATGACACTAATGCTACCGTCAGCTTCCATATATGCTAATTTCACATCGTCCAAAAATTCGATACTTTGCTGGCGAAACTTACTCATCAACTCATCTTCAGTAATTAACTCCCGTTCTAGATGCCGATAAATTATTTGACCATTTTTTACAAGTAACAATGGTGGAGGATTAAGGAAGCGCTGAAACTGAGGAAGTTTGTAACCCAACCAGTTAAGCAAGTAGCTCCAAAAAATTACAGTTCCTACCAAAATAGCGCCTTCAGTAATAGATGTATAATTACTCGCCATTGCGTTTTGGGCAGCTTCAGCGAACAGCACAACTACCAATAAGTCAGTAATTCCTAGTGTTCCTAGTTGTCGACTAGGCAGCAAGCGTAGCACTGAGAACAGTGCTAGATAAACCAGCGACCCGCGTATAATCAATTCCAGCACACTGATGCTAGGCACAAAGATTGCTTGCCAATCGATAAAAAACCATGTGTCCATTAACGCTAAATTCCTCTCTTTTTCTCAGATGCAGTTACATCACTTAAATAAGATATTTACAGAAGACTGATTGATAATATTTCACCCACAAGTATCAAATAGGCAAAAGTCATAACTCATATTTGAGTGATTCAAACTAATAGTAGTTATCATTTTTTGTCAGTGCTTTTTTGGTTGAGAGTATAGAATTATCTCAGATGCTAGTTGTTTTCTTTTTAAAACCAATCTCCAAACTGCTTTGCTGTCTAAAACAAATTAAAGATTTCTGCATGAGAGCGATCGCCCTTGGTCTGTAGAGATGAAAGGCGAACGTTATCTGTGAAAGCTTCGAGGCTAAATCAATACTTTATACTAACTTAGTAATTGCTACCTAAGTAGATTTACAAGTCAATACGATCAACAGCAATTTTCCTGAGCTTTTTAAATTTTTTATAGGGAATTCTGTATGTAAATACTGGGAAAAATTATGATTTGGCAAAGATATAGTAATCCTACTACCACTTAGGAAGCTTTATCGTTAAATTAAAGACAAGTAAGAGTAGCCGTTCTGAAGCTATGAATCGATTTTCCCCACAAATCAGACATCTTCACGAGTGCATCCAGCAAACTCAACTTGGTCGGATGTGCGGCTCTCCAGAACGATTTCGCGATCGCTATGAAATCTTGAGAATTTTAGGTAGAGGTGGTTTTGGTATCACCTTTCTAGCCAAGAATGCTGTATTACCTGGTAAGCCTTTGTGTGTAATTAAGCAACTTTGTCCTCAGGCAACTAGTATCAGTAGTTGGGAGAGAGCTTGTCAGCGCTTTGAAAAAGAAGCAAAAGCTTTGGGAGCATTAGGTAATCATCCACAAATCCCCATGCTCTTAGACTACTTTGAAGTCCAGGGAGAGTTTTATTTAGTTCAAGAATATGTGCGTGGTTCTACTTTGGCGCGTGAAGTGAGAAAATCTGGCCCCAAAAGTGAAGCCGCAGTTAAACAGTTTTTGCAGGAATTATTACCAGTCTTACACTATCTTCATCAACATCGCGTCATTCATCGGGATATTAAGCCTCATAACTTGTTGCGTTGTGAAGATCAGCGCCGGGTTGTGCTGATTGATTTTGGCGCAGTGAAAGAGGAATTGGCTGATGCTTGTGAACAGTCGCTTAGTAATCATGGCACTACTAATTTTGTAGGAACGATGGGATTTGCACCCCCAGAACAGCTTTCCTTGCGGCCAGTGTATGCGAGCGATATTTATGCACTCGGTGTGACTTGTCTTTATTTATTAACTGGGAAAGGACCTCTAGAATTTGACTATGACCCAAATACTGGTGAGATCTGTTGGCAAAAAGAGGTAAATGTTAGTGATAGTTTTGCTCAGACTTTGGGCAGAATGGTAAAAATTTCCTTAAAAGAGCGTTTTAAGACGGTTAAGGATGTGATAAAGGCATTGGATTTGGAAAACTATGTGCCAAGTTTGACTAACTGTTTAACTACCCAACCACGCCAAGGTAAAACTCATATCAAAGAAGAAATTCCTCAGATATACGTTCCATCTGTTACACGAACTGCGATCGCTATTCGCCAATGGAAAGCAAAACTCCAAGGTAAGTAGCCAGACACTGCGTTAAACAGATATTTAGCTGAAGTATCAAATTAACAATTAATTATTGATACAGCAAATTTCAAGTTAGTGAAGTACAGATCCTAAGCCTCAAACCCAAGTATAAAGACTGTTTTACTTCTGAATTCTGAATTCTAACTCCTGAATTCTGCTGTATTTAAAAATCAAAAAGTTTGTAGTAACAAATTTAACTATTTTTTGGTAACCTTTAAAACATTTACTAGTTAAAAATATCTCAGATAATTTCTCACAAAATACATTTCCCAAAGTCTTAAAAAAAAGATTATTATATAATCGAGAAATAATTCTTCTGGTTCTTGTAATTTTCCTCAATTAAGGGAAAATTGACTATAATCTACAAACGCTGACTATATTAAGTAATTCCCCATTCCCCAACACAGGGATTTTCTACCACAAGTACACGAGAACCAGTCTGATAACTAGGGAAATTATGGGTCAAACTTAGCATAATTTGTCATGCAGTAGCGCCTGTCAAATCATGATCTGCTGCTTAAATCCCGATTGCTCAAATCCGTTAAATTCTGATGAAAATAAGCTTTGCCAAGCTTGTAATACCCCACTCATAGGACTCTTAAGAAATCGCTTCCGTGTTATTCGAGTGCTTTCCGATGAGGGGGGATTTGGCAGAACCTATTTATCACAAGATGTAGATAAACTACATGAACGCTGTGTAGTCAAGCAATTAGCTCCAAAGTTTCAAGGAACTTGGTCGCAAAAAAAAGCGATGGAGTTATTTGCTGAAGAAGCCAAACGACTGCAACAACTCGGAGAACATCCGCAAATTCCAACTCTCTTAGCTTACTTTGAGCAAGACCACTGCCTATATTTAGTGCAGCAGTTTATTAATGGAGAGAATTTGTTAACGGAGTTGCAGCAACGCAAGACCTATAAGGATAGGGAAATTCAAGCAATTTTGCTCGATTTGCTACCCATCCTCAAATTCATTCACGATCGCGGAGTCATTCACCGAGATCTCAAGCCGGAAAATATCATTCGGCGTCACAGTGATGGACGCTTATGCTTGATAGATTTTGGCTCCTCAAAGCAATTAACAGCAAGAGTACAAAATAAAATTGGTACTTCTATTGGTTCTCATGGTTACTCCCCAATTGAACAGATTCGAGATGGTAAAGCTTATCCAGCCAGCGATTTATTTGGTTTGGGAACTACCTGCTTTCATCTGTTAACGGGAATTTCTCCCTTTCAGTTGTGGACAGAACATGGATATTCTTGGGTGACAAATTGGCGACAATATTTGCGCAGACCGCTGGATGCGGATTTAGATCGGATCGTCGATAAGCTGTTGCAAAAAGATATCCGCTACCGCTATCAGTCAGTTGATGAAGTTATCAAAGACTTGTCACAAAAACAACCATTGCGACTGTTACCATCAGTTAAATTATCTGGTAAAACTCCAAAAACTCAGACACAACATTTA
Source organism: Nostoc sp. T09 (assembly GCF_002154695.1). Lineage (GTDB taxonomy): Bacteria > Cyanobacteriota > Cyanobacteriia > Cyanobacteriales > Nostocaceae > Aulosira. Next base: position 5,873 of record NZ_MTAV01000097.1, read on the forward strand.
CCTAGGAAATACAATTTTTTAAGAATTCTAGTCTTGGCAGCTGCTGCTATCTTATTGTTTGGATTTGGAGAATCTTGGTATAAACAATTTTCTCGGCTGCAAACAACTATATCTTCTCGCCTGAGTCAACAAAATAATCATCCAGGTAACAGTGAAGCTGTTTTGAGTCAGCAGCCAAAGATGACTTTGGGAAATATTTCCTTAGTTAATACTCTCCAAGGACATGAAAATGCGATTCTGTCTGTGGCTATCAGTCCTGATGGTCGATTGTTTGCTAGCAACAGCGATCGCACAATCAAATTATGGAATCTGGTTACAGGACAGGAAATCTTCACTCTCAACGGTCACTCTCAAAAAGTGAATGTCGTAACTATCAGTCCCAATGGCGAAACTCTGGTTAGTGGTAGTGATGATAACACTATCAAAGTTTGGAATGTAGCTACAGGTAAAGTAATTCACACTCTAATAGGGCATTCTGACTCAGTTCATGCTTTAGTGATTAGCTCAGATGGTAAAACTCTGGCTAGTGGTAGTGATGACAATACGATCAAAGTTTGGAATTTAGAAACAGGAGAACACATCCGTACATTAGTGGGACATGAATTTTGGGTGCGGTCAATGGCTATTAGCCCAGATGGTAAGATTCTGGCTAGCGGTAGTTTTGATAAAACTATTAAACTGTGGAATTTATCTAAGGGATACGCAATTCGCACCTTAAAAGGGGATGGCAAAACGATTACTTCTCTAGCTATCAGTCCCAATGGTAAAACCCTTGCTAGTGCCAACCGCGATCGCACAATTAAATTGTGGAATTTATCTACAGGTCAAGAAATTCGCACCTTGGCGGGTCATGACAACACAGTCACATCGATTGCTATCAGCCCGGATGGTAGTACCCTTGCCAGTGGCAGTCGCGATCGCACAATCAAATTGTGGAATTTATCTACAGGAGAAGAATTTTTAACATTAACTGGACATACCAACACCGTAACGTCCCTCAGCTTTAGCCCTGATGGTAAAACCCTCATCAGTGGTAGTGAGGACAACACTATTAAGATTTGGCATGTGTCTAGATAGAAACTTTGTAAAGCAATTATAATTTTATTTTATAACATTCAGTAATTGTATCTAAAATGCTTGCTATGTTATGCAGCATTAGGGTGATGCTACTGGGGGATCTGCGATGTCTATAAATCTTATGAACTCAAAAATTAGAGTCTTAACAGCCACGATTTTCCTGGTGTTAGGATCTGGAGGAGTTTGGTATTCGCAATTTCCCGTAGCTGCAACTGGTGAGACATCTTCTCCCAATCAAATAGCATCCAATGCCTTAACTCTCAATGGAAATTCTGGCTCAGTTAAGGCTGTAGCTATTAGCCCAGATGGCAATACTCTTGCTAGTGTCAGTACAGACAACACTATCAAACTGTGGAATTTGACTACTGGACAGCAACTCCGTACCCTAGTGGGACATAAAAACTGGGTTAATTCCCTAGCTTTTAGCCCAGATGGTAAGACTCTTGCCAGTGGTAGTTTAGACAAAACTATCAAGTTGTGGAATCTGGCGACGGGAGAAGAAATCCGTACTCTTAAAGGACATTTACTCTCGGTTCAGTCTGTGGCGTTCAGCCCAGATGGCACTACTCTGGCTAGTGGTAGTTGGGATCAGACGATTAAACTGTGGAATTCTACTACCGGACAAGTCATCCGCACCCTCCAAGGGCAGTGCGATATCTTTAATTCTGTAGCTTTTAGCCCAGATGGCAATACTCTTGCTAGTAGCAATCATTTTGATAAAAATATCAAACTGTGGGATATATCTACCGGAGCAGTCAAACGCACCCTAACAGGTCATCTTGGTGTAGTGAATTCTGTAACCATTAGTCCCGATGGCCAAACCCTTGCCAGTGGAAGTTGGGACGGCACAATTAAATTATGGCATCTGGCTACAGGAAGAGAAATTACTACCCTCAAAGGAGATAAAACTAAAGTGTGGTCTGTGGCCTTCAGCCCAGATGGTCAAACCCTTGCCAGTGGTGGTTGGGATGGCACTGTGAGATTGTGGAATGTGTCTCAGAAACAGGAGATCCGCACTTTTACCGGGCATACCAATAGGATTTGGGCTGTGGCCTTCAACCCTAATGGCAAGACAATTGTCAGTGGTAGTAAAGACAGAAGCATCAAAGTATGGCCAGTGTCGCCATCAACCGGGGAGAGATCGGGGGGATGAGGAACAGGGGAAGGGAGAAATAAATAATCGCTCTTGACTATTGCCTATTCACTCATTTTTGTTGGGAGCAATTAAGGTAAATCCTGCTGCTGTACCTAAAGATTTGCTGTTAGTTAGTTGTAGAGAATTGAGTGTTGCTTGGTCTAATAGCAAGTAAGATTTTTTTGTCCATTGAGTTTGTAGTTCTGCACTTGTTGCACTTTTAACTTGGCGATCGCTATAAAAATTTAAACTAGGACGACCATAGGCAAAAGATGTGTAGATCGCAGCATCTTTAGGAGTATGTTGTTGTAGCAAAGCCGCAACAGGCTTAACAGCAAAGGCTTCATTCAGTTCCCACACCCAAACTGGAGAATTCACAAATATTCCTAAAATCAAGTAAACACCTGCAAATAAAGCCACAATAAATTGGCGATTTTGCTTGATAACTAACCAGACTGTATAGCTAAAGACGAGTGTGAGCGCAATCCCTAAAGGAAGCAGTGCTATTTGATTGCTGACAACAAAATAGATACAGCCGCCACTCCCAACCAACGCCGCCAAACCAAATAGCCACTTCCAAGCACTAGGGTAAGGTTGAGGATGCTGCCAAACTACGGCAAGTTTTGCGCCTACCGCTAAAGCCACAAAGGGATAGAGGGGCATGATATACCACGGTAGCTTAGTGCGCATCATAGAAATCGTCAGCCCATAAACTACTATTCCTACCAAGGTTAATCGCCCCCAACTGCTATGGCGTTGTTGCCATGCCAAAATTAAACCACTGGGCAGAAAAAGCACCCAAGGAAAACTATATTTGAGTAACTCTACGAGGTAGTACCAAGGAGGACCATCATGATTGTGAAACGGCTGCCAAATCCGTTGCACCAAAGGCCCAAAAAAACGTCCTTGCCAGAATTCTGCCCCGTAATGTTGTCCTTGGGCAGCATACCAGGCAATGACAGGTAGAATGCCTAGTACTAGACCAATCCAGAGGTAGGGATTTTTAAATAGGGAGAGTCGTCTATCTATTACTAAGAATAAAAAAGCGATCACCCCTAAAACAAATGCCATTTCTCCCCTAGCTAAAATTAGCAGCCCAAACGCCACACCAGGAATTATTGCCCATAATTTATGCTGGCGGGATTTCAGCAGACCTAGCATCAGTAGCAAAAATAACGTGACGGTAATCCCGTCATGCATGGCAAGGCGTCCATGTCTAACAATAGGCAGCAGAGTTAGATAAACTAAGGCAGAAAAAACCGCACTCAACTGTGATGTAAAAATTTCCTGCCCTACCCAGTACAGCAAGGGAACACCACAGGCACTAATTAAGGCTAAAGGTAAGCGGGTTGTCAGTTCACTAATGCCTAGCAGTGAATAGCTAGCAGCGATTAGCCATTCCCCTAAAGGAGGCTTATCGAAGGGTTGTTCATGCAGTAAAGGATAGAGCCAGTTACCAGAACGGTACATATGACGAGCTACGATCGCATAGTAACCCTCATCCCAATCTCGCAGCGTGGCTCCTCCCAAATTCATACTCCACAGCGCTACAGCTGCGAGTAAAAGCCATAAACCTTGCCTGAGTGAGGGTGGGAGGCTGGATGCAGGAGGAAAAGAAAAAATTTTCATGCATCCTAGTGTACGCAGTTGATGACGGTTCATGAACACTATATTTAAGGCGCGTTCAGAAATATTTCCCCAAGCCCCTCGTCTTTTGAATTAGTAAAGAGTCAAGCGATATCTGCCACGTTCTTGTGGGTTAGCTGAAGTAACCACTACATAGTAAGTATCATCCCCAGGCAACCTGGCGCGGTCAATCAGAGCGCTATACTTACCATCTTTGGCATTATCGGCAGCGACAATCTTTCCTTGAGAATTTAATAAGACTATGTAAGGAGAAAACTCTTCAAACTCACTGTCTACACGAATACTAACGAGCTGATCTTTTTTACCCTCAAACTTGGAGACATCGTAGGGGCTTTTATTTTGCTTTAGGGTAAGACTTTGGGCGGTTAGTTCGGCAGTTTCGTCTAGAGCGTAGCTGGCTCTATCATTTCTAAGTGCTAGACTATAGCGACCTGTATCACCTGGATTGCGGCTAGTGACTGCGATCGTGTAAGTACCTTGAACAGGTAATCTGACAAATACAAATGCATCTTTAATTCCACCCGTTGTCTGGGCACTGCCTCGCTTCACAATCACGTTATTATTGGGGTCAAGCACAAACATGTAGGGATTGAGACTAAGGTTATTTGCTTGGCGCGTATCAGTACTACCACCAAGCCTAATTTGAATTAGTTGATTTTCTCTACCCTCAAATTGGTAGAAATGATAATACCTACCTTGAGATTGGAAATCACGTTTGCCTAAAATACCGAAGGCAAAATCTACAAAGTTAATCGGTTTGTAATTCAGATTTGCCTGTGGAGAAATAGGTGAACCCCCACGAATTGGCTTGTTACCTGTACGTGGTTTAGTTGTTGGTTGATAGCCTCCCTGTTGTGGACGAGCAGAACCATTATTTACAGGCCTTGGTGTTGGTTCTGTCTCTACGGGTCTGGATGGTCTCGGACTAGTTGCAGGTGAAGTATTTACAGGTCTAGATGGTCTTGGACTTGGCGCTGGTTCTGTCTCTACAGGTCTAGATGGTCTCGGACTTGGCGCTGGTTCTGTCTCTACAGGTCGAGATGGTCTCGGACTTGGCGCTGGTTCTGTCTCTACGGGTCTGGATGGTCTCGGACTTGGCGCTGGTTCTGTCTCTACAGGTCTAGATGGTCTCGGA
>NZ_MTAV01000098.1 GCF_002154695.1 Nostoc sp. T09
GTATCTAAACAACAATTCTCAGTTTACCTTATCTGCCCTGTCTCCAATTTAAATTGGTATTAGTTAGCGTGAGCTATGGCGGTATCAACCACCCATTCCAACAGTCGCGGCTGAAAATTCAGTTCGCGTTTTGCCTTGGCATTCGATGCGCCTCGCATCTGAGTCTGGTAGTAAACAATGTCCGCACCACCCTCCATTTTGAGAGCATCCTCAACCGATATCCGTGGTGGGGGTGGAGCATTCAGCGCTCGAGCAAACGCAGGCAGCCAGTCGCGCACCGCTAAAGGCTGATCATCCACAATCAGATAAACACCAGGATTGCCCTGCTCTGCGGCGGCAACGGTGGCCATTGCGGCATCCTCAATGTGTATCCACGACCAGACACCATCCCCATTGCCCACAATTGGAAACTGTTGCTGCCGCACCTGTTGCCCCACATCGCCATCCGGGTTGAACCAGGTGCCGGGTCCGTAGAAAAAACCATAGCGTAAAGCGATTCCTTCCAGATCAGGCGTTTGGAGTAAACGATGTTCAGTCTCGGTAACGAGGCGAGCATCCGCGGCAACGGCAGGGGAGGCATCAAGCGATAACGGTGTTTCCTCATCTGCCAATCCAGCACCGGGAATTCCCCAGAAGGCCATCGACTGTTTCAGGAAACGGCGCACCCCTGCTGCCTTTGCTGCCGCCAGCACATTGCCTCCTCCCTCTGACCGAATCCGCGTATTCAGAGCCGCTGTCGCATTCATGGATTCGCGAGTGTAAGTTCTGGGTAGAGCGGTGAGTTGTTCAATCACCACCTCTGGTTGAGCGCGAATGACAGCCGCTTTAACTGACTCTGGGTCGAATACATCCGCGATCGCCGGTTCGATTCCCTGTGCCGCTAAGGACTGTGCTCTTTCTTGGGTGCGGGTCAGCGCGACAACATTGTGTCCTCTGGCAAGTAATTGGTCGAGCGTTGGGCGACCGATCGCTCCTGTTCCCCCAGCAACAAAAATCTTCATCTGTAAATCCTCTAAAGCTTATTGGTTAGTACGGCACTACATTGCGTTGATCGATGTCCTATTACCGTCCGGGCTTCCGCACCCTTATCTCCTGAAGCACCCAACTGTTGCCGTCTGGATCGCTGAACGAGGCATAGGAGGCATAGTCGCGCCGTTCCGGATCGGGACCCGGTACTCGTCCCTCGGTTCCAGCGTGGGGGAAGATCCCGCCGATGTCGTGAAACACCTCACTCACCTCGACACCGCGATCAACGAGTTCGGCGCGGGCTGCCTCAATGTCATAAACGATGAGGTACAAACCCTGAACCGAACCTGGCGTAGCTGACGAAATTCCTTTACCAAAGATGATGGAGCACTCTGAGCCAGGAGGAGTCAATTGCACCACCCGGAAGTTCTCATCGGTGACAAAGTCGGCATCCAGTCGCCACCCCAACGTTTTATAGAAGTCCTTGGCCCGATCAACATCGGAGACAGGCAATACCACAACTTCGAGTTTCATGTTTTGACTGTTTACGTGATTGCTACTCATCTTGATCTCCTTTAGGTTGGCAGGGCTGTTTCATTCGTAATGGTAGGTGTTTTGTCAATATGATTGGCGATAAATATCATGGTAAAAGTCATGAATTGGTGACCATTTCGATGCCTAGGATTGAATGCCAAGCTTATTTTTTATCTCCTGAACCCTTGCATTTGCAAGCCTTTTAGCGAATGAAACAGCCCTGCTTTAGGTTGGTGGGTTTGATGTTCAGATTGGTTACTTTTCATTCTGAGCGCGATCGCCCAATACAAAACACTCAAGTTCTTTGAGTTAAAACGCAATTTAATTGTTCTGTGTTTGAGTAACGCCACCCTAAGTGAGCCACAAGCAATAAAACCTGGTATACTTTGACGAAAATGGAATCATTTGCTTGCCAATCTGTGTTGCTGAAACTCCCCGTCAGTTGTTGATTGAAGAAACGCCCGATATTTCAAGAAAAGATTCGCTCTGTCCCTTGTACCATCGGCTGATCTATGGATTCCAACCCATCAAAATCTGAACGAGGTCGCTCCACTTCTTTTCGAGTGCGAGGAGTCATCCTATCGCCTCAAGGGTGGCAAAAGTTGCAGACGGCAAAACAGCAGGCGGAATCCAACGAAACCTGGGGTAAGCGCTTCACCCAGGAAGATATCAGCGATCGCACCGGACTCTCCCTCAATACCCTCGCTCGCATTTTCAAGCGCGAACTGGGGGTTGATCGTCAGTCATTAGAATATCTCTTCCGGGCGTTTGGGCTGGAATTGACGAAAACAGACCTCAGATCCCCTGCCTTATCTGAAGAGACCGAGAGCCGATGGACAAATCCCCAACAGGACTGGGACACGGCGGTCGATGCCTCGGTGTTTTATGGGCGTGAGGCAGAACTAACGCAACTGTGGCAGTGGGTTGTGTCTGAGCGCTGTCGTCTGGTTGGAGTATTGGGCATTGGGGGCATTGGCAAAAGTACGATCGCCGTCAAAGCTGCGCTGCAAATGCAGACAGAATTTGAGATTGTCGTATGGCGCTCCCTGGCTAATGCACCACCACTGGATGAACTCCTGTCGAGCCTGCTGAAGTTTCTCATGCCGCTTTATGAGGAAGATCCGATCATTCCCACCACGCTCGATCAGCAAATTTCCAAAATGATCCAATATCTGCGATCGCGTCGGTGTTTATTAATTCTGGATAATACTGAAACTATTTTGCAGCGTGAGCCAGTGGGACAATGGCGCTCAGGCTATGAAGGTTACGGACAGTTGCTTAGAGCCATTGGTGAAACGTCTCACCAAAGTTGCTTGTTGCTCACTAGTCGAGAAAAGCCTCGCGAAATAGCACTGATGGAAGGTGCACAGGTGCTAGTGCGATCGCTGCTCTTACATGGATTGTCACCTGATGACGGACGCGCTATCTTTCGGCAAAAAGGAGCGTTTACAGGTTCAGAAGCCGAATGGGAGACTTTAATCCACCACTACGGTGGCAATCCTCTGGCATTGAAACTGGTGGCAGCCGCAATTGAGGATTTGTTTAACGGCAGCATTACAGAGGTGTTGCCTTATCTCAGTCAGGGATTGGCTGTTTTTGAAGACATCCGCGATTTGCTCTCTCGTCAGTACGATCGCCTCTCGGAAGCTGAACAGAAAATACTGTCCTGGTTTGCAATTCATCGGGAGCCAGTCTCGATCTCAGACATTCGAGAGAACGTGGTTGATCCTGCTGCTCAACAAAGTGTACCCAATCTGATCAACTCACTACTGAGGCGATCGCTCATTGAAAAAAACGATGGGTTATTCTTCTTGCAACCCGTTGTGATGGAATATGTCACAGAGCGATTCGTGCAGCAAATTTGCATCGAATTTGAGACGCAGCAGCTTAACGTTTGGCAAACGCATCCCTTATTGCGAGTACAAGCAAAAGATTACATTCGAGAGATTCAGACACGCCTAATTATGCAACCCGTGATGGAGCGGCTTCTGTCTCGCTTTGGCAGTGTGACAGCGATCGAGGCACAAGCAAGGCACTTATTGATGCAACAAGGGAAAAAACCAGGATATGTGGCAGGCAACCTGATTAACCTACTGGTACAGTTTCAAGTTGATTTGTGCGGCTCAGATTTTTCCGACCTCGTAGTGCAACAAGCCGACTTGCGACAGGTCAATTTAGCAAGAGTCAATTTTCAGAATGCCAATTTAGCCAAATCCATCTTTTCAGAAACACTCAGTAATGCCATGTCGATTGACCTGAGTCCAGACGCTCAGGTCATCGCAGTTGGGGCTTCCAATGGCAACATCTATCTCTGGAACATCACCATAACCCAACTCTTAGCCACCTTTGAAGGTCACACAGGGTGGGTTTGGTCCGTCGCCTTTAGTCCGGATGGCAGAACGTTAGCCAGCGGCAGTACTGATAGTTCGGTGCGCTTGTGGGATGTCCAAAGTGGGCAATGCTTGCAGGTGCTAACAGAGCATACAAGCTGTGTTTGGTCAGTGAGTTTTAGTCCCGATGGTCAGCAATTAGCGAGTAGCAGCGACGACCAAACCGTGCGTTTGTGGAATTTGCAAGGGCAGTGTCTCCGTGTCTTGAAAGGGCACACCCAGAGTGTTTATGCCGCCCACTTCGCTCCCGATCAGCAGACCTTAGCCAGCAGCAGTCATGATACAACCATTCGGATCTGGGATGTGAGCAACGGGAACTGCCTGAGTGTCTTACAGGGGCATATCAGCGGGGTTCAGTGTGTGTGCTACAGCCGGGATGGTCAACTGCTTGCTAGCGGCAGTCGTGATGGGTCAATTCGACTGTGGAGCGGTTATCTCGTTAGAGATCCATCGTCAAAGCTCAATTTCAAGGTGCTCAAGGGACATACCGATTGGGTTTGGGACATCGCCTTTAGCCCGGATGGACGTTTGTTAGCCAGTGCCAGTCGCGATGGCACTCTGCGTCTTTGGAGTGTCCAGGATGGGCAATCCATCTATGTGCTCGACAGTCATACGCATGATGTTCACGGGCTTGCCATCAGTGCCGACGGTCAATTGTTGGTGAGTGCAGGAAAAGACCATACGGTGCGGCTGTGGCATTTGCAAAGCGGACGAAACCTAAAAACATTGCGTGGATATACTGGTGGGCTTCACTCCCTGAGCCTCAGTTCGGACGATCAATTGCTTGCCAGTAGTGGTCAGAATGAAACGATTCAGTTGTGGCGTTTGCAGCTAGATAGCAATCTGCCACGACTTCACCCCTACAAAACTTTTTCCAGCCCGATCCGTGGGATTTCATCATTAAGTAACGTCAGCTTTAGTCCCGATGGTCAAACGCTGGCGATTAATCGACATGATGAGTCGATCGCTGTGTGTAATATTCAAACCGGGCATTTCGACGAGTGGTCAGCGCACAACGCATCCATCTGGACAGTGTTGTTCAGTCCGGGGGGAAAGATTTTGGCAAGCAGTAGTTATGATTGCACTGTGCGACTATGGGATGTGGAGACACAACATTGTTTGCAGGTGTTACGCGGGCACGAGAGCGGTATTCTCGCGATTGCGTTTGATAAGAGCGGTCAATGGTTAGCAAGTGGTAGTTTTGATGACACCATTCGCTTGTGGGATGTGCAAACTGGAGAATGTTTGAGGGTATTGCAGGGACATACGGGTGCTATTTTCACGCTGGCATTTGATCCCAGTAGTCAACGATTGGTAAGCGGCAGCCACGATCAAACAATTCGCTTGTGGGATTTGCAAACCGGAACATGTCTGAAACTATTGCAGGGACATACGGGAGTTGTGTGGACGCTTGCCATCAGTTTAGATGGTCGAATCTTAGCAAGTGGCAGTGATGACCAAACCATCCGCTTGTGGGATTTGCAAACGGGACACTGCCTCCAAACATTATGCGAACACACCAGTTGGGTCACGTCAGTCCTCTTTAGCTCCAACTGTCAAATCCTACTTAGCGGCAGTTACGATCGCGCGATAAAACTATGGGATGTAAAGACAGGACGTTGTATCAGCACGCTAACGATCGATCGCCTGTATGAAGGTATGAATATTCAAGGGGCAACCGGGTTGACAGTGGCTCAAAAAGCTACCCTGAAAGCGTTAGGGGCAATTGAGCATTAAGGCGATCGCACCTCCGTCACTCAAAACGTCTGGAATTTGCAAATCAGCCTGGAGTGAGGGCAAAACAGGTGGGCATGGCCTGAGCGATCGCCACCTTTGACCTCTAGTAATGCAGGGTTTCGCCTGCCGTTGGTGGCAATAAAGGGGAGGAAGCGATAAAAACTCCCCACCGTTCAGGTCACGGTTGGTCTGCACTGTCTGGATCTCTGACATCGCTCTCCTCCAAGATCCAGCAAAGGGACACAGCGGCATGACTCCCCGCCAGTGCATTTCGAGTGATTGGGCAAATCAGGGATGTGACACGATCGTTCCTTTTCTAATGTCCGATTTTACGTCTCACTTTTTGTCGGGCGTGACCAGATTCGTTTCATCGGTATCGACGACAAAGACAGCTAGCATGCGCATGGGTTGAGTATCACTGGCATTTGCGCTGACAAGATGATGATTGCCAGGTAATTCAAAAAAGTTCTCACCAGCGTGATACACCTGCTCCGGATTATCATTGATTTTGCTACGAATCGCACCCTCCAGGACTGTTGCATAGATGAAAGCTGAGCCTGGATGGGTATGCGCAGGATTCGAGCCACCCGGCTGGTATTCGACCAGCACGCCTTTCATACTCTTGCCGGGCACATTCGGAAGGGCGTGATCAAAAACCAGCGTTATCTTGGACTTATCAGTAGACACGTCATCGGCTGAAGCTGCGAATACAGGGAGTGTTGTGAATACAAAAAAAGCTGCGAATATGGAGAGTGCTGCGAATGCAACTCCGTGGAGAAATCTAGTGAACATTTGGGTTCTCCTTTGAATACAAATTCGTGGATACAAATCCGCCGTATGATGCCCTCATCTCAAATCGAATAGACGTTCAAGCGGTTTACGAATCGCGCCAGGTTCTCAAATCCGCGCAGTCCGACCTGTTTGTCGATCGCCTAGCGCAGAATGACGAACCGATAGGGATCGGCGAGGCTACCTCCCGCCCGTCATCTTCGTCACAACGGGCAGGAAGCAAACGTTAAGAGTCATGGGATGAACGAGTGTCGGCTATGCCGCGTTACGTTGGCGACCGAGCCACTGATCGAAGTTTGTCGAGCCGATGCGCGGATTGTCGCCGGGGGTGAGGGAGTGATCGTTGAGCTCTATGCCGAAGTAGCGGGCGTGGATGTCTGTGATTACCTTGCGTGTGTCGTTGTTTGCGATCAAGAATCGTTGGACGAGTTCGTCGAGACGGAACTTTTCAGGACCAGCCACCTCGATCGTGCCGTTCAGGGGTGCCTCGACTGCGAGATCGGTTAGTACGGCAGCCACATCATCCGACGCGATCGGCTGCACCAGGGCAGGTGACAAGCGAACCGTTTGTCCGTCGGTGTTCGATTGGGCGATGCCACTCAGGAACTCGAAGAACTGCGTTGCACGGAGGATCGTATAGGGAATCTTGGAATCCTTAATCAGCTTCTCCTGGGCAACCTTTGCCCGCATGTAGCCACTGTCAGGCAAGCGATCGGCATTGACAACCGACAGCGCTACGTGATGTCCCACACCAGCATTCGCTTCGGCGGCAAGCAGGTTACGACCGGATGTCTCGAAGAACTCCAAAACCGCCTTGTCCTCGAACGAAGGTGAGTTCGCCACATCGACAACAACCTGAGCGCCTGCAAGTGCGCCCGCGAGTCCCTCACCGGTGATGGTGTTGACGCCCGATCTGGGTGATGCCGCTACTACCTCATGTCCAAGCTGGCGCAGCCTGTTCACGAGATTTGTGCCGATGAGTCCGCTGCCGCCAATAACCACAATCTTCATGCCGAACCTCCTAGTTTGTAGCCCGCAAGTCGGGGCTTGTAAAGAACTGTCCCTATTTTTCGGCGTTTGCCTAATTTTAACCAGTCAAGTTTACTAAGTTAGTACTTAAATTAAGTGCAACTTAATCCGTCATGAGACCTCTCAAAATCAGCTCTATTGATCTTTTGAGGTTAAGCACCTATACTTTGCTTAGGCTCTGTTCTGGTTCTAGGTGACTGTGATGCCACTGCACAAGACTAGGCGCTACAGAGGGGTCATCCTGACTGCCCAGGGATGGAACAAGCTTCAAGCTGCCAAAATCCAGGCTGAGTTCAATGAGAATGCAGGCGAGCGCTTCACTTTAGAAGAACTCAATGAACGCATGGGCTTGTCCCTGAACACGATCTCAAAAGTATTAGGGCGCTCAGAACCCGTAGACAAACAATCGTTGCAGTGGGCGTTCCGAGCCTTTAACTTAGAATTGAGCCGGAATGATTATCTACGCCCCAGTGCTGCCATTGAAGCAGCGGAGGAGATCATCCAATCAGAGCCGCCCGCTTGGGGTAGCGCCATTGATACCTCGACCTTTTGCGGACGCAGTGAAGAACTGTTGTGTCTTGAGCAGTGGGTGCTAGAAGAACAGTGCCGCCTCGTGCTGCTGCTGGGGATTGGTGGGATCGGCAAAAGTACCCTGGCTGCCAAACTGGTGCAGCAGATTCAAACCGAGTTTGAGGTGGTTGTGTGGCGATCGCTACAAAATGCCCCACCGTTTGAAGAGTGGTTAGAGACAGTATTGCCGATTCTATTGCGGGCACAGGGAGAGGACATTGCTGTGCCGAGTAGCCTGGATGGGAGACTGCTGAAGCTGGTGGAGGGGTTGCGTCAAAAGCACTGTTTGCTGATCCTGGACAATGTCGAGACAATCCTAAGTGCAGGTCAACCAGCACAGTATCGAGCAGGCTATGAGGGATATGGTCAGCTATTCAAAGAGATTGGGGGAGTCCCCCATCAGAGTTGTTTGCTGCTCACCAGTCGCGAAAAGCCTAGAGAGATTGTGCCTTTGGAAGGGAAGCAGCAATCAGTCAGAACACTCCTGCTGAAAGGACTGAACCCAGAAGCAGGACGAGAACTATTTCTCTATAAAGGGGCATTTGTGGGGACAGATTCAGAATGGGAGCGATTAGTTACCCATTACAGCGGCAACCCCCTGGCGCTGAAGATGCTGGCAGCCACAACCCAAGACCTCTTTAGTGGCAGCATTGCTGAAATATTGAACTATGTGCAGCAGGGGTTAGCAGTCTTTGATGATATTCGAGACTTGCTCCGGCACCAGTTCGATCGCCTATCGAAAGTTGAGCAGGAAATGCTCTTTTGGTTAGCCATTAATCGGGAACCCGTCTCGCTTTTCGAGTTGAGTGGGGATCTTGCAACCAAGGCTTCCAAGCGCAGATTGCCAGATGCCATGCAGTCCTTGTTGCGGCGATGTTTAATCGACAAGGCTGCGCCTACGCTGATTGAAGAGGGTGAGCAGTTCTTTCTCCAGCCTGTGGTGCTGGAGTGTGCGACTGATCAGTTCGTGCAGTGCGTCTCTGGAGAAATTGCCAGCCAGACGCCAGAGCGACTTAGAAGCCATGCACTGCTCAAAGCTCAGGCAAAAGACTACGTGCGAGAGATGCAGAAGCGGTTAATTGTTGAGCCGATCGCCGAACAATTGCTGATGCAGTTTGGCAATTCATCAGCAATTGAGCAGCAGTTGAAAAATATGTTGGAACAGCAACAGCAGCAAGCACCTCTGCCAGACTACATGGCTGGTAATCTTCTCAACCTGCTGGTGCATCTGCAAAGCAAGTTACGAGGCTGTGACTTTTCGGAACTAGCCATATGGCAAGCCGACTTACGACAGGTCAACCTGGCAGGGGTCAATTTTCGCAACGCTGATTTGGCAACCTCTGTGTTTACAGAGACCTTAAGTAGCGTTGTGTCAGTCAGCTTTAGCCCAGATGGTAGCTTACTGGCAACCGGCGATTTGGACGGTAAGATTTGCCTGTGGCGCGTGGTCGATGGTCAACAGGTTTTGACCTTGCAAGGACATACGGGCTGGATCTGGGCTGTCACCTTCAGTCCTGACGGCAAAACTCTAGCCAGTTGTAGCCATGACTCGTTGATTCGGTTGTGGGATGTGCAGAGCATCGATTTTGAGCAGTCCAATCCTGCAAACCTGGCTGAGGTGGATGATTCCAGCCATCTCCCAGTCACCTGTCTCAAAACACTGCGGGGGCATTCCAGACGAGCTTGGACGATCGCCTTCAGCCCCGATGGTCAAATGCTGGCGAGTGGCAGTGATGACCAAACAATTCGGCTCTGGAATGCACATGACGGAACCTGCCTGGCAGTTTTGCAGGGTCACACGGGTGGGGTCACTTCAGTCCGCTTTAGTCCCAATGGACAGATTCTGGCGAGTAGCAGCGAAGACTCCTCAATCCGATTGTGGAGTGTTGATCGCGGTACCATCCTCAAAACCTTGCAAGGACATACCCGTTGGGTGAGGGCAGTTGCCTTCAACCCGGATGGTCAAACCCTAGCCAGCGGTAGTGACGATCGCACCGTTCGCCTGTGGGAGGTCAAGACAGGCACCTGCCGCCAAACACTGCCAGGGCATACGGGTTGGGTCACCTCACTCAGCTTCAGTCCTAATGGTCAAACCCTTGCTAGTAGTAGTGAGGATGCCTCCGTGCGGTTGTGGAGTGTGCAGGATGGAACGTGCTTCAAACTGCTACAAGGTCACAGCAGTTGTGTTTGGGACGTTGCCTTTAATCCAAATGGTCAAACCCTCGCGAGTGGCAGTGCAGACCTTTCAGCTCGATTGTGGGATGTCCAGGATGGCACCTGCCTCAAGACGTTTCAGGGGCAAACCAGTGGGATCACTTCAGTCAGCTTTAGTCCAGATGGCTCCATGCTAGCCAGTGGCAGTTATGATGCCCTTGTGCGGCTATGGGATGTGCAACAAGAAACTTGCTCAAAGGATCTGCCAGGACATACAAATTGGATCTGGGCAGTAGAATTTTGTCCGAATGGTCAAATGGTTGCGAGTGGCAGCAATGATCAAACCGTGCGGCTATGGGATGTACGAGAGGGTGCCTGCCTCAGGACCCTACAAGGACATACGGGTTGGGTTTTGTCCGTTGCGTTTAGTCCCGATGGTCAAATGGTTGCGAGTGGCAGCAATGATCAAACCGTGCGGCTATGGAATGTGCGAGATGGCACCTACCTCAGAACCCTACAAGGGCATACGAGTTGGGTTTGGGCCGTTGCGTTTAGCCCGGATGGATACACCCTTGCCAGTGGCAGCAACGATCGAACTGTACGGCTATGGAATGTGCGAGATGGCTCCTGCATCAGGACCCTGCAAGGGCATACGGGTTGGGTTTTGTTCGCTGCCTTCAGTCCTGATGGTCAAACTCTAGCGACGAGTAGCCTGGACTGCTCAGTTCGCTTTTGGAATGTGCAAGACGGAACGTGCTTGGCAACGTTACACGATCATACCAATGGCGTTCGCTCCCTCGCCTTCAGCCCCAATGGTCGTATCCTAGCCAGTGGCGGTGACGATCAAACTATCCGGATATGGGATGCCCGAGACGGTACTTGCCAGAAAGTCCTGCAAGGGCACACCAGCCGCGTCTGTTCTGTTCAGTTTAGTCCGGTTGACGTTAGCCTGCCATCCGATGCAGATCCGATTTTGGTCAGTGGTAGTCAGGATGAAACCATTAAGCTGTGGAATCCGACAACAGGAGATTGCCTCAAAACGCTAAGAGTCGATCGGCTGTATGAAGGTATGAATATTCAAGGGGCAACCGGGTTGACAGAGGCTCAAAGAACTACCCTGAAAGCGTTAGGAGCAATTGACCATTGAAGCGATGCACATCCAGCTTCAGCGCCTTCGCTTGTGCTCGATTGTGACTAGCAACTGTTGAAAGGCGTTGAGCGATCGCGCCATTTCCTCGTTCACAAGTTGGTCAACTCGTTCATCCAAAGATCTTTCTGACAATCCGTTTGTCACATGTTGTTCAGCTTGTTCATGCTCTGTCAACCTCACCGACAGTAGAGAAACCTCACGATACTTCTCTAGCGTTGACCGCTCCAGCATCATCACGGTTTCAGGAGCCACTAGAGTCTGAATATAGCGCCACGCGGATTCAGGCGGAATATCTGTGCAATCCCATACCAGACGCAGCGGTTTTACCCCTTCAGGGAGCGATCGCCAGCGTTCACTTTGGCAGAGATTTCGATAATGCTGGTACAGAAGTTTGGCTTGCATCACACTGAAAGATGTTTCTGTATCGGTAATCAGTGGATCAATCGCTCTATCCAAACGACCAATGAGAACACTTGTAAAACAAACAACGTCGCTCACCGATTTTCCTTGCTGAATCAGGCTCTTTAGCCCTCTGAGATAACTATCGAATACTTGCTCATACATGCTTGGAGAAAACACTAACGTTGCATTAACATTGATACGATTGCCAATTAGATGTTCAATCACTGGTAGCAGCAATTGAGTCGCTGGGATTCTCAACAACAAATTACTCCATCCCACTGATTGCCAGATGTCTTTGGCTGCTGCGATCGCTGTTTCAGGTGCAAGCAGTGCATCAGGCGGAAGAGCAATTTGAACATAGCCATTGCATCCCTGAGTCTGAGAATGGACTTGTTTGAGCAAATCAGCCGCTAATTGTAGATCTCGCACAATCAAATAGTCATAGTCTGATCGAGCATTCCGGCTCATCCCTTGCTGCGCCAGTATAGTGAAGTCGCGATCGTACGCATGTACCTGGATGGCAAGGTTCAATGCGTCAAAGTTTGATTGTGCGCCCCTTAACCCATCCTCTTCAATGGCTTGTTGCAACTGACTACTGCTCACCCAGCTTCGCTCAAACCCATCAAGCCAAACGGATTGTCCAGAGCGACGCAGTGACTGCAACAGGTTCATAGCTTACAAACTTTATGCTCCAAGATTAAAATGTCCAATAAACCAGTTTGGCAACTTTCTTCAAATGGCACCACGCAAAATCCATGAGTTAAGCGCCAACTTAACCCCATCCGTAAGATTTAAGATAATTGCATTTTTGTCAATCAGTTAAAATACTCAAAATAGCTTAAATGAAAATGATAATCCGATACCTAATCATCGACTCAAGACAATCTTTGGGGGCAAGTTAAGACGAACCTTAGCGCTGGGATTTGTGGTCTATGGACAAGCGATCGTCCCTAAAATTGATTAAAAACCGTGAAAAGTCAGATTTCACTTCCGGAGTTTTTCGATGAAATGCGATCAACGTAAACTCGCGCGATGGCGGCAACGTTACTTGACATCCCATTGGATTGGAGTGGCGATCGCCTTCTATGCTTTTATCGCCATTGGCATTGCCGAAGCTGGATTAGGGGTGCTGTTACCGTCCATCCTGTCCACTTACCAACTAACTCCGGCAACAGTCACGCTGCTGTTTGTCAGCCAAATTAGTGGATACATTGTCGCTGCTTTCAGCAGTAGTCTGGTCAGTAGCCGTTTAGGACTAGCGCGAATGCTCCTGATTGCTGCTTGTGCCCTGACAACTGCGCTGCTCATTTATGCATTGTCCGCCTACTGGTTCATTATGGTCGTTGCGGGAACCTTGCTGGGGCTGGGGATTGGATTAATTGATGCAGGCATCAACACCTACATCGTGCAGGATTCGCGTAGTGCAAACCTGATTGGTTCGCTCCATGCCTTCTATGGCATTGGCGCACTTTTAGGACCTGCGGTGGCAACGACACTGTTAGCCGTTGGGATGAATTGGCGGCAGGTGTATTTGGTGTTGGCGAGTGTGGTCAGTGTGTTGGTAATAGGTCTTGTCAGCGTTATTCTCTGGCGCTATCAGCCCATGATGGCAAAGGTAACGACATCCGATACGACTGCGGTGGGAAATTTGCGGCGATCGCTCCACCATCCTATTGTGCTGCTAACTGGGCTGCTCTTGCTCGTCTATGTGGGCACTGAAGCCTCGGTTGGTAACTGGGCATACACAGTACAATCTGTTGCCCGACACACACCTGAACTGATTGCAGGATATAGTGTCAGTGCCTATTGGATGGGGTTGACGATTGGACGTTTCAGCTTGAGTTACTGCTTGAACCGACTGGGTGCCGTTCGCACCATCAGCCTATCCCTGAGTTTGCTAATGATTAGTCTGGTAGCCTGGTGGCTCTTACCTGCTCAGTGGATTAGTTTACCGTTGATTGGCTTTGCCTTAGCCGCTATCTTCCCCGCCACAATTTGGCTGATTCCACAACGAGTGCCAGAATCGCTCGTGCCTGCGGCAGTAGGTTTTGCCACCAGTACCGCCAGTTTTGGAGCGGCGCTCGTGCCAACGGGAGTGGGCTGGGCGGCGAACTGGGCTGGGTTGGATATCATCCCTATGTTGATGCTGCCACCCGCGATTGTGATGATCTGTGTACATTACTGGTTAGTTCAACATCGGCAATAGAGACGAATATTCAAGGATGTCAGAACGAGTTTTTGACTCTGAGCTACGAGTTCTTAAATCAAAGATTTTTCCTCCATGAGCCGTGACAATTTGCCGACAGATGTAGAGTCCTAGGCCTAAACCGAGTGATTGACGATTATTAGGGCCACGAGTGTAGAGATCAAATAAGCGATCGCATTGCTGTTGCGTCATCCCTACACCATCATCTTGAACAGTGCAACGGATTTGTTGTTTAACATTTTCTTCAACAGCATTTAATGCCAGCCTAACTCCTGGTCGGTTATATCGCAGTGCATTTAACAGTAAATTTTCATACACTCGCCGCAGATGTAGCGTATCGGCATTTATAAGGGGTAAATCAGTGGAAATCGTATATGTTACTGTGGCGTTTGCTTGCTGAATCAAAGGTTGGAAATCGCTAATCACGGATTGCACTAAATCCAGAAATGTTGAATGCCGATACAAAACTTTACATAGTTGGTTAAAGTAACTCTAAAAAGCCTAAAACGCAGATTTTATCAGGAGTCAGCGCAGGCGATCGCATATTTTTAAATCCACCCCAAGACTATCAACGTGAACAGGCGAAAAAACAACAATGAATTTCTTAGAAAATATGCAAATGGCAGGCAAAACCCTGCTAGCTAATAGATTACGTAGCGCCTTGACAATGTTGGGTATTGTGATTGGTAATGCTTCAGTGATTGCCATGATTGGTGTTGGTGAAGCAGGGCAAAAGTTTGTCAGTCAGCAATTAGAGTCTTTAGACCCTAACATTCTCTTTATTATTCCAGGTAATCAAGAAACTCGACGCATCAGTACCGATATCTCCAAGAATTTAGTCTTAGCAGATGCTCAAGCGATCGCTACTCAAGTGCCATCAATAACGGGAGTTGCTCCGGAACTGAATGGCAGACAGTCAGTTAATTACCTAAATCGCAACACTAATGCCAGCATCATTGGTACAACTCCTAGCTTTCCCCAAGTGCGAGATTTTAAAATTGCCCAAGGGCGATTTTTTACAGACTATAGATATAAAGCGTCAAAACCAAGTCACTGTTCTGGGTGAAGATTTAGCACAACGATTATTTGGTAATCTCAACCCAATCGGCGCACAATTGCGAATTAAAAATAGTAGTTTTCAAGTCATTGGCGTATTCAAAGGCAAAGGCTCTCGTATCGGAACCAACTATGATGAGGCGGCTTTGATACCAGTAACTACCGCAGCCAACCGCATTATCGGTAGAAATTCTCCCTATGGTATATCTCTCGATTACATTGCTGCTTCATCTCGTAACGCCCAGAGTGTAGATGCTGCCCAGTTTCAAATTACTAATTTACTACGCTTACGGCACAAAATCACTGGTGAAGATGATTTTACTATCAACTCTCAGAAAGAGATTTTACAAACAGTTGGTCAAATCACTGGTGGATTAACAATTATGTTGGCAGCGATCGCTGCTATCTCTTTAATTGTGGGTGGTATTGGTATCATGAATATCATGCTTATCTCCGTAACTGAACGCACCCAAGAAATTGGATTACGAAAAGCGATCGCGCTGATGTCCTTAAATAGAACCGCCACCTTGCACTCGTGTGGCTCACCGATCCGGAAGGCAAAAACATCAAACCACCGTCCCATCGACTCGGCACGATCCGTAAAGCGTTTTGGCTCACCTGTCAACGCAACTTTGCCGTAGATATCAAATTCCAACAGTCTTACTTCACGATGCCTCGTCAAGGGTTCACTTGCGTTAACCATGTTGGCTTTACCCTAACACCCTTCCCATCATGACGGCTGACAGGTTTTGGTATACTTGACCCTCTAGCTGTGAGACAACCGGATTACTCCTGTTGCCCCTTCGGGCGGGTACTGGCACTGGACACTTGCTAAGAGTCTTTCTGAGAGACTCACTCTACAACGTGCGACATCGAATCGCACAAGCAAAAACTAAGTAACTGTATTTCTGGCTTGATCAAAAGCTATATATGCCAAGAGTTTCAGAAGCCAATGCTGCTCGCTTTTCTTGCGAGGTCGAGGTTTATAGCAGTCGAAGTTGGCATTCAGCACAGATGCACACTTTCACGTCGCACACCTCGGCTCAATGCCAACTTGAGCCGAAAAAACTGCTTCAACTGCCACAACTAGGGCCAGCAACCTGTCCCGTGACAACATCAAGGTGGCAACGACATCAATTACTCCAACAGTTAATTGACCTCTGAGTGTAACTGGGTGGTGAGTATTTGGGTCTGTGTCCCCACTAAATCTTTGATTTAGTGGTCTTCAATATTATTGTTAAATCGGTACTCTTTGCTGCTTGACTGGGAATAGGACTCGCCAAAGCTGACCCAGAGGCACAGAACCATGCTCCTGAACAAAAAACAAGGGCAGGAGAGCAGCCGTCCGTAGGATGCCTGAGAGAATAAACACTCCCAGTAAGCCACCGGCACCAGGCAGAGTCGCGAGAAAGCTACCAGCGGTGATTCCCATTGCTCCAGTGACACCAGCAACCGCCCCTGCGATCGCGAAGTAAGTGGACTGATTAGTTACCGGTGCCACTCCCATCATCAGATTGTTGGTACACAGGTCAATGGCCGCCCACGTCCCAGATCCCAGCACGTGTAAGAAGGGTAACCAGACCCAAACGGAAATTGAATCATTTCCAGCTAATAGCCACAACAGAGGCGTCACCGCCACCAAGATTCCTACTAATAACATGATGGGACGATTCCCAATCCGGTCAGACAGTTTGCCCCAGAAAATCAGCAGCAGCATGTTAGCACCAGCTCCTAAGCCGTTATAGATTGTTACTACGCTGACATCTATATCCAGGTCATCCAGCATGTAGAGGTTAAAGAAGGGAGCGCTGACGTTAACGGCAAAGCACCAAATGGCAAGGTAAAGCAGTAACTTCAAAAAATTGGGGTCATTGAGGAAGCGAAGATGTATCCCGCTGCGGTATGGTTGGGGTGTCTCTGAATCCACGACTTTTAAAAGCTGTGGGTTCACATCGCTCATCCAGAACTGACAGCCCTGACTAAGCAGCCCAACCGCAATTCCTAGAACCAAGATTGCACCGTAGCCTTGGAGCGTTCCACTAGGCCAGATCGATACTGCTAAACCCAGCAACGGCACACCGATGAGATTCATCAAACTGAGAACACTATTGCGAAAGCCAAAATACCGCCCCCGCAGCCGCCCAGGTACTAACACAGCCGTCCAGGACATCCAGGGAGCACGGGCGAAAGCTTCAATGATATTAGCCACTAACATAATTCCCAATGTCAACAGCACCACTTGGTGCTTAGTGATATGGTTAGATGAGCTGACTAACCATATCGCTGGCACGAGAATTATCCACAGTAGCCGCGCCGGGATGAAAATGCTCATGGAATACCAGTGGAAGCTAGTACTTCGGTCTACTAGATAAGCTCCCAGCGGTTGGAGCAAATTTACCAACTGAGGAATAGAAGCGAGCAAACCAATTTCTACTGCACCGGCACCCAGATCCAGCAAGAAATTACTGAGCAACGCTGAACCGATGATACTGTAAAAAACCGCAGCGAAGAGACTCTCGATAGTTAATGCCCTAAGACTTGTGCGAATTTGCGGTTTGGAAAGTTTCATAGTCCGATTTGTGGGAGGAATTACTGTCTGTGTTAATTCCCTATCCTCTGGGATTTCCTGAATGGGGAGAGGAATCTTTTTTAGTAAGCTTTCGTCTTCTACTTCCTTAAACATACTGAATAGCCAAAATTTAAAAAGAGTTAACGCGGCCTTAATTGCTTGTAACGTAGAGAACAGTAGGCGCGCATCAGCCTACTCGGACAATCTTTTTGAAAGATACGTTAGGGAATAAGGGGTTATTAGCCCTGTTGTGTAAATTTGCCGATAGTATAATAAATTACAGAACATCGAACGAAGATACAGAGTATGGTAGAGCCTCGTTTACCCGTACAAACCATCAACTTTGTGGACGAATATTGTTTGTTGTATAAAAAGCTGTTTTCAGATGTTAGGCTTTTTGAAGCATTTAAGTATCTACATATAGGAAGGATGTATTTCTGATTTAAAACGGAAAAGCCTCCCAGAAGTAGCAACAATTGTCGGATTAGATAACCATCAAAGGCTACATCATTTCTTAACAACATCATCTTGGGATGTAGAGAAGTTAAGAGCTTTGGGTTTAGAACTAATTTTACAGATACTAAAAGGTATTGGACTTGAGCGATTGGGCGCAATTGTAGGATTGCTGGAGACTCCGATTGATCTATGTTAGTTGTGATTTGTGTAGACTAGGGCTACAGTAAGGAGAAGTTCGCCCAAGCATTTTTGCTCTTTTGTGATGCCAAAGTTGAAATTATCAAGCGAACCGAAGCATAATTTCAGGTGTTGCCCAAACTTGGGTTGTCGAGTGTACATTTGGGTGGTTTCGCTGGTTGCATCGCACAAGCCACGGACTATGAACTATTACCAGGCGTGAGCGAGTTGATGAGCGAAACGGCAATGGTGCGCTTGATGTGGAAGCGCCTTGCTGCCTAAAGAGAACCTTTATAAATCAGCTCTTATATGGAGTCACAACAGTTTGGAGAAAGTCTATATGTTTCACAAGATTTTAGTTGCAATCGACACCTCTGCATCCGCCAAGGATGTCTTTGATAAAGCCTTGTTTTTAGCAAAAGCGAGCAAGGCCGGCCTTATGCTGTTGCATGTTCTGTCGGGTGAAGAACAGGGGAGAGTAAATATACCTATACTTCCCAGGCAGGATTACTATCCATATCCCGTGATGAGTAAAAGAACTTTGGAGTTCAATCAACAGCAGTGGGAGGTTTTGGAAAAGCAAGGTCTAGAGCTACTACAATCGTGTACGGATGAAGCAACTCTAGCAGGCGTGAGTACAGAATTCATCCAATCCCCTGGTAATCCTGGTCAAACCATCTGTAACTTAGCCTCCACTTGGGGTGCTGACCTAATCGTAGTTGGACGTCAGGGTCTATCTGGTTGGAGTGAGTTAGCCTTGGGTAGTGTCAGCAATTACGTACTCCACAATGCTCCCTGCTCAGTCCTGACTATACAACACATATCAAAAATGAATACTGAATCTGCTCAAGACGAATCAAGCAGAGTTAGTGCATCGGATTGATATGATTAAAGCGAAACTCAACCTACTATAGAGTTGGAGTAGTCAGCGAGATATTCAGGGAGTGAGACCATTGCATGTCACTGCCACAATTCCATTCTCTACTTTTCCCAAGTTTCCTACTGCCGTTTCACATAATCTGTCTTATTCCCTTTCTTTTTATCTCCTATCTCATCAATAATTAGGGGTTGATATAGCGTAGCTGACACTAGGGGCAAACGCATACAGTTTAGTTCATATTAATGGTTTGAAGCTAACAAGAGGCGTTGTTGCGTGAATAGGCAAAATGGTAAATTTTACCTATTCACGCAACAACGCCTTGGCAAGCTGGATATCTCGGCAGGAAGTTCAAACAGTACTATCAATTGCGAATGTTATTTGATTAGTTCTTGCCGATACTCATCGTTTGGTACTCTTGAATTACGAATTAGCCAATTTGCTATTAATAATTTCATAATTTTAATTTATCGATTTCAGAATAAATAATATTTGTTTTTATTATGTGCCTAGTTTTATCGTGTAAATATAAGCAATCAAACACAGTCCTAAAAAATTGGGTTTGTATTTTAGATAAAAGATGCCTATGAAGCATATCTTTAAATGCCAGATAAAAATATCTTTCTCCTGATTGATAGCCCTATATGGACATAGGATTAGTGGTGTTATCACGAGAAAGAAAATCCTTAATTATTGATGTATTACCCTTGTAAAAATATCAATATTCAAGCCAGAATATATTTGCCATGATCCGAAAATTAGCCTAGAAAAGATGAAGTCTTCAGTAAAGCGATCAAGCGTCGGATACATTACTCTGACGTTGTTGATTCCTTGACTGCCATCTGGCATATCAATAAAAGTGGCATCAGCTTATAGTCATAAATTGGCTATAAATTGAAGGTGCTTTTGTAATTGACTTGCCAATTTTCAAGCCTAATTAAACTATCCATCCCGTCAATGCCATGAAACATATTTCTAGATTATCTAAAGCTGTGTTGGCTTTCAGTTTTGGTATGCTTATGCTGCCTATTGCCAAAACCTATGCCGTTGATGCCAACACTACGTATAATCAAACGAGTGTTGCAGCAGCAACTTATTATTTCACTGTCGCTGTACCTGCTTCTGGGGCAAAACCGCTACAACAAGTGACGCTGACACAGATACAAGGCGGCGAAGATATTGAGTTTGATGCCAAACAGAGTAGTGCTTTTGTGGGAACAAGCGATCGCACAGGCGAAAATCTGCCAGTTTCTTTGGTAAGGAACCCAAATCAAAACGATTCAGTAACAATCCAGTTCGCACAACCCTTACCAGCAGGTAAGACAGTAACAATTGCTCTCAAGCCATACCGTAATCCTAATTACGATGGGGTTTATTTATTTCATCTCAAGGCTGCTCCTGTAAATCAGAACACAGAAGGTCAATCTCTTGGTGTAGCTCGCTTACAGTTTTACCCAAACTACTAGAGAATTGACTTGCAAACTACTACAGACAAATCTTATCACCAGATTTGTGATGTTTTAAAGTACACCTTATTAAAGGTGTATTTTTTGTGAGAAACTAATAACCAGCATTTTTATCTACAAGATTCCGTAGAGGTTGGCCGTTGTAATAGCGTGTAAAATTATCGAGAAAAAGTGCGATCGCTCGCTCTTTGGTTCTGGGAGAATGGCCAGAACAGTGGGGTGTAATAAAAATATTCGGTTGAGTCCATAAAGGACTTTCTAGTGGTAGTGGTTCTGTAAACACCGTATCTAACGCTGCACCAGCAATTTCACCTTCTTGTAAAGCTTTTAATAGTGCAGGTTCATCGACAATTGCACCACGCGCAATATTAATCAGATAAGCATCGGGACGCATGAGGCTGAAGACTTCTGCATCAATTATACCTTTGGTTTCTTTGGTAAGAGGTGTGGCAATGACTACATAGTGAGCTTCACTCAGAAGTGGTTTCCATTCATTTGCACCCACTACTTTGTCAAAGTTGGGTAATGGTTGTGGATTACGGCGACTACCAAAAATTGTTAACCCAAAAGCTTTAGCACGCTTGGCAATTTCTTGCCCAATTCCACCTGCACCAATAATTAATAATGTTTTATCTTGCAGTTCTTCATTTCTAAAACCTCTTTGCCAACTCTTCTGAGTTTGTAACTCATACAATTTTGGCAGATGCTTAGCGTAAGACAACATATAAGCAATGACAAACTCGGCAATGGGAATAGCATGAATTCCTGCACCGTTAGTTAAGATGATGTCACGTTCTAAATATTGTGGTGTCAGAATGTTATTTACACCTGCATTTGGTGCTTGATGCCAACGCAATTTAGGCGCTGCGTCTAGGACTTTATGTAAAGTCGTAGGTTTGAGATAATAAAGCCAACTGAAATATACTTCCGCATCTGTAGCATCACCATCTATATTGCCATCAATATCTGCCCGGATAAATTTTATATCGGTAGGTAGATGCGGTTTAATGTCATCAGCAACTTCTATTGGGAGAATTAGCTTCATACTCTCTTACTCTATTGAGTACCCCTACGCAGTTGGATCATTAACTTCGTTTACATATGATGACTCTTACCATGCTTAGGTTAATCAGCTGGCAGGAGTATTTAACCATGTTTGTGTTGCAGCATCCCAATGAGAATCAAGCCAACGCTGTTGCGTTTCATCCCAGTGTGATAATGTAGCCAAATCCACCATTGCGATCGCAATCTCAATGTTTTTTTCTGCCGCCAGCGGCCCTGAGTCTGCAAAACTAAGCACTTCGTCAAAGATGTCCATAATCCACCCTTGATAAACTTGCCCATTTGTCAGTTTGAAATAGTGCTTTGTGCCTAACTCGCTGAATTCTTCCAGGATAGCTTTTGGATTTTTCATCAGTCGCAACCTTTGGGTGAATTGCTATTTTAAATCTTTTACTGTTTTGGTTGCGTCACCATCCAATCATTCAATTGAAAATCAGACTGGGCTAATTTCTGCGAGACTAAAAACTTCTTTGTCCCTTCTAAAAGTTGTACTCCTTGATCTGGCAAAGGTTCTCTGGGGAATTGTGTAATGGGGAAAGAAGCCTTCACCACATCAAGAGGGTATCCCGATACATCAGCATGAAATTTGAAGTAAGCCTCTGAGTTCGCTTGAATGTTTTGGACAGATGCTTGTTTGATCTGATTCCACTTTTGCGGAAAATCGGGATGTTTTGCGAGGAAAGCTTCTGTCGCAACAGTTACGCTTGTTCCTCGTAAGTCTGGATGTTTAATTGCTTCATCAATTACCGGATACCCTTTTGCTTGTAACAGCGGCCCTGTACCAGTAGATGCAGCAATAGCAGCCACATCTCCCCGTTCTAATGCGGCTTGGGCTTCACTAGGTAGGAGGTGAATTACAGTGACGCGATCGCTAATCCCAGACTCTTGCAACAATCCAATTAAATAGCGATGCATATAGGAACCTTTGGAAGTCGCTACCTTCTGCCCTTTAAGGTCCGCTATCGAACGCGGGCCGTTTTTCTTTGCCAGTAACCAAGCATTCATCCCTACTTGTTCTTGAGCAATCAGGCGCGTAGGAAGACCCTTAGCTTTGCCTACCAATGCTGGTGTATCACCGTAAATGCCTACATCCACTACCCCCGCTACCAGGGCTTCATTCAGGTTAGGCCCATTCGGAAAATTCAGTGTCTTGATTTCTGTTATCCCTATTTGTTGCAATTCTGGTAAGAGTTTACCTTGATGTATTGCCCATCCTGCTGGCCCGATGGGTGTTTTAACTTTACCGTTGCTAATAAAACCCAAACGCAAGGTAGTAGTTTTAGCTGCGGTTGTGGTCGTGGGATTGGGTACAGCTTGGGAAACACTCTGATGGGAACTGCAAGCAGTACTGAGAAATAACAAAGATACAGCCAGAGTCGGTAGTTTAGGCAAGAAGGAAATAGAAGTAGGCATGGTAAACAAAACGCAAAGACACAGCAAAAAGTTGGAGGAGACAACAAAAAATTTATGTTATTTCAGCTGCTTGAGTATTTGGTGTGTGGAATCTTCTTTTGCTAACGAAGTGCGATCGCGTCCCCACCCGACATTTCTGCGGTAGCTACCCAGAAGTTCGGCCTCTTTGAGTAATTTTTCATCAACGGAATCTAGAGGATCGACTTGTGGTGCTACATACAAAGCATCCACCGGACAGTACAATTCGCACATGAAACAGGTCTGACAATCACTTTGTCTAGCAATAGTAGGCGGTGCATCTGGTACTTTATCAAAGACGTTTGTTGGGCAAACGTTAACGCAAATATTACATTGAATACAACGCGAAGCGCTTACTAACTCAATCATGTCAAACAATTTTGGATTTTAGATTTTGGATTGACTTCACAAATTTTTCTGGAGGCTCATACCATCAAGGAATTATTGATCAATTTTGAATCGTAAATTTTTTAGATTGGGAAATGAGGTGCATTGTTGAAGAACTCTTATCTTTCTCTCTGCGCCTTTGCGCGACTGAAACTGCGTGAGAAAAAAAGATAATCAGGAAGATACACTTACCAATTCTTTCTTTGTCCCTAATCCTTCAGTTTTCACCCAGACTTGATCTAATCCACCACTAACTAAATAATGTTGCTGGTTGGCATCGATTTCTGGATAGTCTAGATGTTTGTGCATACCGCGACTTTCTTTGCGTTCCAAGGCGCTACTGTACATCCATCGCGCTGTAGCTACCATTGCGGCTGCTTCTCGCACCTGAATAATATTGTGGCTATCTCCAGCCTGACTGCTACGAATCTCCTTCCAGAGGTGATTTAATCTCTGCAATGATGCTGTCAAACCTTGTTCGTTACGGAAATAATTGCGATCGTAGGGGAAGACTTCTGCTTGTGTTGCTCGGATAACTTCTTGAGCTTTAATCTGGTGTTTGCTACCGTTTGTCAATCCTGCTTCACCAACTGCTTCTACAGGGCGTTGTCTACCCCACTCTCCAATATTCTGGGCATACTCAGCCGCAGATTTCCCTGCCCAGCAACCAGAAGATATCGCCCAAGCTGCATTGTGACTACCACCACCAGTAAACCCACCACAAATTAATTCTCTGGTAGCCGCATCGCCTGCGGCATACAGTCCTGGGACTGATGCGGCGCAGGTAGAATCGACGATCCGAATCCCACCTGTACCGCGTACTGTTCCTTCTAAACGCAAAGTAACGGCGAAGCGTTGCTTAAAGGGATCGATACCTGCGCGATCAAAGGGTAAGAAGAAATTAGGCTGTGCCTTGCGCATCTGTGCCTGCATATCTTCAGTAGCTTGATCCAAGATGGCATAGACTGGTTGGGTCAACAAAGTCTGAGCAATAACTGAACGTCCTCGTTGCGAACCTGCACCTGGTATAGGTGTGCCATCTTCGTATGTAAAAGTTGCCCAATTGTAAAACAGAGTCTTAGTGACTGAGGAAAAAGCGGGAGAGATGCCATATGCGTTAGAAAACTCCATCCCTGACATCTCCGCACCCGCTTCTGCTGCCATGAGGTATCCATCTCCAGTCAAAACATTGCAACCTAGTGCTTTACTCAAAAAAGCACATCCGCCAGTTGCGATGATTACTGAATTGGCACGTACAACCCATTGCTTGCCAGTCTGACGGTTAACCCCTGTTGCCCCAGCAACTGCACCGTCTGCGGCTACTAATAATTGCAAGGCAGGGCTATTATCTAAAATTGTTACCCCCGCCCGTTTGATTTGCTTCCGCATCAGGCGCATATATTCTGGTCCTTGTAGACTGCGCCGATAGGGTTTTCCCTCTTCATCAACAGGAAAAGGGTAACCCCACTCTGCTAATAGGTTGACGTTGGCATAAGTCTGATTTAATACCTGCTGCATCCAATCACGGTTGGATAGAAATCCTCCCAAAGCTTCTCGGCTAGCCATCGCCGCTTCTCTCGCTTCCGGATTTGGCGGTACATACCACACACCATTACCCGATGCTGCGGCACAGCCACTCGTACCGCAGTAGCCTTTATCAACCAAAACAACTTTTGCGCCACTAGATGCCGCACTCCAAGCAGCCCAAGTACCAGCTGGGCCACCGCCAATCACGAGAACATCTGTCTCTAAATTGGGATCAACATCAATATCGATAGTAGATGAATCTTGCGATCGCCAATGGTAACTACTCATTGAATTACTCGCCTCAATATTTAAGCTTACGTACTACAGAGAAACTTGGATAATAACGCAATGAATAAACAAATTTTTAACTGCAATGATGGAAATCAGAACAGTTTATCAATGCATATTGTCGTTGTACTAGAATTTACAATACCATAAACTACGGTTTACCGCTCAAGTTATAGTATTTTTACTAGATTAAGCCTTGCATAATTTTTTTAGAAAATCAAGGGGAGTTTTTATAAAACTTAAAATTCATCATCAAAGGCTTGCTTTGTCAGCATTAATATGTATATATTTCAGGGTAAATCAGCGTATTTTATTTAAATTTCGACTTTTATAGCGATTTTGCTATATTGCTTTAGCGATGAACTGTATGATTTAATTTATGAGTTTTTACAAAAAATAAGTACCACGTACAAATGGAAAAAATTACTTTAGTGTTTCGGTGGGCATTGCCCACCCTACAAAGTTTTCAAGTTGCCAACAACATAATTAATTATGGTGCTGGATTGGGATAACGTGTATGAACTGCATCTAACTCTGCTAAAATCTCTGGGTTAAGAACTACATTCACACTGTCGATATTTTCCTGTAGTTGTTGTAAGGATGTAGCACCAATAATTGTGCTACTGACAAACCATCGGCTCCGAACAAAAGCCAAAGCTAATTGAGTAGGCTGCAAATTATGTTTTTTAGCAATTTCTACATAAGCTGCTACAGCCTCATTCACATTCTGTTTGAGATAACGTTGTCCAAAACCTTGAAATAAACTTAATCTTGTATTTTCTGGTTTTTTATCTTCTGTGTACTTTCCAGTTAACAAACCAAATCCTAGAGGGCTGTAAGCGAGTAACCCAACATTTGTGTAGTGAGAAACTTCTGCTAAGGCTGAATCAAACACGCGATTTAGCAAATTATAAGCATTTTGAATTGAGATAACTTTGGGTAATCCTAGCTTTTTCGCAACATGAACAAATTTAGTAACACCCCAGGGAGTTTCATTACTCAAACCCAAATAGCGAACTTTACCAGCTTTGATGACATCTGCAAAGGCTGCTAATTGTTCAGAAATTGCTACTGTTTCACGTTCCAACTCCGGTTTATACTCTGTCTGTCCAAATGTGGGAACATAGCGATCGGGCCAGTGAATTTGGTACAAATCAATATAATCTGTTTGCAATCGCTTGAGACTATCATCCACCGCCTGCTTAATGTTATTGTGGTCAATTTTAATATTTCCTCCACGTAACCAATTAATTGGACGACCCGGACCAGCAATTTTTGTAGCAACTATTAGTTGATCTCGCTGCTGTTTTTTCAACCACTCACCAATGTAAGCTTCGGTTTTTCCTTGTGTTTCACCACGTGGCGGTACTGGGTACATCTCCGCAGTATCAATGAAATTAACTCCTTGGGCGATCGCATAATCTAACTGTTGATGGGCCTCTTCAATAGTATTTTGCTGCCCATAAGTCATGGTTCCTAGACAGATTTCCGAAACCTTTAAGTCACTGTCGCCTAGTTGATTGTACTTCATAATTTTGGAATTAATGTTCTTACTTTTGGCAAATATTAAAGTAAAGAAACGCAAAATCTAAACAAAATGCAAAAAATCTATCGATTTAGCGGAGTTAATATCTAAGATACGTATATTATCAGAGCTTTAACGCGGAAACAAGTTATTTTTTTATTTCTCAATTTATATATATTGTGTAGCTAAAAATACTCATTTCCTACAGTTTGTCTGAAATACTGGTATCTAGTAAGATAAAACTACTAAAATTCGACCGAATTATCGTAGTATGTTTTTATAAGGTAGTTTAGTCCTTAGTATATGGCGGTTCTCTCTTACCAGATTTTGCAACTATAAGAGAAAAAATAGAATATTTTTTGAGGAATTACCAGATAAAAAGCTGGAGTCCGAATACTGATGAAACCGCAATCTTGAAGCTTTCGTTTCTTTAGCTGTAGAAAATTTCAAGAAATTTGAAAAAGCTGATGTCATCTGGCTGATGCTTACGGAATTGCAGAAGATTTGTCCTAGACCGAAATTGTGTGTTCTATCAAAATGAAAAAGAATTTCGATAATTTATTGCTGACCTTACCAACGTTTGTAGTGCTGCTTTTATTAGCGACTAACGCGAAAACTTTTGCTCAAGTAGTATCTGCGCAACAAGAAACTGAAACTTCATCATATACTTTATCGCCTTGGGACAAAACTCTGGTTGGGGCTGATTTAACAGCAAATTTTCCTGTCTCAGCCAAGGGTGCGAACATCTACGCGCAAAACACTCCAGAAACAACTCCTGCACAACCAACTATTGATTCACCAGTCACATCAGTATCGGAACTTTCAGATGTACAGCCAACAGACTGGGCATTTCAAGCCCTGCAATCTTTAGTTGAGCGATATGGCTGTATTGTCGGCTATCCTGACAGCCGTTATCGCGGTAATCGTGCCTTAACACGCTACGAATTTGCAGCTGGGTTAAGTTCTTGCTTGGATCAAGTCTCAAAATTGATTGCAACCTCAACATCTGATCTAGCGATAAAACAAGATTTAGAAACTCTACAACGGCTAACAGAGGAATTTAGCCAAGAACTTGCCCAGTTACGAGGAAGATTAGATGGCTTAGAAGCTAGAACAGCACAAGTCGAAGCCAATCAATTTTCAACCACAACTAAATTAGTTGGTGATACCATATTTGTGGTATCAGATGCTGTAGGCGATCGCGCCAATAATACTGCGGCTGATGATACAGGAGATGACAGCAATACAATTTTTAGTTACCGTACTAGGCTTTCCTTACAAACAAGTTTTACTGGCAAAGACCAACTTGTAACAGCTTTACAAGCAGAGAACGTTTCTAACTTAGCAGCCAGTACAGGAACCCACATGACCCGTTTTGCCCTGGATGGTTCTGCTAATTTCGCACAGAATAGCCTGTATCTAGCAAACCTTTACTATCGTTTCCCCATAGGCAAAAAAGCTACTGCTTGGATCGGTCCTAGAACAATGAACTTTCCTCTTTGGGTACCCACACTCAACGCCTTAAATGGTAACCCGCTACAAGGTGGTTTTTCCCGATTTGGACAGTTTAACCCCACTGTTTACCGTCCTGGTTTTGATGGTGCAGGTGCGGCTTTTGCATACAAATTTAACGATCAACTGCAAATACATTTAGGTTACATAGCCGATAGTTTCTTTGCTAATCAGCCCCAAAATGGAGTTTTTAATAATAGTTCCCAAGCTTCTCTTGCTCAAATCACATTCTCACCTAGTAAACAATTTGATTTAGGTCTGACTTATGTCCGCAAATACTTTCCTACCAATTCTGGTAATAACTTGACTGGTGGTACAGGTAGCGCTTTCGCCAGAAATCCTTTTGGACAACTTGCTACTACATCTGATAACTTTGGCTTGGAATTCAATTGGCGAGTCAGCCAGCGATTTAATTTTGGTGGTTGGTTTGGTTACACCCTAGCTCATCAAGAAGTTGGCGCTGAAAATGATGCCACAATCATTAATGCTGCTCTCACCTTTGGTTTTCCAGACTTATTCAAAAAAGGTAACGTAGGTGGTATTACTGTAGGGATACCGCCTAAAGTTACTAGCAACGACTTTGTACAAGCTGGACAACGACGAGAAGACCCTGATACATCTTTACACTTTGAAACTTTCTACCGTTTCCGGGTGAATGATAACATCAGCGTCACTCCGATTTTCTACTTTATTACCAAACCAGAGCATAATGCCGCAAACGACTCAATCTGGGTTGGGGTTCTCCGCACAAGCTTTACGTTCTAAGTAGCAATCAACCAGTTTAGATTAAAAGTCTTGACTACAAAACGTCTCTAGCCATCCTGAACAATACTACCTCTCCCAATTTGCGATCGCTGTTTTTTTATCAAGGAATGTGGATTTAAAGTTTTGTACTTTGTTTATCTATATCCTTAAATTACGGTAAATTGATAGATTTAATGTACAATCAATAATTTTAGAGAGGTAAATTTTGATGATGAGTTCAATACTCCAACGATTGATTGCAGCATTGAATAAATTTTGGTTTTCTTACTTTGCGCGTCAACACACTTTATTCCCACTTATACCTCTTCCTATTGCTGGGGCTTTCATTACTGGATTATGTCTCAGTTTGTTATTTGCAGCTTGCACAGCCAATAATCTCAATAATACTACTGCTAGCTCTGCTAATAATTCCAATCAAACCAAGGCATCAGTAGTTAAGTTTGGCTATCAAAAATCAGCAATTCTGATCAAGAGTAAAGGCATTTTAGAAAAGCGTTTACAACCTGAAGGTGTCTCTGTAGAGTGGATAGAATTTCCAGCAGGTCCACAGCTTTTGGAAGCAATGAATGTTGGCAGTATTGATTTTGGGCATACCGGAGAATCACCGCCAATTTTTGCACAAGCTGCGGGAGCATCATTAACTTATATTGCGGGAATCGCTTCTAATCCTGCGGGTCAAGCTATTGTTGTTCCCCCAGATTCTCCTATTAAAACAGTGACTGACTTGAAAGGCAAAAAAGTTGCTTTTCAAAAAGGCTCTAGCGCTCATTATATGCTATTGCAAGTTTTAGAAAAATTTGGCTTGCAATACAGTGATATTCAACCGATATATCTACCACCTGCTGATGCACGTGCCGCATTAGTTAAGGGTAGTTTAGATGCTTGGGTAATTTGGGACCCATTTTATGCAGCAGCGCAGAAAGCTATAAATGCTCGTGTTTTGATTGATGGCAGAGAAGTTAACAAACAAGGGGGATATTATCTAGCTAGCCGCAAGTTTGCTACCGAGAATCCAGAAACAATTAAGGCGATATTAGAGGAAATTAAAACCCTGGAAGAATGGTCTGATAAACATCGGGATGAGGTAGCAGCTATACTCTCACCAGCATTGGGTATTGATTTAGAAACGATGAAAATAGCGACACAAAGAAGAAAATTTGGTGTTGTGCCAATTGATAGCAATTTGATTGCTTTACAACAGAAAGTTGCTGACAAATTCTATGAATTAAAATTGATTCCTAAACAGATTGATGTGAAAGAAGCAATGCTATCACCAGAGCAATATGCAGCTTTTTCACCAAAAATTTAGGTATTAGCAATCCTATTTGATTTCAGAAAATTTGCTGTATCCATATCCCTGAATTCTCTAAGAAATTGGGGATGTAACTTTTCACAAAAATAACCCTTAAAGCATTGCATTTTCTCGGAAAAATTGATGTAAGGATTACTTGATTTCCACCATTTTTTATGCGAAAGTGTGATTGAATCTCTAAAATAGAGTAAATCGATACAATTACAAAATTAAGATAATAAACTGGAAAAAACTTGCTGGGTGTAGCTATGTAATTGGAACTATGCTTTAGCCCCAGGAACTTACTATCAATTTCAGAACAACTATAGCAGCATAAGAGTCATGCGATCGCGCTTTTAAGAATAGCAATAAATGCTTACATGACTGTCAAAAGCGAAAACATGCAGCGCAAGTTAATTTCCAGTAGTACAACCCCAGATTTTATCCCAAATCCAATTGAGATTGCCCTCTTTTTCTAGTGATGGGTGCCTCAAATTATGTTTGACTCCAAGCTTTTACTAGCTGTAAGTCACTTACTTTAGTCACCCATGACTACTTTTTTAGATAATTTTTTGCCAGTGGAGAACATCCCATGACAGTAGATTCCAATTCTCACGAAAGTTCCGAACAAGATGGTCTAGTTTCTAGCGAAACAGCGCAAGTTAAGCACCCCCGACGCTTCTTCCTTGGTGCTAGCAGGCGATCGTTTTTGGGTCGTGCCGGTTTGTTTACTACCGCTAGTGTGGTTGCTGGGGTTTTGGGTTCACCCTTAGCTTCTAAGAAGGGAGAAGGTATTGTCCAGGCCAAAGAAGCTGCTGGAAAATCCGACCATAACAACTTACGTGAGAAAGCCTTTCAAGTGCGTACAACAGCAGCGAAGGTTAATCGTGAAATTGCCATTCCTCCCCATCCCACCAACGGAGATGAGGCGAAGTACGCCAATAAAATTGCCACAGATACACGAGGATTGCCCCATAACCAGCTGGGCGAGGTGGATCTAAAGGCATATCAATCTTTTATTAATGCGCTCAACTCTGGCGATCCCAACGAGTATGAAAAGATCGTTTTGGGTGGCAAACGCAAGCTTGTACAACCACTCACACCCTTAGCGATTAGCTTGAGTGGGGTGAATACCTGCCAATTGGCGATTCCAGTACCACCGACCCTCGACAGTGCAGAGCAAGCGGCTGAATTCCTCGAAATTGCTTGGCAACAACTCTTGCAGGATGTACCCTTTAGCGAATTCCGCAATGACACAACTAACCCGCTGATTCTGGCAGCCGTTCAGGATTTGAATAGGTTGTCAGCATTCAAAGGGCCTAAACACAAAGGACGAGTTACACCAGAACTCCTATTTCGAGGCACTGCAATTTATGTTGATGCCTCTGGTCAAACGAGTTACCATACCCTGCCAGGGCAGGGCTGTTTCATTCCACAAGGGTAAGAAGTTTGTCAATATCATGAGAGAGAAAT
>NZ_MTAV01000099.1 GCF_002154695.1 Nostoc sp. T09
TACCGATTCTCAATTAATCGTAGCGATCGCCTTTTTGATACCCAGTTAAGCAAATTCATCCATAGTCAGCTTTTTGCGCTTTCCTATCCGTCGAACTCACGTTAATGCAGAGCAATTTTTCAACTCGTAAATTAATCTATTAGCTGCAAATCGGATATTTTCAACAAATTTGATTAAATATAGCCATATTTATCTTATGAGTTAATCCTATTGCTTTAAAAGTGCAGTAGCTTCCATTTACTCAGGTTGACTACAGTACTTATTCAGCTCACCCACTAACTTATCGGAATCTTTGCCTGCGGTTTTACCGACTGCTGTCAGTGCTGTGTCAATTTCTGTTCTAGCCTTTTGCAGTTTTTCCTGTCCAGATTCCGAGGCTTCGGCTGTCTTAGCTGAGCTTAGCGCCTTACCGGCTTTGGCGATCGCTTGGCTAAGATTTTTGAACACCTTGGCAAAACGACTTTGGTATTGTTTTAACTTAGGATCTTGTAAGTTCAGGTCTTCTATGGATTTGGTAACAGCTTCTAAATCCTTAGAAAGTTGCAAGCTTGTGATCACCTGCTGCCCTTTATTTTTATCAATTAGAGAATTTCCTTCATTCACTGCCTGAATTAGTCGCTGACACTGAGAGGCTTTATTTTCATTGCAACCAGTCATCAGCAAGGCGATACTCAGGCTAACAGGAACAATAACGTTATATTTACGCAAAACAAACATGAACACCCACCAGCAGTAAAATCCCAACCATAGTATCCAATAATTCAGTAATTTTGTGATGAATTAACGTAATTGGATACATCAATCAAATTACTGCTTCTATCTTGTAGATATTAGGTGTGAGCAGAGTTAATTATTCATGTTTTGAAGTTTTGCCAAGAAGCGGGATACTCCATCCCGCTTTATGATCGCTGGCTTACCAATCTACTGGCAAACCCAACTTATCTAAAGTATTCCCATCTTGTAAAAGTGGCTGAATGTCCTTATCTATGGGAATGCGACCATTAGCTAGCACTAATGCACGTTGAGTAACTTTACCTAACCAATTTAGGTCATGGGAGGCAATTAATATTACTTTCACTGGCAAATTTAATAGCACTTGTGCTAAGTGCCGCCTCCATGCAGGATCGAGACCGTTAGTAGGTTCATCTAAAATCAAAATCTCAGGCTCTAGGGCTAAAATTGCCGCGAGAGCAACCAAGCGTCTTTGTCCTCCAGAGAGTTGATGAGCAGAACGATTGGCGTAGGCTTCTAGTCCAAAATCAGCTAACAACTGGTGTGCCCGATCGTTTGCTAATGCTGGTGATACACCATAATTGCGAGGTCCAAAGGTAACGTCTTCTAGAATAGTCGGCATAAATAACTGGTCGTTAGCATCTTGGAAGCTAAAGCCAATTTGACGACGAACTTGGGATAGAGTTTTATGTTCTACAGGAATGCCATTAATCCATATTTGACCGCTATGTGGTTGTTTTAAGCCAATGAGATTTTCTAGCAAGGTGCTTTTGCCAGAACCAGTTGCTCCCATCAGTGCGACGCGATCGCCTGCTTTCAATTTAAAAGAAATGTCACGTAAAATTGGTTCTTGGTTGGCATAGGTATATACCAGATTTTGCACCTCAACCACAGTAGCGTGGGGATGACGGATTGAAGATTGGGGATTAGAAGTTAAAGATTTCAAGATTCACAACTCAAAATTCACAACTGCGCTCCTACTAAGTGTTACGCAAATAAATTTGCATAGAATCGTCCTTTGTCATTAGTCATTAGTCATTTGTCTTTTGTCAACACAAATAACTAATGGCTAATTAGCTGAACTGGTAGGAGCTAATGGTTAAACAAGCAGCGATCGCACAAGCTGCTAACAGCGCAAAACGCTCTTTTGGTCTTAATGTCGAGTCTATGGGTAACTGCCCGTTGTAACCACGAGCTACCATCGCGGTGTAAACGCGCTCTGCCCGATCGAGACTACGGAGATACAAGGCTCCAATCATGGCAGCACTGGCGTAGCGCAGCCAGCCAGCAGAACCATTTAAACCTCTTAATTGGGCACTACGCTGCATTCTTGTCACTTCTGACTGCAAAATTTCTAGGTATTGTCCGGCTAACAGCAAATTTTCTTTTAACGGTAATGGTAGGGGTAAGCTTTTGAGAGCGATGCCAAAGCTATGAGGGGGTAAGCTTAACAAAAAACTATTCATGGCGATCAGACAGATCAGAGAACGAACTAGCAAAAAACTAGCGCGCTCCCATCCCAAGGGCAAAGCCAGCAAAGATAAAAACAGCAACTCAGTACCAATTAATTTCCCCAGTTGAGGAATCTTGACACGCAACAGCCAAACCCACAAAAGTGCGATCGCTCCGTATGCACCCAAGTTGTACCAAGCATGATGCTTTAATAAAGCTGCCCCAATGACGATCACTAAGGAAAGTTGTAAGCGTAGCGGTAGGGAAATTTTATGCATTCTTCGGTTTCACTACCTTGGCAATCCCAAAGGCGACAGCAAAGCAAACCGCAGCTCCTACTAGCCCAGCGATACTGGTGCCAATTGTTCCCAAACCCTGAATACTGTAATCAGCTAAGGGGGTCGGGACAATAACCCGAACTTTATCAGCTAAGTCGATGAAGCCTAAGTTTTCGGCAACTTTTTCTAAGCCATCAGGCCAAGCTGAGGCAAAAAGTGATAGTACACCAGCCACTAGAAAAATGCTGACAACGGGTACTAACCAACCGCGAAATTGCTGTTGCTCCCCTGGTAATAAATCTGGTCTTTCCCTGGCGAGGTAAACTAACACGCTCCCAGTAATTAACCCTTCACCAATGCCAATGAGAATATGGGTACCAGTCATTGCTGGTAAAACTATGGCTACTGGTGCTGTTCCCGAAAGAGCTAACTCAATAGCACAAGCTATTGCTGCTACAACTACACTCACACCAGCGGCAATTCCAGCCGCTAGGGGTAAACGTCCTCTCGCTCCACCAAATAGCCGTTGCAATGTTTGAGTTAACCCCCAGCCAACCCAAACACCAATAACTGCCATGTTTAAAATATTTGCTCCTAAAGCTGTGATCCCACCATCGGCAAACAGCACAGCTTGGATAATTAATACCGTAGCGATGCACAATGTCCCTGCCCAAGGACTACCTAAAACCACTGCTGCTAGGGTTCCTCCCAACAAGTGACCACTAGTGCCCCCTGCCACCGGAAAATTAATCATCTGAGCAGCAAAAATAAAGGCTGTAGTTAAGCCCAATACTGGAGCGCGACGAATCCCAAAAGCATCTTGCGATCGCCCAAATGCAACAAAGAGTGCTGCCGCACTCGCTAGACCTGTAGCCCCTGCCACTGATCCAGAAACAAATCCATCAGGAATATGCATGATGTGCCCCGTGTGTCATGTTTTTATTCACACAAATTACTCAATGTAACTGCGGCATTAAATTAATAAAAAGCAGAAATTTAACCCTTTTTGCAATGCCCTATTGGTGGATTTTATAGTGATACTTCCGGCAGATTGACAATAAAATATACGTTCAATAATATACTTATTTTTTAATAATTAAATTTTTGTTAATTTTATTTTTAGATTAAGTACTAAGTTTGGTCAATCCACGCTGTTACTGGATGCTATGAACGCTATTTCAGCTTTTTTGGAGTTGACAAATATTTATATTTATCTATGTTTAGCAGTATATTCATTTGATATTTATCTATTTGGGACGCAGGTCAGCAAAAATAAATATCTCACTATAGCCAACATTCTGATGTTATGAGGAAAAATAGTGATTCCAATAATGCCCAATTACCTGTTTGGAGTTTCTTACTACATGGACTATTTAGTAAGTGATTAATATTACAATTTAAACTTTACAAAAAATTTTTCCTGATTGAAAAATACTAAATATTATTTGTTGATTTACTAATGCAATTAAAATATTAATGAGAACTTAGCGACAACGATTAAAAAACAATTAAACCTATTAGTAAAATATCTTACTTCCAAGTAAGTAAAAATAATTAGGCAAGACAATAAGATATAGAAAATTTTGGAGCGTTTTTCTAGGTTTTAGCAGCGAATTAACTTGATTGACGCCCTAAATTCAAAATTAGAGAATTATTGACAGTAATTCCTAATTCCTTTACTATACACAAGAGTAATTGCAAATAATTTGCAACTTTTCATTGTAGCGCTAACCGTTATTTAATGTCATGCCCAACAACTTAGCTTTGGGAAAAGAAACACTTTGGAGTCGTCGTCAACTGCTGAAGCTGGGTCTATGTGGCACTGGTGTGACGGGAGTGGCAGCGCTTTGGCACATGGCGAATGCCAAAAGTAAGTCAATCGTCAAAGTGCCAGCCCTCGAAATTGCAGCACCTGAAGGCGTGGCTCAACCCATGAAGATGCTAAGAAATTTCGATTATGGGACGCTGAAGCAAGAAAATGGACGCACTATCCGAGAATTTCGGTTAACTGCGGGTACTTCTGTAATTCAGCTCAATAGTGCTGTCTCTTACAACATCTGGGATTTAAACGGTCATATACCAGGGCCGACACTCAGGGTAAAACAGGGCGAACGAGTGCGGATACTATTTCTCAATAATGCAGGACATTCCCACTCTTTACATTTTCATGGAATTCATTCATCAGATATGGATGGTATTCGCCCAGTCAGTAACGGTACTGCCACAATTTATGAATTTGATGCTGAACCTTACGGAGTTCACTTGTATCACTGCCATATTGAACCCGTTACCCGTCACATTGCCAAAGGGCTATACGGGATGTTTATCATCGATCCGCCAACTCCCCGTCCGCCAGCTGATGAGATCGTACTAGTGATGGCTGGGTATGACGTAAATGACGATAGCCACAATGAATATTACGCTTTCAATGGACTGCCTCACCACTACATGGACAATCCCATCCGGATTTACAAAGATCAGTTAATTCGGCTGTATGTCCTTAACATCATTGAATACGATCCAGCAGTGACATTTCACCTTCATGCCAATTTCTTTAATGTCTATCGCACAGGGATGACTCTGACTCCTAGCGAGAAAACTGATGTAATCACGATGGGGGTAGCAGAAAGACACATCTTGGAATTTGCTTTTCGCTATCCAGGTAAGTATATGTTTCATCCCCATCAAGATGCGATCGCAGAGAACGGTTGCATGGGTGTATTTGAAGTTATGAATTCATGAATTATGGATAATTTGTGATCAGATGTAGGGATATTATCTCAACTAGAATTTTGAATTGTTGATTGCTTGGTAGTGTGCTTATGGCGGTAGATTCGCAGGGTAATTCAGTTTCTAGTCCTTTTCCTAGACAACTAGATATCGCAAAGGTGGCTGTTTATGGATTAAGCATTTTGTTGGCAGGAATGTTTCTATTTCTGCCCTTGATCAATCTATTGCATCCTAGTCCTTGGCAGCGATGGCTAGGAACAATACATGGCTTTGGGGCGTTACTTGCCACAGTAGTGACTCTATATACCGGGCATTTAGCCTTTCCCTTAATGCGGGGAGTCGGTCAAATTTTGCCTCAGATGCGTACCTTAACATTTTGGTCAAGTGCGATCGCCTTTTTGGGGATTGCCACTGGCAACATAGCATATATGCGCTACCGTGCAGGTGCAGAAGTTGGTGGTGCTAGAGCTTGGCTAAAAGAAAATTCGCTTTTAGCAGATTATATTTTCATGGAATACCACAAATTTATTGTACTTTTTACTTTGCCATTAGGAGTAGCTTGTACCTGGATTTTGTGGAAGTATGGTGACTCAATTTTAGAAAAACAAAATCATCCTCTGCTCACTGCTACTTGTGTGGCTTTAATGACATCTCACCTGGAAAGAAAAATTAATTTGTCTAATATTTTGATATGTAACGGATCGCCAAAGTTGTAAAAACCATGAAATTCCCATCAAATTTTTATGAGTTATTTGATATAAAATCTCATTTGTGATAAATGAAAATAGTAACTACTAAAAAATTCTATCAATTTAACCTGCTAGTAATAGTTGGAATTCTTTGAAATTATCTGTTTGCAGAATCTCTAGGAGCAAAAATGATCAAATTACGCTATATCTGCTTGGCTGTTACTGCTTGTGCCATAGTTTCTCTCAGTTCTTGTAGTAATGGTACACCTACTGCTAATACTTCACCTGCACCTTCTACTGCTAGCTCTCCTGCTCAAGTTACTGAAGCAGCAAGCCACAATAGCCACGGTAGCAAAGCCAAAATTAATATTAATACTGCGATTTTGTCGGAGTTGGATAAGTTTGAAGCCAAGCTAGGTGTGCCAGCATTATCAAATAAAATTCAAGCTAGCCGTCCCTACGCTACTCCAGAGGATTTAGTAAGCAAAAAAGTAATTACCCAAGAGCAATTTGACCAAATCAAAGACTCGGTTACGGTTCAGGAAGTAGTGCTCACAGGCGAGGCAAAAGATGTCGAT
Organism: Nostoc sp. T09; assembly: GCF_002154695.1. Lineage (GTDB taxonomy): Bacteria > Cyanobacteriota > Cyanobacteriia > Cyanobacteriales > Nostocaceae > Aulosira. The sequence goes on from NZ_MTAV01000099.1 coordinate 6,460, forward strand.
TACATGACTAAGTTAGGCTTAATGAAAGGGCATCTTTTCGTAGCTCAAGAACTTTTGGATAAAAATCAACCAAAACAGGCTGAACCTCATATTGGACATCCTGTTGAAGAGATTTATGTTGATGTAGAAGATCAACTGAATGAGCGTAAGGTCAAAGAATTTAAAACCACTTTGGTAAGTTTGCAAGATTTAGTTAAATCCAATCCCAAGAATGCCAAAGTCAAAACTGATTTTACCTCTTCAGTGCAAGCAGTTGATGGAGCGATCGCGGCTTTACCAGAATCTCAACGCTCGAAACCGGGATTTGTGCTCCAGGTAATTAACGGATTGTTAGATGCCGCAAATTCAGAATATGGAGCGGCGATCGCTAATGGTAAAATAGCTGCTGCCATTGAATATCAAGACTCTCGTGGCTTTGTAATCTATGCGAATGATTTGTATAAAAGCATTTCTAGTCAAGTAGCCCAAACAAGCCCCGATGCAAACAAAGCAATTGAAGCTAGTTTTGCTGACTTGGTAAAAGTTTGGCCCTCCGCCATTCCACCTGCTCAGCCAGTTAAAACCCCTGATGATGTCACCAAGCTAGTGAAAACCATTGAACAAAACTCTCAACAAGTAATTGACAAAGCCAGCACCCAAGCACAGCAATAGCAATTTTGCTGGATAAGAGATGTAGAGAGAGGAGTTTAAAATGATTAAATAGTGAGGAAATAGTTAGGAGCTAAGAGTGAAGACCATCTCAACTTTTAACACTTCAAAAGAGTATCACTCCTAACTTATTACTCATGACTCTACATTCGTAACGTTTGCTGAACTTAACAACTGATGCAAGAACTTGACCACAAAAAGACCATTGACTTACTAAACGCCATCATGGAATTTGAATTAGCTGGAGTAGTGCGCTATACACATTATTCCCTGATGGTAACTGGTCCTAACCGTATTCCAATTGTGGCTTTTTTTAAAGCGCAGGCTAGCGAATCTCTACTCCATGCTCAACAAGTGGGAGAAATTCTTACCGGTTTAGATGGACATCCTTCGCTAAAAATTGCTCAAATGGAAGAAACTTACCAGCATTCAGTCAAGGATATCTTGGCAGAAAGTTTATCTCATGAAAAGAAGGCGCTAGATTTGTATAAAACTCTCCTAGAAACTGTCACCAATGCCAGCATTTATCTAGAAGAGTTCGCTCGTGGCATGATTGGTCAAGAAGAGATGCATAATCTTGAACTGAAAAAAATGTTACGCGATTTTAGTTAATAGTTAAGGTTAAGAGTCAATGGTCAAGAGTCAAAATATTGACTTTAGACTGTTGACTCTTGACTGTTGACTTTGGACTGTTGACTTTGGACGATTAAAAATGAATTTTAGTACTGCCTTACCTACTTTTGTAATTACACTCCGAGAAGGAGTAGAAGCAGCCCTTGTTGTTGGAATTGTGCTGGCGTTACTGAAAAAAGGCAAACAATCTCGACTTAACTCATGGGTATATGCTGGTGTTGGGGTTGGTATTGTTGTCAGTGCGCTAATAGGTGTACTTTTTAGCTGGGTAATTCAAGCATTAGGTGCAATTAATCCTCAATACACCTCTGTAGTTGAGCCAATGCTGGAAGGTATATTCAGCGTATTGGCAATTATCATGCTTAGCTGGATGTTGATCTGGATGACTAAACAAGCCAGATTCATGAAAGCTACAGTTGAGGGAGCTGTAACGGAAGCCTTAACACAAAACTCAAATGCAGGGTGGGGCATTTTTACCTTAATTTTAGTTGCAGTTGTTCGCGAAGGCTTTGAAACTGTTCTATTTATTGCTGCTAATTTTCAACAAGGATTCATGCCCGCTTTGGGTGCTATTGCTGGTTTAATGACAGCAGTTGCCATTGGAGTACTGTTATTTAAATGGGGAGTCAAAATTAATATTCGTCAATTTTTCCAAGTAATGGGCGTTTTATTAGTTTTGATAGTTGCAGGTTTGGTAGTTTCTGCGTTAAAACATTTTGACGAATCTGTGGCTAATCTCGCCCTCAGTAGTCGTGCTACAGAAAGCTATTGTTTCTATTACGAGCGCTTTACTAAAGTTCACTCTTGTATTTTGGGCCCAATGGTTTGGAATACTTCCAAAATTTTACCCGATGAACAGTTCCCTGGTATTATTCTCAAAACGTTATTTGGGTATAGAGAAAATCTCTACCTTGTACAAGCAGTGGGTTACTTAACATTTTTGCTTACCGTCGGAGGTACTTATTTGCGCAGTATAACTGGTAATTCTCCTCAAAATGCAAAGACTATCAGATCTGCACAAAAACCCATTGCTCCAGTAAAAGACTAGAAATATAAGATAAGCAATTCACAATAAAAAATTAGAATGGTGTGTTATGCCGCAGGCTAACGCACCAATACTAATTAAAGGTGCGTCACACTAAAGCGATAACACAACGCCAATTGCTACAACGGAAGGCAAACCTACCAAGAGAACTAATTGAGCGCAACGCACTGGCTGCCCTACAATTTAATTAACATAATTGGAAATATTCTTGCCCACTAAATCGAAAGCTAAATTTCGTTATTGCGTAGATAAAGCTTGCGTTAATTGCTGACAAGTTTTTTTAATTGCATCTATACTACCTGGATTTACAAGTCCGTAGTAATCAAAAGTATAGACACGATTATTTTTAGTCGCTTGAAGTTTCTGCCAAAAACTTTCTTTTTTCAGAGAATCTAAAAGTTGTGGATCGGCATTATTGACCACTATTAAAACATCTGGATTTGCTGACAAAACTTTCTCTGCGGAAAGCGTCACATACCCCCCGATGGGACTTTTTCCTTGTAATTCTGCTACAAGGTTTTTTACTTGGAACTTCGTCAGTAAATCCCCAGCCCAACTATTTTTATTTGGTGCCAAAATCGGTTGGCGGCTAACTAGTACTAAAGTGGAAGGACTATGAGTCGGTTTATTTGCCAAGAAACTTTTGTAGCTGTTTAATAAAGGCTGAGGATCGGCATTAATTAACTCAGCAAGTTTTTGAGTCAATTTCTCTAGCGATTCCCAACTATTAACTTGCGTGAGCAAAGTCGGAATCCCTAACCCTTGCAATTTTTGAATTGGTTGGTTAGAAAAGCCTTCTGCACCAATAACTAAATCTGGTTGCAGAGAAATAATTTTTTCTAAATTAGGTGAACTTTGTCCCTCACTCACACGAGCAATATTAGTGAACCTTGAGTCATCTTTAAATAGTTTGCTACCAGTAATACCTACTAGCTTTGTTTTATCGAGTTGATAAATAATATCAGCAGAAAGAGAAGAGAGAGCCACAACTCTTTTAGCAGATTGTTTTGGTGATTCTTGAGAGCTAATGTTAGTTGGTAGTTTTGTTAATGGCTGCTGAATGGTTGCAGTGTTACAAGCAGCTAAAAACATACTCAATAAAAGTGCTAATGCAGATAATATCCAACGATGATACATTATAAATCCTTAGTGATTATCTATGAAATAAATAGCAAACTCAGCATTACATTAATCAAATTTAGCAAATTATAGATAGTCTAATTTTAGTGAATTGGTATTAGACTCTTAAAAAGTATCTGATAAAATCTCTTGTAAATTATTATACAAAATTATATAAAGAAAAAGCGAGTACGACACAAGTCAAAATCTTTCTGGAAGACATGACTGCGTTACTCGCTAGTATCTATACAAGGTTTATTGAGAAATCCTATTTTTAATATAGTTTATTAGTTCCATAGATTATTGCCATCCAAAAACAAATATTTTAAGGTTTTCAAGAGTTTTTAGTAAATTTTTTTACTTCATTAATAATTTACAAACTTTTTAATCTTTAACTTTGATGCTGAGGATAATTGACATTTTTAATACAGAAAATCTAGCCTTTTATAGGTAAACACATTTTGCCAAGCTTAAGGAAAGATTAAATGTAAAAAAATTAACTTCCTTTCAGCCCTGACTATTTCTCTAACTTCTGCGTGAAGTTTATTAATTACAAGCCAAATCTTCTGGTGTATTACAGTTAAACAGCATTTCTGGTTCTAGCACTGGTAGAACTTGCACAGGATGTTGTTTTAACCACTGTTGAAACGATCGCCCGCCTTGATTGATAAAATCTAAAAGTTCTGGTAAGCAGCGACGGTGATAAAAACCACATAGAGGTTCCCATCCTTTAGCATGATGAGCCAAAGCTGCGATCGCATCATCCCCCACGCTATCAAGTCTAGTTATCCATTCTTGCAACGCCTCAACTCTTAACTTGGGTAAATCGCAAGCCAGCAACAGTACCCAATCTGTTTGCACCAGCGCCATTCCTTGAGCAAACCCCACCAGTGGCCCGTGCGGGGACGTAGGGGAGCTAGGAGATGAGGGGGACAAGGGAGTGTGGGAGAGTGTGGGAGAGGGTGGGGAGAAATGGGGGTAGGGAGACAAGGAGGACGGAGAAGATAAAGGTACTTCTTGAATAAAATGGCAACCAGGTAGAAGCAAGTGTTGATAACGTTCAGGCCAGGGAGTAACCACATAAACGGTGTCAGCACAAGCTTTAGCAATGCTACAAACACGCTGTAGCAAAGGTATTCCATGAATTGGAATCAGGGCTTTATCCTTACCCATGCGAGAACTTTGACCACCTGCTAGAACGATGGCTGTTAATTTTTTACTTGTCATTGGTGATTTGTCAAAAGGCAATAGGCAATACAAGATTTATTAGGTACTTCTCCCTTATCCCATTTCTCCCCACACTCCCTTGTCCCCCTCATCTTCCTTATCCCCTACTCTGGCTTTGCTGTACTTGCTGCCACAAATGCTCTATATTTTCTGCTGGTGCAAGGCATTTCAAACCTTGGCATACTAAGCCGATGCTGTATTCTGGTAAATTTGATACAGCTGAAAATACGACAGTAGGCAAATACTTGGGGATAAGAGAGTGGATTTGTTCAGGATTGCTGCGAATCAGGGTTGAGTTTCGATACCAATCTAACGCTGTAAATAAACTTGGACAAGCTTGAGGAGCGCGACCCATGACACTTTTAAAAGCTTTTAAACCTTGTTCGGCTAAATCTAGATAATGCAGATTATCGCTGAGTAAAGTAAGACGGACAAGATTAGCGATCGCAATGCCATTGGCTGATGGTGTAGCATTATCTGCATAACTGCGTTCGCGGACAATTAAATCTTGACTAGCATCAAATGAGGCGTTGTAGTAGCCACCCAATTCTCATTGGTGTCAACTTAAGCAAAAAGTAAGCAAAAGATGTAATCTAAGAACATTAATAA
>NZ_MTAV01000100.1 GCF_002154695.1 Nostoc sp. T09
TGCATCGGTCTGTTATGCCATTGCATCGGTCTGTTATGCCATTGCATCGGTCTGTTATGCTATTGCATCGACTTGTTATGCCATTGCGTAAACTTGCAAATATTAACCCGCCCTTTCTAACCTTGTACTATTTGAAAATTTCCTCTTACAGTTATTTTTTTTGTTTTAATGGGCACATTAAATATATAGTTTACCACCGATATATTTATGCCTCTCCAAAATACAACAATCCGTTTGCGCCCTCAACTGATTAGTCAAGATGTTGACTCATTGCACGGTTTGCAAACCATCAACACTTACGACACATCCCGCGCTGATGCTTCTGTTGCAAACATACAGCAAGCTTATCAGGCTATGTTGACGCAGCAACAAGCCGAAACCGAGAAACTAGCTTTATATCGTGCTGCTGCTGATGCGGCGCGATTGGCAGAATGGGAATTCCACAATGCGATATTAGCGATGAAAGAAGTTGTACGCGGGCAATATGGCTCAGATAGCGATCAAGCTCAAGCGGTAGGATTGAAGAAAAAATCAGACCGCAAGCGTCCCAGTCGCAGAAAGTCGGTTTTAGTTACAAGTTAATCTATTGAACTATTGAGTTTGTGTAGGGCAATCGCGCTTGCAGAAAAAGAGCGATCGCCTATATTCAATGTTCTACCTAAACTAAGTCATTAGATATAGCGATGCGGAAAATCTTCTTAAACAATACGATCCGCACATTCCAGCTAAAGACAATCCATCAACAACAGTGCATCTGTTAGTACAGGAACTCAACAAGTTTATTCCCTAAACAAAAAATCACAGTAGCATTGCTAAATTAAGTAGCATGGCAAGATACAGGAGGTTGCCAAGAACTATGAGGTGTGGTGTTTGCTGTCAGTTGTACCTCACCTTTTTTGTTGAGCTTCCAGCCAGTAACTTCTACAATGTGTTCTGGTGTAACTGTAGTTGGTTTAACACTCACAGGTGCATGAGAGCGATCGCTGCGATCGCGATTGAGAGTAATTACATCTACTAACATGGCATCAAGAGCCAACATTTCATAAGGATTAGGTGGTAAACCACCGCGTCCGGTAATTGCAAATGAACTGAGGCTTTGTTTGCTACCAGCAGAACACCTTGTGTCAATTTGCTTGGTAGCATCAACTAGATTTCTAGGCAGTTCTACTAATCCATGTTTGGGGTCAACATTTATGCCGTTGATTTGCACTGTACCATTGAGTTGAGAATTTACTCCTGTGGCAGTGATATCACTGCTTTGCTCAGATGCCACATCTTGTAACTGAGTGCCGAAGATGCCTTGGGTGTTGATTTGAACTCGGCCTCCCCGGAAGTTTGCGGAATTGGCGCTGATATCGCTATTTGCAAATGCCGCTAACACATCTGCGTCAATGTTGATATTGCCGCCGCTGACATTGGGGCCAAAAGCGTTAGTGGTAATTTTGCTGCCCCGCAGTAATATCAAATCAGGAGAACTTAGAGTAATAGTTGCCTGCTCTTTATTTGGGTCAATACTAATACTTTGGGTATCAGCGCTCAAAGTAGCTTTGTTATCCAAACGCACAGAGGCAGCATTAATATTGAGGTTGCCTGCTTTGCCTTTTCCTTCACTGCGAACAGTTACTATACCTTGATCTTGCACCAGCAACTTATTAGTGTTAATCGTTAAGTCTCCAGCATCCCCTGTTACCTCTGGCAAAGACCGTGTAAATAAACCGCTACCAGATTGACCATCAAAGGTAGTACCAATAACTTGCACAGAATTAGCATTTACAGTTACATTTCCCCCCTTTCCGGCATCAAAAGTACTAGCGCTAATCCGTGCCCCATCTTTGACAAGCAATTTATTGGTGTTAATTGTAACGTCACCTGCTGCGCCTGTTGCACCTTGTCCGCTGGAAGCAAACAAGCCATAAAAACGAAAATTGGGTAAGCTACCAACAAGTTGCACCGAGTTACTAGCATTGACAATCAAATCTCCACCTTTTCCCAGGCCAGATGTACCAGAACTGATCAATGCGCCATTGCGAACAAATAAGTCACCAGTATTAATCGTCAGATTTCCTCCCCTCCCGGTTGCGCCTGGGTAAGTTATGACAAAAAAGCCAGTGTCTTGTCCGCTATTGGCATTAGCAACTATATCTATTGATTCCAGTGCATTCACAACCATTGCACCCCCGGCTTCCGCACCCAAAGTACTTGACTCTAACTGAGAACCTTCAGCCAAAGCGATCCGCTTACCTGTGACTTGGATATCGCCGCTACCTTTACCACTAGCATCAACGATCGCCTTTTGAAATAGTTGAATATTGCCAAAGTTTTGCACACCGTCATAACCCAAGGAAAAACCTTTGTTGATTGGGGTGAGGCTAACTAAACCTTCTTCTGACACACTGCCCAATTCTATGCGTCCGCCAGCAGTTTTGATTGTTGCTCCTTCTAAACTTATATCACCACCAACCAATGCTAAAGTTTGGTTGGGTTGGACTTGCAGAGCATTTGTAGTATCGATAATCGGAGAAGTTGCCGTTCTTCTGCCCTTGCTATCACCTTGTACTTGAATTTTTCCGGGATTTGCCCCGTACTGCAAACCAATAGGTACGCTGATACTCAATAGAGTTGTGGATTGGGGATTAGTAGCGTTGAATTCCAAACCATCAGCAAATTTCAAACTACTTGCCGTACTCCCAATAAATGAGCCGCCAATATCTAACCGTGCATTTTGCCTAAAAATAATTCCTTTGGGATTAATTAAAAACAGGTTAGCGCTACCATTAGCTTTAATTAACCCATCAATGTTAGAGACTGAGCCACCTGTTACCCGACTAATAATATTCTGAATATCTGCGCCATTGTTAAAAAAAGCAGTGCTACCAGTTACAACAGAAAATTCCTTGAAGCTGTGGAATAAGTTGCTACCAGCTTGAGTTCCGCCTTCAATCAGGCTGGTGCTACCTTGAGGAGTAACGATGGAATTACTCGGTAGCGTCCCATCGGTCGTAATTTGAGCGAAAGCAGTATTTGCAGATAAAGTACTGACGCCAGCGATCGCAATCCTGAATAACCAACTTAAACGAGTACTCATGCCGGACATTGAACCCTTCTAAGCCAAGCAGTTACTAATCGTCAAACACCCTTGTCAATTCTCATGGTTAAGCGACAAGTTTTACACACAATTTATCATGTCGTTACATAAATTAATTATTAACTAGCATAAAAATAACAAGCTTTAGATGTAAAAATTGTCAGAGAGTAGGAAGCGTCTATGCTCCAGTTTGTTATGCATTTTATGAGAAAGCGCGATCGCGGTCACAGAATGACAATTCATGCCACAGTAAAATTGTTTATTTGCCTTAACCAATTCTTTAGTTAGTTTTAATTTTTGAGGTAAATTTAATGCGTGCAAACCTGTTACAAACAGAGCCAATGTTCTACTACTTTGCATATGGCTCATGTATGTGTCCGGTGGATCTAAAACGCTCTGTTGGCGAAAAGACGCACGTCTACGCGATCAAACCAGCCATGCTCAAAGGTTATCGCCTAGGTTTCTATGGTTACTCTCCCCTACGCAACTGTGGCGTACTCGATATTATTCAAGATTCAGCAGCGACTGTAGAAGGAGTCCTTTATCAACTCCCTTGGCGACTGAGCGATCGCTTAGATGCACGCGAAGGTGTTGCTAGCGGTCTCTATCGACATGAATTAGTAGATATTTACAGCAAAGGTCAGCTCTACAAAAACGTTCGCACCTATGTTGTTGTAAATAAATTGGCCGCAGAACTTGCACCCAATGACTGGTACTGTGACGTTGTTCTGCGCGGTGCCATAACGTGCGGACTCTCAGAACAATATTGCTGGAACTTGTTTAATCATATGTACAAGCTACAGCAACGTCACTGGCAACCTCAGGTACTGCGATCGGCTTAAAATATTGATAAGTTCTCAACATTAAAAAGAAGTAACATTGCCCAGTCTTCGCGATCGCATTGTATTGATGCGTTATGCAACTAATGCAGATATAAGATTAGCGATCGCACTAATTCAGCTTCCTAAAAATCTTTTAGTTCTGACAATTTTACGACCATACTAATTAATGTAGCGGGTTCAACTGGCTTGGCGGCATACATATGAAAGCCAGCTTCTAGGGCTTGTGTAGTGTCTTCCTCTCTAGCATAGGCTGTTAACGCGATCGCTGGAATTCGCCCTCCTTGCTCTGGTTTGAGGAGTCTGAGTTTGCGAATTAGTGTATAGCCGTCTTCTTCGGGCATACCAATATCACTAATTAAGATATCTGGTAGGTATTCTTGAATTGCTGAGAGTGCTTCGTTTACGGATGTCACCGCCCTCACTACAGCGCCAGCCTGCTGTAGTGCTACCGTGAGAAAATGGCGTGTATCAGTATCGTCATCGACAACTAGTAACCGTAGATTATTTAAACGTAATGGTGGGAGAGATACAGAAGCAGTTTCTTTTGATTCTTCGGTTTCCTGACTTTCCTGGGGCTTTGTTTGTAACAGAGGCAATTTGACAGTAAAGGTGGCTCCTTTTCCTTCACCAGGACTTTCAGCATGGATAGTTCCGTGGTGCAGTTCTACTAAGTGACGTGCGATCGCCAGTCCGAGTCCCAGTCCAGTGTGACTTCTAGTTGTACTACCGTCAGCCTGACGAAAGCGATCGAAAACATATTTTAAAAAGTCTGGTTTTATGCCAATTCCTGTATCACTGACTTGAATTTGAGCGTAGCCGTCTTTTGTTTCTTTACCCCTAATTGTTGATAGTCTAATTTCTACCCGACCGTTTTGCGGTGTGAACTTAATAGCATTGGTGAGTAGATTCCAGACAACTTGTTGTAAGCGATCTGGATCGCCGGAAACCATAAAAGGTGAGGCTAAATGATTAGACACGGAGACATGACCATTATTCTGGCTTTTGCTTTGGATTTTTTTCTTTTCCGCAATTTTCGCCGCTTCTGTTGGTGCGATGACAAACTCAAATAAAATATTTTTTGCTTCAGCTTGCAGACGTACAGTATCTACTGCTGTGTCAATCACCGATACTAGATTAACAGGGCAGATATTTAAAAATAGCTTGCCACGAATAATTCGGGAGACATCCAAAATATCTTCGATTAGCTGCTCCTGCAAAAGTGCATTGCGTTCAATTGTTTCCAAAGCACGTGCAGTGGCTTTCTCATCTAGTTTGCGATTGCGTAGGAGTTTAGACCAACCAAGGATGGAGTTGAGGGGTGTGCGCAGTTCGTGAGACAAGGTGGCTAAAAACTCATCTTTCATGCGGTTCGTTGCTTCCGCCTCCTTGAGTGCTGCTTGCTCGCGGATTAATTTGGCTCGTTCTTCTTCCGCTTGCTTGCGATCGCTAATATCTTCTACTGTTCCCACATAACCAATGACTTCGCCTTGATCGGAAAGCATCGGTGAGGAGCGCAGGGTTAACCACCGCACAATTCTCTCAGGTGTGAGGATACTAAACTCGTTATAGTATTCTCTTCCTTCCTGAGTATAAGTAGACCAATCTGCAAATATTTTTTCTCTATCTTGGGGAGCTAGCGATCGCAACCAGCCTTTTGCTAAACATTCCTCACCAGAGATGCCCAAAATCGTTTGGTAGCGGCGATTGGTATATGTACAATTCCCGTAAATATCTGTTAAAAAAATCCCTATAGGTGAGGAAGCACATAAAGAACGAAACTGTTCTTCGCTTTTTCTCAAATTGACATTCAAGGCTGCTAGTTGAGCAGCTTGTCGTTCTACTTCTGCCGTTTTCTGAAACAAATCGACAAACGCTGCGACTTTCGATTTTAAGATTTCCGGCTCAATTGGCTTAAACAGATAGTCTACTGCTCCCAGAGAGTACCCTTTAAACACCATTGACTCGTTAGTACTAAAGGCAGTCAAAAAAATGATTGGCGTATGGCGCGATCGCTCCCGTTGCCGAATTAGGGTTGCTGTGTCAAATCCATCCATTTCTGGCATTTGGACATCGAGCAAAATTACAGCAAAGTCTTGATTTAGCAAGCATCTCAAAGCTTGGGCACCCGATGTCGCCCTTACCAGATTCTGACCTAGGTTTTGTAATATGGCTTCTAAAGCCAACAAGTTTTCTGGATGGTCATCAACCAGGAGAATATTAACTGGTAGTTCGGACGGCATTATGGGTATAGACTCCTAGGTAGACTAAAAATTAGTTTCTACGCTTTTCTTATAGACTTTCGACTGTAGAGAAGAGTTTTACAACTATCTCAGGTTACAAATTTCTACCTTTCCGGAGTGGGATTTCCTTGAGGATGAATTTTGTTAATGATTCTTTACACAGTTAATCTTAAATTAGTGTAACGTGGCGGAAATAAAGATAACATACCCTGCATTGAGCCTTGGCAATATTGTTTTGGTTAGAGAAAGGTATTTGGAATTTTGCACAACAGTCCTAGTTTAATACAGCAATCCGGTTTGATTTTGTCAAAGATCCCCGACTCCTCTACCGCAGCTTCTTCCTATTGCCTACAACAGCATGGGGAAACAAATTTGGGTTAAGAAGCTGGCAATATCTGTCAGTGGCAAAACTTTGTCTATAATTACAGATGCAATCGCGGCGCTTGGCATAATTTGGCATTCAGCTGTTTGAGGTTGCTGGACTATAGTTTTACCGCCCACTGCTTTAATTCTTGTCAGCCCTCTTGTACCATCATGATTAGCTCCACTCAAAACTATGCCTATGACCTTTTGAGCATAAGCATCGGCAGCTGACTCAAAGAGAACATCTATTGATGGTCGCGTATAAGTCACGGCTGCTTCTGTTGACAGCGCAAAGTGGGGAGATTCTCTAGAACCTTTACCTTCGATTAACAAATGATAATCAGCAGGAGCTAAGTAAACTGTCCCAGGTAAGATTTCTTCTTTATCTTCGGCATCTTTGACAATTAAATTACTGTAGTTTTGTAATAAAGCGCTTAAGCAATCATCACTATGGGGTGGACGATGTTGTGCCACAGCTATAGGTACAGGAAAGTTTTTTGGTAAACCTCCCAAAATAACTGTCAGGGCGTTTAACCCTCCTAATGATGCGCCAATTACAACGAGTTCAAAGTAGGGGCGAGAAATAATTTTTTGGTTCCTAACCAGTTCTCCGGTAAAGCTTCTCACGTCCATCTAATTCCTCATATTGTTTCTCATAAGGTGTGAACCTCAGTGACTCTTGGCGTCCTAAACCCAAAATGCCAAACCTAACTAGGCTTTCATATAAGAGATCGTGTACCCTTGCTTGTAGAGATTTATCAAAGTAGATTAGGACGTTGCGGCACAATATTACATTAAATTCATTAAAAGAACTATCCGTAACCAAATTATGCGGTGAGAAGATGATATTCTCTTTCAAAGATGAGCGAAAGATTGCACCATCATAGGCGGCAGTGTAATATTCTGAGAAATAAGTTTTCCCTCCAGATTGTAAATAATTCTGGGTATACTGCTGCATCAATTCTAAAGGAAAAATCCCGTCTTTGGCTTTGCGTAAAACCATTTCATTCATGTCAGTGGCATAGAGTCTAGAGCGATTGTAAAGCCCTTCTTCGTGCAGCAAGATTGCCATAGAATAAACTTCTTCGCCAGTAGAACAACCTGCGTGCCAAATCCGAATAAAAGGATAAGTTTTTAATATCGGTACGACTTTCTTTCTAAAAGAAAGATAAAAGCTAGAATCGCGAAACATGGCGGTGACGTGGACTGAAAGATTCAGCAAAAACCGTTCCATACATTCGCGATCGTGCAAAACTTTTTCCTGCAATCCCGATATAGTAGTTAAATTCTCTGAATGAATAGTATTCCAAATGCGACGTTTGAGGGAAGCTAGGGCATAATTGCGAAAATCTAAACCATAGTATTGGAATATGCCCTCTAGCAACAGTTGAATCTCGATATCTTCTAGATGCGGATTCATCTATCTATATAGCCAAACGCGCAATAAAGAAAGCAACTGTTCAGTATCTACAGGTTTGGTAATGTAGTCGGATGCGCCTGCTTCAATACACTTTTCGCGATCGCCTTGCATAGCTTTAGCAGTCAATGCAATGATCGGCATATTTCGCAATTGATTGTTTTGGCGGATTAAGCTAGTTGTTTCGTAACCGTCCATTTCTGGCATCATGACATCCATCAAGACAATATCAATATCTGGTGTATTTTCCAAAAGCGCAATACCCTCTCTACCGTTCTCCGCATAGACAACCTGCATTTGATAACGCTCTAGCATACTTGTCAAGGCGAAGATGTTGCGCACATCGTCGTCGACAATTAGCACTTTCTTTCCTGTGAGTAAGTAGTCTCTAGCGTGTAGCTGTTCGAGAATTTCTCGCTTGGGTGCAGGTAAATTCGCTTGGACTCGGTGCAAGAATAATGCAGTTTCATCCAGCAGCCGTTCGGGCGATCGCACATCTTTAACGATGATTGTATCCGCTATTCGGCGCAGTTCTGTTTCTTGTACCCTAGACAGTTCTTGACCCGTATAAACGATTACAGGTAGAGATTCCCCATTGGGTAGCAGCTTGATTTGCTCGATTAATTCAAAACCTGTCATATCTGGTAGTCCTAAATCGAGCACCAGACAATCATAATACTGAGAGCGAATGGCTTCTAGGGCGGCTGCACCCGTACCCACCGCCGTGGTAGTCACGTCGCTGTTGCCGATCAATTCGACAATGCTGTGACGTTGGGTATCATCATCTTCCACTACCAGGAGGTTTTTCACGCGACGTTCGATAAAACCTTTAATTTTAGTTAAGGCTTCGGAAATTGTTTCGCTAGTTAAAGGCTTTTGCAGATATGCGATCGCTCCCAATTGCAAACCGCGTTGTCGCCCTTCCTCAACCGTCATGATATGCACGGGGATATGACGGGTATGGGGGTTATGTTTCAGGCGATCTAGCACCGTCCAACCATCCATCTCTGGCAAGCGGATATCCAGTAAGATGGCTGAAGGTTGGAATTGCTGTGCTAGTGCGAGTCCGATACTGCCGTTTTGGGCAGTGATTACCTTGAATCCCTGCTGTCGTGCCATATCTAGGAGGATACGCGCAAAGTTAATGTCATCTTCCACAATCAGCAGTACGCGATCGTCTTTTGCCAAAATAGCGCGATCGTCATTCAGGGGTGAGGAGTTGAGACTGGTTAGTGGTAACTGAGGCTTGAGAGAATGAGAGTTGGCGATCGGGAGTGCCCTTGGTGCTAAAGGCTCAGAAGTTAATCCACGTAACTCTGGACTCGTTTGCGGTAGGTAGAAAGTAAAGGTGCTACCTTCATTAGGGCTACTGACAAGTTTGATTTCGCCACCAAACAGGCGGGCAATTTCGCGGCTAATTGACAAGCCCAATCCTGTACCACCATATTTGCGACTGGTGCTACCATCGGCTTGTTGAAAGGCTTCAAAAATCACTTTCTGCTTTTCTGGGGCAATACCAATCCCAGTATCCTTGACAGAGAAAGCAATCACAGTCTGGGCGCGATTCAAGCTTTCATGACCAATACTCCAACCCTCCTTAGCCACATCCACCCTTAAGCCTACTTGCCCACGCTCTGTAAATTTAAAGGCGTTGGAAAGTAAATTCTTTAGAACTTGTTGTAGGCGTTTGCTATCGGTGTATAAGGTGCTGGGTAAGTCGGGAGTAAATTCAATTGCAAAAGTGAGTCCTTTATTGTGCGCGATTTGCCCGAAGGTGCGCTCTAGCTGATCGCCCAACTCAGAAAATAACATCTGGTGCATGTCAATTGACATAGTTCCAGATTCGATTTTCGCCAGATCCAAAATGTCATTGATCAACGTCAACAAGTCATTACCTGCTGAGTAAATTGTCTGGCTATATTCAATTTGCTTACTTGTGAGGTTGCCCTCCATGTTATCTGTTAACAGCCGAGCCAAAATCAACAAGCTGTTGAGTGGTGTCCGCAGTTCGTGGGACATATTTGCCAGAAACTCAGATTTATATTTAGATGAGAGCGCTAGTTGTTCTGCTTTCTCTTCCAAAGACTTTCTTGCTTGTTCAATTTCTAAATTTTTGCGCTCGACTTCTTTCTTTTGCAGCGCCAGCAACTCGGCTTTTTCTTCTAATTCCGCATTGGTTTGTTGCAACTCTTCTTGCTGTCCTTTGAGTAAATCTTCGGAAGCTTTGAGTGATTGAGCTTGCTGTTCTAGACGCTTGTTGGTTTCTCTCAGTTCGTTTTGCTGGGTTTGCAGTTCTTCTGCTAAAGATTGCGACTGTTTGAGCAATTCTTCAGTCCGCATCGAGGCGGCGATCGTATTCAACACGATCGCAATACTTTCTGTGAGTTGATCGAAGAATGTTAAATGAATCTCGCTAAAGCGGCGGAAGGAAGCTAATTCAATCACTGCTGTCACTTGCCCTTCAAACAAAACAGGTAAAACTACCGCATTGAGTGGCGCAGATTCTCCTAAACCAGAGCTAATTTTGACATAATCACCAGGCACATCTGTGAGCAGAATTCGCTCTTTTTCTAAAGCGCATTGCCCTACTAAGCCTTCACCCATGTAGAAGCGGTTAGCCAAATGCCTGCGCTCGCGGTAAGCATAGCTACTCAGTAGTTTGAGAAAGGGCTGAGTTTCTGGGTTTTCCATCATGTAGAAGACGCCATGTTGCGCTCCTACCAGGGGTGCTAGTTCGGAGAGAATTAATTTGGATACGGTTTCCAAGTCGCGCTGACCTTGTAGCATCCGAGTAAACTTAGCCAGGTTCGTTTTCAACCAATCCTGTTCGGTGTTTTTCTGCGTTGTCTCTCTCAGGTTGGCGATCATTTGGTTGATGTTGTCTTTGAGGATCGCTACTTCTCCTAAAGCTTCCACGGCAATCGATCGCGTGAGATCGCCTTTTGTTACCGCCGTTGCCACTTCTGCGATCGCCCGTAACTGGGTGGTGAGAGTTGCAGCCAGTTCGTTTACGTTGTCGGTCAAATCTTTCCAAGTTCCGGCTGCACCAGGCACCTTAGCTTGACCGCCTAACTTTCCTTCAATTCCCACTTCCCGCGCCACTGTGGTTACCTGATTTGCGAAAGTGGCAAGGGTGTCAATCATTTCGTTGATTGTCTCTGCTAGGGTTTCAATTTCTCCCTTAGCATCCAGCATTAATTTGCGTTTCAAGTCGCCATTTGCCACCGCCGTCACAACTCTGGCGATACCGCGCACTTGGGCTGTTAAGTTACCCGCCATCGAGTTCACGTTGTCGGTCAAATCTTTCCAAGTCCCAGCTACACCTTGGACTTGCGCTTGACCGCCTAATTTTCCTTCAGTTCCCACCTCTCGCGCCACCCGCGTTACTTCTGAGGCAAAGGAACTTAGCTGATCCACCATTGTATTGATGGTGTCTTTCAGCTCCAAAATTTCACCCCTCACATCCACGGTGATTTTCTTCGAGAGGTCGCCGTTCGCCACCGCCTTGGTTACTTCCGCAATGTTCCGCACCTGGGCTGTCAGGTTCCCCGCCATTGAGTTCACATTGTCGGTCAAATCTTTCCAGGTGCCGGCTACCCCTCGGACGTAGGCTTGCACGCCTAATTTACCCTCGGTTCCCACCTCCCTAGCCACCCTAGTTACTTCCGATGCAAAGGAGTTGAGCTGATCCACCATTGTGTTGATAGTGTTTTTCAGTTCTTGAATTTCGCCTTTGACATCCACAGTGATTTTCTTCGAGAGGTCGCCGTTCGCCACCGCCGTTGTCACTTCCGCGATGTTCCGCACCTGCGCCGTCAAGCTTCCCGCCATGAAATTCACGCTGTCAGTGAGGTCTTTCCACGTACCTGCGACTCCTTTCACCTCGGCTTGTACGCCTAATTTCCCTTCCGTTCCTACCTCTCGCGCCACCCGCGTTACTTCTGAGGCGAAGGAGTTGAGTTGATCCACCATTGTATTAACGGTGTTTTTCAACTCCAAAATTTCACCTTTCACATCCACAGAAATTTTCTTGGAGAGGTCACCATTCGCTACCGCCGTTGTCACAGCCGCAATGTTCCGCACTTGCGCTGTCAAACTGCCCGCCATGAAATTCACGCTGTCGGTGAGGTCTTTCCACGTACCAGCTACACCTCGCACATCTGCTTGTACGCCCAGCTTGCCCTCACTTCCCACTTCCCTAGCAACCCGCGTTACTTCTGAGGCAAAGGAGTTGAGTTGATCCACCATGATGTTGAGTGTGTTTTTCAACTCCAGAATTTCACCTTTAACTTGCACGGTGATTTTTTTGGAGAGGTCGCCGTTGGCGATCGCAGTCGCAACTTCTGCAATATTTCGTACTTGGTCGGTAAGATTACCTGCCATCATATTCACCGCACCAGTCAAATCCTTCCAGGTGCCTGCCACGCCTCGCACCTCGGCTTGTACACCCAGTTTCCCTTCCGTTCCCACTTCCCGGGCAACCCTGGTTACTTCCGATGCAAAGGAACTTAGTTGATCCACCATTGTATTGATGGTGTTTTTCAACTCCAAAATTTCGCCCCGCACATCAACGGTGATTTTCTTGGAAAGGTCACCATTTGCCACTGCCGTTGTCACTTCCGCAATATTCCGCACCTGTGCCGTCAAGCTTCCCGCCATGAAGTTCACGCTGTCGGTGAGGTCTTTCCACGTCCCCGCCACCCCGCGCACCTCAGCTTGTACACCTAACTTCCCTTCACTACCCACCTCGCGGGCAACCCTGGTTACTTCTGATGCAAAGGAGTTGAGTTGATCCACCATTGTATTGATGGTGTTTTTCAACTCCAGAATTTCGCCTTTCACATCCACAGTAATTTTCTTGGAAAGGTCACCAGTTGCTACCGCCGTCGTTACTTCCGCAATATTCCGCACTTGCGCTGTCAAACTGCCTGCCATGAAGTTCACGCTGTCGGTGAGGTCTTTCCACGTCCCCGCCACACCTCGCACTTCCGCTTGACCGCCCAGTTTTCCTTCTGCACCCACCTCTCGGGCAACCCTGGTTACTTCTGATGCGAAGGAGTTAAGTTGATCCACCATGATATTAACGGTGTTTTTCAACTCTAAAATTTCGCCCTTAACATCCACAGTGATTTTCTTCGAGAGGTCACCATTCGCTACCGCTGTTGTTACTTCCGCAATATTACGTACCTGAGCAGTTAAATTTCCTGCCATCAGGTTCACGTTATCGGTCAAATCCTTCCACGTACCCGCCACACCGCGTACTTCCGCTTGTACGCCTAACTTACCTTCGGTTCCCACCTCCCGGGCAACCCGCGTTACTTCCGAGGCAAAGGAGTTGAGTTGATCCACCATTGTGTTGATGGTGTTTTTCAACTCCAGAATTTCGCCTTTCACATCCACAGTGATTTTCTTAGAAAGGTCACCATTTGCCACCGCCGTGGTCACTTCTGCAATATTCCGCACTTGCGCCGTCAAACTTCCCGCCATGAAGTTTACGCTGTCGGTGAGGTCTTTCCACGTACCCGCCACACCCCGCACTTCCGCTTGACCACCGAGTTTTCCTTCTGCACCCACCTCTCGCGCCACCCTGGTGACTTCTGATGCAAAGGAGTTGAGTTGATCCACCATGATATTGACGGTGTTTTTCAACTCTAAAATTTCGCCTTTGACATCTACGGTGACTTTTTTAGAAAGGTCGCCGTTTGCTACAGCTGTGGTCACTTCCGCAATATTACGTACTTGGGCGGTCAAATTACCTGCCATCATATTCACAGACTCGGTAAGATCCCTCCAAGTCCCAGCCACGCCGCGTACTTCTGCTTGTACGCCCAACTTACCTTCGGTTCCCACTTCTCGGGCAACCCTGGTTACTTCTGAGGCAAAGGAGTTGAGTTGATCCACCATCGTGTTGACGGTGTTCTTGAGTTCGAGAATTTCGCCTTTAACATTAACTGTAATCTTCTTCGACAGGTCACCGTTGGCGATCGCAGTGGCAACTTCCGCAATATTCCGCACTTGTCCGGTAAGATTACCCGCCATTAAGTTGACGTTATCGGTCAAATCTTTCCAAGTACCAGCCACACCGCTAACTTGTGCTTGCACACCCAGCTTACCTTCAGTTCCCACCTCCCTGGCTACCCTGGTTACTTCTGATGCAAAGGAGCCGAGGCGTTCTACCATTGTGTTGACAATATTGGCAGTTTGGAGAAACTCTCCTTTGAGGGGTCTGCCTTCAATGTCTGGTGCGATTGTTTGGGATAAATCGCCATTAGCTACAGCTCTAATTACACGAGTAGTTTCCGCTGTTGGCTGAACTAAATCTGTAATTAGTGTATTAACAGAATTAACGCAACTTAACCAAGAACCACGAACATTTCCCAAAGAAGCGCGTTCCGACACCTTGCCTTCTTTCCCGACAACATTGCCGATCCGCTGTATCTCTGCTGCCATTCGCTCATTCTGCTCAATAATATCGTTAAGCGTATCGGAAATTTTTCCGGCTATGCCTGTTTGGTCAATGGGCATCCGAGCAGAAAAATCGCCTTTTTTGGCAGCATTTAGAATTCTTAATAGTTGTTTTAAATCTAAATTGTCGCTTTCTTTGCTTAACTGCTCAGTTGTCATAACTTTAGCCTTTAGGAATTTATATATTTTTTGCTCCCCCTGACTTACTGCTAGGGGGGTACTTTTAAGTTGATAATTGGCAGTATTTTGGCTGGGGTTAACTTAACCCTATGCCTCTATCCATTAAACAAGGCTGCTGCCAACGCTTGTTGGAACATCACTTAGCCAATGATAACTTTTGCATCGTCCTTAAGATAGCTGTTTAAAGGATATTTTGATAGTGAATATTTAACCAGTTTTATTACCTATTCCTTTAGATATATTTCTCAAGGAGGAAGATTTTTACGCAACCATAAAGATAACTAATATTGCTGTCCTGAACTCAACTCATTTCCCCAAAATTGACCGAATTGGGTAAGTATCATTTTTTTAGCAGAATTAGCGGCTATTAGCTAGGCAATAGGAATCCAGTGACATCAGCTATGACTCTCCAGCATCATAGCCAGGCAGAATACTTTCCACATCTCGCAACTTCCGCCAAATATACCCAGCTAAGAGACTTCCAAATAAATAATTATCCCATCGCTTTTGAAGCTGGGGTAGCTGGGGAGGCTGGGGGAGAAAGAATCTGATCGTCGTCTTCGCGTCTCAAAATTGGATAATTTAATTTCTGGAAATCCCTAAACCAACAAGCAAAAGAGAGTATATTACACCGCCATCGCTGAACTAGAGCCAGTACCGAATAAGCTGCCAAATATAGGCGCTTGGCTACCTTCAGGCATCATCGCTGGGATAAGCTCATCAAGCTTAATGAGCCTATCCCAGATGTCTGTAATATTTTGCTCTTAACTCATTGCTATCTCTAGGTTATCTGTACGAAACCGTATAGATCCTAGCTTATATGTTTGTGTAAGCTTGATAAATCTAAGCATTGTGATGCATTTGCTCTTCAAAGTATTAGAAATCCATAAAGGCTAGATTAATCTATAGTTCATCCATCTCTCTTGAGAGTTAATGCTTGTTTCTTATCGATGATAACGCTTGTATTAACTTATGTTTAATAAATAGCAAAATCTAGATTTGAAAACTATCTTATTATGCCAATAATGGGGATATTAAATTAACAGAGATTGATCATAAAACACTCTGTAAATTTACTAAGTAAAATTTCCATAAATCAATACTTAATTCTTCTCAACAACCTGCAAATATTCCTTCAGGATGAACAGTAATATGCTGAAAGTATGAGCTAATTATTTATAATAATATCGATAATATATAAAAGATCATTTATCAACTGTATAAGTAAGGCAGTTACCGTTATGTTTACTATGGATGAATTTGTAAGAAATCAAGAAACTGGTCAACTGGGCAAAGTCATTGGCTATGGACATCAAATAATCAATAATGTCTATACTGTAACGCTGAAAGTTTTAGTAGCTGAAACTGCTAATTCTCGAAAGAGAGTATTTGTGGTTGAAGATACAATTTCAGCCTGGAGCCATTGGGTTGATAGCTTAAGGAATTGATCTGACGAGCTATTTGTAAATACTGTTACCTCACTAGAAAAGCTTAGTCTGTCTACATTTTTATATTTACGGTTTTGTATAGCAACGGAGAAATTAAAAAATTTACCTAACTTTCGACAGAGGTTGAAGGGGTTAGCAGTTATTAAATTCCAATCAAATTATAGATTACTTACTGATAATAATTTCTGAGGATGGTGTCTTACAGCGTTGACATCAGTATTCAACAATAACAGCACCCCTAACAAAGTTGGAAATCAGCTTTGACCGATGATGCAATACAAAATTCTTTCCGAATCCTGCTGACGAGGGCTTATTCTCAAGTTGAGTCTTTGACAAATCTATAGAAATCCGATTTGATTATTGAAAAAATCTCAGTATCTGTAGTATCTGTAGAGTGGGCATCGCCCACCAAAACCCTGAGCTACGTAATATTTCAAAAATCAAGTATGAATCCTATAGAAACAATATGTCGCTGAGTATTCTTCAATAACTTCATCTGTAACCGAATACTGAATATGAAATGGGATTTGAACGAACTCTCTAAGCAATATGCCGCGGGCGAAAGAAACTTTAGTGGATTAGACTTAGCTGAAGCCAGATTAAGTTATGAAGACTTATCCGAGGCAGATTTCTCACAAACCAACTTAAACAGAGCATGGTTAAATGGAGCAAATCTCAGCAAGGCAAATTTGCGTCAAGCTAATTTACATGGTGCCGACCTCTGCAATGCTAATCTGAGTGAAGCCGATCTTACGGGTACAGATCTGGGGGGTGCCTGTTTATTGCAGGCAAACTTGACTGGTGCAAAACTTGATGGCGCAAATTTACAATGGGCAGCTTTGACGCAGGTAACGCCATTAGATATTGATCTCAGCAATACTATCCTCAAAAGAACTATTCTGCCTGGTGGCTATGCCTCAGATGGATAGATATCAAAGCGATCGCATCGTTCTTTGATCGTCTTTGGATGATGGATGCGATCGCCCTCGTTAAAAGGCGCAAAGAGCAGCGAAGCGTGAGTTCTTTTACACGCGCCTAATAGTCTATACTTCTTGAACGTGAGGAGCACTATACTCTTTCTCTAAAATCTAGCTACACATAAATCTCCGTGTCCCCGCGTCATCATCTGTTGCCTCTTTTTGGAGAATTGGTATTAGTCTTCTTATCTGACAACCGTGACTGGTGTTCCAACACGCACCTGATGGAATAATTGCTGAACATCCTTGTTATACATGCGAATACAACCGTGTGAGGCTGCTTTACCTACTGACTCAGGATTAGGAGTCCCGTGAAACCCAATCCAGTTTTTGCCGTTTGTCCAAAATCCAATCCAGTAATGACCAAGAGGATTTTCAGGGTCTCCTCCTGGGATAGATTTACCTGTAAAAGGGTGTATCCAAATAGGATCTTTTAACATTTCCATTACTTGAAAGTTGCCACTTGGAGTTTCCCAGCCTTGGCGACCTACTGCAATCGGATAATTTTTAATTCTTGTTTTTCCTTGGTAGACACTTACTTGACGGCGGCTAACGTTTATTACTAGATGAGTAGGTTGAGTTAATGAATTACCAATATTGTTAGCTCTTTGAATAATTAAATATTCTCGAAGTTTAGAGATTAGTTCTGACTCAGAAGATAGAGCCATTTGTGGACTAAGATATAACCCCAAAATATATATTAAAAAAGCTAGAATCCCTGTTTTTTTTAACATATTGGTAAATTAATGTTTTTCCTAAGCTATTATTTAATATTCAATTGTCTGAACTATTGATTTTCAGTAGATTTCATAAAAAAGCTCCTAATAGGAAATTAAGTTTCAGTATTAAATATCAGGAGCTTTTTAGTAATGCTGAAATTTAGACCATTGCAAGTAAGCACTTTAGTACTTCAAACCCTACTGTCTTAGTATTCACTAAGAAAATGACGGAAATTTACCACAGCGCACTAACACCTCGACGGGAGTTTCCTCCGCTTGTTGTGTTGTTAACACCTGTATTCCCTTGCGATCCGCTGGTATTAGTATTTTGGTTTCCTTGAGTTCCGGTATTATTGAGGTCTTGACCTCCTTGAGTTCCGGTGTTATTGAGGTCTTGACCTCCTTGGGTTCCGGTGTTGTTGAGGTTTTGACCTCCTTGAGTTCCGGTGTTATTGAGGTCTTGACCTCCTTGAGTTCCGGTGTTATTGAGGTCTTGGTTTCCTTGAGTTCCGGTGTTATTGAGGTCTTGGCTTCCTTGGGTTCCGGTGTTATTGAGATCTTGACCTCCTTGGGTTCCGGTACCAGATTGAGCGTACAATCTGCCAGTTTTCAGCGCTTCACTAATTGTTATGGTGTGAGATTTGGAATTTGATAGCGCAGATGCCGGGAGGGTTAGTAAAGCAATAGTACTGGCAACTCCCATGAGGCTAGCAACTTTGTAGGATAAACTATGTTTTCTGTTCATTTTTGTCTCCTTACTTTGAAAAGTAAATACTTTTCAGACGTTAAATAATTAGCTGAAATTTACCGAGAGTCCTGCCGCTTCTAACATTTAAATTTATTTGGAACTTTGTTAGAAGTGATTTGATTGCTGTTTTTATTTCCTTCTAAAGTTATCTCTAGTGAATTTCTGACTCGTCTATCTAAAGGCGAAGATTAATTTTTATCAAGTGGCGCTAAAGGCATACTAATTTGATAACTTAAAAAGTAATTATACTAACAGTAATCCTACAGAATTTTAGTGAAAAATCTAGCCGACGACAGAAGATTTTTAGTAACTACTTCTCAACTGATAGATGCTTGCTATTTACTGTATGTAATCCAATACAGTTCAGATAAGCCTGTTTTTTCTCTCTCTGTTCCCTGTTCCCTGTTCCCTTGCCTTCACAGAAGAATTTTCTTAACTGAACCGTATTGG
>NZ_MTAV01000101.1:0-27478 GCF_002154695.1 Nostoc sp. T09
CCAAGGTTCGCAGTTCCTCCCCAGTTTGCCAATTCCAGACTTTGAGGGTCTTGTCAATGGAAGCAGAAATCACGTACTTACCATCCGGGGTAAGGGCAACTGCATTTACCCAGTTACTATGACCCACCAAGGTTCGCATTTCTTTTCCCGTTTCCCAATCCCAGACTTTGATGCTGTAGTCATGGGAACCAGAAACTACGTACTTGCCATCTGGAGTTAAGGCAACTGAACTTACCCAATTACTATGACCCACCAAGGTACGTACTAAGAAACCGCCAGGCGGAGTTAAGCTTGCTGTTTGCGGAAGTAAGTAAAGAATTTTGCATTGCTGTACTTGGGTTAGCAATCTTTGAATTTCTGATCTTTCAAAACCTAGCAACCGCCCTAATAATTGCCCTGCTAATTGCTGTTTATCCTCATTTAGAATATGTGCCGACAGCCTCAACGCACTTTGGATTAACTGCAAATTCTCATCTTCCGACAAAAAATCATAATCTGCTAGCAAAGCATTAATATTGATGTTCTCCAACTTCGCCTGCAACCAGCGAAAATCATACAGCAGTTGTTGTAATTCTCCTTCCCTTCCCCCCAACCGCAAGTGATAGGCTAAATTCTGCCAGATATAACCGTCATTCTCTAAACTATGCCAGCCTGCGGAGTATTTTTCGCTATAAGCATTTAACAGCCGATTGTGTAAAAACCCTATCCCTTCACTTTCGGTTGCTAAGGTCGCGTACTGCTTCCTCACATAATCAAACTGCAAGTCATGTAACTGCAAATTTCCCGTTTCATCCCGCAAAACCAGAGATTTACTCACCAATTCATCAATAATATCTTGGGTATCAAACTCATCTAACCCCAAGGGTTGCCAAAAAGTCTGCAAAACTGCTTCAGGTATGGATGTATCTTCTCTAAATACCGCAAAATCTAAATATCGCTGTTGGTAATTCTCATCCAAAGCCTCTACACTGACAGCAATTGCTTTGAGTAAATCGGGATAAGGATAATCGGGAAACTGTTGTTTGATTTTCTCTAAATCAGCACTGCGGAGTTTTTCTAAAATATTCTGCCAGCGATTTGGCAATTTCCCCCGCATCATCGCGCCTACCATCGCCAATGCTAAAGGTAAATACCCACATTCGCGCGCTACCTGCAAAACAACATCATTTTGCGGGCTTGAGTTCATGATCTCCGGTTGATTTGCCCAATCTGCCAACAGTTCTAAAGCCTGTTGTGCATCTAAAACCGCCAGCTGATACTCTTCTCCTCCTAACACCGTGACTATCGCCCCATCACGGGTGGTAACTAACATCTGACAGCGTTCGCCCAATACATCAAACGCCGTCGCATCATCCAAACGCCAGATATCATCCACAATCAGCAAGCAAGCTTTCTGTGCAAACAACTCTCGCAACCGCGCTTTCGCCAATCCCACCTCGGTAAACGCCGCTTGCTTGTCGCCCAACGCCGAAGCCAGATAGGATTGCCAAGTTAAAATCTGAGGCGTTTGTCCTAATGTTATCCAAAACACTCCATCAGGAAACGCCTGTCTAACTTCTTCGTCCCGTGCTAGAGCTGTAGCTAAGACTGTTTTACCAATTCCACCCATCCCTTGTACTCCAACCCGCCGACTTTTCCCGGTAATCCCCACACGTTGCTTCGTCGGCGATAATACTTTCTGTTTTAAGGGTGCAAGTTCTTCTTCACGTGGTAAAAAGTGCGGTGGTAACTCTGGGACGTTGCAAAGATTCCCTAAAATTCGACGATTAGGGACAACATCATCAACTAGTTTTTTTTTAACTCTTGAGCTAAATCCTCTCGCCCAATCTCAATCAAAGCTGATTCTAATTCACCAAGTCGATTTCTTTGCTCTAACCACTCCCAAATACTGTGGGGTTCTCTTCCCGTTTTGAAACCAGCACGTTCGTGTGGTTGAATCTCAAAATAATCGGCTAAATCTTGCCAGTCTTGCGTCAACCTACGGCAAATAAAAATCTTAGTTTGTCCAGAAATTTGTCTATTAGTACGTGGTTCCACAACTGGTGAATTAGGTGTTTTATCTATAATATGAGGATTTTTTTTGATTACAGGAATCGACTCACCAGACACGCCAGCTAACTCAATGGCATTCCGGGCAATATTAAAAGCAAACTCTACAGGCGAACCTGAATCGTATTCCCTATTGTAAGCCGCAAGTGCATCGTAAAAAGCCACAACAAATTCAATCGCGGCTTTGTCGCCAATTGCATCATTCATCCCAATCACATAATTAATGCGCTGGACTAAGGCGTTGGCTTGAACTTCCGAGTAGCAAGCGTTCAATAGCACGCATTCTACTTGGTTAGAAAACTGCCCAAAAAGACCAGCTAATGCTTCTCCCGTAACTAACTGTTCTTTTCCCGTTTCATCCTCAAAGCTTAATCCCTTTAACCCTACTCCATGCCCAGAAAAGTGAATAAT
The DNA here is from genome assembly GCF_002154695.1 of Nostoc sp. T09. Classification (GTDB taxonomy): domain Bacteria; phylum Cyanobacteriota; class Cyanobacteriia; order Cyanobacteriales; family Nostocaceae; genus Aulosira. The sequence continues at coordinate 2,461 of NZ_MTAV01000101.1, forward strand.
ATTTGGTCGATAATCCAAAATCGCGCGGCGAATATCCCTAGGACGGACTGCTAAATCGTACCGCAGGTCAAAGTTATCCCGATTCAACGACCTTTGCAAGCCTTCCTTAATATCACGCAGTTCTTCATCAAGGCGCAATCTTACCGTTTGCTTGGGATTTGCGGCTAATATCAGGATTTTTTTGGGTTTCATTAACAAATCACGGCTTTGATTCTGGTCTTTTTGCGATGGAGTGATAGGAGGCTGGGCAAAATTTGGCTGGGAAGGAGTTTGCTCGACTGCAAGAGGCTTGACCAAATTCAGGGTGGAAAGAGTTTGCTCAATGTTATCTAATTCTTGCTCCAAGCGTTTGAGTTCTGTTTCCTCAGCTTGGATTTGTTGTTCTAACTGAAACTTAACAGCAGCCCCAGCTTCAATTATTAGCGCGCGCCGCAACTGCGTTAACTTCTCATTTCTCAGATTCCACTCGTCTTGCAGGGAATCTCGTTGTCTTTCCAATCGCTGTTTTTGGTTGATATTCACTTTCGAGCAACCCTACTGTCAGCCTTTTGATTAGCTTTATGGATAATTTTAGGCATTTTTTATCTTGCAGTTCATGCCTTCTACCCAAAATCAAATCTACATTTAGCTCATATGTCAAACGTGACTCAGAAATTATAAGTAAATCGGTGAGAAAAGAACAAACTATGTAACCAAAAGTAAAATTTCTGGATTTGGCTCGTAGTTGCGCTTTAGCGCTAAAGCGCAACTACAAACAAGTGCGATCGCCTCACACTCACCTATACTTAATTGGACAATTAATATTTATTAATTTTTTCCATGTAATCTGACCCGAAATAGCGATTTTTCGCTCTGTATGTAATGTAAAGAGTATGGTCAGATTATTTTTTTATGAAATTAGATTTAACAAAATTCTATCAAGCGTGTGACCCCAGCAAAACCCTTGTCGTGGGGAATGCGGAGGATCGGCAATACTATATCGATTTTTCCTCTGTGCGCGGTGGCAAAATTATTACCGAATTAGAAAGAGCGATCGCACGTTATTCACCAGATAAGCCAACCTGCCAACTGTTTACAGGCCATGTCGGCTGTGGTAAATCTACAGAGTTATTGCGGCTGAAAGCAGAGTTAGAGCAGCAGGGGTTTCATGTAGTTTATTTCAACTCTAGCCATGATATGGATATGGCAGATGTTGATATTACAGATATTTTATTAGCGATCGCCCGTGAGGTAACTGAAAGCCTAGAAGCTATTAAAATCAAACTGACATCAGGCTATTTTGTAAATTTGTTTCGGGAAATTGCAGAGATTTTACAAACACCAATTGATGTTAGTGATGTACAGTTTTCTATCCCCGGCAATATTGCTAAAGTTACTGCTAAAACTAAAGATAGTCCTAGGCTTCGCAGTCAGTTAAGGTACTTTCTAGAACCACAAACAAATCGGCTTTTAGAAGCAATTAACCAGGAAGTCCTTGAACCTGCCATCAAAAATCTCAAGTGGCAAAATAAAAAAGGATTAGTGGTAATTGTCGATAATCTCGAAAAATTACATAATTCGATGAAGCCGTCAGGCTCTAGTCAGGCAGAATATTTATTTGTAGACCGAGGTGAACAGTTAAAACAACTCAATTGCCACCTAGTTTATACAATTCCCCTAGTCTTGATTTTTTCTAACGTATTAGGAAGGCTGACAGATCGATTTGGGGTAGATCCCAAAGTTTTGCCGATGGTTCCTATACAGCTAAAAGACAGTTCTGAATTTTCACAAGGAATTACTCTTCTACAACAGTTGGTCATGGCTAGAGCTTTTCCCGGTGTCAGTTGGGAACTCAGCCGTAATTTAATTACCCAGGTTTTTGATAGTCCTGAGACTTTAGAACAACTGTGCCGAGTTAGCGGTGGTCATGTGCGAACTTTGCTGATGTTAGTGCAAACTTGTCTGCAAAAAACAGATGATTTACCTATCTCCGATGACTGCTTGGCAAGTGTGATTAGGCAACGCTTTAATACGCTAAAAAATACAATTACCGATGATGAGTGGGACTTGCTGCATCAAGTGGCACAAGAAAAAAGCTTAAGAGGAGAGAAAAGATATCAAAGTTTGATACACAGTATGTTTGTCTTTGAATATCGGTATCAGGATGATTTGTGGTTTGATATTAATCCGATTTTGGCAGAAGCAAGAGAGTTGCAGTGATGGCTAATTCATACCAAACAGAAAATTTTGCGGCTGAGAACGAGAGTTCATTGCAGGCGTTAGTACGAGCGATCGCCCGTTCTCAAGGACAATTTTCGCTAATTTTTTTACGTTGTAACTACGCAGTTCTACGAGAGTGCATGGTGCAACGGCTGCGGGAGCTAGCAAGTATCAAAATTCGAGAACTAATTCTACCTGAGTCTATCAAGACGCTCTACACAACCATTCAGGCAGAAATTGGTTGTGAGCAGCCACCAGCATTGATGGTAATTGGTCTAGATACAGTAAGTGACATTGATACTGTACTAACTTCTACAAATCAAGTCAGGGAGGAATTTAGCAAAAATTTTCCTTTCCCCCTATTGTTGTGGGTTAACGATCAAGTATTGCAAAAGCTGATTCGCCTCACGCCGGATTTTGAGAGTTGGGCAACAACAATTGAATTTGAACTTACTAGCGATGAGTTAGTTCAGTTCTTACAACAAACAGTCAATGACGTATTTTCCAAAGTTCTAGAGGTAGGTGCAGATACATTTGTAGACTTGAATGCAGCCCTAAATTTAGGTGTTGGTTCATCTCGTCGCTTTGAGTTGGAGTCAGCCAGGAAAGATTTACAACGTCGTGGTGTAAATTTGCAACCAGAGCTAGAAGCCAGTCTAGAGTTTGTTTTGGGACGAGATGCTTGCAACTCAATGGAACAATCTTTAGAACACTATAAAAGAAGTTTAGAGTTTTGGGAAAAGTGCAATCGCCCAGAATGGCAAGGGTGTTTACTATTCTGCTTGGGTCTTTGGTGGCGTACAGATGCTGTGCTACACCGTTCCCGGTACGAGCAATCTTGTACCACAGCAAAAGACTATTATCAGCAATCAATTAAAGTATTCCAGCAAGCTAACCGCCCCGATTTAGAAGCTAAGTTTATCAATGCTTTAGGAGAAGTTTTACTAAGATTAAACCAGTGGAATGAGTTGGAAGATATTGCTAAAAGAGCGCAGGATTTGCATCAACTCTATTTCTATCCCATCCGACTTGCTTATAGTTATGGTTTGTTAGCCGAGGTTGCACTGGCAAAATCAGCTTGGCATCAAGCACAACAATATACTGAAAAAGCACAGCACATTCTAGAAAATGCCGCAGAGCCAGCCCTAAATTATTGTTACTTAGAGCAGAGTACTAGTTTAGCTCAGGCTTGGCAATCTCATGGCGGTTGGGATTTATTGTTATTGGCTCAAGCACAACAGCATCTCGATCGAGTTCCAGAAGCCATTAAAAACTTAGAAACTGCCAGAGCAGAAAGTAAACCTGAGTATAATCCACCAGTTTATATTCGGATTTTAGAGGTATTGCGATCGCTTTACTTTAAGCAAGGTCAATATCTCAAAGCTTTTCAAATCAAACAAGAAAAACGTCAAATTGAACATCAGTATGGCTTCCGAGCATTCATAGGTGCAGATCAACTGCCGCTAAAGCAACAGGTAATTAACTCGGCATTAGTCCCATCTACCCAGTCAGCAAATAACTCAGAAATTGCTACTTCTGCTCGTCGTCAGCAAGAAGTTGATTACTTAATAAAAGAAAGGATTTCCCGTTTTGATCACAAACTGATAGTGATTCACGGTCAATCAGGGGTGGGTAAGAGTTCGATGGTAAATAAGGAGCTACTACCAGCGCTGGAATATCCAATTAGCCAATATAAAACCTTGCCGGTAGTGCAGAAATTTTACACAAATTGGGTGCAAGAATTGGGTAATGCTTTGTCCGATGCGCTGGAGAAAAAAGGCATGAGCTTGCCTGCAACTCTAAATTCAGTGGCAGATATTATTACAGAATTGCGAAATCATAAAAATTGTAATTTACAAACAGTTTTAATTTTCGATCAGTTTGAAGAGTTTTTCTTTGTTTGCACCGAGCTATATGAAAGACGACCATTTTATGAATTTTTACATACAGCCTTGAATATTCCCTGTGTAAAAATCATTTTGTTACTCAGGGAAGATTATTTACACTATTTGTTAGAGTGGGAGCGTTTCACGAATTTAGATATTATCAATAATGATATTCTTAGTAAAAATATTCGTTATTCTCTAAAAGAGTTTTCGCCAGAAGATGCCAAATTAAATATCCAGAGTTTAACGGCGCGATCGCATTGTCACTTTGAACCTACGCTAATTGATGCCTTAGTGCAAGATTTAGCGGGAGATTTAGGAGTTGTGCGTCCCATCGAATTACAGATTGTCGGAGCGCAACTTGAAGAGGACAACATAACAACCCTCAAACAATATCAACAACTTGGTTCTAATTCAAAAGCAAAACTAGTTGAGCGATATTTAGAACAAGTTATTCAAGACTGCGGTCTAGAAAATAAACGGATTGCTCAACTCATTTTATTTCTGTTAACAGATGAAAACGGCACCCGTCCCCTCAAATCTCGTGCTGAACTGATAGAAAAGATAGACACAGCTGGCTTGCAATTAAAGGCTAACCAATTAGATTTAGTTTTAGAAATTTTAGTGAGTGCAGGGTTTGTATTTCGAGTCCGAGAACAACCAGCCGATCGCTATCACCTAGTTCATGATTATTTAATTGCGTTTATCCGCCAACAACAAGAACCTGAACTATTAGAAGAACTGAAGCTGACTAAGTTTCAAGAAAAACAAGAACGCCAGCGAGCAGAGATTGCCGAAATTGAGGCATTAAGTTCTCTTTCTCAAGCGTTGCTGTTATCACACGACCAACTTGAGGCATTAGTCACTGCTGTTCAGGCTGGAAAAAAATTACAGGAAATACCAGCACTAGTGGATATCAAGCTGAAGCAGAAGACGATAGCTAATTTACAACAGGCAGTCTACGGAATTCAAGAGCGAAATCGCTTGCAAGGGCATAGCGCTAGAATTTTGAGCGTGAGTTTTAGTCCCGATGGACAGATGATTGCTTCCGCCAGTGACGACAGTACAATAAAACTCTGGCAGCAGGACGGGACTTTAGTTAAAACTCTGCAAGGACATAATCTTGGTGTTAATAGTGTTAGTTTCAGTCCCGATGGGCAGATACTAGCTTCAGCAAGTACTGACAAAACAGTGAAACTTTGGCGAGTTAATGATACAGAATTGCTGAATACCTTTACAAGACATACTGACTGGGTTTTAAGCGTAAGTTTTAGTCCCGATGGTCAAATGATTGCCTCTGCCAGTGACGATTGCACAATCAAACTCTGGAAGCAAGACGGTACAGAAGTGCGAACCTTACTAGGGCATAGTGCTAGAGTCAGGAGTGTGAGTTTTAGTCCCGATGGAAAAATCATTGCCTCCACCAGTGACGATCGCACAGTCAAACTCTGGAACCTCAACGGCACATTAGTACAAACCTTACTCGGACATAGTGCTAGAGTCAGGAGTGTGAGTTTTAGTCCCGATGGTCAAATGATTGCCTCTGCCAGTGACGATCGCACAGTCAAACTCTGGAATCTCAACGGCACAGAAGTGCAAACCCTACAAGGACATAGCGATCGGGTCAGAAATGTAAGTTTTAGTCCCGATGGTCAAACGATTGCCTCAGCGAGTGATGACAGTAAAGTCAAACTCTGGAGCCTTAATGGAATTGTACTCAAAACCTTCAAGGGGCATCGCGCTAGGAGCAGAAGTGTTAGTTTTAGTCCCGATGGTCAGTTGCTTGCCTCAGCCAGTGATGACGGTACAGTCAAACTTTGGAGCCTTGAAGGTATAGAAAAGCCCACCCATCAAGGACATAGTGCTAGAGTCAGTTGCGTGAGTTTCAGCCCCCACGGGCAAATTCTGGCTTCAGCCAGCGAGGACAAAACAGTAAAACTATGGAATCTTGAAGGCAAAAAAATACAAACTTTTCGAGGGCATACTTGCTGGGTGAGAAGTGTGAGTTTCAGCCCTAATGGGCAGATAGTCGCTTCCGCCAGTGAAGATAAAACCGTGAGACTCTGGAGTGTTGATGGAACTTTACTCCAAACTTTCAAAGGCCATAGCGATAGAGTCCGGTGCGTGAGTTTTAGCCCAGATGGCAACACGATCGCCTCATCGAGTGATGACCAAACAATCAAACTTTGGAGTCTTGATGGCAGAGAAATACGCACTTTCCACGGACATTGCAATTGGATTTGGGGCGTGAGTTTTAGTCCTGATGGTAAAGCGATCGCTTCTGCCAGTGACGATCGCACAGTTAAACTCTGGAATCTAGCAGGACTAGAACTGTGTACCTTCCAAGGTCATCAAAATTGGGTAAGAAGCGTAAGCTTTAGTCCCGATGGTAAGATGATTGCTTCTGCTAGTGACGATCGCACAGTCAAACTCTGGAGCCTGGATGGTAGAGAATTGCAAACCCTTCAGGGACATCGAGATGCTGTCAACAGTGTAACTTTCAGCCCTGATAGTCAATTGATTGCTTCTGCCAGTGATGACAAGACAGTAAAACTTTGGAACTTAGAAGGCAAAGATCTGCAAACTTTTCATGGACATAATAACTGTGTCAACAGTGTAAGTTTCAGTCCAGATGGTAAATTGATCGCCTCTGCTAGTGATGGCAAAACTGTCAGGATTTGGAAAATCAACCATTTGGATGCTCCTACAGAGCTAGATGCTCTTTTGGTGCGCGGCTGTCAATGGCTACATGCTTATCTGACAACTAACCCCAACATTAGTGAGAGCGATCGCCATCTCTGCAATGATATACAGTAGAATGCAGGATTTAGAATCCAGAACTCAGAAGCAAGACAGGCTTGATGACTGAGTTTGAAATTGAGAATCTGTACTTACATTGCTTGAAATCCGCTGTAACTTCTCAAAAGAGTATCTTGTAAACAGCTTGTGGAGTGAAATTTAGACCTTAGTCGAAACCGCTGGCAGCTTGACAGGTTGTAATATTGGTGAATTCGGAATGTGGTGGCATTAGGAAAATCGCATAGCTAAGAGGAATAGTGAGATGAGCGAACGCATGGTTGGGCGAAAGAAAGCAGGTACATCCACTTTTTCAAATCCATCGCTTGTCTCACCAACAACTCCAACGCTGGCGAACCCAACCAGCGGTTTTGGGGTAACAAATCATGCTCCTGTCCAAACAGCAACTGAGGTATCAACCGAGTTTCAAGAAGCGCAGTCTGCTGGTGAGCAATTATCGGAACCAGATGTCATCAAAGAAAAGCCCCTTGGTCACGACATTAGTCGAATATCGCTGTTTCGTTCCCAGGCAACATTCTCCACAGGTCAAATAGAAAAAACTCATGAGCCGCTTACCCCAGAAGTAGTGCAGCGTAAATGTGCTGCTTGTGAGGAAGAAGAAGTGCAACGCGCAACAGACAATCCGGTTATCCAACGAGATGAAACCAGCAGTTTGCCACCTGTTCCCAACTACCAACTTTCTCCCCCTTCGTTGCTGCAACCTCCCGACCCTGCTTCACGCTATGGGCTGGGTATGGATATGCATTTACAACTCGATCCGCAGCTGCAAGCAATGGCAATGCAGCATATCCAGCAGCAGTTGCATCCGGCAGCGATTCGACCTGCCCTAAACCAGATCAATTTAGGAGTTCTACCCAATCAGGGATCTGGCAGTCCTAACACACCCAATCCCTTTGCTACCCCAACCCCACCTCCTGCTGCTCCACTGGTGCCTGCGGGTGCAGGGCCAGATACTCCCCAAACTGCCACAGCCGGGGATTTGCTGTCAGCGATTATGGCTGTGCCGGCAATTGATGGTGCCCTAAATTCGTTGCAAACACAAGCAAGCGATCGCTTCTCTCAAGACTGGCGACGGTTAAGAACTGGTGAGCAGGTTGCTGTTGTCAGCACTACTGTGTTGATTGGTGCAGGAGCGCTAGCAGGTGTGCTTTCCGATCCCAGCACTCGCCAATTCGCACTAGATCAACTGAATGGAAAAACCTTCCCTGTACCTGGATTGAACTGGTTGCGCTTGGAGATGAATACAGGCGGTGACAGCTTAATGTTAGGGATGCATGTTGATGTTGGACGCTTATTGCCACCCAGTTTAGGGTTTGGGCCATCTTCTCCAAGTGCGATCGGTGGACCTCCCCAACCTGAACCTGCTGTCCCCGGCCAGCGTACGATCCAACGAGTTGCAGATCTTCCAGAAGCGAGTCCTGGGCAATCGATTGGGCAGCGCATTCAACAGGCAACATCTAGCGGTGGTAGCAGTTTAGACAAGGGTGTTCAACAGCATCTAGAACAGAGCTTAGATACTGATTTATCTGGTGTACAGATTCACACTAATACCGAAGCCGATCGCCTCAATAAATCGGTGAATGCGATCGCTTTTACTAGTGGTCAAGATATCTTTTTCAGTGCAGGTAGCTATAACCCCAGTTCGTCAGAAGGTAAGCATTTGATTGCCCATGAAGTTGTGCATACAGTGCAGCAGGCAAACGGAGCAGTAGCGGGGAAAGCCACAGACGCAGGGGTTTCGATCAGCGATCCGTCAGATGCATTTGAACAAGAAGCAGAACAGGTAGCCGATCGAGTAATGCGGATGCCCGATCTTCAAGCCAAAGAACTTGCAGATAGCAACTTCTCCACAACACCCAATAGATTGCCTGATTCTTCATTGCAGACAAAATCTCGGGATAAATTACAGCTGCAAACAAAAGAAATTTCACGGCAAGCCAGTCCATTGGAGAGCAACTTTAAGATAAATCACGATATCTCCCTAACATCAAGCACTCCTTTGACAATTCAGCGACAGGTTGCCAATCGCCAAAATCCAGAAACAGCTGGATCTGCCAATGCCAGGGTGAAACAACAGATGAATCAGGCATTGAAACAGGATCAGACAAACTCTCCAGATGGATCGCCTGGTTCTCAGCCAAATAATTCAACTAGTCAAATTGATCGCACTCAAGTTGAGCAGAAAAAGAGTGAGTTGTTATCAAAAGCTCAACCTGATTCTGGGCGCTCTTCCCATGAGATGCAGGTGGAGCAGACAGCAACCAAAGTAGTCGAAGAAGTAAACAAGCCAACCAAACCTCTAACAGATAGCAAAGAAACAGCTCCACCTGAGCAAAAAGCAGCTAAAGGTGAGGATGGTGCACTCCCAGCAGCAGAGCAAGCGGCAAATCTGGCGAATCAAGCCTTTGCGATCGCAGATGCTCAAGCAGTTCCCAATACCCCCGTTGAGATGGTATCACCTCAGCCCGTCATTCCAATGGATGCTGAGGGAAAGCTGCTACCCGCAGACCCCCAGGGGGACGCTAAGATTTTAAATTTGGCAGCTAAAGTAAAAGTTTTGCGCGAACAGGGGCATAGTATACGGCAACAGGCAGCCTTAGAGCGCAGTAATGCTGAGATTATTCGTGGCAATATCAAGGTTGCAGAGGCAGGAATTCAGCAAGCCGAGGCAGGCGTTGAGAAGTCTCAAACTCACCTCAGCTATCGACGTGAGGTAGTTGGACAAGCTAAATCTGCTCTGAGCACCTCTGAGCAAAAAGCAAACATGGTGGCAGAACAAGCTCCAACCTACACTGCCAAGGCTGATGAAGGGAAGGAACAATCGGGTCCGATGGCAGGTGAAGCAGGACAGCTAGCAGCAGAAAATTCATCGAAGACGCCAGATGATGGCGAAGCAGCAGCAAAATCTCAAGAGCAGGGACAAAAGCTCAACAAAGTAAATGCCGATATTCGGAGTACGGATGATGCGATCGCCCAAACTAAAGTTAAGGCAGAATCCCTGAGTCAGGAAGCGGGAGAAGCAAAGCAAACTAATACCCAGACCAAAGTCAAAATCTCCACGATGGAGGCTACGCTGACACAAACTGAGAACAAGCTGTCTCAAATGGATCAGCAAAATCTGGCAGGTCGTACTCAATTAGCCAGCGTCAAACAAGGTCCGGCTCAGATGACAGCAAGTGCAACAGCCCTAGACGAACAGGGAGCATCGCTTGTTCAAGCTTCTATTGATTTGGAAAGTCGCCTACACAAAACACAAGAAAATTTTCAGCAGGGAATGAGTTCAGTTCCTGGTTCAACCTTGACACAAAATCAGGAAGAAACAGGCAATACAGCCTTCATCCAGCGCACTGTTGCTGGACGATATGAAGACCGAGTTAACTTAAATTGGGGTGGAAAACTTACAGATGAATTGCCACCTTGGGTAACAGGTGAACAGCGAGCTTCTGAGGAAGCCCGGAGAAAAGCCCAACAGCAAGAACAAGCTCGCCGTCAAAACGAAATCAATGAGATTGAGCAGTTAACAGGTGGACACTTTGAAAAACTGAGTGCCGCTGATAAATCAGCCATTGCTTTGCGTTTGACTGGACGCCACCTTTTTGCATCCGTCGGTGAAACTCAATGGCCGAAATTCTTGGGTCATATGGTGCAGGGGTTGGTAGACCCTCGAATCTCACTCATGGGTGTGGTGCAGGGGTTGAGTATGACATTTTCAGGAGTGGCAAATTTGGTGAGTGCGGAGCAGTGGAAGCGCGATCCTCTAGGCAACCTGCTGAAATCTGCTGCTGATATCGCCACAGGAATCACGATTGTCTTAGGGTCAATTGCGGCCCTAGCACTGGCGATCGCAATTATCCTCTCAGCGATCGCCATTATTGGCTTCTTGTTCACCGGCGGAGCTACTGCTGCCCTAGCACCGATCATTTCCTTCTGTGGAACTGTAGCTAGTACAGTCGGTGGTTGGACAATTGCTGCTGCCAAAGTTGCGCTGGTTCTACAAGCCCTCGTCTTCATCAAAAACCTGATTGATGCTGCAACCGCAACCTCTGCCAAAGATTTGCAGAACCAAGCCGACAGCATGACCGAAGACACCAAAAACGCCGGCAATATGGCAATGCAAATTGGTATGGCGAAGGTAGCAGAAGTCGGTGGTAAGGCATTAGGAGAAACTGCGATCGGTCAGCGCATGGCTGGTGGAGCGCAGGCTTTTGCCGAGGAGGTTGGTATTACCAAACCCTCTGCCGCCCCAATTGCCGAAACCGCACCCGTTGTTGGGGAAGGAACGGCCACTGCTGCCCCCGAACCAACTTCTGTAAAAGCACCGCCAGAAGGTACAACTCCTGCTGCCGAAGGTACTCCTACAAAAGCAACTCCAGAGGGCGCACCTATCGAAGAACCTGTTCCTGTTAAAGAGACTGGTGTTACATCTGAAGTAGAAACACCAAATGGCAAGCGCAGTACTCATCTTGATGAGCCAGTAATTGAAGAAGGGATTGTTGCAAAAGAAAAAACAGCCGATGGGCAACACGAAGTTAAAGTTACCCAAGATGGGCGTCTTGTCAAGTGTTCAACTTGTGCAGAGCTAAGAGCCGAAATTGGAGAACTCCCTGACTCCCATCCTCAAAAGCAGGCTCTACAAGAACGACTTAATCAAATTGAAGCTAACCCTGACCCCCAAGCGAAAGCGGCGCAAGCTAAGCAGCTTGAACAACAATTGGCTGAAGCTAGGAATACACAACAACCATCCCCTGCTGAGTCTGCACCAGCCCAGTCGAAAGGCGCTGCCCTTGCCGAGAAGCTAGGTTATCCAGATCCGGAACCAGGTTATCATTGGGCAGAAGTTAATGGTGAGTTAGTTTATAAGCGTAATCCTTTGAGAGGAGAAGGACCTCAACGCCCCGAAAGAGTTTACGATCCAGAAACACAATCTTTCAAAGATGTTGAATCACCAGTAGCCGAACCAGTTGAAGGCGAACCTCTGACTACCGCTCAAAAAGGCAAATTCGGAGAACAAAAAGCTGACGCTTTCATGGAAGAAAATGGTTTTGTGAAGCGGGGTTCCCATGATGCACCTGGATCTGGTGGTGGTAAACCCAAACCTCAGGGAATTGATGGTGTCTACGAAAACACAAATCCGCCACCAAAGTGGGTAGTTGGCGAAGCCAAGTATGATACGGCAGGGTATGGTCAAACCCAGAGTGGCAAACAGATGAGTGAGCCTTGGGCAGATGCAAGGCTAGATCATGCGGTAGGTAAAAAGCTTGCTGACCAAATACGATTAGACGGTTATGAGCGTTGGGAGTTGCGCGTTGATCCCAGTGGCAAAGTAATAAAAACTAAGATTACTTGGTAACAGTAATGATAAATTTGGTTAGCTTTATAAGTAGAAAACAATTCTAATTCACTTTTATCGAAGGGTTTGATGACATGCAAGAGCAACCACTAACAAAGCGAGAAACCTTTAAAGAACAAGCTTATTTTGATGAGCAAGTTCGTTATAATGCGGAAATGCTAAGAAAATTTAATGACGTGATTGGAAACCCCAATACAGCAGTTGAACATCGCAGAAACCTACGTCATACAGTTTTTCGACGGCAGCTTGAGCAGATGATTACTCGATATTCTCGTGGTGAAACAGTTGAACATTTAAAAGAGTCATTTCCACAGATTGTTGATGCATTAATTGCCTATCAAGAAGAACCTGGTCATGCAGTTTATAACTTTAAAGAGTTCGATGCATATATATATGGTTTATGGCTAGTTTCCTTGGCTATCCTATTGGATATAGACGATAACTATTTTAATAAATTAGTTGGAGAACTAAATAATGATGGAAGAGATGCAGTGTTTGAAAAACTTGTATCTTTACGTTTATCAGGTCGCCCAGAAATTTCAGAAATTCTTTATCCTAAACCTTATAAGTTACTTTTTGACGCATTAAATACTACAGGAACAGAGCAGATCGGCCTGATCAAAAACTTTTTAACACAGTATTATAAAGGTATGAAGAAAGCCTATTGGTATGATTCCCATTTGGGAGAAGATGCTGGTTTTTTTGGATATTGGTGTTTTGAACTAGCGGCATTTGTGAAAATGCTAAACATTGATGACAAGAGTTTCTCTGATAACATATTTTATCCTAGAGATCTAATACCCTAATCATTTTATTGATTGAGTCTTTAATCAAGATGAAGCTCAAAATTATGAATACTCGGAAAAAAGTAGATTTGAAAACTCTTCCAGTTTTTCTGCAATATGTTATTGCTCTTTTAGTTTCTACAATAGTATTTGCTCTTGCCTGGTACGTTGGCAAAGATAAACCGATTCCAGATTGGATACAAAATTACATTATGCCCAATTTGGGATGGATTGGAATTGTATTATTAAGTTATTTTTTTGGGCGCTGGCTAATTAATAAGGTAAGTGGTGATCCGCCATGACTCAAAAAACAAGTTCGGGTAGAGAATCTGGTAAGCAAATTACTGACGCGATCGCTCATTTAGTTCAAGAACTGACAAGTACTGGTTTAGCAACCATGCCTCAGGAATTAGCGTCAACTCAATTAACGAATGAATTGATTGCTAATCTATTTCAAGAAATAGCAAATAGTGGTTTGTCAGGCTTACCCGAAGAAGCAACTAATAACACCCAGGTAAATGCAGCAATTGGACATTTTTTTGATGAATTAGCAAATGTAATTCCGTCAACAATAACGAACCCATCAATTTCAAAACAATCAATTTTTCAGACAATAATAAATTTCTTTAAATCAGATGAATGGGAATTTCAACAACTGGATGGTATTCCTGTAATTCAACTAGCTTTTCAAGGTAAAAATGGTAGATGGGACTGCTACGCTAAAGCTATTGATGAGCAAGCAAAATTCCTTTTCTATTCTGTTTTTCCAAACAACACGCCAGAAGATAAGCGCTCTATCATGGCAGAGTTTCTCACAAGAGCAAATCTCGGTACGATCATTGGTAATTTTGAGCTAAATTTTGCTAATGGTGAAATCCGTTACAAAACCAGCATTGATACCGCCGATGAGCCACTGGCGCTAAGTTTGATCAAAGGACTCGTCTACACTAACGTCTTCATGATGGATAAATATCTGCCAGGAATCTGCGCTGTCATGGAAGGCAATATCTCCCCAGAAGAGGCAATTCGTTCTATCGAACAGCCTAATATTAACTGAAATGGGGGCATCAAAGAAAAATCACCCCAGTAACTAAAAGAAAAGAGGCAATTTTTCTTGTTAAGGCAGCGATCGCAGTATGCTGCTACCTTTGGAAATAATGCAACTGCGATCGCCTGCTACCATAGCAAACAAAGTTACTCAGATAACTCACCAAACCTTTCCCGATAACGAGCCAGCATAGCCTCCATTTCTGCAAGCTGCTGTTGAGCTTGTTCGCGTTCTTGTTCGGCTTGTTGGCGCTGTTGCTGCTCCTGCTGTGCGACTTCTTCGGGTGTGGGTATGAGTTGCCCATCAGCAGTGAAAAAGCGCAGTTTTGATTGGTAAATCCCCAAATATAACTCTAATTGCTGACTCCATAACCAGCCTGCTTCATTTGGTTGCAGTTGTTGATAACGACCATCTAATAAATGAAATCCCTTGAATTCTAAGCTTTCTGGGTCAAACCAAAAATAGTCAGGAGTCCGCCAAATATCTTGATAGATTTCTTTCTTCAAGCCTCTATCAGTAGCAGCTGTTTTATCAGAAAGAATTTCTACAATCACATTTGGGTATTTGCCATCTTCTTGCCAAACTACCCAGCTTTTGCGTGTTTTGCGTTCAGTATTTAGAACTACAAAGAAGTCAGGGCCTCTAAATTGCTCAGATTTACGCTGACGCGGACTGTAATATACTGTCATGTTGCCGCAAGCGTAGAAATCCTGACGCTCTTTCCAGTACCATTCTAAACACTGTATCAACAGCAGTATTTGCCGCAAGTGTAGTTCTGTTTCCAAAGGCGGTTCGTCACTGTATAAGTCGCCAGGAGGAAATATAACATCTTCTAGTGCGTCTTCTGAAATCATTGCTAAATCTTGAGCAGAAGACATAATAATTTCTAATCTGCAACTATTTGGACAAGATAAATCTAATTTTACCCAATTAACTCACCTAGGGATATTCTTAACTTAAGTCGATTGCGATCGCTCAAGTGTAGACTCCAACCCTTGCCTTGCTTTTATCCTCATCCTAGGGAGTAAAAATTGTTCATTAGGGCTGCCTTGCTTGCTAACTATTTGCATAGCCCCCAACTGATTCGCTAGGCTATTTATATTCTAATTATTCTAAGGCTTGCTATGTATGGATTTTGAAGGCAAAGCTACTTCGACAACTGCTACAGACAACATGGAATTGCCATCTGCTAATACTCGTAAGCCCTTGGTATTGCTGCGAGATACTGAGGCTTTACTACGTCGCCCCGCCGTGGAAACACTCCTGCCGATTTTACCACCCAAGTTGAGCAACAAATTACAAACAGCCTCATCTTTAGCTGAGGAATCTTTAAAAGAACTAGCAGAAATTAATCTGGAGGAGATAGGTGACTTTGATCTGCGACCTGCAAGGATTCGTGTGGGTTTAAGCTTTGTTGGTTTTGGCGCTCTGATGATACTAATATTATTGCTTCACTTGAAGACCCTAAATCTACAATTCAGTACAGTTGAGCAGATGCAGCAATTTTGGTATCAATATGTTTGGTTTGTTTGCTTGGGTGTAGCGGGGATGTTTATCTTAGGTAGAGAAGCCATGCGTCCGATCCGCAAGCCGCGAAAATTACAAAGAGATAATATTTATAAGCAAAGATAATTTGCTAATTTTAATACTTTATAATGCTAAATCTGGCTGGGTATATACACCTGTGGGAGCCATTTTCTATGAATCATGACGCTTTTATTGTTAAACCAGGATCGAAGATTTCTTTACAAAAGCAATACGACCCTGCATATAAGGGTGATTACCAGCAAAAAGCTGATGCTGAAGGTAAATTACAAGCAGATATTCAACGGCTAGCATCTTACCAAGATATTCTTTACGCACAAAATACCTATGCCTTGCTGATTATTTTTCAGGCAATGGATGCTGCTGGCAAAGACAGTACAATTAAACATGTCATGACTGGTGTCAATCCTCAAGGTTGTCAAGTCTTTAGTTTTAAAGCACCAAGTGCAGAAGAATTAGACCATGACTACCTTTGGCGCTCAGTGAAAGCTTTACCAGAACGCGGACGAATTGGGATATTTAACCGCTCATACTATGAAGAAGTATTAGTGGTGCGTGTACATCCCGGAATTCTTCAAAACCAGCAACTTCCTCATCTTCCTAAGGGAAATCAGATATGGCAACAGCGTTTTGAGGAAATCAATAATTTTGAAAAATACTTAGTCAATAATGGTATTATTATCCTCAAATTTTTTCTGAATGTTTCTAAATCAGAACAGAGAAAACGCTTTTTAGCGCGGATTGAATCACCTGAAAAACATTGGAAATTTTCTGCTAATGATATCCGAGAACGAGCTTTTTGGGATGATTATATGAGTGCTTATGAAGAGACTTTTCGGCATACTAGCACTGAATGGGCACCTTGGTATATTATTCCTGCCGATCGCAAATGGTTTACACACCTTGCAGTTGCTGATATCATCGGCACAAAATTAAAAGAATTGAATCTGAAATATCCCACTGTCAGCGAGGAACATGAGCAGAAACTTTTGCAAGCAAAGCAAATGTTAGAAGATGAAAATTAACTTATTATCTTAAATGTTTGGCGGACGGCGCGATTAAACCGCGCTATTGCTTGTAACAGTTGCGTAATTCCTGACCCAATCAAGAAAAAACTATGGGTTTCAAAATAGACGCGGTTTAGATTGGATTTTTTCCCTTTAACTTATGCGGTAATCTTTGCGCACCATTACATAATGCAAGATGCGGCGATTTCGCGCCGCATCTTGCACAATTATTCTGTAGATTTATATGAGAGCAACGTTGTTTTGGAAGCTAGCTCAGGTAATGTTAGAGTAACTACAACAACTAAATGAAAAAACAAACACTGGCATTCAAGGTTTTTCTCAAAACTATTTATCGCTAATAAGTTGTTAAATTTTATACAGGTGTAGCTCCCGCCTTATAATTATTAGGCGGGTATATCGTGTACACCTATCCACCCGTTTCTGCTTTTGCGTTTACTGGCAGAAACATTTGTACTAGTTTTTTTCTGATGTTGCAGGATTCTAGGTGAATCTTCCAATACTTCTTCTGATAATGAAGTAGAATTTGCCTCCCATACTGGCATTTCTTGCCAACAGTGACGGCAGAACCAGTAAACTTCAGAACCGCGTAGGTGTTGCAACAATATATTAGAACAGCAAGGACAGTAACTCATATTTGTGAAATCCTTTTAATAAAGCAGGCTGAAGAATCTGGATCTAGGGAATAAAGAGAAATATAAGTAGTGGAAATAAAAAACTACTCTTGATGCTTTAACAATAATTTTGAAATGTGAGGAACTTGTGAGGAGGGTTAAGTTTTTTACCTCTCCGTCATATTTATATATATTTCGCAATACATCACTTAGCTGTGTGATAAATGCACAGCCGCGCTCAAAAAAGAACTGTAGAGCTTGCTTATATTAATTGTTCTCAGCTTCTTTACAAGAGAAAATTTTATTAACTACTTCCTCACAAGATCCTCAAATTATCTTCGTATAAACATAAGTGTGAGACTTAAGAATAGAAAAATTTATTACAACCATCTTAAGTATCTCTATGTGTTAAAGGAATTTAAAACATGGTAGAAATGCTGCACAATCAAGAAATAAAACGCCCAGTCTCCAAAGAACAGGCCTTAGTGTTGCCTTTGGGCGAAGTTGGGATTGCAGACATTCCTTTAGTAGGTGGCAAAAACGCTTCTCTGGGAGAAATGATTCAGCAACTCAGGCGCAAAGGGGTAAAAGTTCCTACAGGATTTGCTACCACAGCCTACGCTTATAGGTACTTCATTTCTACGGCTGGTTTAGAAACTAATCTCAGAGAGATTTTTGCAGATTTAAATGTTGAAGATGTCAATAATCTGCGGCGTTGTGGTAAAAAAGCTAGATTGCTAATGCTGCAAACTCCGTTTCCTTTAGAATTGCAGGAAGCGATCGCTCAAGCTTACCAAAGTCTCTGTCAGCAATATGATGCCGATACCGATGTCGCAGTCCGCTCCAGTGCTACTGCTGAAGACCTCCCCGATGCCAGTTTTGCCGGACAGCAAGAAACTTACTTGAACGTCCACGGACTCGAAGCTGTATTACAAGCTTGTCACAAATGCTTTGCCTCGATTTTTACCGATCGTGCCATTTCCTATCGACAAATTAAAGGTTTCGATCACTTCAACATCGCCCTATCGGTAGGTGTGCAAAAAATGGTACGTTCTGACCTGGCTACTTCAGGCGTTATGTTCTCCATTGACACAGAAACAGGTTTTAGAGATGCTGCCTTAATTACTGCTGCTTACGGTTTGGGTGAAAACGTCGTCCAAGGAGCAGTTAACCCAGATGAATATTTAGTATTTAAACCTACATTAAAACAGGGATATCGCCCTATTCTGAAAAAGCGCCTTGGTAGTAAAGAAATTAAGATGATTTATGACCTTGGTGGCTCAAAATTGACTAAGAATGTTCCAGTTGTACCCTGTGAACGCAACGTATTTGCCCTCAATGATGAGGAGATTTTACAACTAGCTCACTGGGCTTGCATTATTGAAGAACACTATTCCCAAGTGCGTGGTACTTATACGCCAATGGATATTGAATGGGCAAAAGACGGTATCAGTAATGAACTGTTTATTGTTCAAGCACGTCCAGAAACAGTGCAGTCTCAGAAGATAGCAAATGTGCTGCGTAGTTATCATCTGGGAGCGAAAGCAGGGGAGAACACAGATAATTCCTCACCTCAACCCCTTGTACCTATTGTCACAGGCCGGAGTGTTGGTGAGATGATCGGTCAAGGTAAAGCCAGAGTCATCTTGGATGTGCATCAAATTCATCAGTTTCAGCCTGGAGAAATACTGATAACAAACCGCACCGACCCAGATTGGGAACCAATTATGAAACGTGCCAGTGCGATCGTCACTAACTCTGGCGGACGCACCTGTCACGCAGCAATTATTGCCAGAGAGTTGGGAATTCCCGCGATCGTCGGTTGTGGTAATGCCACTACTGTATTAAAAACTGGGCAAGAAATTACCGTTAGTTGTGCTGAAGGTGAAACCGGAAAAGTTTACCAAAGTTTATTGCCCTACGAAATCCAAGAATTACCATTAGAGAAATTGCCCCATCCCCACACGCAAATCATGATGAATGTGGGCAATCCCGAAGAAGCATTTGGCTTCGCAGCCATTCCTAATGATGGGGTGGGATTAGCAAGGATGGAATTTATTATCGCCAATCAAATCAAAGCTCATCCTTTGGCATTAATTCACTTTGATCAGTTAGAAGACGAACTTGCTAGATACAAAATTGCTGAATTAACTCCTCAATATGAAAACAAAGCACAATTCTTTGTCGATAAATTAGCTGAGGGTATTGGAACTATAGCAGCTGCTTTCTATCCCAAACCTGTGATTGTCCGGCTTTCCGATTTCAAGAGTAACGAGTACGCCAATCTTTTGGGTGGTAAACAATTTGAACCCGCAGAAGAAAACCCAATGATTGGCTGGCGTGGTGCTTCTCGTTACTATGACGATCGCTATCGTGAAGGTTTTGCTCTAGAGTGTCAGGCGATGAAGCAAGTACGGGATGAAAAGGGGTTAACTAATGTGATTTTGATGATACCCTTCTGCCGGACTCCACAAGAAGGTCAACGTGTATTGGCAGAGATGGCAAAGCATGGTTTGGTACGGGGAGAAAACGGTTTGCAAGTCTACGTAATGTGTGAATTGCCTAGTAATGTATTCTTAGCAGACGAATTTTGTCAGATATTTGATGGCTTTTCTATTGGTTCAAATGATTTGACACAATTAACTCTCGGACTAGATCGAGATTCGGAGTTAGTAGCACATCTATTTGACGAACGTAATCAAGCTGTGAAGCGGATAATTGCTAAAGCAATTCGCATAGTTAAAAAGCATGGACGTAAAATTGGTATTTGTGGTCAAGCACCTAGCGATTACCCAGAATTTGCCCGATTCCTTGTAGAACAGGGAATTGATTCGATTAGTCTCAACCCTGATTCTGTACTGAAGACACTGCTGGAAATTGCCATTGCAGAAACAGGTAAGCCGCGAGATGAGGGAAGGGGAAAGGAGGACAAGGGAGACAAGGGAGACAAGGAGAATAATACAGACAAATGACAAATGGCCAAGGACTAATCATTATGTTTCAAAAAATTTTGGTTGCTATCAACAACTCGGAAATTGGTCAGCAAGTTTTTGATCAAGCTCTATCTTTAGCAAAAGCAACTAATGCTGAATTAATGATACTGTATGTGCTTTCGCCCTTTGATGAGCACTACCCTACTGCTCCAGGTGTGTCCACAGATGGTATCTATCCATCCTTCACTACTGACGATGTGAACTATTATCTGGGACAGTGGGAATCACTAAAACAAGAGGGAATACAATTTCTGACATTATTAACCAATAAAGCGATCGCCCAAGGTGTTAACGCTGAACATACTCAAGAATTTGGCGATCCTGGTCGCATAATTTGTGAATTCGCTCGTACTTGGCAAGCCGATCTAATAATTATCGGTCGTCGTGGTTTGAGTGGAATCAAAGAGTTTTTCTTGGGTAGCGTCAGCAATTATGTATTACATCATGCCCTTTGTTCAGTCTTGACAGTGCAAGGAGTAATTAACGACACTACAGAAACCCCTAAAGCAGCAATTCTAGAATCAGCTTGATTTGATTGAAGATTTGAGATTTAGTTATTCAGATTGCTGAAAACAAAACTCTACATAACCAATAATTAAACGGACGTGATATTCCGCATCAAGGAGGGATATGGGTTTGAGTTGTTAAACAGAATGAGATTTTCTCATTACACTGAACTGCAAACCGATACATCATGTTCAAAGATTTTTATACTGTAGAAATTTGTAATATATTTCATTGAAATAATGAATAATTTACGTTATTATACTTACGCGCTTATGTAATCACCGAAGTAATAAATAATTAAAGAATATATGAGTCAGAATTTAGATATTCAAGAATTTGTAATAGCGATCGCAGTTAAACAGCAAAATCCCACAGTTTTGACAGCAGATTTCCTGAAATATAGTGGTATCGTCCCTAGCGACTGGGAACTAGCTCGACCACCCATCTTAACGAATGCTGCGGCTCAGGTGGTCTTTCAAAATGGTGTCAGTATAATTGCAGAAGTCAATAGAATTGTTTTCTCCGAGTTAATTGCTAGTAAAGAACCTCAAGATGTGTCTATTCCAGTAATAGCTCGCAAGTATGTTGAAACATTGACTCAAGTCAACTATCAGGGGATTAGCAATAATTTTAGGGGTTATGTTCTTTTCGACCAGAAAAATAGCACACCTCGTAATTACATTTTTGGTAACCTGTTGAAACCTGGACCTTGGCAAGAGTTTGGTACATCTCCTGTCCAAGCTGCGTTGCGGTTTATTTACACCCTCAAAGAAGCGCAACTATTCTTAGATGTTAATGAAGTTGGACTACAATTGCCAGATAAATCTTTGCTGCCAGCAATTTTGTTTTCTGCTAATGTTAGCCACACAATAGTTCAAGATGACCCAAGTCAACGCTTAGCTAACCTAGTTCAGGCAATTGGCAACTGGCAAACAGATTTAGAAACTTACAAGGAAGTTGTTAATACCAAGTTTTTATCGTCTGGCAACTATCAAGTGAATCTAGCACCAAATGAACCGCTGATTTTTCCTAAGGAAGTAATTTGATTCATTAGGTGGAGATATCACGGATTTAGAACCCCGACTTTTTGAAAAAGTCGGGGTTCTGAGCAGTATTTTCGCTATTTCTTCTCAGCACAACCATCAAAAACCCGATTACCCAGGATGAAAGTTGCTGAGTAAGAATAATTTTTATCAGACATGCCGTCGCTACAGGCGTTAACTTGCTTGATAATTAAGATATTGTTGGTTCTACCTTTTAATTGATAGACTCGCACCAAATTAGCTGGACGACCTGCTGCTGATAAAGGCTTGACATAGGGGAATGTTTGTGGCTTGGCATCTGGTGAAGAATAGACAATTCCTCGTTTACCAACACTAACACTCCAAAAGGGTTCTGTGCCCCTAGCAATAAATTCCTCACTATTAGCAGTTTGAGCAATAACATGACTATTGCTGGGGATAGTTAACAAAGTAATACCAAGTCCAAGTAACGCAATAGATGAGATAAGGGTTTTCATACAAATTGGGGTTTACAATATTAGGAAAAACTTGATTGCAAGGTGACTCAATCAGCCGTGAATCATCATGGGGCAATGCCACAAAGCAGTGAACCCAGTTATTACTCCCTGCTAGGACTGCATCCCTCGGCATCGGTAATCGACATCCGCCGCGCTTATCGAGAACTGAGTAAACGCTATCATCCTGATACTACCCACTTACCTGCTACTGTCGCCACTGCTAAATTTCAGCAACTCAACGAAGCCTACGCTACCCTAAGCAACCCAGAACGAAGGTTAAGTTACGACCTGAAAATTGGGTATTCTCGCTTTGGCGTGATTCAAGCACCCCCCGATTTGAACCATCCGGTGAACAATACCTATGATTGGTCAAAATCAGCTTACCTTGACGCCAGCGATCGCCCGCTCTCATCTGGCGAAATCTTTGCTTTGTTTATTTTGGGGTTGACCTTTTTAGGCTGTCTGTTACTCGCGATCGCTATTGGTTTAACGCGTGGTGAAGCTGCTTTTCAAACACAACAGATCTCGCCAACTCCCGTTACCCAACAGCAAAGTAATCAACCTTCGCCATCAGCTAGCTTTTTGGAAATTAAAAATTATTATTGTTAACGTTGAATTTTTAACTAATTATGGCTTTTCTTCCCCCTGACGCTCCCCTCTATAACCATACCTTGCCACAAATTGAGCAGTGGCTCAAAGACCAAGGCTGTAAACAAGATGAAGCACAGTTACATTGTTGGCATGTGCAACGAACCAATTGGCAAGCCGACCTCTCCCTTGATGTTGAGCAACTTACAGTGCGATATATCGAAGCTGGAGAAAATAGGCAAGATATTCAACGCTCATTCAAGTATTCTCTCAGTCGGGAAGATATTGAACAAGCAGTTTTTTCTGGGCCGTGAATTAGGCATGGGGCATAGGGCATTTGTCCTTTGTCCTCCTTGTCCCCCTTGTCCCCCTTGTCCCTTTATTTCTCCTCACACACTACCAAACCTCCGCTCCCGTTGCTGGTAGGCACACAAGGCGCGGTGAAATTCCACACGGTCAAAATCAGGCCAGAGAGTATCAGTAATATAAATTTCTCCGTAAGCCATTTGCCAGAGGAGGAAATTTGAGAGGCGCATTTCTCCGCTAGTACGGATTAATAAATCTGGGTCAGAAATACCTGCTGTGTAGAGGTGGCGTTCAAATACGGCTTCATCAATTTCATCGGGTTGCAGCAGACCTTGCTGGACTTTCTGCGCGATCGCTCGACAAGCCTGTAAAATTTCCTGTCGTCCACCATAATTTGTGGCTACTGTAAACCGGATACTGCGATTATCCTTAGTTTCTGCCATTGAACGGGAAATTTCTGCTTGGAGCGATCGCGGTAGAGCATTTAAATTGCCCACAAATTGAATTTGAACATTCTCCTCTACCATTTCCCGGAGTTCTTGGCGTAATACTCTTTGGAATAGAGTCATCAAAAAATCAACTTCTTCCTGGGGTCTTTTCCAGTTTTCTGTGGAAAAAGCATAAGCCGTTAACGCTTGAATTCCCCAATCTTTACAACAACGTAGCAAATCCTTAAGTGCATCTACTCCTCGCTTATGGCCCATAATTCGAGGTAAACCTTGACGTTTAGCCCATCGACCATTGCCATCCATAATTACCGCAACGTGCTTGGGCAGTAGTTCTCGCTTTAAGCCAGGGGGCAATTCTTGCAGTTCAGTTTGTTGTGCTTTCATTTTTTATCTCGAGAAGCGGTCGATGGTAATCCGAGTAACCGTGAAACCAGTGCTATTGCCTTACTACTAATCTGACGACCCAAGCTTAACAAACCAGGAGCCACGGCTTCCCGATCTACAGTTGGGGATAATAGAGCCTCTAAAGTCTCTTTTAGTTTCCTAATCGTCAGTGGTCTATTTAGAATTCCCCGTTCCGCTAAGGAAATAGAACCGGTTTCTTCTGATACAACGACACAGATGCAATTTTCGACCCGCTCAGTAATTCCCATCGCGGCCCGATGGCGTGTTCCCAACTGGCGCGAGGCTGTGCGTCCCGAAAGTGGTAAAATTATACCTGATGCTACGATCCGTGAGCCACGTATCAAAGTTGCCCCATCGTGCAACAGAGTTTTTGGTTGAAAGATTGTTTGGATTAATTCTTTGGTAACCTCAGCATTCAGCCTTACTCCTGGTACAGAAAAATCTCGCTCGTCTATTGGACCTGTTGTTTCCAAAATCAATAAAGCTCCAATCCGGTTTTTTGACAGTTCTTTGACTGCATCAACAATTTCATCAATTACACTATCGGATTTAGGTACTGCCAGACTGGATGGTTGAAACAACTGGCGGAATTCGCCACGCCCTAATTGTTCTAAAAATCGCCGAAATTCTGACTGTAGAGCAACTGCCATTGCTACTGCACAGCCAATTACTAACTTTTCTAATACGAAATTTAACAGTGGTAGTCCCAATCTGTTACTGAGTGCTGAGGCTAGCATCAAAATAATAAAGCCTCGTACCATCCACAGCGTCCGGCGCTCGCTAATAATAACTAGTATCATGTACGTCAGCGCCAACACTAATACAATATCCAGAGTCCCAAGCAGCAAGGACTGCGACCATCCCAGGTTTGTCAGCCATTGCTTCCACCAATCTCTCATGACATCTGGATTAATATTTTGCCTCTAAATACAGTGAGTTAATCGTCCAGAGTCAACAGTCAAAAGTCAAGAGTTAACATTTA
>NZ_MTAV01000101.1:27488-47363 GCF_002154695.1 Nostoc sp. T09
AAGTCTTTCTGGTAGGCAATCTTGTCGAATCAAGTCTTGATACGTTTCGCGCTGCAAAATCAAATTTGCTTCGCTGTTTGCCACCACAACTGCTGCCGGTCGGGATAAGCGATTGTAGTTAGATGCCATACTGTAATTGTAAGCACCAGTTCCCATAACTACGAGAATATCCCCTGGCTCAGTTTTTGGGAGTTGGGCATTTTTAATCAAAATATCCCCTGATTCACAATGTTTACCAGCAATTGTGACAGTTTCAGTTAAGGGAACAGACATTTTATTAGCTACTACAGCTCGGTACTGTGACTGATAGGTAATCGGTCTAGGATTATCTGACATACCCCCATCTACGGCTATGTAGGTACGAATTTCGGGAATCACCTTGGATGAACCAATTGTATAAGCAGTGACGCAAGCTGTGGCAATTAGCGATCGCCCTGGTTCACATAATAACTTTGGCAAGGGTAGATTTGCGGCTGTACAGGCTGCTTGCACCACTTCACAAATCGCCTTTACCCATTCATTGATACTGGGAGGGTCGTCCGATTCTACATACCGAATCCCTAAACCACCACCGACATTCAACTGGGTCACATTTAACCCGTACTTAGCCGCATCCTGCAACCACTGCACCATCACAGCCGCTAAATCCTGATGGGGTTGGCGTTCAAAAATTTGCGAACCAATATGAGCGTGTAAACCTATACAGTTTAAAGCAGATTGCTGACTGACAAAGGTAAAAACTTCATCTAAATCGTTGGGATCGAAGCCAAATTTACTGTCTAGATGTCCCGTGCGAATGTATTCGTGAGTGTGACACTCGATCCCTGGTGTCAATCGCAACATCATCTGGATAGGCAGAAGCGAAGAATTGTCTGCTTGTTCCTGTGCTATTTCGACCAAGGTGTTTAACTCATACCAGTTATCTACCACAATCGGGGCACCAGACTCGATCGCTAAAGTTAGCTCTTGGCGAGATTTATTATTACCGTGGAGGTAGATTTTATCAGGACTAACACCTGCGCTGAGGGCGGTGTAGAGTTCCCCCCCAGATACGACATCGATTCCTAACCCTTCTGAGGCGACAATCGCGCAAATTGCCAAACAATTCCAAGCTTTGGAAGCATAAAGTACTTGAGATTCCCCCTGGTAGTATTGCTTCAAAGCATCCTGGTATTGCTGACAAGCCAAACGTAGGGTTTCTTCATCTAAAATATATAAAGGTGAGCCAAATTGCTGCACTAGGGTTGCGATATCACACCCACCAATTTCCAAGCAGCCATGACTATTTACTCTAGCCGTCAAGGGTAGGAGTTCTTGATTGGGCGAAGTGTTACGCCTTGGAGGTAAATACTGGCTACCAGTATGTTGAACCCCAATAGGGTGAGTCGATACCATAACTATAAGAGTTGTCCTTGTTCAAATTATGGGCGTGAGTTAGTCTCCCGATTCCCAGTTTACAAAGGGTTTGTAATCTTATTCAAATAAATGTGATCTCATTAGACTTAAAAATTCAACCACTGACATCAGATGATCTCAGTGCAGTGCTAGAACTTGATAAAGCCTGTTTTGGTGGTCTTTGGACATTAGAGGGCTACCAACGAGAGTTGGACAGCCCTAACAGTGATTTACTTGGTTTATTTTCCCCTGTCTCTAGCTTGAGTTTGCTAGGGATGGGTTGCTTTTGGTCAATTTTGGAAGAAGCCCACATCACAATTTTGGCAGTACATCCCCAATATCACTGTCAAGGTTTGGGACAAGCTTTACTCTATTCCCTTCTCAAGACAGCTAGCGATCGCGGTTTGGAGCGAGCTACCCTCGAAGTTCGAGCTTCCAACTTGGCGGCTATATCTTTATATCAAAAATTTGGTTTCAAAACAGCTGGGCGACGGCGGCGTTACTACAAGGATAATGACGAAGATGCCTTGATTCTGTGGCTTTCAGATCTCCAACAGCCGCAATTTCAAATAACTTTGCGCTCCTGGCAAACTATGGTAAGCGATCGCCTCAGCAAATCCTCCTGGCAATTCCTGTTTCCGTAGCTCAGCATCTCGAAAATCACTACTCAATAGTTAATAGTCAACAGTTCACGGTTATCAACTCTTGTAAGATGAACCGTGGAAATTTCACAAGAACTGGATATTGGCTGATTGAGGATGAAACAGGAAAACCTAGACACATAGGTAGATGAAAAAGCATTTTCTTTGTGATCTCCTTTATCTCCCTGATGGCTCTGGTCTCTTTTTGCCAAATTTTTGATAGTTTTGCGGTTGACTATTAACCGTCTTCATGAAAAAAATAAATTGCCTTGGAGGAATTTTTATGAGTATTTTTTATCTTTTGATACTTTAAGTTAATAAAAATATATCAATTAATAAAAATCTTGACTTTTGTATTTATATATGTTAAATATATCTGTTTGGTAGTGGTTGAAAAAATCAGAATTCCAGCAGTTTTTTGTGGGCAATCAATGCCGAAAAGGCTAGTTATGTCGCTCCCCTCAGTACAACAGCCACACAAAAGTAAAAAATATTCAATAATTATGCCATCAGCTTGAGTGATAGCGCGTGGATTTCTAGTATTTTTTATACAGATATCCAAAAGTCTAGCCTGTGCTAAAATCAGCGTACCGGCACGACGCAGGTGATGGGAAAAATGCCATGTTTGAACGCTTCACAGAAAAAGCTATTAAGGTAATCATGCTGGCCCAAGAAGAGGCCCGCCGTTTAGGCCACAATTTCGTCGGCACTGAACAGATCCTCCTGGGTCTGATCGGTGAAGGGACGGGAGTGGCGGCCAAGGTGCTGAAATCAATGGGCGTCAATCTTAAAGATGCCCGAATTGAGGTAGAAAAAATCATAGGCCGGGGTTCAGGCTTTGTCGCCGTGGAAATTCCCTTTACGCCACGGGCAAAGCGGGTTCTGGAACTATCCTTAGAAGAAGCGCGCCAATTAGGCCATAACTACATTGGCACCGAGCATCTGCTGTTGGGCCTGATCCGGGAAGGGGAAGGTGTGGCAGCCAGGGTGCTAGAAAACCTCGGCGTGGATCTATCTAAGGTTAGAACCCAAGTCATTCGGATGTTGGGAGAAACGGCGGAAGTATCACCTGGTGGTTCATCCAGCCGTACCAAAACTCCAACTTTGGATGAATTTGGCTCGAATCTGACCCAAATGGCAACGGACAACAAGCTCGATCCAGTGGTGGGACGCGCCAAAGAAATCGAGCGAGTTATTCAAATTTTGGGTCGCCGGACAAAAAATAACCCAGTGTTGATTGGCGAACCAGGGGTTGGTAAAACAGCGATCGCTGAAGGTTTAGCATCGCGCATTGCCAACAAAGATGTCCCTGACATCCTGGAAGATAAACGCGTGGTCACGCTGGATATTGGCTTGCTCGTAGCAGGAACTAAGTACCGGGGTGAATTTGAAGAACGTCTCAAGAAAATCATGGATGAAATCCGCTCTGCGGGTAACGTGATTCTCGTAATCGACGAAGTACATACCCTAATTGGTGCAGGTGCAGCAGAAGGCGCAATCGACGCTGCGAATATCCTCAAGCCAGCTTTGGCAAGAGGCGAGCTGCAATGCATTGGAGCGACAACCCTAGATGAATACCGCAAGCACATCGAGCGGGATGCAGCATTAGAGCGTCGCTTCCAACCAGTGATGGTAGGGGAACCAACAGTCGATGAGACAATTGAGATTTTATATGGTTTGCGCGATCGCTACGAGCAACACCACAAGTTAAAAATCTCTGATGAAGCATTGGTAGCGGCGGCAAAATTATCTGACCGTTACATTAGCGATCGCTACCTGCCAGATAAAGCTATCGACTTGGTCGATGAAGCAGGTTCTAGAGTTCGGTTGATTAACTCCCAACTGCCACCAGCAGCCAAAGAGTTAGACAAAGAACTGCGGCAAATCTTAAAAGAAAAAGATGATGCAGTTCGCTCCCAAGACTTTGACCGAGCTGGGGAATTGCGCGATCGCGAAATGGAAATCAAAGCCGAAATTCGCGCTATTGCTCAAAGCAAGACCAACGGCTCTGGTAACGAAGGTTTAGAACCTGTAGTTACTGAAGAGGACATCGCCCACATCGTCGCATCCTGGACTGGAGTTCCGGTGAACAAGCTCACCGAATCCGAATCCGAGAAGCTGTTGCACATGGAAGACACCTTACACCAGCGTCTAATTGGACAAGAAGATGCTGTGAAGGCAGTTTCCCGAGCAATTCGCCGCGCTCGTGTCGGTTTGAAGAATCCCAATCGACCCATCGCCAGCTTTGTCTTCTCAGGCCCCACTGGTGTTGGTAAAACCGAATTGGCAAAATCCTTGGCTTCTTACTTCTTTGGTTCCGAAGAAGCAATGATCCGCCTGGATATGTCGGAATATATGGAGCGTCACACCGTCAGCAAACTGATTGGTTCACCTCCAGGTTATGTTGGCTATAACGAAGGCGGTCAGCTAACCGAAGCAGTAAGGCGGCGTCCTTACACCGTGGTGCTATTCGACGAAATCGAAAAAGCCCACCCCGATGTTTTCAACATGCTGTTGCAAATTTTGGAAGACGGTCGCTTAACCGATGCTAAAGGTCGCACCGTTGACTTTAAGAACACCTTGCTGATTTTGACATCTAACATCGGTTCTAAGGTAATTGAAAAAGGCGGCGGCGGTATCGGCTTCGAGTTTGGCGAAGACCAAAGCGAATCACAATACAACCGCATTAAAACCTTGGTGAATGAAGAACTGAAGCAATACTTCCGTCCAGAGTTCCTCAACCGACTAGATGAAATCATCGTCTTCCGTCAGCTGAGCAAGCCTGAGGTGACACAAATCGCCGAAATCATGCTTAAAGAAGTATTTGGTCGCCTGACGGAAAAGGGTATCACCTTAGAAGTCACCGATCGCTTCAAAGACCGCCTGATTACAGAAGGCTACAGCCCCAGCTACGGCGCAAGACCATTACGCCGAGCAATTATGCGCTTGTTAGAAGATAGCTTGGCTGAAGAGATTCTCTCAGGCCGCATCAAAGATGGCGATACAGCGCTTGTTGACGTTGATGAAAACGGTAACGTTCAAGTCAGTTCTCAACAGCGTCGGGAATTGTTATCCCAAGGTGTTGAGTAAAATTTAAAATTTCAGATTTGGGATTAAATCTCAAGTTTAAAAATTCAAACGGTAGAGTATTAATTGCTCTACCGTTTTTTGTTATTATTACAACTTCTTAAATGGGAATACTAGTGGCAGAAAACTCCTGCCATTTATGATAGCTGCGATAGGCTAGACTAATGTGAAACTTGCTTGCACAATGATGTCGTTGTAGTCAAAATCGCCACCAAGAGGAAGATCTTCAAAGCCAAAGATATTATCTCCTAATAAACGAATATGATCGACTCTATCAGGGTTAGCGCCTAAAAATGTGAAGTAAACCGCTGGGTCATTACTAGGATTAGTATCTAAAAGCTGTTCAGGTTGCCCATTCGCAATAATGAAAGGAGCTAACAAAGTTCCACCTGTAAGTATGCTTGATGCTGTTGCAGTTGATTGATTTGCAACTGTCAAGTCAATCCCACTAACTCGATTTTTGACAGCTGCTTGAGCGTAACTTGCTTCCCCAGGAGTTAGGCTAGTTCCTGTTAAAGGATCAACAATTGTTCCTTGAGTATCTTTAATTTGATAGAAACCTACATAATTGTTGAAAGCTGCTTCCCGATTGATAGTAAATTCAGTTCTAATCTGTTTATCTACCAAGTTCCGAAAATCTAGTATTTCTGATTGGGGATTTCCTTGGAGAGTTGCTCCAATTGATGCAGATTGATTGGTTAGTTGAGCTTGAATAATCAGATCGGTAAAATCTTGACTGCCACTTCCATCTTCCCAGGAAAGGGTATAGTTGTTTGGGCTAGAGTTAGAAACCTGGAGAGATGAGCCAGTTGAAAGCAAGACTCGACTATCGGGTGTTTGTCCACTGAGAACAGCATCAGTTGTGCTGTTTTGCACTAGATAAAAACGGTAGTAATTATTAGCAGTCAGGTTGAGAGTTCGAGTGGGTGAAGCCGTAAAACCATTGGGGGAATTGTTTAAAGTAGAGAAGATAGTTTTTGCCCTTTGTAGAGCCAAATTTAGATAACCGGAAGCACCAGGACTAACACCGTTAATTGTTCCCTGCTCATCATCTACTACAAAGATCCCAATCTCATTTAATAGATTAGTATTACGACGATTTAGGGTAAGTAACACAGTGGAATCCATACCTCCGGTTTTGAAAGTGGAGTTATTAGGATTCCAAGAAAGAGAATTGACGCTAACTTGACTATCGTCATTAGTAATCGTGACAATTCCTTGAGCATTTGCAATTGTTGCGTTTGTAGCTTCACTGAGATTAACTGTAAAAGTTTCATCAGGCTCAACGATTGTATCGCTGTCGATAGCAATCGTAATTTCTTTGGTGACTTCGCCAAGATTAAATACTAAAGTGTCATTTTTTTCTGTATAGTCCGTACCTGTGTTAGCGAAGCTCGCCGCAGGCATCGCACTACCATCAGAAGTGGAGTAATTTACACTAATTGGTTGTGTACTCGCTTGAGACAATGTAACAGTAAGGACTGCATTTGTAACACCATTGTCTCCTTCTAGCACATTGATATTATTAATAGATAGTGAAGGAAGCGACTGACCAATTCTGACTTGATAGGGAGCGTAAGTAAATGTAGGTACGCTATCATCATCCTCAGCTACTGCATAAATATAGTAATCTCCCGGCTCAATTCCCTCAGGGTTCAAAACGTAGCTTCCAGAGCTATCTGTTTCTGAGATTCCTTCAGCAATTAGCAAACCATCAAAATTATTGCGATCGGTATCAAGGAAAAAGCTAATTTTAGCTTGAGAGTCAATATCAAATGCATCGTAATTGATGGTAATAGCCTGACTATTAACATCCTGATTGACCGAAGTAATACTAACTGTCGGAGCATTTGTGCCACCTAATGCTGCAAAGTCTACTTTACCTGGATCGGTATTGCTCAGTAGTTTAAAGTTCCAAATTCCCGCAGCAGGCTGATTAACACCAATGATTAGATGGGTATCATCACTCAGTTCTTCAACAATACGGATGTTACTTGTGTCGGAAATATCAGCTTCAGTGTAAATCTTTCCATCAGGTGCTTGCAGTTGAATTCCTGGTTTGCCAATATCATTTTCCCAATCGGCAGATAGTAACAACCAAGGAGTATTTACGCCAACATTAAAGCCTGCTTGAGCAATTTGAAATGAATTGAGATTGAGTTGAATAACTGTGTTGTTGAGAGTAACACTAACAGTATCATCCTCTGCTTTTAACAGTTGCAGTTGTTGAGCAGTGAGAGATTTACTGCGTACAAGATCTGAGAAAATTGCGCCTTCATCACCAGGAGAATCGGCGATGTTAATATGAGCATCAATCCAATGTCCAATCTCTTCTAGTAAAACTCCAGATATTGTTTCTAGATTTGTCTGGTTTTCTGTTAAAAACTCTCGTGCTATATAGATAGTATTTGTTGAGTCTGCATAAGCAGCATTGGCGTTACTAATATTACTAGCTGAGACAATTTCAATCTTTGGTAAAGCACTAAAATCTCCCGCCAACCAAGATTCTTTAATTGCAGTTGCAACTGTTCCATCCCAGTTGCTACCAAAAGCAATATTCAACGTCAGGGTGAAGTTTGAGGATGTAGAGAATTTTTGGAGATCTGATTGAGCAAGTGACCAGGCTTGCTGTGCAATTTCAGAGAGGGTAGAAGCATCTAGACTAGAAAGATTTGCATCATCAAGTCTTGTTATCGAAGAAACGGAACCTTCAGCTTGCTGCGCAATTTCTTCTATTTCCTTAAGTCCTAAAGGCTTGGTGTCACCATTCAATTTGACTTGTATGCCAGAAGGAACACCAAACAAATCGAGAACGTTAGAAACGCCTGGGATCTTGCCACCTGTCGAGATAAAATCATTGCTAAAGTTACCATCATTTGTAAATTGAACTTTAACAACAGCACTAGCAATTTCAACACCAGCAAGTTTGAACTTTTTCCAGAAGTCATTGTCAGGAGTTTTAAGTTTTCCTGCTCCTGTCATTGTGAAATTTAGTGCAGAGTTAGCATGGAAACCTGCTGTTGCTGTTAATATCCCTCCCAAAGCTTGAATATTTACACCAGCATTCAAAGTATCTTGATCCCAGTTGAGGATAGTATGAGCATTACCTGTAACTAGTCCTCCAGCAATTTTCAAGTTACCATTTGCATCCAGACGGTTGGCATCAATACTGCCACTCAATTCAAGTTCTACAAGAGAACCTGTAAAACTACCGCCCCAAGGTAGTGTAAGCGTTGGCAGAGGTGATAAAGCATCAGTAATTTTAATGCTATGTACAGTTGCAGCAAGTTTAGAGGCTGGATCGGAAAGTCCTGTAACACTAGCATCTAGCTTTTGGATTACCAGAGGTATGCCAGGGAGACTTGGTAAATTTCCCGTTCCCACCGCGACTCTAACTTCATTTAGATCCCAACCATCTTGGACTTGCTGGAATCCTAGCTTTGCACCAACTTCTAAACCAAAAGGAAATAAAATTCCCGCCGAACCACTGACTTTACCTGCTGGAGTATCTAAGTCTATAACTGTTTGTTTTAACTCCCATTTGCCAGGGACAATGGCAAGATTTTCTAGAAGAGTTAATGTGCCTACAGCATCAACTTCGACGCCATTAGCTTGATCTGCTGCGATCAGAATATATTTGTCAGGTGAGGAGAAATCAGCGCTACTCTTGAGATTGCGAAGTAAGGGAATTGAAACTTGAGCCTTACCTTGAATTTTAAGTGCCTCAGGCTGTTTTTGGTAGTTAAGCAACAGATCGCTGCTCTCAAAATCGAATAAGTTAGCAAATTTGAGAGATGTAGCAGGTACTTTAATTTGCCCTCCTGTGAAGCTGATGCCATCTTGCGCGATGAGCAGCCAGTTATCACCATTGATGTCTACAGAAGTACCACCCAACAATTCGGGAAGCTTAATCGTTCCTTGTAAGGCGATTTTTTCTGATTGCAGGGCTACTTTAGTGAAGTCAATGTCAAGGCCAACTAACTGAAATTCTGTTGATGAATTTAGCTTAGTATCTTCTAGAGATGCTGTTGTAGTCTGCCCTTTATTGATGCTGAAGTTACCAGAAAATAATGGTGCAGCTATATCTCCAATATTAGAATATACAACTCCATTTGCTTGAATTGCGGTTTGCAGATCGTATTGTAAACTACCATTTTTAATAGTAATTAGTGGATTGAAGGGAAACGGAATTGTCTTGTTGAGCAAGCCAACCTGAACATCACCAGAAACATTATAGGAGGTTTCAGCTACTTGTTGATACCTACCTTTAATCCGCAGTGGTTCAGGTTGTGGAATACTAACAATAACATTAGCAGTATTAGAAACTTCATCATATTCATCTTTAGCTACATAGGTGAAGTAATCTAATCCACTAAAAATTTCATTATGAGTGTAAGTAAACGTACCATCTGAATTAAAGTTTAATTTACCTTCAACAGGATTGAACTTTAATTCAGAGGTTAATTCATCCCCATCATCATCGCTATCATTAGTTAGTACATTCTCGTTTAACGGCTCGTTAGGAGTTATTTTGAAATTCTCATCATTTTGCGCAACGGGCGGAAGATTTCCTCTAAAAGAAGTAATAGTAAACTCAGAATCGCCTATGAATACGTTTGATGCGAAAAATCCTGGTAATGTTGAAACAAAATTATCATTATAAATTGATGCTAAAGGTGATAAACTACTAACTAAATCTATATTTTTAAATCCTAACCCAACATAAAAATTATCATAGCGATCGCCGAAATGTATAATAGTTCCATTTGGTAAATCACTTTCTAGATATGCCTCCAGTTCTGCTTTTTCTATGAATACATTATTAAATGTTGCATTAGATACTGCGTCAGGATACTCAACAGGATATCCTGGTAAAGTTGGAGGGCTTGGTAAAACAGATGTATCCAAGGTAAATTGTCCATTCCCCGCTTCCGTTTTAAAAAAAAACTTCAACATTTAATCTCTAATTTAGTTGTATAAGTAATTACCTAGGAAGTATAAACAAGTAGTTGCTTTGGTAACAATAGTAGCCCCACATTGAAGCAAGTAACTTTTTTACCTATTATTAACCGTAAAAACTCTATTTTCAGAGCTAAAACTCGCCTAAACATTCCTTAACGGACAAACACCACTACATTTACAAGATTTAAATTACTTAGTATAAAGTAACGGTAAAGACTTGCAGAGAAACGGCGGGTGCAATATCCAAGTAAAAAAACTAGTAGTTATGAGTTACATTAAAAACATTAATAAACAAAATTATTACTTATGCAATTAAGTATACTTCTCGTTAGAAGATAGCCTCATCCGAAATTAATACTCTCATTTTTGTGATTTCTGAATTGCGTAGTATAGAAGAAGCGATCGCACATTATTTTGCGTTGAGATAGAATCAACATAAGTCGGAAATTATTGCGAATTTATAGAACTATCAAAATCTATGACTCAAACAGATAAGACGGAAATAGAAACCATAGAAATACCTATAAAATCTCAAAACATCAGCCGTCGTGAATTTATGAAATTGCCATTAGAAGAACAGCGACGCATCTTGGCAGAACAAGCTGAATTAATGTTACCCCAGTACCAGCAAAATACAGAATGGCAAAAATTAGAGGCAGGAGATTTGGTTGATTATTAGTACTCCTAGTCCTAAACGTGGTGATATTTAGCTAGCTAATTTTGATCCAACAGTAGGAGCAGAAATTAAAAAAGTTCGACATGCTGTAGTCGTAAGTTCTGATGGTGTTGGTAAATTGCCTATTAAATTGATTGCACCAATAACAGACTGGAAGGAATATTACGCAGGCAATATCTGGCACATCAAAATTGAACCAGATACTATGAATAGTTTGTCAAAAGCTCCTGCTGTAGACGCATTACAATTACGTGGGATGGACGTACAAAGATTTATCCATAAAATTGGAGAATGTTCAACTGAAGTTATGGAGGAAATCGCTGCGGCTATTGCTGCGGTAGTTGAATATTATTAATAAAGAGATTAAATTTAAAATAAAAAATTAAAAACCGGGCGATCGCCTGGTTTTCCGCATTGAAATTTTCAACAGTTTCCTGAACAATCTCTTGGTATTATTGCGTTTAGCGAAGCCCAAGAAGTTTATCTGTTGATCGAAAGAATAAAACAACTACAACAATTAAAAAATTGATAATTGGTAATGAACCTTTAGATAAT
The DNA here is from genome assembly GCF_002154695.1 of Nostoc sp. T09. Taxonomy (GTDB): domain Bacteria; phylum Cyanobacteriota; class Cyanobacteriia; order Cyanobacteriales; family Nostocaceae; genus Aulosira. Next base: position 38,805 of record NZ_MTAV01000101.1, read on the forward strand.
GATTTATGACTGCGATAGGACATCATTACGTATATTTAATTCACCGTTTCTAGAATTGACTGTAATTTCAGTAACCGCTCTTCTGCCTTTGCCAAAGTTTCTGGCTTCTTGCTAAAACAAAATCTAATAAATTTTTTACCTGCTTCTGATTGCGAGAAAAAGCCAGATCCAGGAACTACTGCAACACCAATTTCTTTAGTTAAATATGTAGCAAATTCTACATCATTTTTGTAACCAAAGCTGGAAATATCAGCAAACACATAGTACGCTCCTTTAGGAATAGAATAAGGAATTCCCACTCTATCTAAAATTTGCAGAATATCGTTTCGCTTTTGTTGATATCGCTTTGCTAATTCTTGGTAGTAGGTAATAGGAAGCTGCATTGCAGCAACACCAGCCCTTTGTAAAGGTGCGGGTGCGCCAACGGTGAGAAAATCATGAACTTTGCGAATTGCTCCTGTTAATTCAGGATTTGATAGAATATAGCCGACTCGCCATCCAGTTACACTATAAGTTTTAGAAAGACCATTAATAGTAACTGTTCGTTCTTCCATTCCTGGCAAAGTTGCCATTGCAATATGCTGTGTTTCATCATAAAGAATGTGTTCATAAATTTCATCTGTGAATACCAACACATCCCATTTTTGACACAATTCAGCGATTAAATTTAGTTCTTCACGAGTAAATACTTTTCCAGTTGGGTTATGAGGCGTGTTAATAATAATGGCTTTTGTACGTTCATTAAATGTCTGACGTAGTTCTGCTTCGTCAAATGTCCATTCAGGAGGATGCAATGATACATAACGAGGAGTTGCACTAGCTAAAATCACATCTGGCCCGTAGTTTTCGTAATACGGTTCAAAGATGATGACTTCATCACCTGGGTTTATAGTTGCCAGCATTACCGCAGCCATTGCTTCTGTAGAACCACAGGTAACAGTAATTTGTCGTTCTGGATCAATATTTAAGCCCAAATACCATTTAACTTTCTCTGCGATCGCGTGACGAAAAGCTTTGTCTCCCCAGGTAATAGCATATTGATTAATGTCTTCTTCAATTGCCTCGCAAGCTGCCCTTTTTAACTCAGGCGGACAAGGAAAATCAGGAAATCCCTGCGCCAAATTCACCGCACCGTATTGTAATGCGACTCTCGTCATTTCTCGAATGACTGACTCTGTAAACTGGTTTGCCTTATCTGAGATTCTTTGTTTTCCTGTTGTAGTCACGCTCATTCCTCGTATGTGATCTGTAATTTACATTAAATCGATAAATTTACCGTATATTTTAGCAATAACTTGGGCATTACTTTGGGTGATTAGGGCTACTGAGAGAACAAACGCTTCTCCAACACTAGGATATATGCAGTTGCTTCTAAGGGAATGTAATGCCTTAAAAATCATTAATAATTTTTTGCTAAGGCGAAGAAAGAGCATCGGCATAGAAATTCCCGTCAAGTTTGCTATAGCGCTAATTAATACCATTTTGGATTTTAGATTTTAGATTTTGGATTGTGAAACATCTATTGGATAAGCATTTCAGATTTCCATTTGTCGCAATCATTTTTCAAATTGGTATAAGAATAAATTATTAAGGCTGAAGGATGATGATATTTCATAATTTTACAGAGGGATGGTAGGAAGCTGAGTTATTTGCTTGTAAAGATGAAGCAGAGAGTTAACTCAACACGGCAAATGAGGATGCAATCTTTAAACAAGAAGTTGAAGTTTGGAATCAGTGGATTTAACTGTCTAAAATTCTACTAATTGAGAATTGAAGTTCAATATACTTAAAACCCTAAATCAGCAAAGATCATGTATAACCACAACCAGTCTTCTTTTTCCCACGGTTCTACACCTGGTTCGCTGTCAATCCGGCGCGGACAGTACTTCAACTATGTAGTGCCGAGTGGTTGGCGAGTGGTCGAGGATGGGCAATTTGCCGTTGTCCTTTTTTCCTCAGACAATGCTGCTCTGACGATTATGGTAGGAAATTCCGGACTGCCAGCAAACTACAACCCCTGGCAGTTTGTCTACGAGAAGCTGTTGGCAATGCAGCCCTATGAACTTCGGATTGGTCAGCCCCGCCCAGCTCAACCAATTGCTGGATGCACGGTCGCTTATGAGTTTGACTACATATATAGCTTCAATGGTATTCCCTGCCGAGGGATTGCCAAGTGCAACGTGGCATATAGCTACAACATGTGTACAATGGTGATGACTTGTGCAGCATCGCATGAATCACAGTGGGCAAATTATGCCTCATGGTTACCGCAGATAGCGGGTCAAGTAACAGCAACAAATGGGGCTGCGTTCGGAATACAAGGGATTATGGCGCAGAACATAGAAATCTCCCTTGCCGAAGGGCAGCGGCTCAGGGAATACCGCGAATGGTCGGAGCGCACTTGGGAAGAGGTAAACCGCCAACGAAGTCAATCTGTAGATCGTCAAAACGTCCAATTTCGTGAAAACCTTGGCAATGTGACAACTTGGACGAACCCATATGGATATGCAAACGTCGAGCTGCCGACAAGCCATAACTATTTTTGGATGAATCGTCAAGGACAAATCTATGGCACGAATGACCCAAGGGAAAATCCGAACATTGGTTCAACTCAAGATTGGGCAAGAATGAATCGATATCAGCCCTAATGCGCTGCAATCACCCTAATAATGGAAAAATCTTACGCTAATTTAAGATTACCCTCTTGTATCAGATCGACTCTATATTTGTAAAAATTACCAAATCTCTAACTATGGCGTAGGATGGATAGCCGTGTTTTGAGCCGAGATGATCTTCCAGCGCCCTGCCTGCTTCTGAAAAACATACTTCATGCGCGTTTTGAGTACTCCCGGCTTTGTCGGTTCTACACCTGGAGGCAGAGCATCATAAGCGCGTAGTGTTTGTACTGTCTCCACAATAGCTGCTTGTGATCCGATCAGGCGCACCTTCCAAATTTCCACTTCAAGGTGAGTTTTCTTGAAAATGCCACTGAACAGTGCCGCGTGCCGCTCTCTAGTCGCATTCTGTCCCTCAAAGTGTGTGCCAATAATGTTAATAAAATCACTGTCTTGACTGAAGTCCCGAACCCATGCTTGTGCATCATGTTGATTCCAAGCTTTAGTTTGCTCAGTAAGTAGTTTGCGGATAGCGATTTCATCTGGTACTTGAGCAATTACTAACAAAGGAATTAAGACGAGTAAGACAGCACTCATCCCTATCCAGGTAGGGCGCGAATAAATCATTATCAACTTTAATTAAATTAATGGCAATTAAATGACACGAAAATGAGGCATTGGCTCAATTTTACTTGAAAAGGAATCAAGATTCGCCGCGTTTGCTCATTTTAATTCCAACTTATAGTACGAACAATTTACAGGTCAAACAGTTCCACAAATCAACGATCAGGAAAGCAATTATGATTGATTTTGAACCTTGGGATATGCTACTTCGTCAGTATGTTGATGAACATGGTCGTGTAGACTATCTTGCTTGGAAAACCCAACAACCTCAAGTACTTACTGATTGGTTGGGAAGCCAAAAAAAGCTACTTCTGAATTCTAATTCCAACAATCTAGAGCAATTAGCATTGTGGATCAATCTCTACAATGCATTTACCATTGCGACAATTTTAGAAATGTATCCGCTTAAGTCAATTCTGCCGCGATTTTTAGGAATTCCTAATTGGCTGGCTTTTTTATGGTTCTTTCAACGTCGAGCTTATGATATCTTTGGTAAACGTTACAGCCTAGCCCAAATTGAGAACCAAATTCTCAGAGATAAGTTACAAGAACCACGCATTCATTTTGCCATTGTCTGCGCCTCTGTTGGTTGTCCTTTATTACGACGGGGAGCTTATTTTCCTGAACAAGTTATTCAACAGTTAGATGAAGATACCCATCGTTTCATTAACAACCCTGAGAAAGTTCGTTATGACTTTCAAAGCCAAACGCTCTATTGTAATAAAATTTTTAAGTGGTATCGTCAGGACTTTTTAAAGATTGCGCCCTCAATTCCAGAATACATTAACTCCTATTTAAAAACAGACTTGCCCTTAACTGCCTCAACGCCAATATCTTATCTTCACTACGACTGGAGCTTGAATCAGCGAATGTCTTGATAAAATTGCTTGAGATAGTTGGCATCAACACCAATCCCCCACAAAATGCCGATGTAAAGGTAGATTGCAGTAGCTTTCCAACTACCCCAACGTGCTACTCGGCGATCTGAGCTTTGAACGGTGCGATTTACTAAAGAAATTCGTCCTTTTTGCACCAATTTCAGGCATAAATCGCCATCCTCCATAATCGGTAATTCCTCATCAAATCCACCGCAATCCCAAAAGTCAGTTCGGCGACAGAACATAACTTGGTCTCCAAACAAAAGACGCAATCCTTTAAAAAACAACAGAGGTTTAAACAATAAAGGCGCGTAGTAGGTTTTTAGATAGTTGTGTAACGAGATACCCCAGCGAGTATTTTGAGAGCCTACCATCAGCGAAATAAATCCTCCACAGGCAACTTTTGGCTCTGTCAAGGTTTTCTCAATGACAGCTATCAAATCATCGGGAACCGAAGTATCTGCATGGAGAAAGCAGAGAATATCTCCACTGGCAGCCGATGCTCCACAGTTCATTTGGATAGAACGCCCACGCTGTTCACAAAAGAGAACTTGCACATTTAATGGTTGATTAAATGATTCCCAACTTTGTTTAGCGATCGCAATTGTCTCATCTTCACTACCACCGTCTACTACTATCACCTCTTTTGCTGGTGGGTTAAGTAGAGTGAGTTGGCGCAGCGTGCGCCCTAAACTGGCTGCTTCGTTTAAAGTCGGGATGATAATCGAAACTTGAGACATACACTTCAAAGAGTTTTGTCATCGTTATATTTTACTGCTCTGGTGTCTCTGAGCTTGAGTCCAAAGAAAAAGCGGGCAATGTTGATCCGCTTGACCAATAGATCGTACAAAATTCCTGTAACTACAAGAGTTGCAGTACTAATAATCAAAAACTTTGCTGTTATGCCCAAATTCCATTGCACCACGTAAAACGCGATCGCAACTAAAACTGTCTGGTGCAGCAAATAAAATGGATAAGAAGCTTGGGAGGCATATTGCAAAATACTGTGATTAAACCATTTGGGACGCAATGCACCTTCAATCACAGCCTATGGTAGAGCAGGTAAGAAAATAGCTCCAGGCAGTTTCATCCAATTTGCAATGGTAGAATACCAGCGCTGACCTTTTTCTGATTTGAAGAATAACAAGACTGGCAGAGTAATTAGAGATATCGTAAATAAGTAAATTAAAAACCACAGGTGTGCCCACTCAAAATTGCCTTGAGGAGGAATACCCGTATGCAACTAGGGGTTCCTCCCAAGGATTCCTCCGTGGCCCAGCCACAACAAGCTGGACTTAATCAAGATATCAGGCTGGATATGAAGAAGGGCGAAGGAGAAATATTGCGCGAATAAAAAGTTATTTAAAAATTAAATATTGCTGTGTTATGCCACTACATTTAAATTTCTGAAAAACATAGCATAAATTATTTGCGAATAAGAAGATTGCCGATTTATTTAATAAATTTGGAATTTGAATATTTAGATTTTCAATTACCAAAAATCAAGAAAATTTCTATGACTCAAACTTGGCTGTGGATTGGTGTCATCAGTATGGCATTAGGAAGTGTTTTTTTTGGCATAGGGGCACACAATGCTAAAAATGAACGCTGGCAAATACTATATACACTTAATTTTTTCATTTGCTTGATTGCTGCTGGGCTATATTTAACAATGGCACTCGGTCAAGGAGTTAATATCATCAATGGTCGCCCAACATATTGGGTGAGATTTGTCACTTGGTTTTGTTCAACGCCGCTGTTGCTGCTCGATTTGACTTACTTAGGAAAAACTAGCCTACCGATTACAGGTAGCTTATTGGGAGCAAACGCTTATATGCTTGCCACTGGCTTCCTGGCTACAATTACACCCAAGCCAACTAGCTACATTTGGTATATTATTAGTTGCGCTGCTTACCTTGCTATTTTTTACTTATTAGTGAAGCCGTATCGCATTGAAGCAGAACGCAAACATCCCCGATCCAAGCAAGCATTCCGTAAGCTGGTGACTGTGCATTTAGTGCTATGGACACTCTATCCAATTGTGTGGATTCTCAGCCCAGAAGGGTTCAGCGCTTTTGATCAAGGTCTGGAAGCAATGTCCTATACAATACTGGATATTGCCTCTAAAGTTGGGTTTGGTTTTCTATCGTTAAACACCCTACGTAATATAGAGCAAGCAAGAGAACCGATTAGTGAATCGCAGTTAAAACAGGTATTTTGAGAAATAAAACTGCATTTTTCCTAATTGGAAAACAATTCAAAATTACACCAACTATATTGGGAGAACTAAGAATACCCTTTACTCAAATCAGGGTTGGGATGAGTAAATCGGTGTTCTAGTTCTGAGCATGGTAGCTAGCTTTCAGCAATTTTCCCCAATTTGCGTCATAGGGATGCACAAGCTGCGTTGGATAATTGTCGTCTTTAAAAATTGGTCGTCCTTCATTTGCCCACTGAAAAATACCACCACTCAAATTTAAAATAGAAGTAAACCCTTGCCTCTGAAGCTGTTGGGCAACCTTGGCACTACGATAGCCAATTGAACAGTACACAACAATTGGTGTGTCTTTTGAAATGTTCAAGGTTGCTGAGAAGTCTGGCGCAATGGGGTCAATGTGTACTGCTGCTTTCAGATGGCTGACTTCATACTCTGCTTGACTTCTGGCATCAAGTATAAACGGCTGCGACTTTGCAAGATTTAATAACCACTCAGCAAAATCTGCTGTCGTAATTTGCTCGACAGTTGGAAATTTCAGCCTGATGAAAAGGTTGAGTAAGTTTAAAACTAGTGATGTTTGACTACAAGCTGCTATGAGTTTACGCAATTTGTAAAATTTATTTTTTCCTAACAGTAGGTTTCCAATTAATATTAGTTTACATTACTTGTCTTAGAGGTTGTTTGAAAAGTGGTAGGCTGTGCTTTTAAGCACTTGTTGCTCCCCCCAGCCCTTAAAAACTACGGTGTATACACAAGTCCACCCAGAGCGAGTTTCCAGCCAAGAAAGATAGATTCAAATTGTCTTAAACCATGAACAAGGGTAGGCATTCCAGGAGGTCTTTGAGAGGTATAACCAGACCAACCACCAAGTCGAGCAATTATCCAAGTAGCCCAAGGCAAACAACCCCTTGGATAAGGATTTTGCAGTTTTTTGGTATCGCCTTCAACAGAAGTTTGAATTACAGATAAGCATTGCTGCTGCTTTTCACAAAAGGTCAGTTCGGCAGAAAGTTGAGTATTATCGCGTCCTTCAACCATTTGTAAGGTTCGCACGGCTACGGACAAAGCAAGGATTGTGAGGCGTTGGATTGCAATACTAGACTCTAACTGAGTCGCTTCTAAATTCAATCCTGCTTTTTTGAGAGTGGCGAAAAGTTGTTCAATCTTCCATCGCCATCCATACCACTGAATCATTCGCAGCGCCTGTTCCAAGCAAACAACTTCGTGTGTGGTCAGCAAGCGCCAATGAATCGGTTCTTGTCCTGTGGGAGGTTGGACTTCCAGAGCTTCTACTGCATAAACAGTTACACTCGGAGGATAGCCAAAAACGCTTAATTTATCGGGGCGTTGAATCTCAACTCGTCCGCAACGAACAACCAGCAACGCTTCTCTTGCTATCCGCTTGCGACGTGAATCTGCGGCTAAGTTAATGATATAAGTACCTTCACAAGGCTGCTGACTTAAGTAGTCGAATAGTGATTGAGATTGTCCTAACAATCGGCGGTCTTGGCAAGCTCGGATCAGCAGATGATTGTTTTTGTTGGGTACAGTGGCAAATTCCTCAAATAGATCCGATTCGCGGTCGCCAATGTGAGTTACCATCTTCGCTCTACCCGCTTCAAAGCATTTGTGACTCTCCGATGCCGAAGCTAACCATTTGTAGGATTCCTTCTCCTCAATTGGTAAATTTTTATAGCCTCGTTCATGTTTATCTGCATGGTTTATATCTCGACTCCACAGTTTTACCGTGCTTAATCCTAATGGAAACCCACTCTCACCATCCAATACCAGTGTTGGATGGATATAAAACCCTACATCTGTATTATTCCCTACTACTCCTAATCCTGACAGTGACAGCCTACCGGCATGAGACTGTAAGTTAATTTCGCTACTATCGCTTATTGCTAATACGTGCCGTTCCTTTACCCGAGCTTGGCAATCATCCGAAAGGCTACGTACTAGTTCTGATACTGTGACGTTTTCATTCTCCAAAAACCGATAATAAGCCATCTGTTCTGCCCAATTTCGACTTATTTGTCGGATATTTATCGATTGATGCTGACGAATCGCCTCATATAATGCTGCCCCCTTTTTATCAACCTGGGGTCTCCAAATGCCGTTCCTGGTGTCGTCGAAGCGTGAATTAAGATGGGATTATCCATAGTTTTTGCTTCTCAAAAATTCTCTGCACCTACTTTACATCCAACTTGTGTATACACGGTAG
>NZ_MTAV01000102.1 GCF_002154695.1 Nostoc sp. T09
TGAAAAATGGTATAAAGCACGAAATACCATTTCTGTAGAAATTCGGTCTAAAGGTTGGTTGAGAGCGATCGCTATATCGATACATAATTGGTTAAGAACAGCATAAAAAATCCAAGTGGCAAAAATCTGGATTTGTACGCCATTGTTGTCCCCAACCCAAATATAAGCTAAACCTAGAAGCCTTTTTGTGAGCAGAAAAGCATCTTCAACGCGCCAACGCCTGCGATATAATTCACAGACTTGCTGTGCAGATAACATTTGTGGGTCGAGTACATTTGTCAGGTAATAGTACCAAGTTGAACCCCACAAAACAGAAACTAAACGCACTTGGTGCTGGCAAGGGTTAGAGCGATATTCCCCCATAGATATAATTTCATCACGGTAGAATGGGGTATTGGTCAAACAACGTATCACCTTGTAAGAAGTTTTTTCTCGCAGTCTTGTCAAAAAAAACTTATCAGCTTCCGTGAACGCATCAAACCAAGGAAACTTAAAAAATCCTAAATCAAAAATCAGCAATCCACCAATTGGGAGGCGTTCAAGTAATTGTTCGCACCAAGTTTTATCATTAGCTTTGCTGTTTTGCGTATACCAGGTTGTGACTGGGCGATGGCTAAATGCTTCTACCACCATCATCATTTTGCCAGCAAGTGTTTTTTCTTGTTCTTGTAGTACTTTGAGTTTGCGTCTTAATGCTTCTAGGGTTGAACCGTCAGCAATCCAGATGGCTGTAAATTTGGCGTATACTGGCTGCCAATTCTCTGGTACTGCCTGATTTTGTGGCTGCACATTGATTCTTTCCATTACTTGCTCGAAAATTTGTGCAAATAATTCTATTGGCAGTGTTCTCAATCGTTTTGAAACTGCTTGGGCACTCACTTCAATTCGACCTGCCCACAACAATCCTTCTTCGCATAGGACTCTTTGCACTTCTCTTAATCCAGGAATCTGACGATACACTAAGCTCACAACAATCGCCATCATTACCGATAAGGTCAGTATTCTGTCGCGGAATGGTTTGTTTTCTTCCGTTTCGTACAATTTCAAGGGTTTAAAGTTGAGCGGAGATAGTAATGAGTAGATTTTTTGCTCAATTTCCTCTATTGGCGGCATCGGTACTTGTTTTTGTTGCCGCAGGTCTGGGTTTCCTGTTCGCGCTGGGCGTTTTCTTGCCATGATGTATCTCTAAGAACATCATTATTAATGTTCTTAGATTACATCTTTTGCTTACTTTTTGCTTAAGTTGACACCAATG
>NZ_MTAV01000103.1:0-1878 GCF_002154695.1 Nostoc sp. T09
CTGGCTAAGAAATCCAAATTCAGCGTGCCATCAGCGACTTTGACATTGAAGGATTTATCCAAAGCCGTGTTGTTGCTTCCGGCTTGGCTGACAATATCTAAGTCATCAAGGACTAGCTGATTTTCCGCACTAACATCAAATACCCGTTGTCCCGCCGCACTCCAGTACAGTTCTGCAAACTTCAGCTTAACTGTGTAGTCACCGTTAGTGACTGGAATCGCATAGGAAAGATTGTTGAGCCAACGTTCGCTTTGATAAAGTGGGTCATCGGTAGTGTTGGCGATCGCGGCTGTTGTGGAGTAAGTATTACCACCGACGAAATATTGATCTGCACTCCAGACATTACCTTGACTATCGGTGTAAGCCTGAGTCGCACCTGCATCAATGCGAATGGCTTTTCCTGTTGGTGCTGGTGCAGCGTTAGGTTGATACTCCAAAACCTGCACAGGAGAAGGAGAGCTAGTCGTACCATCAGCATTTTTAATTGCTGCAACGATATGGTTTAGTCCACCATTCGTGTTAGAACGGGTGAGTGTTACAGGAACATCGACATAACCTTGCGATCCAATAGTGGCAGCAAGTTCATTAACAGCGATCGCTGAATTAGCTTCATAAGGATCGATATCAAAGCCACCATTAGCGATAAATAAGCCTGCTTCTAAAACTAGCAAGCTGACTGAAGCACCTGGAGTCCCGCTGACTCGCACTGTTTGGTTGGCTGTAGAGACAGTTGTTGGTGCAGAGGAAGCTAAACCTAGAACTTGAATTGTTGGTGGAGATGGTGCGTTTGCTTGAAGAACAATTTGTGAGCCACCCAAACTGTTGGGAATTCTATAAGTCTGCGCTGTGTAACTAGTAGTGTCAGAAAAATCAATCGTAATCTTGGAACCCAATAACTCTAGTCCAGAAACGCTACCTGATTCATTGGGACCTGGAGATTGTGTGCCTTTGACACTTGTTGGATCGTTATCTACAGAAAAGGTAAAAGTTTTACCTGGATCGAAACTGTTAAAAGTAATTTCTAATGCATCATAGCCGCCATCATGTGCTTTGAGGAATTTGTAGGAAGCATAGCCTGTTCCACCCTCGCTATCTACTGTAAAATTCTTCGCTACAACATCCCCGGCTACTCCATCGGGGTCAAAAACCAAGTCTTTTAGGATGCTAGAACTGATATCAATCAGTACCTTTGTTATTTTCTGCCCTGTAGTCGAATTGTTGGTAATTTTAAAAGAGCCTGAATTATAGGTACTGGTATTGATATTACTAGAACCTGGATTTATAACAAAAGAAGCTTTAGCAACCATAATTTTTTATTTACAAATAAATACTTACTTAATTTCACTGAAATATAAACTTTACACAAGGGCTTTTATAAACTTTTGATATTTTTTTTTTAAACCTTAAATTAAGAATTTTTAGCTTTATACAAATAAAATATTCATAAATTTTTGATAAAGAGATATATGGATTTCATGGTAGATACTTGAGTTTTATATAAAAAAAAATTAAGTATATGAGAAGGTTCTTTTTGTAAGGACGATTTTGAATGAGAAAGAGGATAATTCTAAAATTAAATATCAATAATATAATATTGACAAATTCACTTTTTTAGTCAAATCACCTCATTTACCACTTAAATAATTCACAAGAAAATACTTTATCCCTAGACTATTTCTTCATAAAGAAGGAGACGATTAAGTTGTAACTTTTCATAGAAAAAAGTCTATACAATATGGTTTATTTAGCCAAAAATCGTCGTCAAAAGAAATAAGGACTTACACTAGTACAGCACGGCATAAATAGCGCAAAGTTGAGCCAGTGTGTTGGTGTTAGCGTAGCGGTAGCGACGTAGGAGCGTCGGCAGTGCGGTCTTGG
>NZ_MTAV01000103.1:1888-69132 GCF_002154695.1 Nostoc sp. T09
TCCCCATGAGCAACTGCCGAAAGGGTTTCCCAACCTAGGGAACTGGCGTTAGCGTTAGCGAAGCGGGGCGCTCTTAGCGCACAGCGGTAGCAACGAAGGAGCGTCGGAACGAGCGTCACCCGTTCGGCAGAGCCGTTCCCGTTCGCGTAGCGTCTCCGCAGGAGAAGGGTAGGGCGTTAGCGGTGTCGGTTTGGGTAAGACAAGTTTGCTCAACGCTCTTAACCCGCGCACGCAACTTCTCTTCGCCAAACTTTGTAAGACAACAGACCATTAACAATGCTGCAAAAGCCCGGAATACAACACTTTTGACTTCCAAGGCAGCGGTACTAGCCTTGCGGGAGATGTCTGCAACAAGCCCTAGGGGTGACGCTCAATGACTCGCTAACGCCAGTTCTTTTATGCTGGGCAAGCCTTTCAACAGTTGCTAATCGGAACAACCACATCACTTGCTAGCGGGAAGCCCTCCTGCGGCGATAAACTTACCACTACGCGTGTACGCTATTTTTCGAGAAGACATCAGCACGGAATGCGATCGCGCCTGTCAATTACAGTAAGCTGTGTGAGGGCGTTTTTCACAATCTACTATGGCAACGATTAACGACAACTACCTCAAGCTGAAAGCAGGTTATCTGTTTCCGGAAATTGCGCGACGGGTAAATGCTTTTGCTGAAAGCAATCCTGATGCTAAAATCATCCGCCTGGGTATTGGCGATGTCACAGAACCTCTGCCAGAAGCTTGTCGCACAGCGATGATTAAAGCTGTAGAAGAAATGGGCGATCGCGCTACCTTCAAAGGCTATGGCCCAGAACAAGGTTATGCTTGGTTAAGAGAAAAAATTGCTGCCCAAGATTTTCAAGCACGGGGGGCTGAGATAGACGCCTCGGAAATTTTTATCTCTGACGGTTCTAAGTGTGATACTGGCAATATTCTGGAAATTTTTGGGCATGACAACGCGATCGCCGTTACAGATCCGGTTTATCCTGTCTACGTAGATACTAACGTCATGGCAGGGAACACAGGCAACGCTAACGATAAAGGCGAGTTTGCAGGTTTAGTCTATTTACCTGTTACCGCAGAGAACAACTTTACCGCAGAGATTCCTTCTCAGAAAGTTGATTTAATTTATCTTTGCTTTCCCAATAACCCCACCGGTGCAACTGCGAGCAAAGAACATCTCAAGGCATGGGTAGACTATGCTAGAGCTAATGGCTCGATCATCTTCTTTGATGCTGCCTACGAAGCCTACATCACCGATCCTGAAATTCCTCACTCTATATATGAGATAGAAGGTGCAAGAGAAGTTGCAATCGAGTTTCGTTCTTTCTCGAAGAATGCAGGTTTTACAGGAACCCGCTGCGCTTTAACCGTCGTCCCCAAAACGCTGACAGCCAAAGCTGCTGATGGTTCCGATGTAGAACTGTGGAAACTTTGGAATCGCCGTCAGTCAACCAAGTTTAATGGCGTTTCTTACATCGTGCAACGCGGTGCAGAGGCAGTTTACTCTGAACAAGGGCAAGCACAAATCAAAGCCCTAGTTAGTTTCTATTTAGAAAACGCCAAAATTATTCGTGAGAAATTAACAGCCGCAGGATTAGCAGTTTATGGCGGCGTGAATGCACCTTACGTTTGGGTGAAAACTCCCAATGGTTTATCGAGCTGGGAATTCTTCGATAAGCTGCTGCAAACTGTCAACGTGGTGGGAACTCCTGGTTCTGGTTTTGGTGCTGCTGGTGAAGGTTACTTCCGCATTTCGGCATTTAATAGTCGAGAGAATGTAGAAGAAGCGATGCACCGGATTACAACCCGCTTGTCTTTGTAGGCTATGTCAAGATCGCATATTAGTAGCTCATCGCCAGCATATGCGATCGCCTCCCGAGCTTTGCCACTTTTAAGCGCTTATTTAGGGATAGGTCTATTGATAGAGTTAAGTTAGCGATCGCAACTTAGGTCTTTCAAAGTTGTAATATTTACGTTCTCTGACATGAGAATACCCTTAAATGGAATATAAGTACTGGAAAAATCTCATGGCAGACCTGAATGGTGCTTGGTTAGGAACTTACTGGCAACAAGGAGTCCCTAGCCGCTTTGAAGCAGTCTTTGTTCAAAGTGGCAATGCTCTCAGTGGCTCTATTTTGGATGATAACTACTTAGGAGAAGCCCAAATCAGTGGGGAGGTAAAGGGGCGTAGTATTAGTTTTACCAAGCGTTATTTAATCACCTCACCCGCTGCAATTAAATACATTGGCACCCTCTCAGAAAATGATGACTATATACAGGGACAGTGGAAGATTGGTCGTCGCAACTTTGGGCGTTGGGAAGCTCGTCGCAGTGGGGAAGATCTGATGGCTGAACTAAAAGCTCGTATCCAACAGCAGATTCCCCAAAAGGCTGGATAAACAATTTATGAAAAACTTTGTTACCATGCCCAAAACCCTATTTTTTAATAGAGGGAAACTATCTTGAGCCTAACTCTTTATTTCCTCCGCCACGGACAAACAGGATGCAGCCTGAATAATGCCTTTTGCGGTTCGATAGACTCAGAACTTACTCCAGATGGTTTAGAAATGGCCAAAGCCTTTGCGGCTGCATACACTTCTACCCCTTGGAGAGCAGTTTTTTGCAGTCCTATGCAGCGAACTGTGGCGACAGCAGCACCCCTTTGTGCAGCGTTAGAGATAAAACCAGAACTGCGGGATGGTTTGAAGGAAATTAATTATGGCAAATGGGAAGGTAAATCACCAGAAATCATCAGCCAAGAATATCATGATGATTATCTGCGTTGGTCAGCCGATCCAGCCTGGTATGCTCCCACAGGTGGAGAAATGGCAGTGACAATAGCTTATCGTGCCATGCAGGTAATTGAAGAAATCAAGCAGCTTTACAGTAGTGGCAATATTTTAGTAGTTTCTCATAAAGCCACCATCAGAATTATTCTGTGCAGTCTGTTAGGTATTGATGTAGGACGCTTCCGCTATCGTATCGGCTGCCCAGTTGCTTCTGTCAGTGTTGTAGAATTTAGCTCTCACGGTCCACTGTTGCGGTCTATGGCAGACCGTACACATTTGGGTGAACGGTTACGAAATCTACCTGGAACATAAGGTGACTCACAGTATTTACTTTAAATTTATATCACTCCTCATCCTCATGTCTTTCTCAAGATGCGATCGCTATTCCTTGGGATTGGTGCAATTAGATCGTCGCCACTTCAATCAGGGAGATTGTTAAAATCCTGTTATCCTCATAACTACTCACGCAGAAGGCTCCAAAAAAAGCGATCGCTATGCTTCAGTATCCTAATCTCGAACAAGCGCTGAAATATCACTTCGGTTACGACCGATTCCGCCCTGGACAACGGCAAATTATTGAAGATGCGCTGCAAAATCGAGATTTGTTGGTGGTGATGCCTACAGGTGGCGGTAAATCTCTGTGCTTTCAGTTACCAGCGCTGTTAAAGAAAGGTTTAACGGTGGTAGTGTCACCACTGATTGCTTTGATGCAAGATCAGGTGGAAGGTCTGCGAAACAATAATATTAGTGCCACATTCCTCAATAGTAGTTTGAATGCGTATAAGGTGCGATCGCGGGAAGAAGCCATCCTCAACGGTAGAGTTAAACTACTTTACGTCGCCCCAGAACGTCTTCTTAGTGAAAGATTTCTCCCGTTTCTAGATTTAGTAAATCACCAAATCGGTATTTCAACCTTTGCCATTGATGAAGCGCACTGTGTCTCTGAGTGGGGACATGACTTTCGTCCAGAATACCGCCAGTTAAGATCTGTGCGTAAACGTTATCCTAATGTTCCTACTGTTGCTCTTACCGCCACAGCAACCGATCGCGTTCGTAGTGATATCATCCAACAACTAGGGTTAAAGCAACCTAGTATCCATGTTGCTAGCTTCAATCGCCAAAACCTTTATTATGAAGTTCGTTCTAAAACGAAATATGCTTACGCTGAGTTATTAGAATTAATTCGAGAAACAGAAGGTTCAGTAATTATTTATTGTTTAACTCGTAAAAAAGTTGAGGAACTTACCTTTAAACTGCAAAATGATAAAATTGCTGCCTTATCTTATCATGCTGGATTACCTGACGAAGAACGCAGCCAGAATCAAACGCGGTTTATTCGGGATGATGTGCGAGTCATGGTAGCAACCATTGCCTTTGGTATGGGGATTAATAAACCAGATGTGAGACTGGTAGTTCACTTTGATATTCCGCGGAATTTAGAGAGTTACTATCAGGAATCAGGTAGAGCAGGCAGAGATGGTGAACCATCGCGCTGTACAATATTTTTCAGCTTTGGTGATATTAAAACAATTGAATGGAGTATTGACCAAAAAACCGATCCGCAAGAACAGTTGATTGCCAAGCAACAATTACGGCAGATGATAGACTATGCCGAAGGTACAGATTGTCGGCGCACGATTCAACTAGGTTATTTTGGCGAACGGTTTACTGGGAATTGTGGTAATTGTGATAATTGCCGTTATCCCAAACCAATGCAAGATTGGACAATTGAAGCCATGAAGTTTTTATCTTGTGTGGCGCGTTGTAAAGAAAGATTTGGGATGCTACATATTATTGATGTGTTGCGAGGAGCAAAAAACCAGAAAATTACCCAAAACGAACACGACAAGCTTTCTACCTACGGTATTGGTAAAGATAGAAGTGTCGACGAGTGGCGAATGCTGGGGCGATCGCTTTTACATCAAGGCTTATTAGAACAAACCAGCGATGGTTATTCAGTGTTGAAACTTAACGCCTTGAGTTGGGAAGTGATGCGGCGACAGCGCACAGTTAGCCTAGCTGTTCCTGTAGTACAAAAGATTACTTGGGAAGAGGGTAGTGAAAAAGCTGCTGAGGTGGAAATGCTTATGCAAAGGTTGCGATCGCTGCGCAAACAACTCGCAGATGAACAGTCTGTACCACCTTACGTTGTTTTTCAAGATTCTACCTTGAAATTAATGGCTCAGGTACAACCAAAAAACCTCACTGAATTTGCGAAGCTTTCTGGCGTAGGTAGCCACAAACTTGCTCAGTATGGTGAGAAGTTCCTCGCAGAAATTCGCGCCTATCGTCAGGGACAAGGTGTGATAGATCCAGAAGATAATTCCACTCCTTTTGTTAGTCTTGGCTTACCTTCCGACACCGAATTATTAACATTTCAGTTGCATAAACAAGGTTTTAACGTTGACGAAATTGCCCGAAAAAGAAATATTCGCTCTACTACAATCATCCGCCATCTTACAGATTTAATAGAGAAAAATCAGCCCGTAGATTTAAATCAGTTGGTTCCTTTAGAACGCCAAAAAAAGATTTGGCAAGTTTTAGAAGTACTGGGTGATATTTCTCTGACTCCAATTCGTGAGCAGCTTGGTGACGGTTATAGTTATGATGAAATTCGCTTAGTTAGGGGAAAGTGGCGGCGCGAAAATCGCAAGTAATTTGATGTTAAAGGATTAAACCCAACCCAAGTCTTTCAAAGCTTGTGCCACTTCAGGGCGTAAAACCCATTTCCATTCATCTTCCTGATAACCATCTGCTAGAACTGATGACCAAAAAGGCTGATTATTATCGAATCTTCTTTCTGGTTCAAAATTTAAATCAGCCGCAATCATTTGTCCAATATTGGCAAATTGGCGATTGGCTCCTCTATAGTTTTGATAACCTGCTGCTTCTGCTAGTTCAGTAGCAGTCATAGTCATTTCATCTGCTTGATAGTGAGCTTTTAGCATATGTAAGTAAATTCTTTGCCAATTCAAGATTTTGCTAAACAAGAATTTTGAGTTCGCTGCGAGGGAGAAAGAATAATTCCATTGGTGTATCTGTATCCATCCTCCCCCAAAGCAATCGCTTTCCCAAAGCTGGCTGTGGCACTCTTATCAAGAAAGTTTTCTAGTATTTAGTGCCCTAAAGCTTTTATTCTCTACCTGATTGCACTAGCCAAAACTCACCTCTACACTACCAGTCTGTATTAAGAAAAACTGGGTACTTCCGAACCAGATTCTGGTGCTGTTATAGGAGTTGGGGATGGCGCAGTTTTTTTGGTTTTGAGTGTCAAAATCATAGATAGCAGCTTGGGAAATGCAAGGCAGGCAACAGTATTGATGAGCGTTAATAATATACAATCTATGAAACTCATAGATTATCGCCTCCTTATTTTGACAATTTATGGTTCTATTTCTTATTTTGAATCAAAATCTGTACTTTCAACTACATTTACAATTTTGGATTTCTTTTAATTGATATAAGCTAAGTAAATATATTGATTTTAACTGGCTACCATAGAAAATATACTAGGTAAGCAAGCTACAGATATAAAGTAGCGTTTAAGGAAAATAGACGATTTAAAAGCAACTTTTGCTGTAGCATTCAAAACGTTAGAGACCATTTATAAAGTAAATATTAAGTAGGGGAGGCAAAAAGCGGTGTGGATTTTCCTCCCCACTGAACTTCAGATCGGCGGAAGGCGTCGCTCAGAGTTCTCGCTTTATTGCCGTTGTGTTACGGCTATGCAAAGATTTTGAAGTTTGAGAGAGTAATTATTAGCCGTAACGCACCCTACAATTTAAGGTTTACTTTATAAATAACCTCTTACCGTACTTTCAAGTAGAAGTTGCAGATAGGGTAAACCTGAACCCAAACTTCAATTCTTGATTTGTCAACAAATATTGTTTGACTAACTATCCAATTTAGTTAGTTTATTATTAATAAATAAACTATTAATCTTCCAGATTAAGGTAAATTCATTTAATAGGAAATTGGAATTACATTTTAATATTTTAATATCGACTGTTTTAAATCAAATTTTCAAATGGGATGAATGCACCTGCGTATTCTTCTGCTAATCCAAAACTCGCCCTTGAAAATTTCAACTCAATCCTGCTACCCTCAAATAATTATTAATTTGGCGTACACCTAGCACAAAAGTGAGGACGGAATCGACAGAATGGGCTGCCTGTAAGTGGGTGAGCAGTACAATAAGGAAAGGTAGTGATTGGGACTCTAGCTTTTTGCGAACTTGAATCTTTAGGTAATGGTTCAGTAGGTTTAGCTTGAGGTGAGAGAATGATAGATAGAAGCTTGGGAAATGCCAGACAAGCAACAGTATTGATCAGCGTTAGTAATGCGGCATCCTTTAAAACCACAGGTAATCACCCCCATGTATAAATAGGTGGTCACTATTTTTAGGTGTCAGCAAAGTCTATGCAATTACATTGATTGCAAGCACATCCATTGCTTTTCAACTATATAAATTAAGATTATCATAAATTTTTGTAAATGGAAGCGTGAGTTTTCCGAAAATGCTATACCAGAAGGCATTGTGTATATTGAAGGCATTTATCAAAAATTAGCCATTTACTATTTAGGTCATGTGTTATGTCAAAAATCAAATCCGCATCTATTTATTTAGCTAATATCAGTGAACAAGAACGCTTAGCATTAAAGCGTTTAGCTGATTATACAAATGTGAACTCATTGCCAGAAATTTGGCCCTTAGCTGCAAAGTTATTTAATAATACCGTTGCCCTACATAATCCCCATGCCCAACCAGCGGTAGTAATTAATTACACCCAGTTAGCAGAGCAAATTCAAAAATTTGCTGCTGGGTTACAGGTATTAGGAGTCAAAGCAGGCGATCGCATTTCGCTAATTGCCGATAATAGCCCCAGGTGGTTTATTGCGGATCAAGGGATAATGACGGCTGGAGCCGTTGATGCGGTGCGTAGCTCTCAAGCAGAAAAGGAAGAGTTGCTATTTATTGTGGCTAATAGTGGTAGCACGGCAATAGTAGTCGAAGATTTAAAGACGCTGAAGAAACTGCAAGACAGGCTCAACGATTTACCTGTGCAACTGGTAATCTTGCTTTCGGATGAAGCAGCACCGACAGAGGAAAGCCTGAAGATACTGAATTTTTCACAATTGATCGAAATTGGCTCTAAACATTCTCTAGAACCAGTTGCGCAAAACTATGATACTTTAGCAACGCTTATTTATACTTCGGGTACTACAGGCAAACCCAAGGGTGTAATGCTGTCTCATGGCAATTTAATTCACCAAATAACAACTATGGGGACAGTAGTACAACCTAAAGTAGGTGATATTGCGCTGAGTATTCTTCCTAGTTGGCACAGCTATGAAAGGACAGTAGAGTACTTTTTACTATCTCAAGGTTGCACACAGGTTTACACTAATTTGCGGTCTGTTAAACGTGATTTGAAAGAAATTAAACCTCATTATATGGTGGCTGTACCCCGCTTATGGGAATCAATTTATGAAGGAGCACAAAAGCAGTTTCGCGAACAACCAGCTAATAAACAACGTTTAATTAACTTTTTACTCAGCAATAGCGATAAATATATTAAAGCAAAGCGAATTGCCGAGGGGCTGAGTTTAGAACATCTTGATTCTTCAGCGATGGAGCGATTATCCGCAAAGATACTCGCTTCTAGTTTGTTTCCGATCCACGCCTTAGGAGAAAAACTGGTGTATGCTAAAGTCCGAGAAGCCACGGGAGGACGAATCAAGCATGTAATTAGCGGTGGTGGCGCACTTCCTAAGCACATCGATAGCTTTTTTGAAATTATTGGTGTAGAAATTTTGCAAGGCTATGGCTTAACTGAAACTTCTCCTGTAACTAATGTGCGCCGTCCTTGGCACAATGTGCGCGGTTCATCTGGCCCGACACTACCTGCTACAGAAATTAAAATTGTAGATCCAGAGACTCGCAAACCTCTGCCAGTTGGGGAGCGAGGCTTGGTGTTGTTGAAGGGACCGCAAATTATGCAAGGCTATTACCAAAATCCAGAAGCGACAGCGAAAGCCATTGATGCTGAAGGTTGGTTTGATAGCGGCGATTTGGGTTGGCTGACACCTCAAAATGACTTGGTGCTGACTGGCAGAGCCAAGGATACAATTGTATTAACCAACGGCGAAAATATCGAGCCACAGCCGATAGAAGATGCCTGTTTGCGATCGCCCTACATCGATCAGATTATGCTTGTTGGTCAAGACCAGCGTAGCCTTGGTGCTTTGATTGTCCCCAATATCGAAGCTTTAGAAAAATGGGCAGAAACTCAAAACCTCAACTTGAGTACACCAGGTGACAATCTTACCGCCTCACCCAGTCAAAAAATTGACATGGAGAGTAAAATAATCCAGGAATTATATCGGAAAGAATTGAATCGGGAAGTGCAAAATCGTCCAGGCTATCGAGTCGATGACCGCATTGGTCCATTCAAACTCATTCCCGAGTCGTTTTCCATTGAAAATGGCTTGATGACCCAAACACTAAAAATCCGGCGTCATGTCGTCGCAGAACGCTATCGCGATCTGATTAACGCCATGTTTGCCTGATAATTCCACTGACCAAAATATAGAGTGAACGTGAAACTGTATGGATGTCTCCAAATCTCAACAATTGCTTTTGAAACGGATCGTTAATGTCAAAGTCATTGTTACTCCTCTGTGGAAAGAGGAAATACAACAGCAACTGCAAGCCCAGATCAATCAAACCGATCAGCAATTGCAACAACTAGACATCGAAGGACAAAGAGCGATCACTGCAATTCAAAAGCAGAGTCTGCAACCACCAGGGCCTCAAACCCTACAACAGATTGATAATATCCAGCTGCAAGTCAATCAAAAGAAAAGCGAACTGCTAGAGCAAAAAAATCAATTCCTGCAAAATCTCCAGCAAGTACAGTTTCTTGAGTTAGATCAGGAAGTCAACCAATTCCAAATGGAAGGTTTTTTCCGCATCGAAACAGGTGATAACCTAATTAGCAAAACTCAGGTTGAAATTGTTTTGCGCGATGGCATTGTCGAAGAAATTCGTGGCGATATCTAAAATTTTGTCAATTGTGTATTGTCATCTGTTGTTTGTCCATTGTTTTTGTTCACTGACTAATAATCAATGACTTATACAAAGGCATCTACTGAAGTTACTTAGCACTCTGTTTCTAATCCATGCCACTTGCGACAATTCGGAACAATCCCTGTGGCGTGGATTTCTCCACCTAGCAAACTTTTCAATACGAATTTCTAGCTTTGATTTCCTCGATCTGAGGTTGACAGCTTAGAGTTAAATTTGTTTTAGGACGATTTTCAGTACCACATTTCGCTTGGAAGCCAGCCCAGATAATTTGCCATACAGGCGGTGAGCTAACTAACAGCGATCGCCCAAAAGTTGTCATTTGAACTCGATATTTAACTGCACCACCTAAACGATCGTTCTGCTGAATTTGCGTAATCGTTACCAAAGCCTGATTGCGTTGCGGATAAACTACCTCTACTTTACGTGTTCCTATCTCTGAGGCGGTATCATCAAAAGCATTTAAAGCGAGAGTAGCAGGATCGCTACCTTGGAGAGTAGAGTTAATAGTCTCAAGCGGTATAGTTTTATAGTGGCTACGCTCTGGATAAGTTGCAATATCTTGAGATATCTGAGTTGCTGCTATCTGCTGTGCTTGCCCATTTCTATTTTCTAGGCTTTGTGCAGATGGCTGGTGTTGAGTCAGATAAACTCCCGCGCCAGCAGTGGCAAACATACTCATCATCACAATCAAGAACAATTTCCACTTTACTGTCATAAAATTAAACAAAAATTTCAAACAAGTAAATTATCAATTTTGAATTTTAAATTGCAGCTTAATCGCTGAGCCTCTACCTTCTGGTTCTCAGCAGCCTTTGTTTTCTGGTGTGTGATTATACGGAAAATAAAGATAGATAACAAACTCATTTGATTGGTAAGTAGCTCGCTGTGGTGTTGACTGTTAACTCATACTCAGCGATCGCAATTGCATCGTGAGGAAGCTTTGAGAATTGCTGTACATATAGACATTCATCTTGACTTTAGGTTCCTGAGGTGATTCGTAATGGGGTATGCGGCATTCGGAAAACTCTTCCCCAATCGCTAATTCCCAATTTCGAGTTCCCTATAGTTAAAAATCTCGAACCTAAAATTCTCGTGCCAAGATACAATTCGATCTGGTGAAAGCTGTTAAAGTCCATAAATTCATTGATTCTGAAACCACCCTATGAGCATTTACGAAGTATTTATGCCGGCGCTGAGTTCCACCATGACCGAAGGCAAGATTGTTTCTTGGGTGAAGTCGCCAGGCGATAAAGTGGAAAAAGGCGAAACAGTGGTGGTTGTCGAGTCAGATAAGGCCGATATGGATGTGGAATCCTTTTATGAAGGATATCTGGCTCACATCTTAGTGCAAGCAGGTGAAAGTGCGCCTGTAGGAAATGCGATCGCTTTCATCGCTGAAACAGAAGCTGAAATCGAAACCGCTAAGTCTGCTGCCAATTCAGGTAGCGCTGCTGCGCCTGCTACCGCCTCTCCCGAACCAATTGCCGCAACTGTCTCAGCCGGAACACCAGCTTTAGCATCTCAAAATGGCTCAAACCACCGAGAAGGCAGGCTCGTAGTTTCACCTCGTGCCCGCAAGTTGGCGAAAGAGCTAAAAGTAGATTTGAAGGCGCTTCAAGGCAGTGGCCCCTATGGCCGTATTGTTGCTGAAGATGTAGAAGCAGCAGCAAATAAAAATAAGCCAGCCGCTACTGCACCAGTTGCACCGCCACCATCTGTACCAACAACCACTCCAGTTGCACCAGCACCTCGGACTCCTGCACCCGCGCCAGTACCCGTTCCCGCCGCCACTGCTGTTCCCGGACAGATAGTACCTTTAACTACCTTCCAAAATGCAGTGGTACGGAACATGGTAGCTACCTTATCTGTACCAGTCTTTCGTGTGGGTTACACAATTACCACTGATGGACTAGACAAGCTTTATAAACAGATTAAATCCAAAGGGGTGACAATGACAGCGCTACTGGCAAAAGCCGTAGCAGTAACGCTGCAAAAACACCCATTACTCAATGCCAGCTACTCAGACCAAGGAATTGTTTATCATTCTGATATCAATATTTCCGTAGCTGTAGCGATGGATGACGGGGGATTGATTACACCTGTATTAAAAAATGCAGATATAGTAGATATTTATTCTGTATCCCGCAGTTGGAAGTCTTTAGTAGAACGTGCTAGAGCAAAACAACTGCAACCAGATGAATACAATAGTGGCACTTTTACCGTGTCTAACTTGGGGATGTTTGGCGTAGACAGATTTGACGCGATTTTACCCACAGGACAGGGTTCGATTTTAGCGATCGGAGCCTCACGCCCGCAAGTTGTAGCATCGTCTGATGGTTTGTTTGCTGTACGGCAACAAATGCAGGTAAATATTACTTGCGATCATCGCATTATTTACGGTGCTCATGCAGCAGCATTCTTGCAAGATTTAGCTAAGTTAATTGAAACAAATCCTCAATCTTTGACACTGTAACAAAGATTGCTTAAAAAAAGAAAGTTACATTTAAGGCTTGGAGTTAGATCAACTCCAAGCCTTTCTATTTGATTAGAAAATATTTATAGAGTTTTGCTTTTCTTGAATACAAATCAAATGCGTGACAGCCTAGAGTATTCTTGGCTTTGAGCGTTACTTCATCACTTTACTTTATCGAGAAATCTTGTAAGGGCTAGATTAATTTTGAAAGGACTTCAAGCAATCACCACTACGGATTTATCAGCTTGGGTACAACAAGCCCAACCCCATGCTGATCGCGGACGAGTTGCCGATCGCACCCCAAGATTAAATATGGCTAATCCTTATTGGTTTGGGGTTCACATCTGTTGTGCAACCGGACAAACTTACAGTGCAGGTAATACAGCTTGTGTGTTCCCACTGATGAGTGTGATCAAAGCATTTTCACTACTGTATCTGTTAGAAAATTTTAAAGCAGAGACAGTTTTGCAATGGGTAGGGGTTGAACCATCGGAAGCACCATTTAATTCCCTAGATCAACTAATTGCCGATCGCGGATACCCTCGCAATCCGATGCTTAATAGTGGAGCAATTACCCTAGCCGATAAATTACCAGGAAGAAATGCCTGCGATCGCACTCAGCAGTTTTGTAATTGGTTGAACCAATCAGCAGGTTGTCAGCTAAAGTTGGATGAATTCATGCTAGCTTCAGTACGATTAACTCGTTCTCCTGCTAATAAAGCGATCGCTAATTATCTTGCCAAAACTCAGCATTTAGAAAATCCTGAAATATCTCTTGACACTTACGAGCAAATATGCTGTCTATCGGGGAAGGTAGAAGATTTAGCTCTGATTGGAAAACTCTTAGCTTGCGAAAATCGCTTAGTATCAGCAAAACATCGTCGGATTGTTAATGCCGTAATGTTAACTTGTGGATTGTATGAGGCGTCTGCCGAGTTTGCGGTCAGGATTGGTCTACCGATGAAATCAGGGATTGGTGGTGGACTTTTAGCAATAGTACCAGATGAAGGAGCGATCGCTTGCTACAGCCCCGCCTTGGATACAGTGGGAAACCCAGTAGCGGGGCTGGCTTTTGTGGAAACTTTAGCACAAGAGCTAGAGTTGAGTATTTTTGGATGATAAGCGATCGCGCAGCTTTAGACGAACTGATAGATTTCATACCTCTGAGCTTTTCAACTTGCCCAAAAAAGCATAATTCCAAATTTATGGCGCTACTGGCGTAGGCAACAAATTCGGTGATCCTGTCTCTGAAGAATTTGGTTGTTCTTCGGTATTTTTAACCTGTGGTTGAGGTACTTCAATGGCTGGAGGTTTTGGCGTAGCCTCTGGTGACGGCGCAGTTGGTTGGGGTGCTGGAGAGCCAATAACTTCTGGCAGCGTGGGCGGTAAGCTGGGCGATGATTGGGGTGTAGGACGTGGACGACGCTGGAAATATCTGCTAAATCCGGTTTTTTCTGGCTGTTTTATCTGTAGCTGAGGTGATGCAGTGGCAGAAGGTACTGGCGTTACCTCTGGTTGTGGTTGAGGTAATACAGTAGCTTCAGGTGTTGGCGTTATTTCCAGTTGTGGCTTTGATGTTGACTCTGGAGATACAGTTGATTCGGGTTGAGGCGTCTTGATAATTTCTGGTAACCTTGGTGACACGCTTGGAGATGGTGTAGCAGTGGAAGAGCGACGGCGTTGGAAATATCCGCCAGACTTTGGTTTTTCTGGTTCAGGAGAGACTGTTTCAGGTAACTCAGTAGCAGAAGGTGTTGGCGTTACTTCTGGCTGTGGTTCTGGCAATGGTACAGGCTTTGGTAATGTTGATTTCGGTTCCTCTGGCTGCTTTAACTCAGCTGGCGGTGTTACGGGTACTTGTGGAATCTCAATTTCCGGTGTTGGTTGTGTTTGAGGTGTGGCTGTAGGGGTAGGTGTGGGAGTTGGTTCAGCAGGTGGTAACTTGGCAGTATAATTTGGGTCTACAATGCTACGCACCTCATCGGCTGTCAGTTCTCCTCTTACAATTCTCGAAAGTGTGTCTTTACCTTTAGGCTGGTAGTTAATCAGTCCAACCGTGGTATTGAAGACATTTTTCACAGGATTACCCTGGTTATCCAGAAATTCCAGTTTTACCCAATTTTTACCTGGTTTGAAGCCTTTGAGGTAAATTGCTTGCCAGCGATCGAGAACGAAACTTTCACCGTTAATCGTGCAACGAATGCGCCAATCACTAATGTTGTCGTTGACGTTGTCTTGAGCGACGAGGTGGAGGGGCGCATTTGTTAAATAGAAGTCCAGTAATATTGGTTCTGCACCGTAGTCACCCTTAGGACGGCTGTAGGTTAGCAGAGGTAGAGATGGATCTGGGTTATTATCTTCAGTTTTGGTGACAATGTGAAATGTTGTCTGAGCGTAAGCGCCTTCATTTTTGAAACTTTCATGCCAAGGACGAGAGGCAAAAACACGCAAGGTGTGAGTCCCTGGAGCTAAGTCTGAGAAAACCAAAGGCTGATTTAAGTCGTAAACAGCTATATATGGTTGGTTATCAAGAATTACGTGGAGATGAGGTCCTAATTCCAGTTGCGGGTTTTTAAATATTGGAAGATCTTTAACCTGAAAGCGAACTGTAACTTTATTGTCTTGAAGAAGTTCATCAGATTGAGGTGTAACTATCGCCACCTGTGGCTGGTAAACCTCCAATGCTGGGCGTATTTCTTGGATTGTTGCTGGTGGGGAAACTTCTGAAAATTCTTTGGAGATCTGTTGTGGCTTGCCTGTATAACCAATAGCTACATCTTGGCTAACAGCTTTCTCGCCACAGCTTGCCAAACTCACGACTATTAACAATGTCATCAGCCATCTAAAAACAGCAAACCCCCTGGGGAGGAGATTCTCTAACACCGTCTTCTGCCAAGAGTTCATACCTTCCACTGAGCGATCGTCTTCAACAACTGCCAGATTATTGTGGCTCAAACTGTCCATAGGGAACTATAGCCCAAAAGGTGAAATCTGCTTTACTCTACAGAATTTTTACATTGTCTTTTTGCAGGGTTAGCAGAATATGTCATTTTTTTGACAGTTTTTACGAACTGTAATTTAAACACGAAATAAACAAACACAACAGATGTAACGCCTGCGCCACAAGCACAAGCTATAAGTTTTACGAATTGTGTGCCTTTGTAAATAAAATGAAGAATCTATTGACTTTTTGCCCATTGCTTTGAAGTTAAAAGGCATATTGGACAATTATTTCAGTGATTTTGAATTATTGTTAAATTCTCTCCAACAATGTACAAGTTAAGACTTTATAATTCAACAGAAACAAACTTCCACATCGGGTCTGAATCGCCCCCCAGAAAAATTCTGGAGAAGCGAGAATAGTTAACTTTGTGGTTTCCTGATTCCTCATTCCTTATCTAGAGAGGAGGTCGAATGACGATTAGTCCTCCGGAGCGAGAGGAAAAAAAGGCAAGAGTGATAGTTGATAAAGATCCTGTACCTACCTCTTTCGAGAGATGGGCAACCCCAGGACACTTCGACAGAACTTTAGTCAGAGGTCCCAAAACCACCACATGGATTTGGAACCTGCATGCCCTCGCCCACGATTTTGATACACATACAAGCGATCTAGAAGACATCTCCCGCAAGATATTTGCAGCACACTTCGGCCACTTAGCTGTAGTGACGATTTGGCTGAGCGGGATGATATTCCACGGCGCTAAGTTTTCTAACTACGAAGCTTGGCTGAGCGACCCTTTAAACGTTAAGCCTAGTGCTCAAGTCGTTTGGCCCATTGTGGGACAAGACATTTTAAATGGTGATGTTGGCGGTGGCTTCCACGGTATTCAAATCACCTCTGGCTTATTCCACGTATGGCGTGGCTGGGGTATTACAAACACCTTCCAGCTCTACGTAACTGCCATCGGCGGCTTGGTATTAGCAGGCTTGTTCCTGTTTGCTGGTTGGTTCCATTACCACAAGCGCGCTCCCAAACTGGAATGGTTCCAGAATGTGGAGTCGATGCTGAATCACCACTTGTCAGTATTGCTAGGTTGTGGCTCTTTGGGATGGGCTGGACACGTAATTCACGTGTCGGCACCGACCAACAAGCTGTTGGATGCAGGGGTAGCTGTAAAAGATATCCCCTTGCCTCACGAGTTCATCCTGAACAAAGACTTGTTGATCGAGCTATTTCCTGGCTTTGCCAATGGTTTAGCACCTTTCTTCACTTTGAACTGGGGTCAGTATGCTGACTTCCTGACTTTCAAGGGCGGTCTGAACCCAGTTACAGGCAGCTTGTGGATGACAGATATTTCCCATCACCACTTGGCGATCGCTGTTATCTTCATCATTGCAGGTCACCAATACCGCACCAACTGGGGTATCGGTCACAGCATTAGAGAAATCCTGGAAAACCATAAAGGTCCTTTTACTGGCGAAGGTCACAAAGGTCTTTACGAAAACCTGACCACATCTTGGCATGCTCAACTGGGCACTAACCTTGCCATGCTAGGTTCGCTGACGATTATCGTCGCGCACCACATGTACGCAATGCCTCCCTATCCGTATCTGTCAACCGACTACGCTACTCAGTTGTGTATCTTCACCCACCACATGTGGATTGGAGCATTCCTGATTGTAGGCGGTGCGGCTCACGCTACCATCTTTATGGTGCGGGACTATGATCCGGTAGTGAACCAAAACAACGTGCTGGATCGGGTGCTTCGTCACAGAGATGCAATCATCTCTCACCTCAACTGGGTATGTATATTCCTCGGCTTCCATAGCTTTGGACTTTACATCCACAACGACACAATGCGTGCATTGGGTCGTCCCCAAGACATGTTCTCCGATACAGCAATTCAGTTGCAGCCGGTATTTGCTCAGTGGGTACAAAATCTCCACGCTTTAGCTCCTGGTGCAACTGCGCCTAATGCTTTAGAACCCGTTAGCTATGTCTTTGGCGGTGGAATTCTGGCTGTAGGCGGTAAGGTAGCAGCTGCGCCCATTGCTTTGGGAACAGCGGACTTCCTAATCCACCACATTCATGCATTCCAAATTCACGTCACCGTTTTGATTCTGTTAAAAGGATTCTTGTTTGCCCGTAGCTCTCGTCTGATTCCAGACAAAGCTAACCTAGGCTTCCGCTTCCCCTGCGATGGTCCTGGCCGTGGCGGCACGTGTCAAGTATCTGGTTGGGACCATGTATTCCTTGGTCTATTCTGGATGTACAACACCATCTCCATTGCAATTTTCCACTTCAGCTGGAAGATGCAATCGGATGTCTGGGGAACTGTAGACTCAGCAGGTAATGTAACTCACATTACTGGTGGTAACTTTGCCCAAAGTGCCATCACAATCAACGGTTGGTTGCGTGACTTCTTGTGGGCACAAGCTTCGCAAGTAATCAACTCCTACGGAAGTGCACT
Organism: Nostoc sp. T09; assembly: GCF_002154695.1. Classification (GTDB taxonomy): domain Bacteria; phylum Cyanobacteriota; class Cyanobacteriia; order Cyanobacteriales; family Nostocaceae; genus Aulosira. Next base: position 19,650 of record NZ_MTAV01000103.1, read on the forward strand.
GTCTGCTTACGGACTCATGTTCTTGGGCGCTCACTTTGTATGGGCATTCAGCTTGATGTTCCTGTTCAGTGGTCGTGGCTACTGGCAAGAACTGATTGAGTCCATTGTTTGGGCGCATAATAAACTGAAGGTAGCACCATCAATTCAGCCTCGCGCTTTGAGCATTATTCAAGGTCGGGCAGTAGGTGTAGCTCACTACCTCTTAGGAGGAATTGCTACCACCTGGGCATTCTTCCACGCACACATTCTTTCAGTAGGGTAGCAATCAGCTATATGGAGTACTGGGTGCTGGGTACTGAGTGCTTAATCAAAACTCGGAACTCAGGACTCAGAACTCTAAAAGCTGAAACCTGATGGCTAAAGGTCAGAGGAATTATCAAAACCTATGGCAACGAAATTTCCAAAATTTAGCCAGGATCTCGCACAGGACCCGACTACGCGTCGGATATGGTATGCGATCGCTACAGGTAACGATTTTGAAAGCCATGATGGCATGACAGAGGAAAATCTTTACCAAAAGATTTTCGCTACTCACTTCGGTCACTTGGCAATCATCTTCCTGTGGGCATCCAGCCTCCTGTTCCACGTAGCCTGGCAAGGTAACTTTGAACAGTGGATTAAAGATCCCATTCACATCCGTCCAATCGCTCATGCAATTTGGGACCCCCACTTTGGTAAACCAGCGATTGAGGCTTTTACCCAAGCTGGCGCTAGCAATCCTGTAAACATTGCTTACTCTGGTGTTTACCACTGGTGGTACACCATCGGTATGCGGACAAACAGCGAACTATACACTGGTTCCGTTTTCCTCCTATTGTTAGCAGCATTGTTCCTGTTTGCTGGTTGGTTGCACTTGCAACCCAAGTTCCGTCCTAGCCTCTCTTGGTTTAAGAGTGCTGAACCCCGCCTGAACCACCACTTGGCAGGTTTGTTTGGCGTCAGCTCTCTGGCTTGGGCCGGTCACTTGATCCACGTTGCAATCCCTGAAGCGCGCGGACAGCACGTAGGTTGGGACAACTTCCTATCTACTGCACCCCACCCAGCAGGCTTGACACCATTCTTTACAGGTAACTGGGGTGTTTACGCCCAAAACCCTGATACAGCAGGTCATGTATTTAGCACATCTCAAGGTGCAGGTACTGCAATCCTGACTTTCTTGGGTGGCTTCCATCCCCAAACAGAATCCCTGTGGCTGACTGATATTGCTCACCACCACTTGGCGATCGCTGTTATCTTCATCATTGCCGGACATATGTACCGGACTAACTTTGGAATTGGTCACAGCATCAAAGAAATGCTGAACTCCAAGTCTGGTTTAGTACCCGGTAGCAAGAGCGAAGGTCAGTTCAACCTGCCTCACCAAGGGTTGTACGATACCTATAACAACTCTCTGCACTTCCAGTTAGGATTTCACCTAGCTGCATTGGGAACAATTACCTCCCTAGTGGCGCAGCACATGTACGCCATGCCTCCTTACGCATTTATTGCTAAGGACTACACAACCCAGGCAGCGCTATATACTCACCACCAGTACATTGCTGTATTCCTGTTGGTAGGCGCTTTCGCCCACGGTGCAATATTCTGGGTGCGTGACTACGACCCCGAACAAAACAAAGGTAACGTACTCGAACGTGTACTTAAGCACAAAGAAGCGATTATTTCCCACCTCAGCTGGGTATCTCTCTTCTTAGGCTTCCATACCCTAGGCTTGTACGTACACAACGACGTAGTAGTTGCTTTCGGAACTCCTGAAAAGCAAATCCTAATTGAGCCAGTATTTGCTCAGTTTGTCCAAGCTTCCCACGGTAAGGTACTGTACGGCTTAAATGCCTTACTGTCTAACCCTGATAGCGTTGCTTACACAGCCTACCCCAACTACGCCAACGTTTGGTTACCTGGTTGGTTGGATGCCATTAACTCTGGCACTAACTCCCTCTTCTTAACAATCGGTCCTGGCGACTTCTTGGTACACCATGCGATCGCTTTGGGTCTGCACACCACCACCTTAATTCTCGTTAAGGGTGCTTTGGATGCCCGTGGTTCTAAGCTGATGCCCGATAAAAAGGACTTCGGCTATGCCTTCCCTTGCGACGGTCCTGGTCGTGGCGGTACTTGCGACATCTCAGCTTGGGACTCCTTCTACCTCTCTCTGTTCTGGGCACTGAACACAATTGGTTGGGTTACGTTCTACTGGCACTGGAAACACCTGGGTATTTGGCAAGGTAACGTTGCTCAGTTCAACGAAAACTCCACATACCTGATGGGCTGGTTCCGTGACTACCTCTGGGCTAACTCTGCTCAGTTGATTAACGGATACAACCCCTACGGCGTGAATAACTTGTCTGTTTGGGCTTGGATGTTCCTATTCGGACACTTAGTTTGGGCAACAGGCTTCATGTTCCTGATCTCTTGGAGAGGTTACTGGCAAGAGTTGATTGAAACCCTTGTCTGGGCACATGAGCGCACTCCTCTAGCTAACCTAGTTCGCTGGAAAGATAAGCCCGTTGCTCTCTCCATCGTTCAAGGTCGTTTGGTTGGTCTAGCTCACTTTACTGTTGGCTACGTCTTCACCTACGCAGCCTTCCTAATTGCCTCCACCGCTGGTAAGTTCGGTTGATCCGGCTAATAGTGTTTTAGGTAATTAATCAAAATCCCCCGCCGCAAGGTGGGGGATTTTTTGTAAAACAATTGTCATAGCACTCGTTGTTTTAAGCATAGAGAAATAGCTATCGCTTAAAATTAACCTTAGTTATAAAGCAGAATCATTCAATTACAGGAGTTATCACGTGTCTATTCCCGAAATTACTCAAAAGTTACTAGCAGCGAAGAAAGATAAAGGGCTGAGATTTGCAGATTTAGAAGAAATTCTCGGGCGTGATGAGATATGGATTGCTGCTGTATTCTACCGTCAAGCTAGCGCTTCTGAAGAAGAAGCGAAGTTACTGGTGGAAGCTTTGGGGTTAGATGCTAGTTATATTCAAGAACTGACTGCATACCCTCTAAAAGGATTAGGCCAAGTTGTACCAACCGATCCACTTATTTATCGTTTCTACGAGATTATGCAAGTGTATGGTTTTCCCATTAAGGATGTAATTCAGGAAAAGTTTGGCGACGGGATTATGAGTGCGATTGACTTCACCCTGGATGTGGAAAAAGAAGAAGACCCCAAGGGTGATCGCGTGAAAATTATTATGTCTGGGAAATTTTTACCCTACAAAAAATGGTAGGATATCATTTTTGGATATGATGGCTTTATTTCTATCCTTATGCCAGCAAATATTATTTTCTTTAACTGAATAGTTTCTAAGTAGAAAATTAATTACTCTTGACAGCACAAACTAAAAACACACAGGAATCGAGTAATTTTATCCCTTATTACACCCAAAATAATGGAGCAATATATTTAGGTAATAGTCTAGAACTGCTCAAATTCATTGATGACAACACTATTAATTTAATTCTCACTTCACCTCCTTTTGCGCTTACACGCAAAAAAGAATACGGTAATGAAACATCTGAAAAATATATAGAATGGTTTCTACCTTTTGCCTATGAATTTAAAAGGGTTCTGGCTGAGAATGGCTCATTTATTTTAGATTTAGGTGGTGCTTATCTCCCCGGTAATCCTGTGCGGAGTATCTATCAATACGAACTTTTAGTGAGATTGTGCAAAGAAGTCGGCTTTTTTCTAGCGCAAGAATTTTACCACTATAATCCGGCACGATTACCTACTCCTGCTGAGTGGGTAACAATTAGGCGTATTCGCGTAAAAGATTCAGTAAATATCGTTTGGTGGTTATCAAAAACGCCAAATCCTAAAGCAGACAATAGAAATGTTTTAAAGCCATATAGCTCAAGTATGAAGCAATTACTCAAGAATGGCTATCAACCAAAAATACGTCCTAGCGGACATGATATTTCTGATAAATTCCAAAAGGATAACCAAGGTGCAATTCCACCAAATCTATTAGAAATTGCCAACACTGAATCAAATAGTTCTTATTTCCGCCGCTGTAAAGCAGCAGGAATTAAACCCCATCCAGCGCGTTTTCCTAAAAGTTTCGCCGAGTTCTTTATTAAATTTTTGACTGATGAAGGTGATGTAGTGTTAGATCCATTTGCAGGATCTAACACTACTGGGTTTGTTGCTGAGACTTTGCAACGTCAATGGCTTGCTTTTGAAATCAATGAAGATTATGTTACGGGAAGCCGTTACCGTTTTAATGAATAATCAGCAAACTGTGAGAACTTTTATATTTGAACTTAGAGTTTATCACCTCGATAAATGTTACTTTATCTGAGCTAGAAATCTCCAATTCAAATTTTGATAACTAACAACTCATAACTTTTTAAATAGTTAAAATGTTCGCTTTGGACTTTTAATTCTTAGTGCCAAAAAGCAGATTTATATTTCACCGTTAACCTGCATTTTATGAACTTCGTCTGCTAGCTCTTGACGACTTTGATCGTCGAGTTTATCAATTGCTAACATCCCCATAAGTATCACCTCTTTCAGAGTTAAACGTGTCGAATGTGCCTGTTTTTGCACAATCTCTTTAATAATGGGACTGACACCGATCGCAGTACTAGCTCTAGCCACAAAATAACAAGTAAATATTAATGACTTCGCCTAAATCTTAGCATTTCCAACGGAGTTCTTCTATATAACTATAGTAATCAATTTAAATTACTCTCATGCAGATTTTACATATAAGTATTAAGAGCAATGTTTATAAAAACTTAGTAGCAGAAAAAAAATAAATTTCCTATTCCTATGGTTAGAACATTCAAAAAAGTTAACTATTCCTCTAGAATTTCTACTAAGTCTTCAATCATCACATCAAATGTTCGAGCCAATTTGTGGATAGACGTAAAATCCACTGTTGTCATCCCGGTACGGCGAGCATAGCTTCTCACTGTACTGTAAATCACGCCAGAGCGATCAGAAACTTCTTTCAAAGTCCATCCTTTCTCTTGTGCGAGTTCTCGAATCTTTAATCTGATTAATCCCATATTTGACACATGATGCGTTAGCATCGTCGAATTTTATATGAGAAAATTAAAATAGATAGCCTCTTGCTCTAGCAAAATCAAGGCAATCAGTAAAATTCCCTAAATTACAGAGCTTAAAGTTAATTAGATATTTACCATGCTAACAACATTAAAGCTAACAGCCTCCTTGATGATAAAATCAAAAATCATTTATAAATTACTAACAGTAGAATTACATAAATATTTAGTGTAATAGCATACAAATACAGTTGTTGTTTTTGAGTTTATTGTAGAGCTAAGCGAGCGCTACAACACCTAACTGTCAGAAGGGAAAGCGGTAGGGTCAGTAGAATCTATGTATGTATTGAAAGTATTTCCACAGAGAGAATTGACTAGATATCCGTAAAAATTCGGTTTAAAGAGATTGTAAATTGTCAAACTGAACCCCGTGAACCTGCTTTACAGACATAGACAGAGTAAATCAAAATAAGAACTTATACCGAAGTAAAATTTTCCTGAATTTAGCCAGTTACTACTGTCATAAGAGAAAGCAATGAGTATAGGAGAGAAAAAACGATGAGGGACCCTTATCTGTTGGCAGCAAGCTTGTTAACAGGATTGGCAATACCAGCATCAGCTCTTCCACAGATGTCGATTATTCTGCCAGAAAATTCTAGATTCCATTGGGATTTAAAACAGGGTTCGCAGCTAACAATAGGTGAGAAAACTATCCCCAGTGTTGACATCTCCTTACCAGAATTTTATAGCCAGGCTGTGCAAACTTTAGAAGGTTCGCCGCCGAGAGTAAATGAGAAAATCATCCCCAACTTTGGTGTCGCTTTACCAGAGTTTACCAACCAGGGTTTGCTAACGCCAGTAGAGCCATCACTCAACCCTACGTCCCTGGGAGGTAACCGTACGCTGGCTTCAAATAGTCAACTTTACTACCAAAGATTAGCGGCTTTAAAAACAGGCCAAATTAATAAACGCTTGGATGAAGATAGCTTGCAATCAATATCGGAGTCAGCTAAGAAACGTCAACTAACTTATGACGATTGGAAACGTTTATTAGCTTTGGAAGCCAAAGCGATCGCTCAAAGCAAAGGCGCAAATCGTCTGGGCATTTTAGTAGGTGATTCTTTGAGCATGTGGTTTCCTAAAGAAAAACTGCCTACTGGCAAATTATGGTTAAATCAGGGAATTTCTGGAGATACATCCAGTGGTGTCTTAAAAAGATTGGCAGCATTTTCAGAAACGCGGCCAGAGGTAATCTATGTTATGGCTGGAATCAATGACATCCGCAAAGGTGCCAGTGACGAAGTAATTTTGCGCAATCATCGCCGAATTATGCGCAGCTTACGGCAGGCTCACCCAAATGCTCAGATAATCATTCAATCAATTTTACCTGCTCGCCTGCCAACAATTTCTAACCAGCGCATTCGTCATCTCAATACACAACTTGCACTGATTGCCAAACAAGAAAAAGTTACTTATATAAATATGTATAGGTGGTTTACAGACTTTGAAGGCAATTTACGCCAAGAGTTAACCACAGATGGCTTACATCTGTCGCCAGATGGTTATGACGTTTGGCGAGCAGCAATAGAGCAGATAGAATTAAGGGTAACTCAGCGCAATAATTGAGCGATCGCGATCGCAATTTTAGATTTATGAAAATCACTGATAGCGATTCCGTCGCTATACGTTATGTTATCGAACGTCAATTAGAAGCATTTCAAAAGGATGATACCGCAGGTGCTTTTGCCTTTGCCAGCCCGGAAATCCAAGTCCAATTCCGCAACCCAGAAAACTTTATACAAATGGTGCGGCTTAGTTATCCAGCTGTGTATCGGCCTCGTTCTGTATTCTTTGAAAAAATCACAACTATCCACGGAAAGATAACTCAACTAGTACTGCTGCTTGGGCCTGATGGAGTTCCAGTAAGGGCATTGTATTTAATGGAAAAGCAACCTGATTCCACCTGGAAGATTAACGGGTGCGTTCTCATTCCTGTGGAGGCTGAAATTAACTAGTACTGCTACGTGAAATTCGTAATTATTTTTTAGCAAAGATTTCAGACATTTCTAATGGGTGGTTCTCTTACAAAGTTTGGCGAAGAGAAGTTGCGTGCGCGGGTTAAGAGCGTTGAGCAAACTTCGGGGACTCAAACCGACACCGCCAACGGCAGTTGACGGCAGTTGCTACCCTTCGGGAACGCTTTTAGCGAACAAGTCTGGCGACCGAACGCACTGCCTCCTTTAAGCCGACGGCAGTTCCTATGCAGGGGAAACCACCAAGACCGGACTGCCTTGGGAACCCTTTCGGCAGTTGCTCATGGGGAAACCCCCAAGACCGCACTGCCGACGCTCCTACGTCGCTACCGCTACGCTAACACCAACACACTGGTTCAACTTTGCGCTTATTTACGCCGTGCTGTACTAGTTGATGAATTCGCCAACAAAATCCTATGCTTTAACGCCTAAGGTTTGTGGCTGTAACACCTGATTCAACTTACCGCTGCGATAACCTTCCAAATCTAGTGTTACGTAGATAAACCCAAACTCTTGAAAAGCGGACACTACTTTCTGTAAATCCGTTGTCAATACAAACTCTTTGATTTGTTCTGGCGGCAGTTCAATACGTGCTGTATCTCCTTCTGAACGGACGCGTAAATTATTCAAACCTAGTTTTCGCAAATAAATTTCTGCCCTACCAACTCGTTGTAGCTTGGCTATAGTAATCTCTTCACCGTAAGGAAAGCGGGAACTGAGACAGGGTTGAGCAGGTTTATCCCACCAAGGTAAATTCAGTTGTTGTGAAAGTTGGCGGATTTCTAATTTGGTGACACCGACTTCAGCTAAAGGCGATCGCGCACCTCTTTCTTTGGCTGCTTGAATTCCTGGGCGATAATCGTGTAAATCATCAGCATTCACCCCATCCACGACATAGGGATAACCCAAATTCCTAGCTAAAGGTTTGAGAGTATCATGCAATTCACTTTTACAAAAATAGCAGCGGTTGACAGGGTTAGAGGTGTAATTGGGATTGTCCATTTCGTTTGTCTGGACAATTTCATGCTTAATCCCAATAGTTGCCGCTTGAATTTTCGCATCTTCCAACTCTTCCGGCAAAAGCGACGGCGAAACAGCAGTCACAGCCAAAGCGCGATCGCCCAAAACATCATAAGCAATCTTGGCAACCAAAGTACTATCAACACCGCCAGAATAGGCTATTAGTGCCTGCTCCATTTCTGCAAATAAAGCTTTTAGTTGCTCAAGTTTTTCTGTCAGCATCATTTTTAGAGTCCTGCCGAAATCCTATAGCACCCAACAAATTCTATTTTAGTCAGGTGTCAATAGTTATTGCTCAAAAGCCAGGAGGCAACAACCAATAGATGCTGGAATGACTAACTTAACTATATTTCTCAATTTTGAATTTTATGGAAAATCTGAGCAGAGGTTTCCTCCACTTAGACTTTCTCAGACGAATTTTGAATTGCCTATAATGGTTTGCTGTATTTTGCCACCAGACTCGCTAACAGGGGTAAATCAATAGGTTTAGAAATATAGTCATTTACTCCAGCCGTTATACAAGTTTCGCGATCGCCTTTCATTGCCATTGCTGTTTGAGCAATTACTGGAGTCATGCGATATTGCTGATTTTCTCTCAGCTGCCGTACTAAGTTTAGACCATTATCATCCGGCAGGTTCACATCCATTAAAACTACTGCTGGGTTGATATTTTCCAAAGCTTCCCACATCTCGGCAGCATTCTTTGCCCAAGTTACCTGATAGCCCAATTTTTCTAGATAAATTTGCATCAACTTGGCGTTGTTTAAGTCATTTTCCACAAGCAAAATTTCTAGAAAAGAGCTAGGAGCGTTAGGCAAAGGCGGTGAGGAAGATGAATCAGCAACTTCACCCTCAATTCCTTCTAATTCTCCAACGGGATTTAGGGGCAGTACGATGGTAAAACGCGAGCCGCAATCAACTTTAGATTCAACTTCTACACAACCACCATGAACTTCTGCAAGTTTGCGAGTCACAGCTAAACCCAAACCAGTACCTTCGTTACGACTAACTGTGGAGTTGGCAATTTGGAAGTACGGTTGAAACAGCTGAGTCTGGTCTGCTTTAGATATACCTGTGCCAGTATCCCAAACTGTAAAATGCACAAAACTACCTTTAGCAACAACCTGTAAACCAACAGTTCCTGTAGTCGTAAACTTGAGAGCGTTGAAAAGTAAATTCAACAGCATTTGTTTAAGACGTAAGGAGTCAGCTACTAGAGTTGTCACATCTGTGTCTAGATTTAATAGTAATTTTAAACCCTTGTTAGCAGCTTTTTCTTTCACTAATGCCAAAACATTACGACATAGTGCTGGTACATCCACTATTTCCCACTGCACTTCCAGTTGGTTGGCTTCAATTTTAGAGAGATCCAAAATATCATTTATGAGCGCTAGCAGGTGCTTGCCACTGGACTGAATAATATTTAAATACTCTTGATGACGTTCTTTAGTTGGATCGTAGCCTTGAGCTAAAAGCAGGTGGGTGAAACCGATGATGGAACTCAGCGGTGTACGGATTTCGTGACTAGTATTTGCCAAAAACTGGTTTTTAAGTTGATTGGTACGCTCCAGTTCCCGATTAGAACTGCCCAAGTATTGGGTTTTTTGTTGCCAAGATTGTATTTGTCTCAGCTGTGCCAACACTACATTGCAATACTTAACGGCCCGTGCAACTAGTTGCGATCTCAATTGAGCTTCTAATGCTGGCAATGAATCGCAATCCGATCTAATCGGTATCGTAGCAATAATTAGCCAAGCTATTATGCCACCATAATCGTCGCTCAACTGCCAAGCGCTGGGCGTTTCTTGATTCTCAAGGTGCTGCAAATCTTCGAGATCTATTGGCTCGTCCAATCTCAAGCGCAGCTTTCTGCCTTTCTTGGAGATTGCTTCGAGGTGTAGAAGTTGTGAGCGCCGGGATGGCGATGGAGAAAGATAACAAACTTTACCAGTTATTTCTTGTGGTTGGAACAGAGCGATCGCTACCTGAGTGCTATTTAAAGCATGATTGAGATCGTTGACCAAAATTTGAAAAATTTCTGCTTCTGTAGATCTTTGCTGTGGCAAAGTAGTACAAGCAGAAAGCAGGCAATCATTAAGATGGCTTTGCAACTGGTTTAAGCTGCTCTCCAGCCACAACTCGGCCCGAAGTTGCTGGATTGTGGTCAAAAGTGTTTGAGTTGCATCTATCTGTGAGTTCTGTTCTGGTAAGCTTGAATACTGCTGCATGGTCAACTAGACCGCTGAACAAGTTTAGCTTCGCACAAGAGTGCGAACAGGATCTTATGTATATTAGCGCACATTTGTTTTCTATTTATAAAGCATAACCTATAGTGTCGAATGTGACGAAGATCCCACAATCTAATGTACGAAATCACTAAGCTCGAAATTTCTTAAGACCAACTTAAGACTATGGATATACAACTTGCTCAATTAATTATCAATGGGATTGCTGTAGGCAGTATTATTGCTCTAGCTGCCGTCGGACTTACCCTTACCTATGGGATTTTACGGTTGTCAAATTTTGCCCACGGTGACTTTCTAACTTTGGGGGCCTACCTGACACTGCTAGTGAATACTACTGGTATAAACATTTGGCTGTCGATGATACTGGCTGCGGCGGGAACAGTAGCTACGATGTTGTTATCAGAAAAGTTGCTGTGGTCAAGAATGCGGAATCTCCGTGCTACTTCCACTACACTGATTATTATTTCCATCGGACTCGCCTTATTCTTACGCAATGGCATTATCCTCATCTGGGGTGGTAAGAACCAAAATTACAATCTCCCTGTTACTCCAGCTTTAGACATCTGGGGCTTAAAGGTGCCGCAAAATCAATTGTTGGTATTGGGTTTAGCAGTGCTGGCTATTTTGGCGCTGCACTACCTTTTACAAAACACTAAAATTGGCAAGGCGATGCGAGCGGTGGCTGACGATCTAGACTTAGCTAGGGTTTCTGGTATTAATGTTGACCAAGTGATTTTCTGGACTTGGCTAATTGCTGGCACACTTACTTCCTTCGGGGGAAGTATGTACGGGTTAATTACTGCTGTACGTCCGAATATGGGGTGGTTTTTGATTTTGCCCCTATTCGCCTCAGTGATTTTGGGTGGAATTGGTAATCCTTATGGTGCGATCGCCGCAGCTTTTATTATTGGCATAGCTCAAGAAGTCAGCACCCCTTGGCTGGGTTCTCAATATAAACAAGGTGTAGCGCTGTTAATCATGATTTTGGTGCTGCTCATTCGTCCCAAAGGTTTATTCAAAGGCACGATTTGAGCAGCACCGCTTAACTTCTTAAGTTATTCGATGATATGGAAGTAATAGGCCGCAACTACGAAGTTGATTGCTAACAAAAACAATGCCCAACCAGTACGGAAGGGGTATGGAGGTTTAGCACCACTGTTAGCAACTGGGGAATTAGCAGTTTTATCAGCCATTAGTCTGTTCTCCTAAATTTCAGGACTTTTTAAGACATACCAAACAGGTGTACCGATTACCCAAATTCTTTAAAAATATTTGTGTAGTGGTGGCGATTGGGGTATTGAGCATGGGGAAGAGATGGGGGACTCGGGGCCCCCTCTGGGGATTGGGGGAAGAAGGAGAAGATGAGGAGATAAGGAAGAACTCCCCACATTCCCCACGCTCTCCACACTCCCTTATCCTCCTCGTCCCCCTGTTCACTCAAGCCTCTTCACCTGCATGGTAGGAACTACGAACCAGAGGTCCAGAACGGACGTGGCTGAATCCCATTTTCCATGCTACGCTGCCGAGTTGATCAAATTCCTCTGGGGTCCAGTATTTTTGGACTGGCAGATGTTCCAAAGAAGGTCGCATATATTGACCAACAGTTAGGCGATCGCATCCTACGGCTCTTAAATCTGCCATTGTTTCGATGACTTCATCGCTGGTTTCTCCATGTCCTAGCATCAAACCTGATTTCGTAGGTATAGAGGAATCTATCTCTTTGGCGAGTGAAAGCACATGTAGCGAGCGATCGTACTTCGCTCCCCGGCGCACTGGTCCAGTTAAGCGTCGCACCGTCTCAATATTGTGGTTAAAACAGGCTGGCTTCGCCCTGACAATCATCGCTATCCGTTGGCGTTGACCTTCTTCCCCAGCCCCCACTCCACCCCAAAAATCTGGTGTCAGCACTTCAATTTGAGTTTCCGGATTCAACCGACGGATAGTCTCCATCGTTTGGACAAAATGGCTGGCTCCTTGATCGTCCAAGTCGTCACGGGCTACAGAAGTCAACACCACATAACGTAATCCCAACAGTTGCACTGCTTCTGCCACCTTTTGTGGTTCTTCTAGGTCAACAGGCATTGGTGCATGGCCCTTATCTACTTGACAAAATGCACAAGAGCGTGTACATGTAGGACCCATTAACAAAAAAGTTGCAGTTTTTTGCGCATAGCATTCCCCGCGGTTAGGGCAGCGTCCTTCTTCGCAAATTGTATGAATTTGGCGCTGCTTGATAATGCGTTGTACGGTAGAGATTTCACTGGCTTTGCCAATTGAGCGACGTAACCAGCTAGGCATTGCCATAATTTCTGACTTGAGTTGGGCTTGTTGTGACGAAGTCATAGACATCCAAGCAAGATCCAAAGGTAATGTAGGGCAAGTTTCCTATGCTCTAGAGCAAGGTTAAAGCCTTAAATATCACCATGACATAAATTGAAAAGAACACAAGCAGAAGTTTCTTAAAACACATCTAGTAACATCACTTATACCGAAATATACTCTCCCCCAATCAAGAGAAATTTTGGATATAGTGGGATAATTCTCAAGGTCCAACGGCAAAACTGCCATCTACACCTATAGTTTCTCTTAGAGTAATCAGTCGTGGCAAGTAACAAGATTTTAGTTATTGATGACACCACAGTTGTCAGGGTAAAAGTACGAGAAATGTTGCCTCCAGGCAATTTCGAGGTTATAGAAGCAAAAGACGGCTTGGAAGGACTCAATTTCATCCTTCAAGAAAAATTCAGCTTGATCATGTTGGATTTTCTATTGCCTAAAATGAGTGGTTGGGAAGTTTTCCAGCAAATTCAAGCCCAGCCAGAGTTAAGGAAGATTCCCTTAGTGATGATGTCTGGTCGTAAGGAAGAGGTGACGGAAAAAATTCCAGAACCCTTTGAATATTTTGAGTTTCTTGGGAAGCCATTTGACCAGAAGCAACTAATTGGCGCAATTAAATCAGCAATGGCGAAAGCCAAACAGGTACGCCCAGAACCAGTTTTGGTTGGAGCAGGTGTTGCTGTTAACAATGGTCCAGTCTCAACTTCTAATTACGGTAATGGCACAGTAACAACTTCTGGTACTGTCAATAGTGCAGTTCAATCCTCTGTTGTTGAGTCCGCTTCTTCTACGGAAATTGAGATTCTCAATGAAAAAATTGTCAAAATGCAAGCAGAAATTGATGGTTTAAAGAAACAGCTAGCTCAAGTTGTGACATTTATTAAACAGAAAATTAAGTAGCGTTGGCGCTGAATATCAACTTGAACACCCTGATTACTTGACTCGATAACCTATATGCGATCGCATCTGGTTAAAAATTCTTAGTGCTAGTAGAGTGATAAATTTTGCTTAATCTCGCAAGTGGATGAAATTTATATCAATACCTAGGGTCGAGCGAACTGCAAAAGATTAGTAATCTCAACTGCTATGTCAAGCAAAGTAGCTATAGACATACTACACCTGCCCAAGTTTCTTCTAGCAAGGATAAAGGCAGGCTTTTTTATTTAAATAATCTAGAGAGAATATAATAGACTCCGGAGCGATCGCGCTTGCTATTTTTATAATTATCCTATTTTACACTAAGGTAATTATTTTAATTTATTGCGAACTACAACATTAAAGTATACATAACAAACAAAACTATAACTATTTAATGATAGTGGTAACTATGACATGGGCATACTGAACCATAGAAATAAAATTATGAGAAGCAGATGCAATGTTAGTAGTATCAGAAACATTATCTCCTATAATTGGCTATCACATTATTGAGCAATTATATTCAGGTAAAAAAACCTTAGTTTATCGAGCTATCAGAGAAAAAGACCAGCAATCAGTTATTTTAAAATTGATGCGCACTGAAGATCCTAACTTTGCTGAAATTAATCAGTTCCGCAATCAATACACAATTACTCAAAATCTTGAACTTCCGGGCATAGTCAAACCAATAAGCTTAGAAACCTACCACAATAGATATTTCCTAGTAATGGAAGACTTTGGTGGTATAGCCCTGAATACATGGCAACTAAAAGAGCAGAAAAAGGGGAATAATTCTATTTCTTTAAGTAAATTTTTCGAGATTGCGATCGAAATTAGTGCAACTTTAGAAGGGTTACATCGCCATCGCATCATTCACAAAGACATCAAACCTGCCAACATCCTGATTCATCCCATAGCAGGTAAGACTAGAATCATCGATTTTAGTCTCGCTACTCTATTACCAAAAGAAATTCAATTTCTCACAAATCCTAACGTCCTAGAAGGTACTCTAGCTTATATTTCTCCTGAACAAACAGGACGCATGAATCGAGGTATAGACTACCGTACCGACTTTTATTCCTTAGGTGTTACCTTCTTTGAACTCCTGACTGGGCAGTTACCCTTCAATACCACTGAACCGATGGAGTTAGTCTACTCTCACATTGCCAAAGAACCGCCAAAAGCCAGCCGGATTAACTCTAATATTTCTACAATTTTATCTGATATTATCAGCAAGCTGATGGCAAAAAATGCCGAAGACCGATATCAGAGTGCTCATGGACTCAGGTATGACTTGGAGAGATGTCAAAACCAATGGCAAGAGAAAGGAAATATTACAGCCTTTGAATTAGGGATTCGGGATATCTCAAACCATTTTGCCATTCCTGAAAAACTTTATGGTCGCCAACGAGAGATTGAAATTCTACTCACTACTTTTGATCGGGTGACAAGCGGAAGCACGGAAATGATCTTAGTCGCTGGTTATTCAGGGATTGGTAAAACCGCTATAGTCAACGAAGTCCACAAACCCATTGCCAGACAGCGTAGTTACTTCATCAAAGGGAAATTTGACCAGTTCCAACGTGACATTCCGTTATCAGGATTGGTACAAGCTTTGCGAGATTTAATTGGGCAAATACTCTCAGAAACAGATGCCCAAATTCAACAGTGGAAAGCCAAAATTATATCGGCATTGGGTACACAATCTCAGGTAATTATTGATGTAATTCCTGAACTCGAAAGAATTATTGGCGAACAACTTTTAGTTACTGAACTTGCTGGTAGCGCTGCTCAAAATCGCTTCAATTTATTGTTTCAGAGATTTATCCAGGTTTTCACTACTAAAGAGCATCCTCTGGTAATCTTTCTGGATGATTTGCAATGGGCAGATACGGCTTCCTTGAAATTTATTCAATTATTAGTTAGTGGAACTTCTTCTCGCCTTGCTAGCGATACAGAAGATATATCTGAGAATAAGGCTAGTCTGCTAATGATTGGGGCGTATAGAGATAATGAAGTATTAAATCTACATCCATTACATTTGACACTACAAGAAATTGCCAAAGCAGGAACAGTAATTAATACAATTCAACTTTCACCATTAAGTCAGGTTGATTTGAATCATCTAATTGCTGATACGCTGCGTTGCAGAGAAGTAATTGCTGTGCCTCTAACTCAAATGGTGTTTGCTAAAACTAAAGGTAACCCATTCTTTGCATCTCAATTTCTCAAATTATTATATGATGATGGGCTAATTGAATTAAATTTTGATGCTGGCTATTGGCAGTACGATATTACCAAAATTAAAACACTGTCTCTTACAGATGATGTAGTAGAATTTTTGGGTATTCAAATAGAAAAGTTGCCCAAGGATGTACAAAATGTATTAAAAATATCTGCTTGCATTGGTAATGAATTTGACTTAAAGACATTGGCAATTGTTAATGAGAAATCTGTAATAGATACTGCATCAGATTTATGGCAAGCATTACTTGAAGGACTGATTGTACCGCAGAAAGATGGTTATAATCTTATACCAGAAGATGAGAGACAGTTATTAAACATTTCAAATAGAGAATCAGAAAATTTATCAATTACTAATTCTCAATTACCTAAATATAAATTTGTACATGACCGAGTTCAGCAAGCAGCTTATTCTCTAATTCCCCAAGACCAAATAAAGCAAATTCACTTAAAAATTGGGCAGCTTCTCTTTAAGAATACCCCAGTTGTCGAACGTGAAGAAAGAATTTTTGAGCTTGTCAATCAGTTCAATATTGCAGTTGAATTCATCACAGATCAAGCTCAACGTGATGAGCTAGCCCAAATGAATCTGATTGCTGGACGTAAAGCTTTGGTATCAACAGCTTATTCATCTGCACTTAAGTATTTAACTACTGGCATTGAGCTACTAACAGATGATAGTTGGAATGCTAAATATGATATCACCTTAGCTTTGTATAATACGGCAGCAGAAGCAGCATATCTCAGTGGCGACTTTGAATATACAGAAAAATTTGTCCAGGTTGTATTGGTAGAGGCAAAAACTCCACTGGATCAAGTGAAAGCTTATGAAGTTAAAATACAGTCTTATGGTGCACAAGGGAAAGAACTGGAAGCTGTCAATATTGCAAAAATCTTTTTGAAAACTTTGGGAGTAGAGTTCCCTACAAATCCCAGCCAATCAGATATTCAGATAGAAATAGAGACAACCTCTGCAAAATTGGCTACTAGACCCATTCAAGACTTAATTGAACTGCCAGAAATTACAGAAGCCCAACCACTGATAATCATGCGTATTCTATCTAGTGCAATTGCTCTTGCTTATACAGTTGCGCCTGAATTATTAGTGTTGATTATTCTGAAACAGATCAATTTATCTATTAAATTTGGTAATTCTCCTTTATCTGCTTTTGCATATGTGATGTATGGAGTAATGCTGTGTGGGGTAATGGGAGATATTGATTCTGGATATAAATTTGGGAAACTGGCTGAGAGTTTATTGCCTAAATTCCAAACAAGAGGAGTAACTGGCAAGGTTATGGAAACATTTAATCATCTTGTCAGACATTGGAAAGAGCATATAAAGCAAACATTGAAACCTTTACTTGAGGCTTATACCACTAATCTCGAAGCAGGAGATATGGAATTTGCAGCTTATGCTCTTTATGGTTACTGCCAACATGTATATTTTACAGGACAAGAACTAGTAGAACTTGAGCAAGAGATAGAGACATATAGCAATATTATTAGGCAAATAAAGCAAGAAAGAGTATTTCATTGGAATGAAATATTTCGGCAAACAATCTTAAATCTTCTGGGAGATGTTAAAAATCCGCAGAGTTTAATCGGTGAAGTATATGATGAGGATAAAATGCTACCGCTTCATCTTAAAGCTAAAGATGGAGGAGCACTTTTTTTCCTATATTTCTGCAAACTTCACCTGTGTTATCTGCTGGCTGATTACTCTCAAGCCCTTAAAAATACAGTAATGGCAGAAAAGTACTTATATGCTGTTATAGGTATGTTTGTTACTGCTCAATTCTATTTCTACGATTCATTGACGCATCTGGCAGTATATTCTGATTTCGAGGAATTTGAACAAAAAGATATCCTCCATAGAGTGGCAGCAAATCAGGAAAAAATGCAAAATTGGGCAGTTCAGGCTCCTATGAATCACTTGCATAAATTTCATTTAGTGGAGGCAGAACGGCATCGAGTTCTTGGTCAATATCTTGAAGCGATAGATAATTACGAATACGCTATTTCCTTGACCAAGGAAAATGATTACATTAACGAAGAAGCTCTTGCTTACGAGTTAGCGGCTAAATTTTATCTCGCATGGGGTAAAGACAGAATCGCCCAACTCTACCTCACTGATGCTTACTATTGCTATCTTCGCTGGGGAGCATTAGCCAAAGTTGATGACTTACAAAAACGCTATCCTCAATTACTGGTTTCCATAATTCAGCAAGAAAAACTTAGCCATTCTTGCAGTGAAAAAAATCTACCTGAACTGAGCATACACTTATCTACACTCAGTAATAAATCTACTTTAGTGACGAATGAAACTGTTATTGGCTCCAACACCAGTATTTCAGATATGTTGGATTTGGCAACTGTCATTAAAGCTTCTCAAGCAGTCTCTGGAGAGATTGAACTGGAGGCACTTCTTTCTACTTTAATGGAAGTTGTCATGGAAAATGCGGGAGCTTCTAAATGTGTGTTGATATTAAGTGAAGCTAATAACTTAGACTTAACTGTTACCGCAGTTAGTTCCGGTTCAACTTTTGGAGCTACTCACACGGAGTTTTTATCTATTCCTTTAGAGTCCAGCGATCGTGTTCCTATTTCTTTGATTAATTATGTCAAACGTACTCAAGAAATATTAGTAATTGATGACATCAAAGCTCAAGCCTCTTTTGCAGTAGATAGTTATATTACCCGTGAGGAACCAAAGAGCGTGTTATGTATTCCGATGCTTAATCAAGGCAAATTGCTGGGGCTTATTTACCTAGAAAATAATTTAACTACGGGAGCATTTACACGCGATCGCCTAGAACTTCTAAAACTCTTAACTATCCAAGCGGCAATCTCTTTAGAAAATGCCATTCTCTACAATAATTTGGCTGAAGCTAATGAGCGCTTGGAAGAATACAGCCATGTACTAGAGGAAAGGGTGGTGGTCAGAACAGCAGAAATTAATGAAAAAAATAAACATTTGCAAGCAGCACTAGAAGAATTACAAAGTACTCAAAGTCAATTAATTCAAAGTGAAAAAATGTCTTCTTTAGGGCAAATGATAGCGGGAATTGCTCATGAAATTAATAACCCGATTAACTTTATTCATGGTAATATTTCTCATGCGAGTGACTATGTTCAAGATTTGCTAGATTTGATTAATATTTATCAGCAAGAATATCCCCATCCATCGGCAATAGTGGAGGAAAAAATTCAGGAGATGGATGTGCATTTCCTGACAGAAGACCTACCGAGAGTTCTCGATTCTATGAAGCTTGGAAGTTCCCGTATCCGGAATATAATTCTGAGCTTACGTAACTTCTCTCGTCTAGATGAGTCGGAAATGAAGCCTGTAAATATTCATGAAGGAATCGACAGTACCCTAATGATTTTGCAGCATCGACTCAAGGAAAAGAGCGATCGCCCGGAAATTGAGGTCGTCAAAGAATACGCACCACTGCCAAATGTTAGTTGCTATGCTGGTCAACTCAACCAGGTATTTATGAATATCTTAAGTAATGCGATCGATGCTTTAGAGGAGTACAAGCATGAAGGAGATTCTCTAATTAAAAATCCTCAAATTCGCATTCGCACTGAACTAGGAGAAGCGAACACGCTGAAGATTCGGATTGCTGATAACGGTCACGGCATGACTGCACAGGTGCAGCAGAAAATATTTGACCCATTTTTTACTACTAAAGCAGTAGGAAGTGGTACGGGGTTGGGGTTGTCAATTAGCTATCAAGTTGTGGTAGATAAACACAAGGGTCAATTAAGCTGTGATTCAAGTCCTGGAAAAGGGACTGAGTTTGTGATTGAAATTCCGATGCAACAGTAAGACAAGCTGTCGATACGGTTCGGTGAAGTTCTCAACCGAACCGTATTGCGGAGATATTAACTAACAGTGCTCACCTCTATATTTGCCGCGATCGCAGAATCATTGAGAGATGAATGTTGTTTTGCTTGTAATTCCTGTCGGAGATTTTTGTAAGCAGATGGATCTGCTGGCATCATCAACTCCCCAAGAAGGTTTGCAGGTTTGCGGCAGGTGCTGAGGCCCATATCCTGAATCAACTCATCGATGTAATGGAAGGTAAAAGGAATTAAACATGCTCCACTTACAAAAGCATATGGTCTATCTTTCTTCCTCCATTCCAACTCTGCCGTGACATCCTCTAGCATCTCTTGCTGGGATGGTAAGGCCATATTTCCTTTGACATACTCTGATAACCACCGGGCACCAATCTCCGCTGATAACTGGGCACAGAAGGTGTAGTTATAACCAACGAAACCCATTTGAGGAACTTGAGGGTGAATGAGATGGCGGTAAAGATGAATGGTGCCTTGCTCATCAAATACGTGCCTGTAGTACTTCTCTTCTAAAAAAGGGATATTCTGAAGAAATCCTGTGCCAAAGACGACGATATCTGCGTGTACTTGTTCGCCGTTATCTAATTCCACGCCACTAGCAAAAAACTTGTTGATCTTTGTCTTGACAGCGCGGATTTTTCCTGCGCGGACATGCTCAAAAAAGCCTTGAGGTGCCAAGCCGATACTACAGCCTATCAATTTATTAATGGGTTGTTTGGGCACCATCCCACAAGCATCAAGCGGAAACTGTAAGCGCAGGATAGTCTCGTTTAGCCGCCAGAATACCCACACCAGTGGCTTCCCAAAACTATGCAGCCACTTTTCCCATCCTTGAAGTTTATGATAGGGCATCCAAGTTTCTGCAAACCGAGTCAGGAAAATATACTTGATGTTGAACAGACCAAGAAAGAAGTTGGGAACTTTCCATAGCGCTTGACGGAACACAAGGGTACATTCCTTGGCCTTAGTAGCTGCGAGATTCGCAAGATCGGTAGCTGACTTACCAAAACCTACAACAACCACTCGCTTGCCTTCAATTACAGAGCCGTCATTAAAGTTGTTAGTATGTATTACCTGACCTCCAGCTGCTATGAACTCTTCCATTCCCGGCAAGTTAGGAATGTAGGGAATATCACAAAGGCCATTGCACACAATAACAAAGTCGAACTCGTAATTTTGTTTTCTTATCTCCTTACCATCTTCTTGAAAGCTAACACTAACCATCCATCCAGGAGTATTTCCTGATTTGCGCTCTACTTTAGTTACTTTCACACCGAACTGAATTTTTTCTGCTACACCAAAGTATTGGGCATAAGATTCTAGGTAAGCGCATATTTGCTCTCCTGAAGGCCATTCTGGATAAGAGGCGGGCATAGGATAGTCTGAGAAAGCATATGTGTCTCTGGGGTTTTGGCTCGACAGTCCTGGGTAAGCCCTCGACCTTTCCCACACACCACCAAGTCCCTGCCGTTTCTCGAATACTGTAACTTCGTAACCTTCCTCAAGAAATGTCTTTGCTGAAACTAATCCGCTGACTCCAGCCCCAATCACGCATACTTGTTTGACTGTCATCTTGGGTTCTCCTAAATTATTAAATTGGTACAGGAATTTGCTGTGTCCGATCGCTAACCACGCTAAGATACTCAGACTGTTCTTGAGACTTAATTACATGAGTTAAATATTCATATTGAGACGGCAAAGTCGAACTTAGGTAATCGGCTCTTTCCTTAATTTCCACAAATGCAGCCTGGGCATTGTGATTTCTGATATGCTCTAAAACAGGGAGGCTGCTTTCAGGCAGATAATTTAACCCCAGCAACATTACCGAATAAGAGTAAGACTCGAAGCCGTGGTATTTCGGGTTGATACTCTTGTTGCTTGGCAGTCTATTTTTCCATAATCTTAATTTTTCCCGTAGTTCTTCTGGGACTTTGATATCGTTCTTAGTTGCTTTCCAAAACTCTGTGTCGGCGCGATCGCTAGCATAGTAATGAAGTGTCAAGAATTCTCGTACCCCATCTATGCAGTCAGCAACAGCTTTGTTATAGCTGCAAATTAGCTCTTTATTGAAAGATTTGGTGGGGAAGTGGTTAACTAACTCTTCAATCCCATGTTGAATAAAGAAGATACCAGTAGATTCTAATGGTTCCACAAATCCACTGGAAAGTCCAATTGCTACACAGTTTTTCACCCATGAGTTTCTGTTACGTCCAATCCGCATCTTGATATGAGAGGCTTTGCAATTGTTAGCAGCGACTCCCAAATGCTGGCGAAATTCTTGTTCTGCTTCCTCCGCAGAGATGAATGCGCTGGAATAAACATACCCTGTACCATTTCTGCCATACAAAGGTATATTCCAGACCCAACCAGATGAGAGCGCAGTTGCAGTTGTGTAAGGGTTAATACCATCTTTCTTCAGATCGGTTGGTATCTGCATAGCGATCGCGTGATCGCACAATAGCGACTCTGAATAAGAAATAAATGGCTCACCAAGAGCTTTATTGATCAAAAGACCACGGAAACCAGTACAGTCAATAAAAAGGTCGCCACTGAGAATGCCATGCTCTTTGGTGTTGAGACTATCTATGCTCCCATCCCCCATTAACTTGACATCCACCACATCATCAACAATTTGCTTCACTCCCCTTTGTATCGCATAATCTTTCATGAATCTTGCCAGTAGATTCGCATCAAAATGATAAGCATAGGGGTACTGAATCTTTAAATTGTCCAGTATGTTTTTCTTAGTGATATTCTCCTGAGAAAATTCATTTTGAACTTTGTTATCAAAGACTTTACCATCAAAATATCTAGGAGACCTTTGATTGTCGCACAGCCAAGGAATTAAAAAGCAGGCATAATCGAATGCTTCTTGGTCTTTCTTCATTTTCAGCCACCATTCAGAGATATCAAAGCCGTCGATTACCTCATATCTCTGGAAAGGATGGTAGAAGTGTTGCCCCTTCGCATTCCAGTTTACAAACTTAATTGCCATCTTATATGTGGCATTACATTTTGGCATCCATTCATATTCTTGTAGTCCAAGAAAATCAAAGAATACTTTGATGGTGCTAAAAGTTGCTTCCCCCACTCCAACTTTTGTGATGTTCGATGATTCCACCAGAGTAATCTGCACATTCCTATCTAGTGCTTTACTCAAATAAGCTGCCGTCATCCAACCTGCTGAACCACCACCAACAATTACAACATTTTGTACATACTGTGACATAGCAAAATTTCTCCTTTAGGCTTGAATTAGGTATTAATTGTCAATTTCAAGAAGCTTGTTCGTTCATTTATGCAGCTTTCAATGGCTGCTCAATTTTATGGGTTTTGGCATATACTAAAAGGCCATTTGTAAATTGGGTAAAAACTGTAAATAAGTTCTCAACCAATTCAAAAGCTTCTTGTCGGGTTGCTTCTGATAGTTGAATATCTTGTAACAATTGTTCTATTCCAGATGAACCTGTCATGTGACCAGTTTCAACATCTAAATGGAAATCTGCAAAATATCGGCATGGTTTTTGCGTAATTGCTTTAATTTCTTTGCCAATTTCTGCTGCTATGGAAAACATTATATTGCCCGTTGCTTCGGTAACTTCAATGACTATTATTTTTTGGATAGGAGTAGCTTGTGAAGTATATCGATAGAGTTGATAGTTCAACCAGCGAGCATTCTTAGTTTCTTCACTCCAAAGAAATTTTAATGCATCACTAAATTTTAAGGATTTGTCAAGTTCTAAGTTCTTTATATCTTCCAAAAACCACAACCAATGATGGTCGTCTTCATAAGTATGTTTGTTAATTATTGCCTGAATAGGATCGCTCGTTGGTTCTACTCGTAAAAAATATTTATTCAGTTCACCAAAATTCATTATGAAATGAGCAGCGCATGGTGCCCAAGCCAGCCTTTGTTTGGGGTCTATACTTTGGTCTTGCATGAATTTAAATAATGGCAACTGAGAAAATTCCTGCTTTTTATTTTGAATTAATGCTAGAACTTCTTTCATGTTTATTGCTCCAAATTTCAATGGGTAATATGGGAAAAATTGTACTTTTACAGCATTGTGTAAGTATGCAAAAGTATTGAATGCAGATCGTTCATCACCAATCAGTAAATATCTGTTGAGACTTTTAGATATTTTTGATGAATATACCAGCATTTTTTTGATTATTGAATTAATATTAATTCAATAAAATATGGCTAGACATGCAGTTGGTAAGATTGCTTGGCAATAATTAGATGACAAACACTTATTTGCCATTAAAAAACAGTTATGATGAAAAAATCATCACCCTGGATGCAAAATATTTCTCAAGCTAAACCGCTACAATCTGGCAACTCTATACCCATTTTTAAGTGAGTATATTGCAATGCAACTATCGCCAGCCTAAAGGCTGTTATGCAAAAAAGCCAAGAGTATCAATTTCGTATTTCTAAGAAATTAATTTTCTCGTAAGTTGAAGTTATCATTCATTCTAGAAAATTCTCTTCTAGAACTTCAACATGCTTATTTATCACCCAAAAAAGCTTAAAGTGAGTTTGATGGATTTATTTTGCCTTATCCAACCATCTCACCAAAGTGGGAGATACTTAAAAGCTTCATTTTACCCTTACTTCTTTTTCTCCTACAAAGAGATCTACCTAACAGAGCTTTATTGCACTGAAATTGTTGAAGTTGCAGTCTATAACCTTAATTTCTCGGTAATCACTTAACAAGCTCAAGTGATTATAAGAATTAGAATTACAGGAACGTAGAACCCATTGTCCTGTCAATAGCCAGCCAAAACAAGATTTATACAGTGTGTAAATAATATTTACTGCCACCGTGAGTTGTGTTTAAGAGCTAAATTTAATTTTTCCAACACTTAATCTGTGCAACTATTCTTTAATTTTTTATTAAAAAATATATCCGTAATTACCTGGAATTACTAAAAATATTTATTTGATTTAAATACTTTGTAATAAAAAGTACGAATTATCGATCAAACTGGATACTATTGAGCCTTCAAGCTTGGAAGTATTACATACATTTGTTTTAATTAAACCAATATTACAGGTTTTGCTTAAATTAACTCAATATTATGTATGCTAAATAACAATCTTATAAAGTTTACTTAAATATTTTAAAGCTATTAATAAAATTCATTAATGTTAGTTAGTAATTTAAAATACAAAAAAAATAAGTAATTTCTCTTAATTGTTATGATTTAGTGACATAATAAATTTAGCACGCAGGCTAAAGTCTGTGCAGCGTCTTCTTAGAAATCACTCTTTCAACATTGAGAGATATCCAGTTTGTAGATAGCTGTTCATGGATAAAAGGGTGATAAAAGCGAAATGTATACAAAATTTTATATCAAATTTCAGATGCATAATTTATGCATCCATCAAAAGTAGTAAAACTAACCAGTAAGTAAATATGTTTTTAATATCAAGTAAATATCTCTCTAATCAACTATGACAAACGGAAAAACTTGATACGTGGGAAAACAGTAACAATAACGAATGATGAATCTTAAAGGTTGCGACTTAATAAGCTTGATGACAACTAAGTACTTATGCAAAATTAAATATACATTGTCATTGCGAGTGTAGCGTTCGCGTTGGCGTAGCCTCTCGTAGAGAAGCGTCCCGAAGGGAAGCGAAACGTAGCAATCGCAAGGGTTTGAGATTGGTTCAGTTCGTACCCTTCTCCTGCCGGAGACGCTACGCGTAGCTTGCTTCCCCGTAGGGGTACGGGAACGCCTGCCATAGGATGCCCAAAGGGCTGTAGGGCGAACGCAATGACATAAATATTTTTGCATACCCACTTATGCCAGAATAATGGGCAAACTAAGGTATGCAGGAGATTTACTCCACATTTACCAAGCTGTCCAAAAGTAAAAATCATCACACATATGGGTGTTCATGATTACCAAAAATTACTCCTGCGATTCATCCTGATTATTCCCTTTGCGATCCAAAACTTCGCCGCAGTGAGATTAGTGAAATATCTTTCTTTTAGAAATGCGCATAAGGAGTCATGAACTTCGTACTTCTCTCAACGTAATTCTCGGCTACGCCAAAATCCTACAACTTGATAAAACTGCCAGCCCCAAGCAACAGGATGGGATTAGCGTTATCCTCATTTTTTACTTTTCAAATAGAGTCCTTGGAGTTAGTTTTAAGAAATTCTCGTTGGATTACAAGGCTAATTCTACGCTTACAGCCTGCAAGTATAGCGATCGCTTCCGGAAAACTAGACTAAAAAGTTGAAATTAAGGGTAGAGATAAACTAAAGTCTGGCACAATCTTTTAACTAAATGGTCGCACAGTTGCAAGCATCATTCTTAGAACTAGAAACCAGAATTGAAAAACGTACTACCATTGTTAATCTGTGATAACCTTTAGGTTTTGCACTAATGGAAGCTCTCAACGGAAAAGAAGAATTAGAAAAAGCCCTTGCGTGGCAGCCTGAGTCAGTCATCACTGATATACAAAATCTTTGGACTACTGCCACCATTGACGATATTGCAGGGGTTGAAGAGGAACCTCAACGACTACAGCAGTTAGATATTAAATATCTAGCTTTTACTGGCAACCTTTTGAAACTCACTCAACATCTCGATAAAGAAGCTATTCTCAAGCCAGTTAAACAGTACATTTGACAGCCTTAAATATGGTTAATAATAAACAAAATCTCATCATGATTGTTGAAGATAAACCAACAAATGCCAAGGTACTGTTTGATTTTTTACAAGCATCCGGTTTTCGCGTTTTAGTTGCCACAAGTGGTGAGAGTGCTCTAGAGAAATTGCAAGTAGTTTCTCCTGATCTCATATTATTAGATATTATGATGCCGGGAATTGATGGCTTTGAAACCTACCGTCGTTTAAAACAAGAAAAAGCTACCCAAGACATCCCAGTTATTTTTATGACGGCTCTATCAGATGTGGTAGATAAAGTTAAAGGACTAACTCTCGGTGCAGTAGATTATATTACCAAGCCATTTCAGCCAGAAGATGTACTTGCTCGAATCAATCTTCATCTAAAACTGTGTCACCTCAACCAAAAACTGCAACAACGAGCGGCAGAGCTAACTGCTACGGTGGAACAGCTACAACAGTCGCAGCTGCGGTTAGTGCAAAGTGAAAAAATGTCTTCTTTAGGGCAGTTGGTTGCAGGAATTGCTCATGAAATTAATAATCCTGCTGGCTTTGTTAAGGGCAATCTCGCCTATGCTCATAAATATATGCAAGACCTGATCGATCATATTCATCTTTACAAAAATCAGGCTTCAGCAGCAGAAATCGCCCGACATGCAGCAAAAATTGATTTGGAATATCTCCTCAAAGATTGTCCACACATTCTCTCTTCAATGCATGAGGGAATAGAACGGATTTGCGATATTAGTGTTTCTCTACGCACCTTTGCACGTGCTGATAACATGGTGAAAATTCCTTTTAATATTCACGATGGCATCGACAGTACTATTTTAATTCTCAAGCATAGATTGAAGGCTTCTAATACTCGCCCAGCTATTGAAGTTATCCGAGATTACGATAATTTACCAGAAGTGGAATGCTTCCCTGGACAACTAAATCAGGTATTTATGAATCTTTTAGCTAATGCTATTGATGCTTTAGAAGAGTCAAATATAGGGAGTAGCTATCAAGAAATAGCAGAACACCCTAATTTTATTAAAATTCAAACTAAGTTAAGTGAAGATGAAAATTCTATCCTAATTATGATTAAAGATAATGGTTTAGGTATTCCAGATGAAATAAAATCCCAAATATTTGATAATTTATTTACAACTAAAGCTGTAGGAAAAGGTACAGGCTTAGGATTATCAATTACTCGTCAAATTATTGTAGAAGAACATGGGGGCAGTATAGAAGTAAATTCAGTACCAAGTGAAGGTACAGAATTTGTAATTACTCTTCCTGTAATAGACCTAAGTAATGGGTAATTGCTGTTTTGAATTACCCATTACCGATAACTAATTTATAATCCTTCTGGATGCTCGGTATTAACCGCACTTGCCTGAGTGCTAACAACAGTATTTGCTTGCAATATAGCAGTATTAGCAACTGAATTGTTAGCTAAGGTAAACAGAGGATTTGACAAAATCCCAGCAATGGAAGTGGCGATTAAAGTTACTATTAATCCCACCTGTAAAGGTCTAAATCCAGGTAGATTCCAATTTATTGCGGGATAATTCTTCACCACGTCAGACATTTCTTGAGGTTCTTTGACTACCATCATCTTGACTACACGAATGTAGTAGTAGATGGAGACCACTGTGGTAACTAACCCTAACAAGACTAACCAGTAAAGGCCTGCTTGCCAGCCAGCCCAGAACAAGTAAATTTTGCCAAAAAACCCAGCTAGTGGCGGAATACCACCTAAAGACAGCAGGGAAATACTCAAACCCAATGTCAGGAGCGGATCTTTTTGATACAAACCAGAGTATTCAGCAATCTGGTCGGTTCCAGTCCGCAGGGAGAACAGAATGATGCAGGTAAAGCCGCACAGGTTCATGAACAGATAGACCAGCAAGTAAAATATCATACTGGAATATCCAGCTTCAGTACCAGCAATTAAGCCAATCATCACAAACCCCGCTTGGGCAATGGATGAATAAGCTAGCATCCGTTTCATGCTGGTTTGTGCTAGGGCCACTACGTTACCCAACACCATACTGAGAACAGCAAGAGCAGTGAAGACGAATCTCCACTCGTCAGCAACAAAGGGAAAGACTGTGGTTAATAAGCGGATAGCTAGGGCAAAACCTGCGGCTTTGGAACCTACAGATAAAAAGGCAATCACTGGGGTGGGAGCGCCTTCGTAAACATCTGGGGTCCACTGGTGGAAGGGAGCAGCAGAAATTTTGAAGCCAATCCCTGCAATCACAAACACAAGGGCAATCACTACAGCCAATGACTGACCAATCTTAGCTGTAGCAATGCCATTGGCGATCGCACTCAGTTCTGTTTGTCCGCCGGATAATCCGTACAGCAGCGACACGCCATATAAAAATACTGCTGTACTGGAAGCTCCAATCAACAGATATTTCAGCGCCGCTTCATTAGAGCGCGGGTCACGCTTGGTATAACCTGTTAACAAATAAGAGGAAATACTCAGGGTTTCTAGAGAGATGAAAATCATCACTAACTCGCTAGCCCCGGATAAAAACATTCCTCCTAGGGTAGCAGTGAGCAAAATCGCAATGAATTCTGCTAAAGCAGTGCCACTCTGCTCCACATAGCGAATGGACATCAATATGGTAACGGCGGCAGACAAGGCAATGATACCGCGAAAGACGATACTCAGGTCGTCACCATTAAAGCCACCGCTAAAGGAGATGGGATTGGTAGCATCCCATTGAAAATACAGGGCGACAATCGCAGCAAGTAAACCTGCGATCGCTAGATACCCAATCCAGCGTGAAGATGTACGCCCCAAAATCAAATCAACAATCAAAACCCCCAAGAGGGTGAGAATGACAATCCCCTCTGGCAAAATCGTTCCAGCATTTAACTGGGATGCAAGATTAGCAAAATCCATGAGTTGTATAGGTTTTGGCGATTAGACATCAAGGCTAACTTTGTTCATTCTATCTATTGTTCTGAACTAAAGTTCCATAAACCTTTCTATCTAATTCCATAGACTATCCTCTTTTGAGCAGACATCGCTCAGAATCATATGGATTGAACTGGTATATTTGCAGCGTGGCTACCAATGCATCAATCCCTTGCACGCTTTACTTTTATAGCCCAGATAAGGAAATTAAATCTTGATCCCCTTAGGTATCAAACTTTCCAAGACGAATTTTGGATTGTAGAGCTTTAATTATGTTTAATTTATTTTAGGCAAGCTGATCCCCTACTAATTCATGGAAAAATAAGCAGTTCAAATATATAACTGAACTGCTTAGTATATAAACAAGCAGTCCAGTAGGTTACTGAATCTGCTAAGTATGGGATAATTGTTATTTAGCTAATGCTTTTTATAGCTTTGCCTTGATGAATAAGCTCAAGACTTAATAACGTCGTGAGTATCCACTGGCATTTTTTTCCCAATTGCCACCGCCAGAGCGAGTACTATTCTCCTCCCGTGGTCTAGCTTTGTTAACTTTCATTACACGCCCCATCCATTCGGCACCATCCAGAGCTTGAATAGCTGCATCTTCGGCGGCTGATGATTCCATTTCAACGAAACCAAAGCCCCTGGCGCGACCAGTTTCCCGATCTGTCGGTAATTGAACTCGCTTTACAGTACCGTACTCAGAAAATACCTTGGTGAGGTCGTCTTGTGTGACGCTGTAGGATAGGTTCCCTACGTAAATAGACATGAAACTCTCCAAAATCCATTGATGCAGAGATGCTTATCCGGAGAGCAGCTTGCAATTATTACTAACAACAAGATCCGTATCACCGAATTTAACTTCTCCGATTTTATGCTAGCACAACTTTTTGCTAGCAAAGCTAGAAATTTTATCCATTAGTCATAATGTGTGTTAAGATACAGTGTTTTTTATTATTTTGACTACTAAATTTCTCAGATGCCTATCAAATCCAGAATTCAGGTTTGAATAGCAAATTGCTCTGGAGGGATTCCCCAATTTACCCAGCAAATTGCCTCATGTGCTGATTTCATCTCAGGTGGAACTCGCAAAGCGTGGATGAATCCAGTACTGGGACAAGTCATTTTTAATAAGTAAATTGATTCTTCATCGATATCAGCATCAATTTTTAATAGGGTATATTCTGCCCAGGTATCTAATTCAATGGCTTGTAATTCTTGGCAAATTCGGGCATAACCAATACCTTGAATTAACACTCGTCGCAGTTCGGCATTATCTTCTGTTAATAACCATTGCGCTTGCCATTGCTGTGGGTGAACTTTACCGTATTTTTCAGGTAAGGTGACACCGTGATATGAGTAAAGGCTAAATCCATCGGCATACTCTATTGCCGGTTCCCCTTCTGAGTGGAGGCGATTTTGATTGTCGAAGCGCAGATGAAGCGGGCGATCGCACAATATACTTGTATATTTACCTGCAAAAATCCAGCCGCACTCTTTGACTACTGACTGAAAGTACTTCCAGACAATTTTATCATGTTTACAATTTAAAACCGAAATACAAAAATCATAATAACTTGCATCACAAGCTAATAATTCACATTGAATGCAGTCCGACCTTGCGTATTCCACTTCAAGTTGGAGTTGGCTCTCAAGTTGTCTATATAATTCGCTCCACAATTGTGAGTAAGTATCTGGAGAAACCACAATATTTTCTAGTTCTTTCTTTAATTCAAAATGCAGTTGAGATGAAACTTCTTTACCAATTTGGTTATGCAATTCATCTTTTAGGTCGTGACATATGTTGGCAGGCGGTAGTTCATATATACCTAATCCACCCCACAGTTCACTACCATCACAACTCCAGCTAATTTCCTGTAATAACTGCCTTAAAGTAGTTAACAAAGCAGCTTTTGGGCTATCATAAAAAACTACTTCAGGTTCTTCTAGACCAATCAAAACATAAGTAGCTTTGACCGCTTTTGCAGCTTTCTCTCTATCAATTCGTTCAGTTGATAGTGCAATCTTTCGCCACTTATCCCGATAAACTGGAATCAAAGCTTCTTGCTGGGGCGTTAACTTTTTAATCAGCGACATACCGCCAACCTTCAGGCTCGTATTCTCTTTGTATTTTCACCATCCAATGACCTTGAGGAATAGCGATCGCCCGATGCTCTTCGTGGGCAAGCAAAGCAGTTTCTGAAAACACACGTAGGTACAGCGTGCCATTGTTTGAGTATAGTTCCGCTTTACCCTCAGTAATGCGATGCTTGTGCCCAGTTACTTCTCCTTCTGCCAAAGTCAAGTGAGGTATTTTTTCCCCTTCGACTTGTTGCACAGGTTGTAGAATAACATCACCTTGACGAATTGCTTGCATAGTTTAGCCTTCTGGTGGTAGGTACAAACCCTACTTCGCTTTTGCTGTTGAGTTTGGTTTAATTTTGGCACAACCTTTATGGAAAAGTCAGAGAAAGGAGACAAGCAAAGAAGTCTGAGCGCCGACATCTGACGTTTAGAACTTCGTGGAGACCAGGAAGAATGATTCAATGAAAATTCTCTCTTGTCTTCTTTGGCTCTTAATCTGTAATTACAGGAGGTATTGCTGTATTACACTTCAGGAGTATTTTGAAAACTGTAGTCGCCAATTTTGCTGAGATAAGTTAATGATTGAAATAGCTGGAAATTCACACCCAGCGTTTTCTTAACTTATTATCTGGAAAGGACAGTGCCCAAAATCTAGCGGATTTTTATCCAAATGGGCATTTTGTGTGAGGATAAACTCACATCAAAAAGCGCGACGTTTTATTTTGACATCTCGCCGAAATCGTCTAAATTCGCCTGTTTAGCTGAGCAGCTATTCTTTTTTTTGAAATTTCCATGTCAACTCTCGTCATCGTCGAATCTCCGACCAAAGCTCGTACCATTCGCAACTACCTACCATCAGGCTATCGGGTGGAGGCGTCGATGGGTCATGTACGTGACCTACCCCAGTCGGCTAGTGAAATTCCCACCGCTGTCAAAGCAGAAAGATGGGCACAGTTGGGGGTAAATGTAGACGCCGACTTTGAACCGGTGTATGTTGTCCCGAAAGACAAAAAGAAAGTTGTCACCCAGCTCAAAGATGCCCTCAAAGATGTTGATGAGTTAATTCTGGCAACCGATGAAGACCGGGAAGGTGAGAGCATTAGTTGGCATTTATACCAGTTGCTCAAGCCAAAAGTACCGACTAAGCGAATGGTATTTCACGAAATTACCCAAGACGCCATCAAAAAGGCTTTGAAAAACTGCCGTAATATCGATGAGCAGTTAGTTCGTGCCCAAGAAACGCGACGAATTTTGGATCGATTGGTAGGTTATACCCTGTCTCCCCTGCTCTGGAAGAAGATTGCCTGGGGACTATCTGCTGGGCGCGTACAATCTGTAGCCGTGAGGCTTTTGGTCACTAAGGAACGCCAACGTCGCGCCTTCCATGAGGGCACGTATTGGGATTTAAAGGCTTACCTAGAACAGCAAAAAGCCCCGTTTGCTGCTCAGTTGGTGACACTGGGAGGAACTAAAATAGCCAATGGCAGCGATTTTGATCCAGCCACTGGACAAATCGCGGCTGGCCGCAACGTTGTTTTGCTAACGGAAGAGAATGCTGTTGCACTCAAGGAACGTCTTACAGGTAAAACCTGGAATGTCTCAGAAGTAGAAGAACGCCCAGTGACGCGTAAACCAGCGCCACCGTTTACAACCTCGACGCTGCAACAAGAATCTAACCGGAAATTGCGCCTCTCTGCACGAGACACAATGCGGATTGCCCAGAATTTGTATGAGCAAGGATATATTACCTATATGCGTACAGATTCGGTACATTTGTCAGATCAGGCGATCGCAGCGGCTCGTAGCTGTGTAGAACAACTTTACGGCAAACAATATCTCAGCCCGCAACCGAGGCAATACACCACCAAATCCAAAGGCGCACAAGAAGCACACGAGGCGATTCGCCCGGCGGGTAGCACTTTTCGCACCCCCCAAGAAACTGGTTTAAGCGGTCGGGAACTGGCTGTCTACGACTTAATTTGGAAGCGCACAGTCGCTTGCCAAATGGCTGACTCCCGCCAAACCCAAATTACCGTGCAGTTGCAAGTAGAAGATGCTGGGTTCCGTGCTTCTGGCAAGCGGATTGACTTTCCTGGCTATCTCCGGGCCTATGTTGAAGGTTCTGACGATCCTGAAGCTGCATTAGAAGACCAGGAAGTAATTTTGCCGAGTTTGAAAGTGGGAGATCATCCAGATTGTAAAGAATTGGAAGCGATCGCTCACGAAACTCAACCGCCAGCTAGGTACACCGAAGCTACTTTAGTAAAAACCTTAGAAAGTGAAGGCATTGGTCGTCCCAGTACCTACGCTAGTATTATTGGCACAATTATCGATAAAGGTTATGCGCAATTAGTCAATAACGCCCTTATCCCTACCTTCACTGCTTTTGCAGTCACTGCCCTTCTAGAAAAACATTTTCCTGATGTGGTCGATCCCAGCTTTACCTCCAAAATGGAGCAAACTCTGGATGACATCGCCACAGGTGAAGCTAATTGGTTACCCTACTTGCGGGAATTTTATCTGGGAGATAAAGGTCTAGAAACCTTAGTCAAGGAACGAGAAAATCAAATTGATGCCAACAAAGCCAGGACAGTAGAACTAGAAAATTTAGCAGTCAAAGTCCGCATTGGTAAATATGGTCCTTTTATCGAAATGGAAAACGGTGAAGGTGTTGTCACCGCTTCGATTCCTAAAGACCTGACGCCAGCAGACCTCGACCCCAAACAGGTAGAGGTAATATTGCGGCAAAAAACCTCCGGACCTGACCAACTCGGTCGCCATCCCGAAACTGGCGAACCAATCTATGTGAAAATTGGTGCCTACGGTCCCTACGTGCAATTGGGTGACAAGACAGACGAAAATCCCAAACCCAAACAAGCTTCCTTACCCAAAGGTGTAACGCCAGAAAACGTCACCCTTGATATTGCTCTTGGGCTTTTAGCATTACCCCGCACATTAGGAGTTCATCCAGTGACTGGGGGGAAAATTCAAGCGAGTTTAGGGCGCTTTGGTCCTTATATTGCTCATGACCAAGGTAAAGAGGGGAAAGACTATCGCTCCCTCAAAGCTACTGATAATGTCTTGACGGTTTCTTTAGAACGTGCATTAGAGTTGTTATCAGAACCGAAAAAGGGACGCAGTTCCACCAATAGCAAGTCTAAAGCGGCTTTGCGCGAATTAGGTACTCATCCAGAAGATGGTACACCAGTCAATATCTATGATGGTCCCTACGGGCCTTACATTAAGAACGGTAAAACTAATGTCAGTATTCCAGAAGGTGAATCTGTGGAAGCTATAACGTTGGATACGGCATTAAAGTTGTTAGCTAGTAAAGCATCGTCAGCAAAATCCACTCGCAAATCGAGTAAGTCTACAACTTCTAAATCTAAATCAATTTCCAAGTCAACCTCTAAATCAACTTCTAAGTCAACTTCCAAGGCTTCGACAACCGCTACTAAAAAAAATAATGCAGACGATTAATTAAAGACATTCTCCAGTGTTGTGCATAGTTGTCAGTTGTTTCTCTGCCACTGACGACTTACCACTCCCTATTCAAAGCGATCGCAAAATCTAGTTATGAAAGTTGGTATTGGGAAGTCAAAGGGGTTGAGTCCCCAGCAAAATTAAAAAATCCTCCCAAATACTGATATAAGTTGACACTGATAATAACTAACTTGGGGGAATGCACGTCTTGTAGTTTACGAATATGATAATCTAAGAAGTAAGGCAGATCACAACACAAAATTTGCTAAGGTGGATCATTCCCGCAATTAGGGAGTGCGATCGGGCCGATCACAAGCCAGAGGTGCGAGAGTACGCCAATTTCTGCGTAGCTGTTAATCAAAATTGAGGTAGTATCTCAGGAGCAGTCAGTTCAATGGACTATATAGAAAAGGTACTGGAAAAGCTTAAAGAAATGGCGCGGAAGCTAATTGAAGCCCTATTAGGGCCAGAGGCTGAGCCGGAACCGGAACTGATTCCGATTCCTGTAAATGAGCGTTCGCGTCGTCGTTAAGAGCTAGAAAGTGCCGGACTTGACGTTGCAACCTTTAAGTATTTTGGTGTTGCACGGGCCAAACCTGAATTTGCTAGGACAGCGAGAACCGGGGATTTACGGTTCGTTTACACTGGCAGAAATTAATCATCTGTTAGAAGCAGAAGGACTTAAACTACAGGTGAAAATTTTTCCCGTGCAGTCAAATCATGAAGGAGTTTTGGTTGATACTATTCATCAAGCCTTAGGGAAACACCAGGGAATTTTGATTAATGCTGGGGCATACACACATACAAGTGTAGCTTTGCGGGATGCGATCGCGGGTGTGAGCTTACCCACAGTAGAAGTACATTTAAGTAACATATACCGTCGAGAAGAATTTCGCCATCATTCTTATATAGCGCCCATAGCTATTGGGCAAATTAGTGGCTTTGGTGTCCAGAGTTACGTATTGGGCTTACAAGCATTAGTGCATCATTTAAGGGATTAAAGCGTTAAAAGTAAAGAAGTAAGAAAAATTTCTTTTAGCTTTTTACTTTTTGATCTCATGCGCTACTCTGTTGTTAGTCGTTTTCGCGGTACTTTACTAGGGGCATTAGTTGGGGAAAGTGTAGCCTCTAGTGGCAAGAAAGAATTTCAGAACCGCTGTGACATCGATCGGATAGCGGTGCTAGGTACTGAAAGCTTGATCGCACTTGGCAGATTAGATTTAGATGATTGGCGAGCGCGTCAGCAACAAGCATCTGCTAATTTAGCTGTAACTGATAGCATTTCGTTGAAAGTGATACTGGCTACATTACCAGTAGCACTTTTTTTTCATGAAAATACATTTAAATTGCGACAAAACTTGCTACGTGTGTTAAAAATCTGGGAGGATGACCCAGTGGTACGTGATGGAACATTAGCAGTAGGGTATGCGATCGCTCAAACCCTTACGGAAAAACTCCAACCCCGTACCCTGATTCCAGAGACAATCGCCTTTATCGGTGAAACACCAACATCTCTACCACAACAGTTATTAAAAGTTAATACTTTGTTAGATCGGGGAGCAGCATTAGAAAGGGCGCAAGTCGAGTTGAGTAGAGAAGACAAGCTAAGTAGCGCTATTGCTATGGCGTTTTACTGCTTTCTCAGTACCTTGGAAGACTACCGCTTGGCAGTTTTGCGGGCTACTCAATATGGCAATGTGTGGCGGCAAGACCATTGGCGTTTACACTTACATAGTATAAGTGCAATTACTGGTGCTTTATCAGGGGCCTATAATAGCAGTGCGGGTATTCCCGTAGGTTGGCAGATCTTATACTCGCAAGCAAATTCGGCAACATGGGAACTGAACAATTTTTCTCAAATGGTGGAATTAGCTGATGCACTTGTGGCTGTATGGTCAGGATTGTATAATCATGCCCAACATTCAGGCCAGGTAAGTGCAGTGGGAGATTTTATACCTGAGGAAGAAGCATCGCTATTCTTAGGCGAAGCCATTCCCCAAGGCAGTCGCTACAACTCTGGAAATCAGAGCAATGCGCAGCCTCCTCTATCCGTCTACGCAGCTCCTCGCGTTATCCGTTCGCGTTAATGCTATTTCTACTGAGCAGCATTGTAGACGCGATACAACATTCAATCCTAGCAAGCAGTCAACAAATATAAAATTCAGTAGTTCTTTATACTACAATTCCAAAGAAACTCTTAACCTGACTCTATAGGTAGGTATTGTGGCACAGCCGCAAGCAACCCCGCCTCCGAAGTTCTAAGCGGCTTCGGTTGCTCCTGCTTGGACTTCCCCTAGGTTTGTCTTGTTTTGAGGTATCAAAGTAAGCAACTGTAGGCAGAGGTAATGAAACATCAGCGATTTTTTAAGTCTTTAACCCAGCAATTAACTCACTGGCGGCGACAGTACAAAGTACTGTGTCGCAAAGGAAAATTGCTGAGAGTAGTGAACGAGCAAAATCACCACAGTCGCCTTGAAGAACTCCAAAAAACTGTGGTCAACAACATACTCATGTATGTATCAACCACTAGTGAAAGTAAGCAAAAACCAGGAATAGTACTCAGATCAATCGCAAAATCGGTTAACCGTGAGCCGCTGATGGATACAATTGGTTTACGCTGGGTGCATGAAAATCGTTCCTCTGTGATTTTGGCGATCGCAGTTGTATCCCTAACAGGAGTCATCGGGTATAAGTTTTACAATCAGCCTAAGCTGAAAGTGGGGACTGTGGCACCCCAAACCATTAAAGCCCCTCGTACAATCAAGATTGAAGATCGCCAAAAAACAGCAGCCCAACGCAAAGCCGCCAGTAACAATTCCCTGCCAATGTTAATGGTCGATATGCAAATCAATGAACAAATCGACCATAATTTGCAACAACTTTTAGATGAGAGTGATAAAATTCGCGCCATAGCAGGGTCTTTCCCTTTTGTTGACACTTTAGACTTGCGTATAGCTAGCCAGCGTTATCTCCGCGCTTGTACTGAAGCAGAATGGCAAAATATATTACTAGCTTTAGAAAAAACCAGAAAACAACCGATAGGATTGTTGCTGCCAAACCAGAAAAGCAGTTCCACTACTGCACAGCAAGCAAGCAAACAGTTCTCTTCGTCCTTAGAACCATCCATAGCCGCATCCCCCAAGTCTGCTTCCCTTCCTCGAATTCGGGAAGACATCCATACACCTACTCCCCAGCCTGGGAAAGTTTCGCTAAAGCTGCTTCTTGAGAATACAAAACCAGTTAATGATTCGCCAAAAGTTGACTTTATTCAAGTAGTGGCGGAACTAGAAACTTACAGAATCAGAAATTCTGAACAACAATTTTCTTTACTCATCACTCAAATCTTGCAAGCAAGGCAAAAATATGAACTAGCCAGGAAAAAACTGTTACAGCCAGAGGCTAAAACATCGGCGGCAATCAATCAAGACAATATCCTTTTGGATCTGGAAGATAAAGACTGGGCAAAAACACAAACATCAATCCGCCAGATTTCAGAGCGAATTCTCACCCAAGGTATCCCTTACGGACTACCAGGAAATGCTTTAAAGGATACAGTGAGCTTGCAAGTGCAGACATTAGAACCACAAGCAGCTCAACCTTTGGCAATCAAACTTTTGTTGGCTGTGCTGCAACCAAATCTGAAGAAAGATGAAGAAAAAACCCAACAACAGGCAAAAAAGGCTGCTGCTGGGGTTGCACCAGTAATGATTGACATACAGCAGAATCAGGTAATTGTCACTAAGGGACAGAAGATTACCCCGTGGAATTTTGAGGTACTGGAGCATTATCAACTAAATTACCGAGAGACTAACTGGCCGGAGTTGATTAAGGTGACAGGTATTGTCACTACAGCAATTGGTATTTTTGTGATTGTCGAACGCCGTCTCAAAAGCCAATTGCGACAGCGCGATCGCTTATTAATCTTGCTGCTAACTCTCAGTACCCCAGGGATGGTAACAATGGGTGTGCTACATACCACCTGGAGTGCCATTGGTTTATTGTTAGGTAGTTTTTACGGCCCTGCTTTAGGAGCAACAGTTGTCGGGCTACTGTTGCTAGTGTTACCAATTAGTATGGAAATCAGTAAGATTGCCCTAATAGCTGGTGTAGCAGGGGGAATAGTAGGCAGTTATATGGCCAAACGACTGCGATCGCGTGAGGAATTAGCATTATTAGGACTGGCGATCGCCTCAACTCAGGGAGGCATTTACTTAATACTTTCACTGCTATGGAGTTCAGCTTCTTGGTATCTTATTCTCCAAGAAGCTGCGTTATTTGCTTTATCTGGTTTAGCCTGGAGTATTGTGGCCTTGGGCTTAAGTCCTTATTTAGAAAAACTTTTTGATTTAGTTACCCCTATCCGGTTAGCAGAATTGGCTAATCCTAACCGCCCTTTGTTAAAGCGACTGGCTACAGAAGCGCCCGGAACCTTTCAGCATACTCTGTTTGTAGCCACCTTGGCGGAAGCGGCTGCCAAACAACTAGGATGCGATGTGGAACTAGTAAGAGCTGGCACACTTTACCACGATATTGGCAAAATGCACGATCCTCTTGGCTTTATTGAAAACCAAATGGGGGGACCGAATAAGCATGACACAGAAATTAACGATCCTTGGAAAAGTGCAGAGATTATTAAAAAGCACGTCAATGAAGGCTTGGTGATGGCACGACAACACCTTTTACCAACAGCGATTCAAGCTTTTATTCCCGAACATCAAGGAACGATGTTGATTGCTTATTTCCATCACCAAGCGCAGCAAATGGCTAAGGAAGATCCTAGTTTAAAAGTAGACGACGCTGATTTTCGCTACGATGGTCCAATTCCCCAGTCGCGGGAAACAGCAATTGTCATGTTGGCAGATTCCTGTGAAGCGGCGCTGCGTACGCTACAAGCATCGGCGAAGTCATCGCTCAAAGACGCTTCGGCTGAACAAGCTTTGACAATGGTTAATAATATTCTCCGTGCTCGATGGCAAGACAATCAACTTTTAGATTCAGGGCTTACACGGGAAGAAGTTGCCAAAATTGCCCAAATATTTGTGGAAGTTTGGCAGCAATTCCATCACAAACGTATTGCCTACCCCAAGTTAAAGCCTAGTAACGAGAAAATAGCTCAAGGGTGAAAATTTTCATCAGTAGGTTGGCGCAATTAAAACTAAATATAAATGGTAAGGGTCTTCATTTGTCATTGGTCATTGGTAAGGGTTTCAAAGCAGTTTCTTTTAATAAATAATGATTACCTAAATGATTTCCATATGTATTTAAATAGTGTTGATTGAGATAACTATTGAGATAGTTCTGAATAGTTTGAGATTTACATAGTAAAACTTGCTCTGGATGATAAGTTTCAAAAACCGCAATAATTTGTTCAGGTGTTATAGTTTTCGACTCTATCCTTTTACGGGATAAAACTCCAATTTCTGGAGGAACAGGTAAGCCTGAATAGAAAGCATAAATTGGACAATTTGTAAAAACCCATTTAGTAGATGGTTTATATTTTAACAAAATGTTAACGAATTGAATATGCTCCTGACTTTGCTCTAGATATCTATGATTTTCTAAAATAATTACTCCTAACTTAATCGGAGTCACAATAATTGAGAAAATTACGAATCCTGCTGCTAAACCTGAGACAGTGATTTTTTTAAAATTACGAGGCTTAAACTTAGCGTACCATTTTCGCTGTCGAAAAAAATTAAACGATAATGTTACTCCGTAAGTAGCTAACCAAGCCAGAGGAATAGAGAGTAAAAGGTAGTGATGATACCAGACTGGTTGATGATTAATCAGAACTATAAAACCTGTAATTAACCAAATTATTGGAAAATACTTTTCCCATTGTTTTTTTTGAAAAATAATTATAGTTGCCAGAATTGCTAAAAGTAAATAATCAAAATCCTGAAGTAAAAATAACAATGTTAACTTTTGACTATATCCTGCTTGAAACACTGTTTTTACATTGTTATTTAAATGTGATTGTA
The DNA here is from genome assembly GCF_002154695.1 of Nostoc sp. T09. Taxonomy (GTDB): domain Bacteria; phylum Cyanobacteriota; class Cyanobacteriia; order Cyanobacteriales; family Nostocaceae; genus Aulosira. The sequence goes on from NZ_MTAV01000103.1 coordinate 60,445, forward strand.
GTAATTGCTCATAAGTGAGAGAGTTACACAAAATACCAACTATTATAAAAATTCCCAAACAAGCAGTTAGCCATAAAACAGCATTAAAAAATAGCTGCCGCTTTAATTGATGTTGAGGATTTTTTTTAAAAGTAAATTGTAATAAATCAAATATAATTAAAGGAGCGATAAAAGCTGTAAATAATTTTATTTGTAAAGAAAGTGCTAAAAGTCCTCCTGATATAACAATTAAAATTTTAGAAAATTTTTGCGCAACATTTTTTTTATATAAACTTAATGTATAAATTGAGAGCATAACCATTGCCACAGATGGCAAATCAATCATCACAGAAACACTAAGTCTAAGAAAATTGCATGAAATTATTAACAATAAAGTGCCAATAATTGCTGGTAAATTCCCTAAATAAATCCTTAGAGTCTGGCAGAAAGACCATACAAGTATTGTTGAGAAGCTCAAAGTTAAAAGCCGTGCAGAATAAATTGATTTGCCAAACCAAGCAAGCCAGGACGCTAAAATAACTGTGAAAAGAGGTGGTTGATCGTTCCAAACCTGTGTATACATAGCAAATCCATCTAAGTGCAAGGTAGCTTTGATCAATTCAATTCCTTCATCACTTGTATCGAATTGAAATACCTGCTCAATAGGCATAAAGTAAATAGCAAAAATAAAAAAACTAGCGGGTATTATGAAATTAAATACTAAAAATGTTTTAAGCTTGTTGGCGCTCATATATTCATGCATTTATGGAATTATAGCCAGTTGTACAAACCAAATGTACATTTAGGCGATTATACGACAACTTGCTATCAAAAATTGTTTTGATTACAGTTGCAATGGAATATCAAAAACCTCTAATTACTGCACTGATAAAGCTGATAAGGAACGCCTATGCGATAGTGATGTGAGGGGTCTATAGTACAAGTAGTTTGCTGCGAAAGCACCAATTGCTGAGGATAATCTTGCTCGATCATTCCAGGTCCAACTATCCATAAATTTAGCTTAGATGTTGCTGGTATCGGTAGTTGGGAAAGGTTGTTCCAGAAAGCAGATAAATTAGGGGATTTTGATAAAATCGCAAAACTATCACGTCTAGATGTATCTATGGGGTGATTAATTTTGTATTCTCCTGAAAGAGATTGGTTCCTAAGTTGCTCTAATGCCAAAGCAAAACTTAATCCCAAAGCTATATCTTGATAATCACTATAACCCACCACGAGCATCACTGGTATAGAAGCCTCTAGATTCATGTTTTGGGCTACTTGCTCAGGGTGAAAAGGCTTTTGAAACACTAGATTATATACAACAAAAACACAACTGAGAATTCCTACTAATACAATGATTAATTGTGCTTTTTGATTTTTGGTAATACTTGCTGATACAAGAGCACAAAAGCTGGGATAGTAAACAAAGTGATAGCGGGGAACAATAGTAATGTCTTTACTAATAAAATAAACAATGGCAAAAAATTGTAATAAGACAAAAATAGTAAAAATTAACAGCGTTAATGTAGCTAAATGAGTTTTACTTTGATAATATAAAAGTTTTAAACCTTTGTAAGCTTGCCATCCCACCCAAATAGTAAAAATAACCATCAAAAAGCCATAGCTAGCTGCAATTGCTAGAGGTTGGTTTTCTACAGGTAGAGCAATTACCATTAATACCCAGCTAATCAAAGTTTGATATATCGGTGCAATATTACTGGGGGCTGGTAACCAATTAGTTTGAGAAAAGTTAGAATGGCTGAGTATTACCAGCAACCAAGGCATGAAGCTAATCATAACTGTGCTGGTAGACAGAATTAGGGTTAACCAAATTTTATGTTTGTTAACTACCTTTGTCTTATCCCAGTACATCAGCACAAGTAGTGTGAGGATTTCAGCAATAAAAGCTAAAACGAAAAAGTAGTGTACATAAAGTCCGATAATATTAACAAGTACCCATAATACCCAAACCCAAATTCTAATAGTTTTTTTCTGAAATATATCCTGCTGAATTTGCATTAGCCCCAATAAAGCTAAAGTTATCAGAAACATTGGTATGGTATAGTGCCTTGCTTCTTGGGAAAGGTAAACAGCAAAGGGGGAAACAGCCATGAGCAATGCTCCTACTATTCCAGCAGTAGAGGAAAAGGCAATATTATTGACAGCATAAATTGCCGCGATCGCACCTACACCAAACAAAGCTGGCAATAATCGCAATTCTTTCACACAAGCTTGGCATGAGGGATTTATCCATTCCAGCCAACTATACATCCCGCAAAAAAATAGTGGTGGATGGGTAGATTGGGTAGCAAGATTGTTTGCAATTTGAGCATAAGTTATACCTGGGTTGAATGTAAAAATTTCCGGTACACGCTCAAGAGGAAACAGCACATTTAAAGGTAAATTATTATAATTGTTACCCAAGCTGAAAATAGCAGTGATTACTTCATCCGTCCATAAGGGTTTTAAACCTAAATTCCAAAAGCGCAAGCTTGCACCCAGTATAATCGCCCCAGCTAAACATAGATAATGTAGATAAAGTCTGCGCTTTGTTGTCATCTATCTATAGCAATATATTGAGATTTTATTGACGATTTGCGACTATACGTAGAAAAAGATAGGCGTGAAATATTAAAATCTTTCAAAGACAGCTAAAGTCATTTTGCCTTATTTCGAGTCATGAGTAGCGATCGCAGCAAAAAACAGGTGAAGCAAACAAGTTGCTCACCTTCTGGCTAGACTAATTTAGATAAAAATTACTGGTGAGCTTGCGTTCCTCAACTTGAAATAATTACCCTGATTTTGGTTAGCTTCTTGAAACCACAATAGGTGAACAGTTTCGTAGGCGATCGCCTCTTTAATAAGTAGATTTTACGACCTTGCGCCTAACCCATAAGATGTAATGCTAGGCTACACTTAGCAAGATTGAGAGCCTAACATGACTGCCTTAATTCTCAACCTACACCCTACTATCGAGCTAACAGATGAGCAGTTCTTCCAAATCTGCCAAAATAATCGAGATTTGCGTCTTGAACGGACGGCTGAGGGAGAACTAATTATTATGCCACCAACAGGATGGGAAAGCGGAAATCGGAATAGCCGACTGACGCAGCGCTTAGGTAATTGGGCTGACGCTGATGGTACAGGGCTAACTTTTGATTCTTCCACAGGTTTCAAACTTCCCAATGGTGCAAATCGTTCGCCTGATGCATCTTGGGTGAACCGAGCACGATTAATAGCCCTGAACCCAGATCCAGATAAATTCTTACCAATGGCTCCGGATTTTGTGGCAGAATTACGCTCGGCTACAGACAGCCTAGAGACACTGCGACGCAAAATGCAGGAGTACATTAATAACGGCGTGCGCTTAGGTTGGCTGATTGACCCCCAAAACCAACAAGTAGAAATTTATCGTCTCGGACGGGAAGTTGAGGTTTTACAATCCCCTACTAGCTTGTCAGGAGAAGATATACTACCAGGATTTGTGCTGGATTTAGCACAGATTTTGGGTTAATATTGCTAATTCCAATTAACTAGCTTGTGGTGGCCGATCGCCAGTCTTGAGTTCCTGTTCGCTGTGCTTCAACTAGTTTCCACAGTGCTTTTATTTGCTTATAAGCTTGCTTAACCCAAGCTATGCCTTTTTATTATGTCCAAACAGCTTTAGTAGAAACACCAATCAAATCTCCATCGGGAGTATCACCTATAAGATATATAAAAAATCCCCAAATAATATATATTCTAGTATTAGTTAAATTTTCTGTAAGTAACTGACCTAAATTTCCAAAGCCTCCATTGAATTCTACAGTTTGAATAAACCCCACAGAGTCTAAAAGCTTCTCTATAATTAGTTCTCTTGTCTCTGCTACTTCTACTATCGATTCTCTGCCTGAATATTCACCATCTAATTCACTAGGAAGCTCTAATTCTTGTGTAGCTGATTTAAAATTTGACCACAAATCTATAATTTTTGCATCAGATGGTTTTTGAGTATCAATATAAAATTTTTCTGATGTACGATACATGAAACTCTTACTATAAGGTAGTAAAGGAGCAATTCCAAACCAATAGCCATTAATAGTGCGTCCTATAATCGCCGTAAAACTACCGATGACTTCGTTTTTATTTGATTCTTTTAAGCTTATCCTATAAGGCTGTAAATTGGTAAGATTAGTTTGTAACAGCCTCAAAAAATATTGATATTTATGTTCTAATTGCAAAATCTTCTCTTGTGTTGCTATATTCTTTGTTCCTAAAGATTGACCAGCTTGTATTTCAAGCTCAAAGTCAAATAAATATTCTTCTAATTCTATATTTTCAATAAAGCCAAGATCTTGGAGTAACTTTTCTAATGTAAACGTGCCAAGCTCTGAAATTTTCCATACAAAAGTTTCCCAAGGATAATCATGTTCTGTGTAAGGAAATCCATAGACTCCTTCTATTTCATCCTCTAGTTGTGCGACTAGTTCTACTTTACTGATTTGCATATACGGTTGCTATACATATTAATTAATTATATTAATAACTTACTTTATTGATAAACAGCAAAAAGAGCATCGATTCAAGATGCTCTTTTTGTTTTTGATTATAAACTGTTAGCCTAAGCGCCAACAGCTTCCTTAGCAGCGTACAAAACTTCAGCGTTGATTTCCTTAAAGCCGCGATCGCGGGCAAATTTCTCGGTGTTGCGCTTGACTTTACCGCGAACAAATCCCGGAATTTTGTTCAATTCTGCTTGACCATCTTTTGTCCAGCTAAGGTCAGAATCAGCAGAAATTCCCTTAGTAATTACTTCCTTGGTGTCGTGTCCACCGAAGATTTCTAAAAGGTGATCTTCCATTCCTAAAGTAAAGGAGTTGTAGATCAAATCTGTAATCTGATTTGTACCTTCGTAACCTAAAAATGGTTTGTAACCAATGGGGAAGTTTTGTACGTGGATGGGTGCAGCAATTACGCCGCAAGGGATATCCAAGCGCTTACCAACGTGGCGTTCCATTTGCGTACCGAAAATAGCGGAGGGTTCGACGCGGGCGATCGCATCCCCAATTGCACCATGATCGTCAGTAATTAATACTTCATCGCAATACTCGCTCACTTGTTCGCGGAACCAGTCTGCATCATATTTGCAGTAAGTTCCAGCCCAAACTACGTGAATTCCCATTTCTCGTGACAAAATTTTGGTGAGTGCGGCGGCGTGGGTGTTGTCACCAAATACCACAGCTTTCTTCCCAGTCAAGTTTTGACAGTCAATGGAACGAGAGAACCAAGCAGCCTGAGATACATGCAGCGTTTGTTCGTTAATGAAGTCTTCGTATTCTAAATCAGCGCCTTGGGCGTTAATTACCTGCTGGATTTTGCGGATACAGCGAGCAGTTTCTACAACCCCCATTGGGGTAATGTCTACGTAGGGAGTGCCGAATTGTTCTTCTAGATAACGAGCTGTTGTTAAACCGAGTTCGCGGTAAGGTACTAGGTTAAACCAAGCTTGCGGCATCTTCTTCAATTCGTTAACAGAAGCGCCTTCCGGAATCACGGTATTTACTTCAATTCCCAAATCACCCATCAGCTTTTTCAGTTCGGTGCAATCGTGCTGATGATGGAAACCCAGAGTAGAAATACCGATGATGTTAACCGAGGGTTTTGCGGTTTTGCCTTCTACTAGTTCGCCTTTTTTGCGGGCTTTCTCAATGTAATATTGCACTATTTGTTGCAAAGTGCGATCGGCTGCTTGCAGTTCGTTGTAGCGGTAGTGGTTGACATCCGCTAGGATGACATCTCCTTTGGCTTCCAGTTGTGCCCGTTCTACAAAGTTGTGCAAGTCTTCTTGCAGAATACTAGAAGTACAGGTGGGAGTTAACACAATCAAATCTGGGTGTTCTTCAGCATCTTTGCGGGTAATGTTATCTACCACCTTCTCTTGGGAGCCACGTGCTAAAACGTTGCGATCAACAACACTGGTTGTTACCGGAGTGAAGTTCCTTTCCCTTGATAGCATAGAGCGCATGACGTTAAAGTAGTCATCGCCAAGTGGGGCGTGCATGATGGCATGGACATTCTTAAAAGAACTGGCGATTCGCAGTGTACCTATGTGGGCTGGTCCTGCATACATCCAGTAAGCCAATTTCATCAGGTGTTCTCCCTTATAAACTCAAATAATACAGAGTCCAATATGAGTGGACTATGATTGCTTGCTTTCTCATCGTTGTCTGATTGTCTCAAAACTTGAGCCTCTGATAAAATGGGTAAATTGTTAAGTTTCTAGTCTGGTGCGATGTCTGGCGACAAGCCGCTAAGAGCGTCTACGCTCAAACCTGTTGACTACTTGGGATGTAGCTCTTAATTTAAACAACACAGTGTTGTTTAAGTGACATAAATCTTTATTTTCAGCAAAGTTTCCTCAAAGAAGTTGGGGATCTGGAAATCGCGTCAAAGAATTAGCTCAATCACCAGCGCGATCAGGTCTCCTAGCGCCTCTAGCCTATAATTAAAAAACTGAACGCCCGTGAGATAAAGACTATGCTGTCAAAGGATCTCAAAAATGCGTTACCAAGCACAGACGAATTGCCTTGTAGTGACGATACGCCCGTGGATAACGAAGACCAAAATTTGTTGCCCAATATTCTCCTGTTTTTACTTAACTCGATCTGGGCTACACGAATGGATTGGTACTTCGGGGTAGATATGGGAGTGTATCACACTACAGGAATCAATCCCAGAGTGCCAGTAGTGCCAGATGCGTTTTTGAGTGTCGGAGTTGAACGAAAAAAAGGTGGTAAATCACGCAAAAGTTACGCAGTTTGGGAAGAAAACGGCGTAGTTCCCATCCTCACATTAGAAATGGTATCGCACACGCCTGCGGGTGAATATGATGAAAAGATGGATATCTACACCAAACTGGGCGTGTTGTACTATGTGATTTATAATCCAGAATTTTGGCGACGCGACCAACATCAACCGTTTGAAGTTTATAAGTTGGTGGATGGTAAATATCAATTGCAGATAGGTGAACCCTATTGGATGAGCGAAATAGGTTTAGGTATTGGCAGATATCAAGGTATTGTTGCTGGCATTCCCCAAGAATTATTGTCATGGTATGACAAACAAGGCGATCGCTATTTGACTCCAGAAGAACAAGCACAGCAAGAACGACAACGCGCTGAACAAGAACGACTACGTGCTGAACAATTAGCGCAATACCTACGATCGCTCGGCATTGACCCTGATAATCTACCTAGTGAGTAATAAGCGATCGCAGTACTTGGAATAGTTTCCTAGAAAAGTTTGTGTAGTGGCGAGTGCCGATGTTAAGGAGTTGGCACATGTATTTAATTGTGCTTCTGCCATGATTTGTGATATCTTAAACAAACTTTTGGTACACATGAACTATATTTAAGGAATTTGGTATATCTGTGCAGGTTAAATCAATGCATTTAACTGTTCCAACGCTTACAACAATCCCAAAGCCTTTTTTGAAATGGGCTGGTGGAAAAAGCCAGTTAATAGAGCAAATAAATAATTTTCTCCCTAATGAATTATTTAAAGGTTCAATAAAGAGGTATGTAGAACCTTTTATAGGAGGTGGTGCACTATTCTTCTACATAGCACATAAATATCATACTATTCAAGAAGTATTTATTTCTGATTTAAATATAGAATTATTCATAGCATACAAGACAATTCAGCAGAATGTAGATGATGTAATTAAACATTTATCTAAAATTGAAATAGAGTATTTGTCACTAGATGAAAGTGCTAAAAGTAAATACTTCTATCAAATGAGATTACAGTTTAACTCTCGAAATAAAAATATTAACTCATCTAATTATCATTATGAATGGGTAGAAAGAACTGCTCAAATTATTTTTTTAAACAAAACTTGTTTTAATGGACTTTTCAGAGTTAATTCTAAAGGTGATTTTAATGTTCCAGCAGGTAAATATAAAAAACCATGTATTTGTGACCCGGAAAACTTAAAAGCAGTTGCTAAAATTCTCCAAAAGACTCAAATTCATCATGGAGATTTTATTAAGTGTGAGAATTTTGTAGATAATCAAACATTTGTTTACTTTGATCCACCTTATCGACCAATTAGTAAAACATCTAACTTTACATCCTATTCACGGCAATCATTTAATGATTCCGAGCAATTGAGGCTGCGAGATTTTTTTAAAAAACTAGACAATAAAGGCGCATTACTCATGCTTAGTAATTCTGATCCGAAAAATGAAAATATCAACGATAATTTTTTTGAAGATGCTTATGCTGGTTATCGCATAGAGAGGGTAAGAGCAGCAAGGAATATAAACAGCAATGCATTAAAACGAAACTTAATAAATGAGTTATTAACTATGAACTATTAGGTGGTGGCAAAACGATGGAGACAATAGCCGAAAGCTTAATTAGCAAAATATGTCAGCAAAACAATTTTTTGTTTATTACACAGGCTTAATTATCTTAGGATAAAAAACGAACCGCCAAGTACGCCAAGAAATAAGAGATTAAGATAATTTGGTAAAGCTAACAAAGAAACGGTATTACTTAAGCAAAAGTTTCTCTTCAGATCCCCGACTTCTTCAAGGATACAGCTGGCGAATAGGGGGTCTTACCCCCTGGGAACCCGAGGAGCAGCAAATAAGAAGATACAAATAGTAACCCAAGTTGCCAGTTACAAAATCAGACTGGTGAACTGGTGTCAAAAAGGCAATA
>NZ_MTAV01000008.1 GCF_002154695.1 Nostoc sp. T09
CCCAGATGGGCAAAAGTTGGCTTCTGGCAGTGGTGACAACACCATCAAAATCTGGGATATCAGTACGGGTAAAGCTATCAAAACTCTGACTGGGCATAGCAGTGCGGTTAATAGCGTAGTCTTCAGCCCAGATGGGCAAAATTTGGCTTCTGGCAGTGATGACAAAACTATAATTTTGTGGAATTTAGATTTCGATGATTTATTACGCAGTGGTTGTAGCTTGCTGAATAACTATCTAATTGCCCATCCAGAAGTTTTAGAAGATTTGCCAACGTGCCAAACTCCATATCGCAAGGAAAAAGGGGCGACTGTGCTGGTTATCCAAGGTGAGAAGCTAGCCCAAAACGATGATATTAATGCGGCCGTTGATAAATTCCACAAAGCACAGCAATGGGATAGTAATTTAAAATTTAACTCCAAGGTGAAAGCACAAGAGTTTGCAAATAAAGGCAAAGCTCAACGCCAAGTTGCAGAAGGAGAGAAAATTGTGCAAGATGGCAAGGTCAAGGAAGCAATAGCAGCTTATGCAGATGCTCAAAAGATAGATCCAAAAATTGAAATCTCTGCCTATTCTTGGGGCACATTATGCTGGCAAGGTAGTTTGTACAAACAAGCTGCCGATGTCATGTTTGCCTGTAACCAAGCCGTGAAGCTTGCCCCTAAAGATGGCAGTATTCGCGATCGCCGTGGCTTGGCGCGTGCATTAACAGGCGACTATCAAGGGGCAATTTCCGACTTTGAAGCCTACATCGCCCAGGCTCAAGATTACGAGCAAGATAGCAAAGCTCAACGGCAACGCTGGGTGAAAGACCTGAAAGTCGGTAAGAATCCCATTACAGATGATGAACTGAAGCGCTTGCAGAATCGGTAAACTTGAGCTTTAGCGAATGAATGAGACTGTTGGTTAATGCGTGATATGGGGATGACGGTTAGCCCTATACTTTTTGTATTTAAATATTGCGATCGCAGCGAGTCTTGGTTTGATGTTAACTCCATCTTGGCAGAAACCAAAGTGCGATCGCTTATATTACTCTTTTCTAGAGAACACTAAGCGATCGCATTTTCCTTAAGCATATCTAAATTAACTTTTTCTATAAATATCTTTCCGATGCTTGCACTGCAAAATTTGTACAAGTTGACTTTCATCATCAATCTCATAACGAACTCTATAATCACCTATCCGGATACGATACTCGTTGTCAGAACCTTTTAACTTGAAAATTCCATCAGGACGCGGTTCCGAAGCAAGATTTTGGATTTTCTCAATAACACGCTCAATAACATCATTTGGTAAGTTATCAATCTGCTTTTGTACCGACTTTGAAATAATGACCGTATAACTCATCATCTGTGATCTGATCGGTTAGCAAGATATTCATCGATAGTTATGGACTCACCATTTTTATACTCAGTGCGAACTGCTTGAATTTCTAAGAGTGTTTCTGCATCGTCTTCGTACAATGCTTCTTCGGCTTCAAAAATTTGTTGCTCAATTAGCTCTTGAAGTTGACGTTTTTCTTGTAAATCCAGGGAAGATATTGCTTCTGCTAAAGCTTCTAAGGAGAGTTGTAGTTTAACAATAGCTGGCATTTTTCTCCTATTTGGATGTATTTTTTTCGCACTTTGACACCATTATGCTGATTTTAACAGCTATATTTTTGTCAAGCCGAAAGTTTTTAGGTTGTGTTTCAGAGCAAAACCTGTCTAAATTTCACGCTTGTAAGGTGTGGCGCAGCAATTGGATTTGCCTAACCTACGATGAGTGCGATCACACTTCTACAAACTGCGATCGCCTGCGCAGCAATTATTGCACTCTCCAACAAACTTTAGTCTCATCTTTTTTCAAAATGGTATGAGTTAGTGTCTTTGTGGTTCAAAAATTTTTTTACCACAGCATAGATGCGCAGCGGCTACTCTACGAGAACGCCTAACGGCGAACCCGCAGGGTAGGCACTAAGACACAAAGTTACTTAAGTTTCACCTTTTGCTTTTTTGGTAAAGCAACTAGTTGATAGAGTTTTTCTTCAAACTTTTCCATACAAGCTGACCAATCAAATTCTAATATTGAGGGGCGAGCTTGCTGGGTCATTTCGGCTTTGAGTTCGGGATTTTCTAATATAGCAATGACTTTTTGCGCTAAATCTGCCGGGTTATTGGGTTCAGCGAGGAAGCCGTTGATTCCAGAGAAAACCTGTTCTGGATTTCCGCCAGCGTTGGCTGCGACAACAGGGGTTCCAGATGCTAGAGCTTCCATATTGGTAGTACAGAAGTTTTCGGTTACAGAAGGATTCACAAATATGTCTGCTCGAGCAAACCAACCCAAAAGTTCTGTTCCGTGAGACTCGCCCCACACAGTAATACCAGCTTCAAACTTTTGAGCGCACTGACGGATTTCGTGATCCAAGGGGCCGCTACCGACAATCACCAGATGGACATTAGGGATTTTGGCAGCAATAAGCGGATATGCATCGATCAGTTCAGTGACATTTTTTTCTGCGGTGATCCGTCCTACAAACAGAAGGGTTGGTCGATGGTCGTTAGGAATGGGGTTGTAGATAATGTTTTGAGGATGAAATTTTTCGCAATCGATGCCTTGATAAGGAACGTATTCACTGCGTTGACATTTGAGATTATTGTACTTAGTCAGCAATTCTCGTGATGGAAATAAATTGAAGTTATAAGCATTACTGACTTGCTTAACTATCAAGGGAAGAACTGGACGCAGCAAGCTAAAGAGGAAATTTCCTAGGTAATATTTGATATAGGCAATGATATCTGTATGGAACACCGAGATGATGGGAGTGCCTGTTTTCGTGGCGTATTTAACTCCCACAGGACGACCATAACCTTGTATGAAAGCTGAGTAAGCGCCTCTCATTTGGGCTGCTTCTTCCACAACAATGATGTCGGGTTGAAACTTTGAGAGTAACTTAGTATCGCTCCAATGTCTGTAATTTAATGGTTGTGGCAGAGATTTGTAGAAAATCAGCGGCTGTGTGGGAAATGCATAGGAAGAAAAGTTGGGAAAAGCCCGTAACTCTTCTAATCCTGGCATGGGACGATTCCCAACTTGTTTGGGATATTTATCGTTAATTTCTGGATGAATGAGAAAAACCTCGTGTCCTTGTTCTAATAACCAACGAACTCGCTGGTGTACCGCGACTGAAACGCCTGTTAGGAAAGGAGCGTACAATCCGGTTAACAAGGCTATCCGCAGAGGTTGGTTTTTCATGGTTAAAGGAAATATTTCATGAAAGGGCTGGTTTTAGGATTTACGCAGCGAGATTTCATGACGTTTCCTCACGCAAAGGCGCAAAGACGCAAAGAAGAGATTAAAGGGAGAGTTTGCGATCGCTTGGTTGATCTAAGATTTGGTAAGGGCGGTAGTCTATGAGTTGCAGGTTCCAAGGCCCTTTAACTTCATAGGTGACTCCACGCCACTTAAGGGTAGACATTCCCAGAGATGACAACAGCCCTAACCCATAGAACCATTGAGTTAGGGGAATTCCAATCAGCAGTTTGATGATTGTAGTAAATGAAATTCTTGCCAGTGGTTGATTGCGATCGCGAGTTATTTGCTGTACTCCATGCTCTAAAATCAGCATCAGCCAAAGTAATCCCACAGTATAGCTGCTGTAACACCCCAATAACAGCGCGAAATTATCCCATTGCGAAGTGAACAATGCCCATAGCAAACACATTAAAACTAAAGTCGGCTGCAATATGCTGGAGATAGTATCACCAATAATAGCCGATGGTTGGGGATGATAAAATCGAGAACAGGTTAGTTGACGCTGAATCTGGTCTCTTAAGCTTGGTAAATCGCATTCTTCTCGATTCACCATTAATAAGGAAGGTATAAACTTCACCCGCAACCCATATTTGCGCAAAACTTTACGGATCATGATGTCTTCGCAAAGGGCTTGACTCCACTTATCAAGAAGTCCAGTTTGGCGAATTACTTCGGTTTTGATAGCCAAACTCCCACCCCAAGGTATTCCGAACAGATACTTCTGTATAGCTAAGGATACATTACTGATGTAAGGCACTAAAGACCACCAATGTTTACCTTTTGGCAAGTACCAAGGGCTACCAGTGGTTGCTCCCACTTTGGGATGGGCTAGGGGCTTAACTAATTCTCGCAGCCAATGACGATGAACGACAGTATGGCTATCTACCAAAGCAACTATCTTATAAGAATCATCCAATTCTGAGACAGCTTGCACTAAGGAACTGCACTTGAGACTACAATTATTGCGTACACTTCGCAGATAGCTAATCTCAACATTGGTTGCGCCTAATTTTTCGATTGTATCAATGGCAATGTTCCAAGCTGGATCTTCTTGATGATCGACAACAACTTTTAATTCGTATTGGGGATAGTTCTGTCGCAACAGCGCCTGTAAGCATTGTCTAAGGTAAGGATCGGCTCCGCGTAGACAAAGAATAATCGCAGTTTTAGGCAACTGGTCATCTGGTAACAAGTGTTTCTGGTTTGAATGCAGAGACAATAAAAACACCAGGGTTAAACATACCTGAATAGCCAGCCAACTTAGCAACGAGTTACACAGAAATTTTACTAAATCTGGCATTAATTTTCGAGTCTCCAAAAGAAGCATTACCCAGCAACCAGTGACCAGTTAACAGTTAACTGATTTATGGATCGAGGGAATATTTTACGGTGATATTGATGGTGGTATTTTTATTCACTGCAAAACTAGCATCCCGAAATTTGGGTGAACCAGTTTGTATAGAGACAGTGGGATTTTTGGAAATACCAAAACCTTCTGTGGGAATTCCGAAAAAGTCGCGATTGAGTTTGCGATCGCCATTTTGATCGTCCACTATGGCAACAGCGTAATTGCCAGGTTTTAAACCAAAAAATTGCTGTTTTAATGTACTACCTGTGATTTTCTTGCAAGCACTTTGCAATACATTAGAAGTATTTAAAGGAAATCCTTTCTCTTTATCTTGAGAGTAAACTCCTATACAAATTTCACCCTTTTGGCTGTGGATACCATTCACGACAACAGTTAGGGTTTGTGCTGGGGCAGCATTTACAATATTAATGGAGCTTATGCTTGCTACAGTAGCAATCACTAAGGCAGAGATTTTAGACAGCTTCAACATTATTTAGTAGTCTCCTACAAATACTAAACTGGATGAATAATTAACCGCCGATAACAGTAGGGTCAATACGGTTCGGTTAACGTTTTAGTATTTTGAGATCCCCCCAACCCTCCTTAAAAAGGGGGGCTTATAATTCTCTTTTACCCCCTTTTTAAGGGGGTCGCCGCAGGCGGGGGGATCTTAACCGAACCGTATTGACAGTAGGGTGGGCAATGCCCTACCTTTAGACTATTTCATCAATTTTTGAATATCCGTTTTTTCCAGCCATTTCTGTATAAGCTGAAATCCTTCTTCTAGCCCAATTTTGGGTTGATAATTTAATAAATCTTGGGCTTTGGTAATAGAACAAGCGTAGGGACGAGTCATAAAATCTATCGACTCTGGCAGAATATCAGCTTTTTTCCGAAATAGCTTTTGTCCTTGAACACGGAGTTTGAGAAATAGTTTGATTTCATCTTTTCCGAGAGACATGGGTGCAGGCGAACCGGATATTTCTGCTAGGCGTGTAAAATACTCTTTCCAAGAGGTTTGTTCGCCGTCAGTAATATTAAATATTTCACCGTAGCTTTCTTTTTCGATAGCTAAGAAAATACCATCAATCAAGTTATCTACATAAACATGATTGATTACGCCATGTTCATCACTAGCATAAGCAAATAATTTTTGGCGCATAAAATGAACCGGGCGGACTATCCAAGGGATACATCCAGGGCCGTAGACATCGCCTGCTCGAATCACAATAATGCCAAAATCTGGGGGATTATTTAGGGGTAGTAATGCAACTTCGGCTTCGATTTTGCTTTGACAGTAGGGGTTCTTTTCTTCAGCTAGCGGCTCGGATTCTGTAACGCGATCGCTATAATCAAAACCATAAACCAATACACTAGAAAGATGCACAAAGGTTTTGACACCAGCATTTTTGGCAGCTTTTGCTATAGTGATGGTTCCGTCAACATTCACCTCACGAAAATCTTTGATTGCGCCAGCTTCTTGCGCAAGTTGAGCAGTATGTAAAACGATGTCTACTCCCTCACAAGCTTTTTGAGCAGTCTTAGCATCGTTAATATTGCCAACAATCACCTCAACGCCTAGACTTTGCGCTTTTTTATCTTGAACAGCAGAACTTTGCAGTCCTCGAACTTTTATTCCCTTGGCTATGGCTAACTCAGCCGCACGCCAGCCGATAAATTCGTCAATTCCGGTGATCAGGAGAGTTTTGTTTTCCAGGTTCATAAAGCAGAGATAATTGATTAAAGGGAAAAACTTAATTCTTTACTTTGTGTCTTTGTGGTAAATAAATTATTTTTAAAACACAGAGGCACTAAGACACAGAAAAAAATAAGGGTTAGAAAATATCAGCCGGGTCTGCGGAACGCAGTTTATTGATAGCGAGTGACCCAGAAGTTAAACACATTAAAATTGCCGAAACTAAGACCAGTAAGGCATTATTAACGGTCATCATAATTGGTAGCTTAGTGGCTTTCATGGCAAAATCGTATAGCAGCACGGATAAAATAAATCCGGGTATAAAACTTAAAATTGCCAATAATAAGGCTTGTTGAAAAACCACATTTAATAAGTATTTATTTGCATAACCCATAGCTTTTAATGTTGCATAAGCAACAAATTGAGTAGCAATGTTGCTGTAGAGAATTTGATAAACAATTACCACACCTACAACAGCAGCCATTGTCAGCATTAGGTTAAGAATAAAACCAATTGGTGTTCTTACAGCCCAATATTGTTTTTCAAAATCAATAAAACCCTGATATGTAAAAATTTGGACATCATTAGGTAATGTGGCTTGTAAATTTTTTAAAACCTTGTCTGCATCTGTGCCAGGTTTTAAGGTAACTACACCCACATCTATCATTTCTGCTGGACGAGTATTAGGATTTATCCGCAGAAAAGTTGAGTCACTAACAATTAAATTACCATCTACACCAAAGGAAGGCCCTAAGCTGAATAAGCCTCCAACTCTGACGCGATAACCAATTAATGAATTAAAGGGAAATATTTCAACTGTCTGTTCAGTGTTACCTTGATCGTATCTTTCCGCAATCGGCCCAAATTCTGGACGTGAATCCCGGTCAAAAAGCATCATATCCGGAATTTTGAGTTTGTCTAAATTCTCCTCAACTTCTGGGATATTTAAAACAGATCTTCCGGGATCAAACCCAATAACATAGATTGAATATTTCTCGCTATTAACTGGGTTTTTCAACTTGGCAAATTGCAAATACATGGGACTAACTGACTCGACACCATCAAACCCCAAAGCTTGATATAAACGAGTTCGCGAAAAGCTTTGATTTGAGGTCAAAGACTTGTATTGAGAACTGACTAAAAACAAATCTCCTCGCAGACTTTGATGGACTGCGGTAGCACTAGAATAGAGTGCGTCTTGAAAGCCTAGCTGAATAAACATCAGCAGTACAATAAAAGCAATCCCCGCTACAGCTACCAGAAAACGAACTTTTTGCTGGACTAGCTGTAGCCATGCTAAAGGAATTTTAAAATTCATGAATTTAGTTAACAGGTGTTATTTGTTTTTTTGTCATTTGTCATTTGTCCTTTGTTATTTGTCCAATGACCAATGACCAGTGACCAATGACTAATGACCAGTGACCAATGACTAATGACCAATGACCAATGACCAGTGACTAATGACCAATGACCAATGACCAATGACTAAATATGAATAGCAACATCTACTTGTAAATTGGTGAGTCGCGACACCCGCGCGCTATCAGTTGGATTGTCTATGCGGATTTTTACCTGGACAATTTTGCGGTCGGTGTCCGATCCAGGGTTGAGGCTGAAGATGCTTTGCTTATCAACTTGCCAACCAACCTTTTCCACGGTTCCCTGCAATTTTCCAACAATTGCTGGGCTGGTAATGGTCACTTTTTGACCTTTACGCACTTTTTGAATATCGGTTTGGTAGACTTCTGCAACTACATACATTTGAGATATTTTACCTATCTCAGCAAACCCAGAAGTAGCAATTACTTCGCCTGTTTTAGCGTGAATTTTCAAAATTGTGCCATCAATGGGAGATTTAATGTAAGTTAAATCCTGGTCGGCTTTTGCTTGTTTAATAGCCGTTGTAGCACTTCTGACTTGGGTTTGTGCTAATTCAACATCTAAAGGACGCACTTCGCTAACACTGTTGAGCTGCGATTTTGCTTGTTTAATCTGGCTTTGAAGGGTATCTTGAGTACGCTTGAGGGTAGCTTGGGCTTCTGCTAGCTGTTGTTGTGCGGTTTTAAGTTGCAGCGCCTTGCTATCTCCAACAGAAGCTGCGATCGCACCTTGTTTGTATAATTGCTGATAGCGATCGTTTTCGGTTTTAGCATTTTCTACTTGAGCCTGGAGACGAACGATTGTTGCTTCTTGTGTTGCAACGTCTCCTTTTAATTGCGACTGTAAACTCGCGATCGTTGCTTTTTGAGCATCGATATCTCCGGTTTTAGCCCCAGATTTTACCTGGGCTAGCTGGGCTTTAGCAACTTGCAATTTATCTAAGGCCTGTTGTAGGGCTGTTGTAGAGCGATTGTAATCTTCTAGGTAAGCCAAAACTTGTCCAGCTTGTACCTTGTCTCCTTCCTTAATCAAGAGTTTTTCAACTCGTACACCATTAATTGAATGAGGTGCAGACAAGTAAGTAATCTCACCTTCAGGCTGTAAACGTCCTAAAGCGGTGATCGCAACTTTAACAGGAGCAGCTTTTGGCGGATTGGTTGGGCGACTCTGAATATTAGAGCGAAACAATGTAGATAAAGCGTAAAAAGATGCTAACCCAGTAGCGAAGATGACAGAAACTCCTAAAACTATTTGCCACCGCTGTACGGGCTTTGAGAATAATTGGCTTTCCTTGTTTACTGCCATATTTCCATTCCAATTGTGCTATGCCAAGGGATAATCTAAACGGTTATATCAGTTGATTAAAGTGAACTTATCCCAACTTTTTTGATTTGCAGAAATGGGATGAGTTTCAATACGGTTCGGTTAACGTTTTAGTATTTTGAGATCCCCCCAACCCCCCTTAAAAAGGGGGGCTTATAATTCTCTTTTACTCCCTTTTTAAGGGGGTCGCCGCAGGCGGGGGGATCTTAACCGAACCGTATTGGGATGAGTTTAATTAGTTGTATAGGAATCCTCAATCATTTATGAAAAACCTTAAGTAGTGTAGGGTGGGCAGTGCCTACCAAAACCTGGATATGGTGAGCATTGCCCACCCTACATATATTTCAAAAATTAACCAGGATTCCTGTATGTGAATTTTTTTACGCTTTTGTAGCCAAGACAAATTACTAGTTAGTTAGCTAAATTTAGCTTAGCTCTATTCTTAAATATCCTGAGTTTTATCCACTACAACTAACAAATTACGTAGTCCACTACTTAGTTAGCGCTGGCAATATAATCAAGATTTACAAATAACTCAGCGCTGATAAAATAATGTGGAAAAACTAGGATAAAGCTTTGTTCAAGTATTGCAAAAACCTTTTAGCTTGTCAACCATCTACGTTGGATAAGTTTTCCTTGAATGACCATAATATCTCTTATAAAATGATGAGGAAATAGTTAAAATAGACTAAGTAAATTTCCTCATTCACTTCTCAAATATTATGTTTAATCAACTGACTTTGCTATTATCAGCGAATTCTTGTTAGTTCAGTTGTGTACCATAAGACATTCTCATTAAATTGAGTCTTGGGGACTAGAGCATCAATTCAGTAATCGAGAGCAATCATCAATTGAGAGGGAGGCTTAAGTGTGGGGAGTGTGGGGAGTGTGGGTGGTGTGGGAAGAATGAAATATTAAGCCTCTCCCTCTTCCCCACAGTCCCCCATCCCACCTAACATTCGGATTTTGGCATTACTGAATCGGTGTTCTAGAAAGATGAGGAGGATAAGGGGACAAGGGAGATAAATAAGAAATGCTCAATGCCCCATAACGAAGAAATTAGCTGTATCTTAATGCTATTGTTGGTGTTTTAACTGGCTGCGCTGAAGAACAGTAGTTATGCCTATTGTGCCCATAGACCAAATTTTGATTGGTTGCAACCGCCGTCCTATTAAAGGTGAAAAAGTTGATGAACTGAAGGAATCAATCAAGGCTAATGGTCTATTGAACCCCATTACAGTAGATCAAAAGCTGAATTTGATTGCCGGATTGCATCGTTTGACAGCTTGTAAGCTCTTGGGGTTAGATGCTATTGAGTGCAATATTGTTACCTACCAATATGCCGAGCAAGCGCGTTTGGCAGAAATTGATGAGAATTTGATCCGCAATGAGCTTGAACCCCTAGAGCGCTCAGAACTGTGGTTAGAGCGCGATCAAATTCTAGAACACATGGGATTGAGGGCGAAAGCAGGAGATAACCAACATACTTATAAAGGTGGTGAAATGATTTCACCACCTAAAAGAACTTTGGAGTTAGCCAAAGAAGCTGGCTACTCTGAACGGACTTTTCAGCATGGTAAGCAGATTGCCAAAGGCATTCACCCTGATGTAAAACAAATGATTAAGGGAACTGCGATCGCAGAAAGTCCTACAGCATTAATCAAGATAGCTAGAGCAGGTAGTCAAGAACGCGCTTTAGCAGAAGCAGCACAACAGGCTGGGGAATTAGCCCAGGCTCAAGGAGATGTACAAGAAGTTGAAAGACAAGCTAAACTGCTAGCTGAGGCGAGGGCTAGGCAAAGAGAATTGCAGGTATTAGCACACAACAGTGCTGTGGCGGAGAAAGAAGCGAAGTTACTGCTGAAGAAAAGCCAGCTTCAACCAGAGGAGACAAAAGAAAAATTAGCGCTCACCGCAGGTAATGAACCGAAAGTTAGATTAGGCGAGGAATGGATGCTGGGTAGGCATTTGGTGTATTGTGGTGATACGGCACAGCAAGAGTTTATGAATCTGCTACCCTCGGATGCAGCTTTGGCGATCGCTACTGTTTCCTCTAGTTGGAATCATAATTATTTGGTTGGGGAAGCGCGGGTTGTAGCTGTACTGCGATCGCAAGGGCAGATTTACGAATTCTACAAGCACAATCAAATGCCTTTTCAATACGAATTAGTATTAGGAAATATCTATGTAGGGATTTTTTCTCAGCAAACTATATCCCAGCCACAGACACCAATTCATGTTGAAGGTATAGAGGGAATTGTTAATTACTTAATTAATTTATATACCAGTCAAAATAATTTTGTGATTGCCCCGTTTATGGGAAATGGTGAAGTTCTGATTGCTTGTGAAAGAATGGGGCGGATCTGTTTTATTGGCGATGAGCAGCCGGAGTTAATCAGCCGGGGAATTGGACGATGGGAGAAGTGGACGGGAAAGCAATGTCAGAAGATGGGGTCATAAAGGACGCGGTGAAATGGTATTAGTCCGCGTTCGCCCTTGGCGTTCCCGAAGGGTAGGCGGACTTCGCCTGTGTAGCTGCGAATTCTATTCGCTAAAATTCGCGCTTTTACTATTATCTAATGCTTGTTGTGCAACATTTTTCAAGCGGCTCGACCTCATTTTGCGGACGCGATCGCTATCTCGAACACCACCTGCTGTTTCATATTGAGGGCTATCTTTGCCGTACTTAATAGCAATTAGCATTACCATCTTTTGAGAAAGTTTAGTCAAATTTTTTTCCATCTCTTCAACTTCAGTTAAAGAAGAATCAGCTAAAGACAGAGCGTTATTATGAACCTCAAGTTTATTACGTAAACGTTCCATTGACTCCAGCATTTTTGCCAAACTATAATCATCATCCAGCTTCAGAGTTGGATCGATCAATTTCAGCCCTGCTGCTCTTGACTCAACTTTTTCTAAAACGCTGGATTTACGTTTTTTGCGACTCATAAATTTGCCCTTTTAAAATACTTCTAAACATAGCTTGCCTTAATTAAATCGAAATCTGGTTCAGCATAAATAGCAATTTTTGAACGTACAATTTTCAGCTAATATCAGTAATATCTCGGTATTTATAGTAGTCCCAAATCACTCGCGAAAAGTTAGATCCCCGACTTCTTGAAGAAGTCGGGGATCTGAACAACGTGAATTTTCACAAATCATATAGGATTGCTATAATACCAATTCAAATAATGTTTGCGACACATCAATATATTCTAGAGGGCAAGGCATTGCCCATTGGTGTCAACTTAAGCAAAAAGTAAGCAAAAGATGTAATCTAAGAACA
>NZ_MTAV01000104.1 GCF_002154695.1 Nostoc sp. T09
ATCTAAACAACAATTCTCAGTTTACCTTATCTGCCCTGTCTCCAATTTAAATTGGTATCAAATGACAACTGACCAATGACTAATGACTAATGACTAAAATGCACTGCAATAGCAGTTAAATTCATCTTTGTGTTCCGCACACTGAAACAGCAACATGAGATTATCCCTATCATAGTCCAAGCCCTGATTACCCTCGTATTCAACACCGTGACCTAATTGGTAGAAGAGTTGCATGGGTTGACCGCAGATCCGACAATAGTGATGCTCCACTTGCTGTCCCCAGTACTCCCACCCTGAAAGCTTATCTGCTGTTCTATTCCAAGCTAATTGAATATCTATGGGTGTAGGCCTGTCTGGATCGTCTTCGTCGTAGTATTCACGATCGCGCTCATCAACATGGAAGATCAACATTTCTTCGTATTCAGTGTATTCTGTACCGTAGGTTTCCTGTGCTTCCTCATAAAAAGGATAGTCATCAAAGGGTTGCCATCCGACAATTTGCAACATATAGCGACCATTAAAGTCATCAATGCCACTGGTTTGAATTACATAGGGTGTCCATGTACTGAGGTTGGCAGCATCTTCGGCACTAATTTCCACCTCTGATGGTGTTGATGCTGATTCAGGAAGCGCCACAATTTGGGGGAAGTGTTTGTAGCACGAGTAACAGGTAAACAGTTGAAATAGTCCAGTCCCAAATTTGCCTTGCAAGCTTTCAGGTAGTTCTTGCAGATTCAGTTGAAAATGAAAGTTTAGAGCACCTCCACAACCAGAACAATTTGGATGAGTTGCACCAGGACTTAGCCAAGGTTTACCCAGATACTTAGATGCGAAGGGAGCATCAAGAGTAGGTTTAATCAAAGGTTTCCAGCCAGTACGCCGGAGATGATTTAACCGAGCCAAACGGCGATCGCCTCTAGAAATTGGTTGCTTGGTGCGATCGCCCTTCTCTGCCTGCTCGTAGCCCTTTTTGAGCTTAGAATTAACGAGTTTGGTAACTTCTGCCTGGGCTTTTTGGGGAGTATCATACGCTGTCACAGTCGTTTTCCCTGCATCCCCAATTCGACCGTAGCGTACTGTTACTTCTATATCGTTGATTGTTACCTCATAAAACTTATGTGATTTACCATCTGAAAGCTCTAAATATGTCGTTTCCCTTGTCATGTGACTACTCCTAGTAGAGAAAAGATAAAGCTGTTTGCAAGCAATAAAATCTAACGATTATTGCTACTAAAACTTCATTCATCTAGTAATTGATTTGACAAAAACTTGCTTGGATTTCTGTTATAAACTGTAAAAAAACAAAGAAAATTAATTAAATTGAGTAAGTAAAGCCGCACTTCATCTATCTGATACTAATTGTTTTTCATTGGAGAGTTCGCAATCGGCTAAAGCGGATGATGTTTCAACAGATTGTAAGCGAATGGGGAGAGAAATGATAAATTCTGTACCACTACCCACCTCAGATTTACATGAAAGATGTCCTCCGTGTTTCTCAACTACAATCTGATAACTAATTGAAAGCCCCATCCCCGTACCAACACCCCTAGGTTTAGTCGTAAAGAAAGTCTCAAAAATTTTTGCTTGATCTTCAGGGGCGATACCAGAACCGTTATCTGCAATGCGGACAACCACCCAGTTGTGATCTTGGCGTGCGGTGGCGATCGCAATTTTTGGTGAATCTTCAGGATTTTGCTTTGCTTCTAAAGCATCAAGCGCATTGTTGATAATGTTCATGAACACTTGATAGAGTGAACCAGCAAAACCTTCGATATTGAGAATATCGCCATAGTTACGCTCAACCGTAATCCCTTTTTTGATGCGGTTATTGAGAATGAGTAGCGTACTATCAATGCATTCGTGCAGATTAACTGCATGGGCTTCAGCTTCATCCAAACGCGAGAAGTTTTTCAAGCTTAAGACAATTTGGCGCACGCGATCGGCACCAAATTTCATGGACTGCAAAACTTTGGGTAAATCTTCTTCTACGAATTCCACATCAATTTCGGAAGCATATTCTTGCACTGCTAGAGGTGGATTAGGCACTTCTTGGGAATAAATTCTGAGTAATTCTAATAAATCGTCTACATGGTTAATAGCCGGCTCTAAATTACCGTAGATAAAATTCACTGGATTGTTAATTTCGTGAGCAACGCCAGCTACCATTCTTCCTAAGCTAGACATTTTCTCACTTTGAACTAATTGAGCTTCCTGCAATTGCTGCTGATGCAAAGCAGCGGCTTTTTGTTGTTCGAGTAGGCTTTTGACTCGTTGTAAAACTTGGTTAAAGGCAGTCCCAAGTATTCCGATTTCATCTGTTGTCGTGACAGACGTTTGCAAGTCAAAGTTAGATTCTTTGATCACCCGTTGCGCCATATTCGTCAGTTCTTGGACAGGGCGGGTGATTGTACGGCTGGTAAACAGAGCTAACAAGATAGCGATCGCTGCTGATAATAGGATGCTACTGGCTATGATTTGCATCCTTAGTTGCTCTGCTGTCTTTAACTCACTTGCTGCTGCTTTTAAGTCTTTATCAGAAGCATCAATAACTTCTACTAAATCATCGGAAATAGCGTCAAATTTGAGTGCTAACTCACTATTGGTAAACTTTAATAGACGTTGTTGTGCGATCGCAATTTTCTTGTCAGTTAGTGGAGAGAGATCAAGTTGCTTGAGTAGTTCTTCCAGTTGCTGAAGATAAGTTTGGGTGACACCATCATAGGTTTGCAAAAGCTGCGGAACATGATCGATATGCTGTTCTTTCACATAATCAGCAGTTTTTATATAAGTTTGCAATTGAGACCAGACCTGCTCAATTTCGGGTGCATGTTTATGAGTAATATGGGCATATTCTTCTTTGTAAAGTTCTGGTTTTGCTGCTAATGGAATGAGTTGTTGTTGGTGTGTGCGAGTCTGGAGAATACCTGTTTGGAGGCGATGGAGTAAATTGAGTTCCTTAAAGGCATTCTCTTCCTGTTTCAACGCTTGCTGCTGATAGCGATCGCCCAGAACTAACCCAATTGTGGTTCCTAAAATTCCTACTCCAAGGGCAAGAGCATACCCAAATTTAATTTTGTTGCCAATACTCAGACCATTGATAATCCGCAGAAACCAACTTCTTGCACCTAAGTGTAGAACGACATTCTCGTTAGAGATTGGTGGTAAATCTGAATCTTTAGCCTGGAAAGCCATAGCATTATTCAAGAGACAACTTAATTTTAGAGTTCCCTATTTATGAGTCAAAATTGAAAGGTTGCAGACTTGTTACGGTGTAATATTACTGTTAAACGTTACACAAACAAACTCAAAAACAGTGGACCTCTTGCATCAGTCGATTTTTGCGGATATTGAACCACAGATAAACACCGATAAACACCGATATTTATCTGTGTTCATCTGTGTTCATCTGTGGTTTTTTTATTCTTATTCAGATTTTTGCGAGAAGTCTAGTATTAACTGTTATTGCAGAGGTTATAAACTGTTATGCAAAAAAAAAGGGATGGGGCGAGAATCCCCATCCTTAAAAGACTATAGAATTTTTACTGCGGAGTCACCGGAATGAACTGAAGAGAATTGAAATATTCAAGCAAGAAGTTTCTGCACGCCCAACCAACCAGCTAAATTTTCTTGCTGAACGGAATCAGAATTATGTAATGAAATTACCTGATACCGTATAGCATGTGGATCGGCTAAAGTTACAGTTACCAAACGGAGTAAATCTTGGTGAAAAACTGCCACTTGAATAGTATCATTGGGTTGAAAATCTTTCAGGCGATCGCTTAGATTATTTGCTGATACCTTAATCCCATTAATAGCTAGCAATTCATCACCAGGATCGATTCCTGCTTGTTGTGCAGGTGAACCCGTTTCGACAAACTTAATTATCTCCCGTCCATTCTCAGTATTTACCTTCACACCTAAATAAGGTTCTTCTTCTGTCTCTGCCGCTAATTGTAAGCCAAAAGGAGCAAAATAGTCATTAAAAGGTAACTCTTCTGTACTATTAAGATAGCGTTCAAAGAAACTCCCTAAATCTATTCTGGCTACCGATTCAATTACTGCTTGCAATTGTTCTGGAGTAAAGCCAACTTCTGCTTTGCCAAATTGCTGCCACATTTGCCGCATGACATCATCTAGGGAACGTTTATTTCCATGCTTGGCGCGAATCAACAAATCTAGTAGCAAGGAGACCATTTCCCCTTTCAAATAATAAGAGATTTGGGTATTTCCACTGTTAGCATCTGGACGATAGAGTTTAATCCAAGCATCAAAACTTGACTCAGAAAGTGGTTGTACTTTTCGCCCTGGCGTAGTAAGAAATCTGGTAATTTCTTTACTCAAATTATTTAAATAAGTCTTGGCATCATAAATTCCTGCTCGCAAAGGAATTAGCAAGTCATAATAACTCGTAGTTCCTTCACAGAACCACAAAGAAGGTGTATAGTTCTCTTGGTCGTAATCAAAAACTTCCAGAGCTTTAGGACGAATGCGCTTGACGTTCCACAAGTGAAAGAACTCATGAGCCACCAATTGCATAAAGCGCTCGTACTTGTCTTGAGCGTTAAATCCAAATCGTTGGTAAATTAAAGAACAGCTATTTTTGTGCTCTAAACCACCGTAAGCTTGATGAAATAAATGCAACAGAAACAGATATCGTTCATAGGGTAAACCATCAAAGAGTTTTGCTTCTACTTGAATTACTTTTTCAATATCAGAAATTACTCTTTTTGGTTGAATATTTCCCTGTCCCCAGATTGCTAGTTCATGGGGTTTTCCCAAAACCTCAAAGTGATATAACTGATGGCTACCAATTTCAAAAGGACTATCAACAAGGGTGTCAAAATCAGCAGCATAAAAAGTATTGCTGGTATCAGCATCTACTGGTAGAGCAGTAGTTACTTGCCATTCCGGGTATGGGGGTACAATGGTAACGCGAATTGGTTGCTTCTCCCAACCTGGTAGTCTGAAAAATAGTGCCGCACCATTAAAATAGCCGTGAGTGACATCCAAGTGGTTTGTCCGTACCGATAGCTCATTTGCAAACACACGGTAACGTATAGTTAATTCTGAAAAATTGCTTTTATCTACCTGCCAATGATTTTTACTTTTTTTCCACCAGCGTAAAGGTTCATCAGCAGCAAAAGCAGCAAAATCTTGTAAATTTTTAGCGTATTCTCGCACCAAGTAGGAACCAGGCGTCCATACAGGCAATTTTAAATCAAGAATCGGTGCTGGGTAGTTTACAAGCTGCAAAGTTACCTCAAACAGATGTGTTTCTGGTTGAGGCATTGCCACCTGGTAATGTATAGTTGGCAAGCGTTCTTGAACGCGGCTATCTGGACGAGGTGCTGTTACTTCAGTCATCTTGAATCCTAAGTTCTACCACTTCTTCTAAGATACAAGGGTGTGTTAACGCAGTGTAACGCACCATTTATGAGCGTGCGCTATGGTGCAAAAATTCGTGAAATAGACAAAAAGCTCACTGGTGAGTACGCCTAACACAACAGCAATAAAGCGAAAGAAAACTCACTGAAGTTCGGTGGGGAGGAACATCGACACCCGAACAGTTGCTACAACAGGGAAACAGCGAGGTTTTAAGAGTTTCCACGCCACTTGTTCAAGAACGCTTTCAGCGAATAGATAAGTAGTTAAACATAATTAATTACACAAAGTCATTGCGTTCGTCGAAGACGTTCCCGAAGGGTATGTAGCGTTGGCGTTGGCGTAGCCTCTCGTAGAGAAGCGTCCCGAAGGGAAGCGAAATGTTCGCGGAGCGTTCCCGAAGGGTAGCAATCGCAAGGGCTGGGATTGCTTCGCTTCTCTACGAGATGCTAACGCGCTAAGCGAAGCTATGCCGTTGGCGCAGCCTCTCGTAGAGAAGGCTTTACGCTCGCAATGACTGTAATTAATTTTGCATGGGTACTTATGGCGACAACTGAAAGCTTCAACAGCTGTGTTCTGAGAAATCTTGAACTAGTCAACAAAAAGCCCCTGGTAGTTGCCAGGGGCGTTCATCTTTATTCCCACTAATGAGGATCGCATTGATCAGGCTTTGATCAACACCCGTATATGCAATAATTGCATTATAGCTATGCAATTATTACAATAATGCGATAAATTGGTTGAGTTCAATACAGATTTTGAAGGAGTAAGTTCTAAATAATTGTCCCTCATGGCAAAATTTTGCCTAAACGTGAAAAGTTTTGCCAGGAAACAATGTTCCATCTCAATGTCTGTAGGTAAATTCCTAGGAAATGCTATAAGAAGCGCTATGCGCCCTGGGTTAAGTGATATTATTTCCCGCAAACTACATTTCACATCACATGAGCGCGATTAGATATGTAACTTTGCTACTATTGATACTCTCATTCTCTGTAGCGCTTCCGGCGACTGCATCTGTATGCAGAAACTACAATGGTCATCATATATGCATTCTCAGTATCCAACGCAGCGCTAAAAATTATTGGGAATACAGAGCCGCAGTGAGTGTGGATGGTATAAAAGAACCTATCAAAGTCTATAACTGCCGTTCTCAAGTGCAGATTCAACAAAATGGGACTGTTGTGCCATTTCAATACAAAGACCCAGGTGAATTGATATGCAGTTTATTCAAGAAGTAGAATTCATCTTTTGCGCGCGGTAAACACACACCAGATGACAAAGACCGTAAATCCTAAATATGCAGATACAGTTAGCCACTCTTGCCAGTTACTAAATAGTCTTAGTTGTGGGGTCTCAAAAATCAATATATTAATCATGAGCGATCGCGCTGAAGCGTAACTAGCAACTTTATCATAAAACTTCTTTGCGCTTGGCGTGTCAGTTGTCAGTTGCTAGCTCATATAATTTTGAAAAATCTGGCTTAGTTTACTTCCACACTCACTATAGTGACTTTTGTGCTTGCCGATGTGGTGTTGTCGCCCAAAAAAAGCAAATTAGGTGTAGTGTAAGGATTTTTATATCCTGGAGGTGGGGTAAAGCCTGTATATTGTCGCAGATTACCTTTGAGAATGGGCGCTACAATTCCGTTGACGAACAGCTGATAATTACCATCCTTGACGGCTAGCTTATATATTTGCAGTGAAGCTTTTGTGTTATAAACCGCATTTTCGCCACGGGTAAAGCCAGCATTCTGTGCCCAAATGCTATTTTCCCAGAAACCTAATTCTATACCGTAGGGTTGCTGTTCGTTAGCCAAATTGTTGCTAATCGCCATCATACTGAAGCCAGCACGATTATCGGAACTGTGGCTTTCAGAATTAATTTGGACTCTAAAAGTGATGCTGTAACCTTTGCTGCGATCTAAAGTAAGCGAAGATTGGCGAAAATAACCTGCATAATTGGCGTTAGTACCGCTGGTATCGAGAATCATACCATTAGTTGTGGCGATCGCCGATGGAGCAGGAGGCGCAGAACTCCAAAGATACATCCATCCTTGTTGAGCAAGTGTTTGACTGGGAATTGATAAGCCGTTATACAGTAAAGCCGCACTAGCAGCATTGGTTCCCATCAGCAAGACAAAGCCAGCAGTCACAGCAGCTAGAGATGTTTTCATTAATTCTTAATTACAAAGGTATTATTTTGGAGTTACGGTAGTGCTATCCCTGAAATCACGGTTCAAATTATACCTGTAATTAAGCATTGTTCTTGAGCTACTTTTCTCAGATACGCTGCATTTCTAGTCTTTTTCACCTCACGCAGAGCCACGGAGGGGCAGAGAAGGCTAA
Organism: Nostoc sp. T09; assembly: GCF_002154695.1. Classification (GTDB taxonomy): domain Bacteria; phylum Cyanobacteriota; class Cyanobacteriia; order Cyanobacteriales; family Nostocaceae; genus Aulosira. Next base: position 7,728 of record NZ_MTAV01000104.1, read on the forward strand.
AAATTTTGGTCTAATTTATCGATATAAATTTAAATCACCAACGGGTCAAGTTGGCTACTAAACCAATATTCACCCACACGCTCTGCTATTAATGGTCTGAGGGTAAACTTGGGTGGGCAACCGTCATGAACATCAATCCGCACGCAAGAATAAGCAAGTTGCTTTTGAAAAGCATAATCTTTGCGACCTACATACAACAGCGAATCTGCTACTTTGCGAGTTGGACTACCGGGAATCTCAGTAAACGTTTCCAGTAATTCAGTGCCCTCTGGTCGCTGACGACGAGGACGACGACCACTACCACCGGAGATAATATAGTTGATGTGGGAGTCAGCGTAACCAGTGTCAACGGTGCGGAGATATTCTAGACAGTGGGCATGACCGCTAAGAACTAAATCTACTATGGGACGCTCTTGAATTTGAGAACCAAGGGTTTTCGCTACTTGTTCAAACACCCACCGTAGACGATGACGTACTGCTAAGGTTTGTGCTTGATGCCACTTGGTTCCTTCGGTGACGTAGGGGGGATGGTGAAGATAGATGATCCGTCCGCGCACCTCAGAGTTATTCCAAGATTCAATCAATCTGTTACGCAGCCAGTCTAGTTGTTCAAAGTCAATAGTCGCTGATGTATGAGATGCTAGTTGTTTTTCGATGTCGATTTTGACTTCATTAATTTGGTCTAATTTGGCACTGAGGTCATCGAGTTGTTCAGCATCATCAGGGTTATCTGGGTTGAGGCGATCGCTGATTGCCAAAATTTGCACTTCTTCCCGATCTATCTCATGGCGGCGCTTTTCCAATTCTCGGCGGTAAATTCCCCCTGCTTGCGTTGTCGGTAAAGGCGAAGGCTCATTAAAGGTATTAGAATCGAGAGCGAAAAAATCTATACCACCATATCTAAAAGTGTAATAGCGGTTGGGTATACGGGTAAACATTCCCGGTTCGTAGCGCAAACATCGCCCTGTATCAGTTTTTGCGGTATAGTGACTGTCTAAATGCTCCTTTAACTCCTCTGGAGAAGCGATTCCTGCAAGATAATCGAGAAACGCCCTTGAGTAGGCATCGCCTTGATTAGAACCATGCCAGCCAATTTCAAAATCTTTGTAGCGTAGCATCCGCCGTAACCGCAGCGTACTTCCTGTCAGCAGACGATACATCAAGGGAACATCGTAATAATCATGATTGCCCAACACTGGTAGGAAGGGTAGATTAAACACCATGCGATCGTAGGCAATATTTTGCGGATTTTCCCCACCTACCAGAAATTCTCGGTAAGGTTCGATAAAATTTGTCGGGTAATACTCATGGGAACCCACCACATAAATGACATCCCCCGTGTGTAACACCAAACTGCATTCATCTTTGTGGGCAAGCATCAGTTCAGCAACTTGGCGTTGGGGGTGGTGTCCGTAATGGGACTTTGTACCACTATCACCGATGACCATAAAAGAGAATTCTGGACTATCACCTTTGCGATCGTCTATGACCATACTAGTTTGGTCGATTCCCCGTTGCACAATATTGGGATGCAGCCACCGCACTCTTTCCTGCATCTTGTGGATTTTTACAGGAATTGACGGTTCGGATATTAATCTCATAGCAATTACTCTCCAATTTTAGTCAGCAGTCAAGAGTCAAAAGTCAAGGGTCAAGGGTCAATAGTCAAAGATTAAGCTCAAAGGTGCAACTTCCAGGTTCAAAGGCGCAATGTCCAGGCTTAAAGGTGCAACTTCGAGGATAAAAGGCGCAACGTTTAGGTTTAAAGGTGCAACTTCCAGGTTCAAAGGCGCAATGTCCAGGCTTAAAGGTGCAACTTCGAGGATAAAAGGCGCAATGTTCAGGTTTAAAGGTGCAACTTCCGACATCAAAGGTGCAATGTCCAAGCTTAAAGGCGCAACATTTAGGCTCAAAGGCGCAATTTCCGACATCAAAGGCTCAACTTTCACCTTCAAAAGCTCAAAAGACATCATAAATACACAACGCACTATAAAATTTCTTCTTCCTTCTGCCCTCTGCCCGGTTGGTGAGCGAAGTCGAACCACTGCCTCCTGCCTTCTATTGATAACCCGCCGCTTGCAACAGGAACAACCTGGCATATTGTCCCCCAGCTTCCAATAATTCTTCGTGAGTTCCCTGTTCTATAACTTTCCCGGCTTCGATCACCATGATTTTATCTGCCATGCGTACTGTCGAAAAGCGGTGGGAAATTAAGAATACCATTTGATTTTGAGTAACAGAGCGAAAATGATTGAAAATATCAAACTCAGCTTGAGCATCCATTGCTGATGTTGGTTCGTCTAATACTAAGATATCTGCCCTAGTTCGCATAAAAGCACGGGAGAGGGCGATTTTCTGCCATTGTCCCCCAGAAAGTTCCTGTCCTCCCTTGAACCAACGACCTAGTTGCGTCTGAAAGCTATCAGGTAATTCGTTAATAAAAGGTTCCGCCATGCCTTTTTGGGCAGCATTTTGCCAGCGATTTGTATCTTCTAAATACTGGACATCACCAACGCCAATATTTTCCCCAACAGTAAACTGGTAGCGGACAAAGTTTTGAAAAATTACACCAATGCGCTGTCGCAGTACTTCTATATCCCATTCTTGCAAATCCACACCGTCAAGGAAAATCCTCCCGGAGTCGGGGGTGTAAAGTCGGGTGAGTAATTTGATTAAAGTCGTCTTACCGGAACCATTTTCACCCACAATCGCCAGTTTTTCTCCAGGTTTTAAATGTAGAGAAATATTGTTCAATGCAGGCTTAGTGCTTCCTGGGTAAGTAAACGAGACATTTTCAAACCGAATCCCATCTCGGGGATTTACACCTTTGGTAGCTGTACCCCAAGGCTGTGGTGCTTCTTCTTCGAGGAAGTCGTAAAGATTGGAAAGATAAAGGTTATCCTCGTACATCCCCCCAATGGAAGTTAGGGCACCAGAAAAAGTAGACTGTCCCTGGCGAAATACAGTGAGATACATCGTCATATCCCCCAAGGAAATCCTACCCAACACCGCTTCTATAACAATCCAAGCGTATGCTAGGTAAAATGCTGCGGTACTTACCAAACTCAGGAGATATCCCCAAAGTCCCCGCCGTAAAGTTAAATCCCGGTCTTCGCCGTAAAGTTGATCGAAAATATCGCGATAACGCCTCAGCAGCATTCCTCCCAGTTGATAGAGTTTGACTTCTGTCACAAAGTCTTCTCTTGCCAGGAGATTTTCTAAATAATGCTGTTGGCGTGTTTCTGGCGCGCGCCAACTAAACAGGCGAAAGGCTTGACCAGCAAATTTAGTTTCGGCAATGAATGCAGGCATCGCTGCTACAATCAGCACAATCAATGCCCACACAGAGAACTTCACCAGCAAAATACCGTAAGTCACAAGTGAAAGGGCACTTTGTACTAAGCCAAAGGTGCGGGTTACCAAAGAAAGTGGACGAACTGATGCCTCACGCCGCGCATTCAGAAGTTTGTCATAAAATTCCGAGTCTTCAAAATGCGTCAGATCTAGTGTCAGCGCTTTTTCTAAGATAAGTACATTCACTCGCTGACCTAGTAGCACCCGTAACAAAGACTGACAGACATTCAGACCTCGCTGACTACCTGCCAATAACATCACAGCGATCGCTTCTAATCCTACATACAATAAAGGCTGCGTAATGTTATTATCTGCACCAGCTTGTGATGCCAATACCACCGCATCCACAATCAACTTACCAATGTAGGCGATCGCTGCTGGTAAAAGACCAGCCACTAAAGTTAAAGTAGCAAGAATAATAGTTAAACTGCGGCTAGTAGTCCACACCAAACTAATAGCGCGTCCGCTGTAACGGAAAATGGAGAGTGATTGTCGCAGAGTGTTTCGTTTCTTTTTAGTCTTCATTATTCTTTTTATAGCGTGGAAACACCGCCCTGCGATCGCTTGCCAATATAGACACGTAGCTGACGTTGACACCTCTGTGGCATACCCGAAATAACGCCCGCAGGCTGGAAGCCTGGGGCTATACATACAAAGCCCACCTTCGTGGGCTAGATTCTTTAGCCCACGAAGGTGGGCTTTGTGCAATTAGCCGCACCATTCTATGGTGACGGCGGGATATCGGGATTATGAGGGATCTGATCCCTGATTTTTCTGTTGGCGTGATCAGGACATTGAGCGAGGGAAATATATAGTTGTTGATAAATATGACAGTTAAGGAAAATGCCCAGGAATTTTACGCAGTTGTATTTACATTGTGTTTGGGGGACTTGGGATAGATTACCCCTAGTAACTAAAGATATTCAAGATATTATTTATGCTGCGATCGCTAAACAATGCAGCGAATTAAAATGTACTGTCATTGCCATTGGTGGTGTTGCAGATCATGTACATCTTCTGACTAACTTTCCACCTAGCTTAACTGTGTCTGAATTAATTGGCAAAGTAAAAGGAAGTTCTTCTCATCTCATTACCCATGAAATCAAAACCGATTCGTTTTTTAAATGGCAAGGTGCTTATGGTGCATTCACTGTCAGCAGTCAAAATCTCGACCAAGTAGCTAATTACATCAAAAATCAAGCCGCACACCACAGCCAAAAAACTCTGTTTAACGACTGGGAACTTTAAACATCTAGCCCACGGAGGTGGACTTCGTTCCTATAGCCTCACTTTTCTTAGGATCTCGGCGAATGGTGTGTTTGACCCCTCAATACTGTTATAAATAGTTCTCTCGCATACCCGAAATAACGCCCGTAGGCTGGAAGCCTGGGGCTATCGATACAAAGCCCACCTGCGTGGGCTAAAGAATTCAGCCCACGCAGGTGGGCTTTGCACTATTAGCCGCACCATTCTATGGTGAGTCCAGTCGGCGGTGTCAGTTTCTGTCCCGTCGAACTGGCGTTCCCCGTAGGGGTTCTCGCAGAGTACCCGGAGGGTGACGGCGGTATGTCGGGATAGTGAGAGATCAAATCCCTAGGTCGCCTGTTTTTCTTTTCGCTATAAAATAATAAGCGCAAAGCTATATCTATGGGCGGATATGCAATGATGCCTTTACGTCAAACTTTATCTAAGTCTGACATTCAACTGTCTTACTTGGAATGGCACCAAGGACAAGAACCCTTACTGCTATTACACGGACTAGCCGACAATGCCTTGGTGTGGTCTAGCTTAGGGGATTATCTAGCGGCAGATTATCATATAGTTGCCCCAGATATGCGCGGTCATGGTGAAAGTAGCAAGCCCCAAGAAGATTATAGTTTTGAGAGTGCGATCGCGGATTTAGAAGCCCTGATGGATCGTTTAGGATGGTCTAGTGCCCATGTTGTCAGTCATTCGTGGACAGGTAAACTAGCCGCTATCTGGGCAAGGCAACATCCAGAACGGTTGCGGAGTATAATTCTGGTCGATCCTATCTTCATCTGGAAAATGCCCAGCGTCTTCAAGCTGACATTTCCCCTGTTGTACCGCGTCTTACCTTTTCTCAAAAGCATGGGCCCTTTTGCAAGTTACCAGGAAGCGGAACAACAAGCGCAACAGTTAAGCCAATATCAAGGATGGACTGACTTACACCAGCAAGTCTTTCAAGCAGGAATTGAACAAAAACCTGATGGTAGTTGGGGTAGTAAATTTACTATAGCCGCCCGCGATCGCATTTTTGAAGATGTCATGCGAGTATCTGGGTTAACACAGCCAATTTATCTCCCAACTCTCTTCGTACAACCCCAAAAAGGTGTAAATCGTCAAGATTGGCAACTTAAACCCTATAAAACTCATCTTAAAAACTTAAGCATCTGCCAAGTTCCTGGCAATCATTGGCCCTTCTTGACACAACCGGAAGCATTTAACCGGACTGTGGAAGCTTTCTTAAAACAGTACAAATGAGAGAAATCTCCTTATCATTGACGGGAACGCTAGAAGTCATTAGAGATTGCTTCCCTTATATCACCGATCGGTCAGTCATGAGCCTTTGTATTAATCCCGTGTGTCCTCAACCCAATCAATCAGATCAGGAGGAACAGCGCTTTTGCCTAAATTGTGGTTCCGAGTTGGAATTGCTGGACCGCTACCGAGTAATGCGGCTGTTAAGTGACAAAACTGGCTTTAGTAATGTTTATGAAGCATACGCACAAGACATACCAAAAATCCTCAAGGTGCTTCAGGAGGATCTTTCTGGAGAGGCGAAGGTAGTAGAACTATTCCAGCAGGAGGTAGCTGTGTTGCAACAGTTAAATCATCCTGGTATACCCAAAGTCGATGGTTACTTTCAGTATCAAACCAGAAATGGTTTGCTGTTGCACTGTCTGGCAATGGAGAAAATTGACGGACTCAACTTAGATCAATGGCTAAAGCAGCAGAACAATCTCCCCATTTCTCAAGCACAAGCTATAGCCTGGTTAAAACAGTTGGTAGAGATTTTAGTTGTATTACATGGCAAGCAATACCTGCATCGAGATATTAAGCCATGTAATATTATGCTTCGCACTGCTGCAAATCCCCTTAGCCAGGAAGATGGGGGAGACTTGGTCTTGATTGATTTTGGCACAGCTAAAGAAGTAGCCAAAACTTTAACTGGGATGAATGCAATTATGTCATCTGGCTATAGCGCCCCAGAACAAATGCATGGCCAAGCTGTACCGCAATCCGATTTCTTTGCGTTGGGACGCACCCTTGTATTTTTGCTGACAGGATATCATCCCTTAGATATGTATGATATCCAGCATAATGTTTTGCACTGGCGGAATCGTGCGACTCATATCTCAATCTTGCTATTAAATCTAATTGATTGGTTAATGGCACCGGAGATCAAAAACCGTCCCACCAATGCTCAAGAAATTTTGCAGCGATTAGCAGAAATTGAACAAAAATTAACTGCAACTACAACTGTGAATTTGCAGGGAAATCACCAAACAGAACAGTTAGCTTCGCCAGCTAGCAAAACCTTGACATCCCCAGAGAAGCAGCCAGCAAAAATGCCACTGCTGGCATTAGTAGGAGCACTCTTGGCCTCATTAGGATTACTGGGTGTAATAGCTTTATTTCTGGGAACGCTAAAATTTACTTCAGTTCCTAATTATGGACAAGTACCAGAACGAAAAGGCAAAGTAGATTATTTTCCCTATGCAGAAGGTAAAGATAGGAAGGGTAGAATTGCGGAATTTAACATAGCTGTTTTATCAGTAGAATATAAATGGCTTTTAGGTAGTAATTTTCAAATTAAATATAACGATACAATTATTAGTTTAGAAGTTTTAAAGTTAAATTTAGAACAAGAAGGTATACAGAATATAATGGAAAATCCTAACGAAATTATTTCTGTAGGTACAGCTTCTTGTGAGGGTGACCTAGCTGTTGAACAACGCCGCGCTTTAGAACGTTCTAAGCAAATCCAACTTTTAGCCAAAAAATTATTTAATAATACTTCCTCTGTTAAAGGTTATCGCTTATTAAATCTTGGGCAATTTCAACGAAGTGATTGTCAGCCAAATCAAGATTTAACTGCATATCAAAGAAGTATTATTATTATTGGCGTGAAGAAAAAATCAGATGGCGTAATTGTCGATGAAGCTCTTAGGAATAGGTTAGAAAAGAAACCTTTTGCAGATTTTAAATTAGAAGATTATTCTTTAGGTTCAGCGAAGAAGTTTAAGACAATCCCAAGTGATTTGTAGACAATGTGTATTACTAATATAAATCAATACAGTTCAGATAAGCCTGTTTTGTCTGCCTCTGTTCCCCGTTCCCTGTTCCCTTGCCTCCACAGAGTAATTTTCTTAACTGAACCGTATTGTAATATAAATAAATCCTTGAACGTGTAAAAGATGGGTGTTAAATTATTTACGCTCCCATCCCAGAATACTGCTTCAAGCCCCTACGCCACAGCCAGCGATTCACACAGAAAAATATTAATGCCCAACCTACCAATGATAAAAAACCTCGGACTAAATCTACAGGTAGACCAACCAAAATACTCGCCGGGAAATCTACTAAATAAGGAAAAGGGGTCCACATAAGTACCATCCTTACAGATTCAGGAAATACTTCTAATGGTGCAATTAAACCAGATAAAAATAAATAAAATAATAACCAAAGATTTTCTAAAGCAGTAGCCCGTTCTGTCCAAAAAGCTAACATCGCAAAGGTGTATTGAATAATAAATCGTAAAGTAAAAGCTAACGCTACTGATAACAAAAACAATAACAATTTACCCAAGCTGGGCAACCAAAAGGCTTGGGGATAAAGGATGAAAAATAATAGTATTAATAGAAATGTAAATTGAAGGCGAGCAACTCGATCAGCAACGTGGGTTGCAACATGATGCCATACAGGATCGAGAGGTTGTAGAAGCTTGGGCGACAATTTACCTTCCACTACCTCTTTTTGAAAATCCCAAATTACCCATACAGCAGTAAATTGCCTAATAATAAATACTGCTAAAAAGTAACGAGCAAAATCTACAGGTGTTAAATTTAAGCGTCCATTCTGTGCCGCCTGTATCCAAATACCCATAAATATAATAGGTAAAGAACCAGACAAAACCCAGAAAATCATTTCTGCCCGGTACTCAAGGATATAGGCGTAGTAAACTGAAAGCAAAGTTAGGGCTTTTCTAATAATTCGCTTCATTTATTTCTGATCGTTATTAATTGTCTTTTTATAGATAATTTCAATTGTAGTCATCGCCCAGCAAAAGCTTATCTAATTAAAGCTTAAAGTAATGGTGGGCACCGCCCACCCTACTCAGCACTTACTATACAACTCCCGCCTGAAACACTTTGCCGATAACTTCCTCTACAGGCGGTTCAGTTACTTTTAAATCCACTACCTCCAAATCAGCCAAAATCTGAGATACAGTTTGGGTGAGCACTTCTTGGGGAACTAAAAAACGTACAGTCCGCCCTTCTAAAAGTTGCATATCACCATAAAATGCGAGTTTTTCTCTAGGCAAACATTGGGCTAACTCGACGTGAATTTCTCGGTAAGGAGCAAAGCGTTCTAGCAGTTCATCTAGGCTGCCATCGTACATTAGCTCTCCTTGATGAATCAACAGCACTCGCTGACATAAAGCTGTAATATCAGCCATGTAATGGCTAGTTAACAGCACAGTCGCTTGGTAACGCTGATTGTACTCGCGTAAAAAATCACGCACTCCTGCTTGAGCATTCACATCTAACCCCAAGGTGGGTTCATCTAAAAACAATACCTGGGGACGGTGCAATAGTGCGGCTAAAAGTTCCGCCTTCATGCGTTCACCCAAAGACAGTTTTCGTACTGGTTGGGTAAGCTTACTTTCTAGAGAAAGCATCTCCGCTAATTCACCCACCCGCCGCCGGAACTCTTGATCGGAGATGTTGTAAACAGCAGCGTTAATTCTTAAAGAATCAAGAGCTGGTAAATCCCAAATCAACTGCTGCTTTTGCCCCATCACCAAGGTAATCTTTTGCAAAAATGCTTCTTGGCGAGCAAAGGGAACTTGTCCCGCGACTCTAACGCTACCGCTAGAAGGATGAATCAGTCCCGTCAGCATTTTCAGGGTGGTAGTTTTACCTGCACCATTTGGCCCTAGAAAACCTACTACTTCCCCAGTAGCAATTTCAAAGGAAACATTCTGAACTGCTTTAATTGAACGGTAGGTGCGGCGGAAAAAGTGGTTAATTGTCCCTTTAATGCCCGGCTCTTTCACCGCCACTGGATAAAATTTGCTCAGGTTTTCAGCCACTATTATCGGCATAGGCCTCATTTTAAACGACCTGAGCGCAAAATACTAATTATGAGTGACAGCCCCAACAAACTAGCAAATGCAAAGAGGACACTGCTTAAAAAAGATAGTTGAGTTGTCTGTGCGTGGTTGGAAATAGTTGCTGCACCCATAATCAGTGAACCTACCAAGATGCTAAAAGAAAGGCGATTGGCAGCATCGTCCATAGTCCGCCTGACACCATCTAAACCCCGTAGCGATAAATTCCACTGCAAGGTTTCCGAAGTTACTCGGTCTAATAACAATTCAATCTGGCGGGGCGATTGTAAAGACAGACTTTTGAGATCCAATGCGGTTCTTAAGAGCGATCGCAAAGGATTAGCTCCTACTAACTGGCGGCGAAACAAGTCTGTGAGCAATGGTTGAATTTCGTCGATAAAGTTCAGTTCTGGGTTAAATCCCCGCGCCAAACCTTCTAAGTTAGCCAAGGTTTTGGCATACAAGCCCATGTTACTGGGCAAGCGAATTTTATTATTACGGGCAACTTGCAGAATTTCGTAAATAACTTGACTGAAATTAATTTCCGATAAATTGATGTTGAGATACTTTCGCAGCATCCGGTCATAATCATTTTCCAAGCGAGCTAAAATTACTGGCTGGCTGGAATCTGCTAACTGTAAAGTTAACTGCGCACATCGTTGAGCATCTAAATCCACGATCGCTAACAGCATTTCTGTTAATATCTGCTGGGTGCGGGGATCAAGTCTGCCCACCATGCCACAATCTAACAAGGCAATCCGCCCATCTTCGAGATAAAACAAATTTCCCGGATGAGGATCGGCATGAAAAAATCCATCTATATATAGTTGTTGGAAAAAAGCTCGAAATAGTAAAGTCGTGATCGCTTTGCGTTCTGTAACGGGATCTTTACCATTATTATTACTACTGAAATTGGCTGAGAGTATGGGTACACCCTCCAGCCACTCCATTACCATTAATTTTTCTGTAGTTAATTCCCAGTAGACTTCAGCAACTACTATTTGTTGGGGATCAAACCAGCGGCTATGAGATAAGTTCTTGCGCAGTTGGTCTGTATATCCTGCTTCCCGTGTGAAATCTAACTCGGCTTCTAATGCTTTAGTAAATTCTTCGGCAGTAGATTTAATTTCGTAGGTTTTGCCAAAATCAGTTCGGGCTACCAAATCGGCAATCCCTTGAATTAAAGCAATATCTTGGGCAACTGTAATATCGATCCCCGGACGTTGTACTTTTAAAGCAACTTCCCTACCGTCTGCTAATGTAGCTCGATGTGTTTGGGCAATTGATCCCGCAGCGACCGGCACAGGATTAATTTTCTGGAAAGTTTGTTCCAGTGGGGTTTTTAGCTGTTGGCGCAAAAGTACTTCTATTTCTGTCCAGGGAACTGGTGGAACTTCATCTTGCAGCGTAGATAGTTCATCAATGTAGCCAGCACTGAGTAAGTCTGGACGGGTAGAAAGTAGCTGACCTAGTTTGACATAAACAGGCCCCAAATCCACCAAAATATTTTTTAACACCGCAGGTGTGGGTAACTGCGGTTCATCAGCTTTGCCACCGGTAAGTAGCCTACGCATATAGTCCCAACCGTTACGCAGGACTACTTCGATAATTTCTCGTTGACGCGGAACTGTTTGAGTGAGGAACATTTTTGTCAAAGACAGGGGATCGGGGATTGGAAGCTAGGAACTGGGGATTGGAGATGGGGAATTGAGGACTGGGTATTGGGATTGAGAAGAAACTTGTTATAGTTTTAATTCTTAGTTTCTCAATCTTTCGTACACAATACTTAGTTCCCCAATCCCTAGGCACCAGTCCTAATCAAGTTATAATGAAAAAAGCAGGATTTTAGCCTCTGCCAAGGGTTTTAACTTTTACAGCTATAGCAAGTCGGTGAATCGGGGATCGCTTTGGAGTGTTTTGAGAATCTGCTTAATTTCCTGGGTACGGTCTTTTTTGACTATGAGGGTGACTTTGCGATCGCGCACAATCACAACATCCTCTAAGCCTATGGTAACAATTACGTCTTCGGGATCGGTGGCGTAAAGCAGTGCTCCGTTGGTATCCAGTCCAACATGGGTAGCAAGTTCCACATTGGGATTCTCTTCTGTTTTCAGTAAGCGCTCAATTGCATTCCAATCGCCTAGATCATCCCAACCAAATGCCACTGGTAAGACATATGCTAAAGTGGTCTTTTCCATGAGAGCATAGTCTATACTTTTTTTAGGCAACTGCGGATAAATATCAGGACCATTTTGTGCTAGAGGTTCGATAATTTCCGGTGCATGGGTATACAGTTCCTTCAGAACCACCCCAGCTCGAAAAACGAACATGCCACTATTCCAGCTAAAACGCCCCGTTGACAAAAAAGATTCAGCCGTTTCTCGGTTGGGCTTTTCAGTAAAGCGGTTGACGTGATAAGCTGGCAACTCATTAAAGTTACCAATTTTTGCGCCTTGTTCGATATAGCCGTAACCAGTTGATGGGAAAGTAGGCTTGATCCCCAGAGTGACAATCGCTTCTGTACTTGCCGCCAAAGAGCTAGCAGCATTTAATGTGTCTGCAAATGCTTTTTGATCGGCAATCCAGTGGTCAGCGGGGAAAAAGCCGATGATAGCGTCTTCTCCATAACGCTGTTTGATTTCTAAACTTGTCCAAGCAACAGCTGCGGCAGTGTCTCTTCCCTCTGACTCGATCAATAAATTTTGTGACGGCAGTTGTGGCAGTTGTTGTCGCACTCCTTCAGCTATTTGTTTAGAAGTTATGACAAACAAGGAATCCCATCCGCCTACGAGCTCTATCAGTCGATCGGCGGTTGCTTGTAGTAGGCTCCTAGAGCTACCATCAAGGCTTAAAAATTGCTTGGGTCGCCCAGAACGACTCAATGGCCAAAAACGCTCACCTTTACCACCAGCAAGGATCACGGGGAACAATGAGTTAGTCATTTTGTCATACAGACCTACTAAAGAACACTACAAGTTTACAGTGGGCTTATCCACTGGCAAGATTTGTAGCTTGCATTAACATACTTTTAGGGAGTGGTTGAGTGGGGAGATAATTGTGATTAAACAAATGCAATGGACAGAAAATCAAGTTACGCCTCAGCAAGTACCAGTTTTAGATTTAGATGAGGTTGAACCTCAACAATTACAACACTCAGAAAATCAGGTTACACCTCAACAAGCACCAGCACCAGAGCCGGAAGTTACACCAAAGGAACCACCTCATGTTTCCCGTGGTGTTGTAGAGTCTGTAGGTGAAATCCCCAATCAGCTTTATGAGCGCTTGGGCTTAACCATGCCGCGATGGCTATTGTGGATTTTAACCGTTGTTTTGGGAGTCGTTTTATCTGGGCTTTTAGTATCCACCTTGGCGTTGTGGACTCCTTTATGGAGTAATCTCGATCAAACCGATGAAGACGCAGGAGTAGCTACTAAGGATCAGCAAAAAATCCCCCTGCCTGGGGAACTATGGGGTAAAATCTCCGAGTATCAGCTTTCAAGACCCATGAATATTTTAATTATGGGGATTGAACCAGTCAGAGGTACTGTTGATGGCTCACCTGAAAGTTTTGCAGGCAAAAGTGACACCATGCTGATGGTGAGGCTTAACCCTGGTGATAAATCGATCAAAGTGCTTTCAATTCCTAGGGATACGATGATTGCGATCCCAGAAAAGGGATTGACAAAAGTATCCGATGCTAACGCCCAAGGTGGCCCAGTTTTGGCAGCGCGGGTAGTCAGCCGGACTTTAAACAATGCCCCAATCGATCGCTATATGCGCATCTCCACCAGTGGCTTACGCCAGTTGGTAGATCAGTTGGGTGGGGTAGAGGTCTTTGTCCCTAAAGCTATGTCTTATGAAGGCACCTCTAGCCGACAGTCAGTTAATTTAGTTAGCGGCTGGCAAACTCTCAACGGCGAACAAGCAGAACTATTTGTGCGTTACCGCGACTCAGGTTTGGGGGATTTACCAAGAGTACAACGGCAGCAAGCACTCATGAAAGCGTTACTAGAACGCCTCAATAGTCCTACTGTCTTACCCAGGTTGCCGCAATTAACTCGGATTATGCGGAAGTACTTTGATACCAACCTGAAAATCGAAGAAATGATGGCATTGGTGAATTTCTCTGTAAACTTAGACAGGGATAATTTCCAAATGACCGTGTTACCTGGTGGCTTCAGCCGTTTCAGCCAAGACCCCAATAGTTATTGGTTGAATATGACTGGGCAACAGAACCTATTGAATGATTATGTTGGGGTAAATGTACCTGGTCTTAAGCCCGATGTGCGACCAGTGCCTAAACTCAAAATTGCTATTCAAAATGCTTCTAATCAACCTCAGTTAACTGAAAAAGTTATCAATTATCTCAAACAAAAAGGTTTTACCAGTGTTTACGCAGTGCCAGATTGGCCTGATACTCAACGCCAAACTCAAATTATTGTCCAAAAAGGTAAGCGAGAACTAGGAATTGACTTGCAACAAATTGTTGGTTTAGGTCAAATCGAAGTTTCAGCTACTGGTGATTTGGAATCTGACTTGACAATCCGAATTGGTAAAGATTGGAAGTAGTCAAGAGTCAATGGTCAAGAGTCAAGAGTCAATAGTTCAGAATATATATGTAGGACTTTTGACTATGGACTTTGGACTTTTGACTCTAAGAAAAAGCTATGAAAAAGTTTTGGCTACGCTTTTTGAGTTTAATACTAATTTTGCTCCTGGCTGGTTTATGGGTTATCTTTACTCCTAAACCAGCTTTTGCGCAAGCAAAGACCATCAACTATAACAATACCCATTTAGAAAATCGCGACTTTTCCCACACTGATTTGGCTGGTGCGAAATTTGTAGCAGCGGAAATGCGGGAAGCAAATTTTCAAGGAGCAAATTTAACCAACGCTATTTTGACTAAGGGCGTTTTGTTAAAAGCAAATTTAGAAGATGCAAACCTCAGCGGTGCTTTGGTCGATCGGGTAACTTTTGATAGTGCAAACCTCAAAAATGCGATTTTTACAGAAGCAACTTTGACCAATAGTCGCTTTTATGATGCGGTGATTACTGGTGCTGATTTTACAGACGCGTTGATTGATCGCTATCAAGTGGCATTATTATGCGATCGCGCCGATGGAATTAATCCAGTTACTGGTGTTTCTACCCGCGAGAGTTTGGGGTGTAAATAAGTAGATGTTGTCAAGAGACAAGGATTTTTTCTTCCTTGTCCCCTTGTCCCTTTCTCTATGATTAAGACAAACCCATAACTGTACGATAATGCGCTGCAAGTTGGGCTACAGTTGGAGACTGGCGTTGACTATGCCACTGGCTGTGTTTAAATATTTCTTGTCGCAAATCGTCAACGTTGATTGTAGTAACTTTGCCATCAGCGACAATTTGTTTACCATTTACCCAAGCACTACTAACAACATTGGTAGGGCGTCCTAAAACTAACAAACTAATGGGATCTGTACGGGGTAATAAAGATAAATTAGTCAGATCGTAAAGTACTAAATCGGCTTGTTTACCTACAGATAAAGTACCGAGTTGATCTTTAAGATTTAATCCCTTAGCACCTCCCAAGGATGCCATTGTTACTGCTTGCCTGGGTGTAATCCAGTGCTGATAATCTAAGTCTGTAATGTTGTGCAAAATAGAGCCGATTTTAATCGCTTCTAACAAATCTTGTGAATCATTACTAGAAGCGCCATCACAACCAAAGGTAACATTTACACCTGCTTGCCGATATTTTAAAATTGGGGCGACACCGCTACCTAGACGGAGATTACTCAAGGGGTTGTGAACAACTGTAGATTGAGTTTCTGCGAGGATAGCAATATCAGCATCGCTCAACCAGACGCAATGGGCAAGAGAAGTGCGATCGCTTAAATACCCAATGCGCTTGAGGTGTTCCACAGCAGAACAACCGTATTTTTCTTGGGCGAGTTTTTCCTGGGCTTTGGTTTCCAGTAAGTGAGAGTGACGACAAAGATTATAGCGATCGCTTAATTCAATACACCCAGTAAACAAAGCATCACTACATAATTGAATTCCTGTAGGTGCAACTAAAATACTTACACCCTCATCCGGGCGATGCAACTGCTTTACTGCTGCTTCGATAATATCTAGAGTTGCTTGCGTTGGGCGAAAATAAGGTTCATGAGTTTGTTGTGCTTCCCCCGATGGTATCCCTGCTGTCAGGGATTCATCTTGAATTAAAGGGGCGATAAAAGCCCGAATTCCCACTTCTTGGTAGGCGCGGGTAGCAGTAGCAATGGTTTCAAACTCTTGTCCGGGAATCAACACCAAATGATCTACAACACTCGTACCGCCAGAAAGGAGAGTTTCTACCGCCGTTCCTAAAGCGCTGAGATAAACTTTTTCTAAATCAAGAGGGGTAAAATCGTAGAGTTCCGCCAGCCATAATTCTAAAGGTAAAGGTGGGATCGCTCCACGTTGCCACATTTCTGAAGAATGGGTATGGGCGTTGATGAAACCAGGAAGTAATAATTGATGTGTACCATTAATTGCTGTGCCAATCACATCTAAATTCGGGGCGATCGCCGCAATTTTACCGTCCACAATCTGGACATCAACGAATGCATAAGCATTATCAGTGGGAATTAAAACATTCTGGATAGTAAACTTCACGATTTTAACCTTAATTAAGTAATCGAACGCCTGGGGGAATTTCGGGTTACAAATTAAAAAATGGTCTTGGGTGTTGCAATTTATGAATCAGCCTTTTCGGTCATTGGGAGTTGCACCAAATGCTTGGACAGTGAATCAGGCGATCGCAGATATCACCCGTCCACAAAAGACCCCACAATCCGCTATCTTATCAACTGAAACTAAAACCCTGCGACTTGACTTGGCAAAAGCTGCCATTATCGTCATTGATATGCAAAATGACTTTTGCCACCCCGATGGCTGGTTAGCGCATATCGGCGTAGATGTCACCCCAGCCCGTAAGCCAATCGAACCTTTACAAAACTTACTACCGCAACTGCGTGGGGTTGGTGTCCCGGTAATGTGGCTAAATTGGGGTAATCGTCCCGATTTACTGAATATTAGCGCTGGTTTACATCACGTTTACAACCCTACAGGCGACGGCGTAGGATTGGGCGATCCTCTACCTAGCAATGGTGCTAAGGTACTTATGGCAGGTAGTTGGGCAGCAGCAGTGGTAGATGAACTCCAACAGTTACCGGAAGATATTCGGATTGATAAATACCGCATGAGTGGCTTTTGGGATACTCCCTTAGATAGTATCTTGCGGAACCTGGGAAAGACGACACTATTTTTTGCTGGTGTTAATGCCGACCAATGTGTAATGGCTACTCTTTGTGATGCCAATTTTTTAGGATATGACTGCATTTTAGTGAAAGATTGCACCGCTACAACATCCCCTGACTATTGTTGGCTGGCGACGTTGTACAACGTAAAACAATGCTTTGGTTTTGTTACTGGCTCACAAGAGATTTTAACAGCATTGCAAAATGCTGAGTCTTGAGTTTTGCATCTTGTAATTATTCAGAGGAGATACATAAATGCACGCTAGTCGTTGTGTGATTCCTGTTATTAAATCTCCCCAAGATTATCAAGTTTACCGAATTAGTCCTCATGATTCTAATCGGTTAGCGATTATCTTCGATACGGCAAATGCTAATACTTCCTTGACTTGCTGCGTAGAAATTTTTGAGGTGGATGGACAAACACCGCCTAATCGTCATCAATGGGCAGTAGAAATGTTTTTTATTCTGAAAGGGGAAGGCATGGCTATTTGTGATGGCAAGAAAGTTCCTATTAAGGCAGGAGATAGTTTATTAGTACCGCCTACAGGCACTCATTTAATTAAAAATACAGGTTCGAGTCGCTTGTATACATTGACAATTATGGTGCCGAATGAAGATTTTTCAGAACTAATTCGTAGTGGTACGCCAATGGAGTTAGATGCAGAAGATATGGCGGTGCTGGGGAGATTAGATGCTTTGATGCCTTGTTAAATTAAAGTGGTGTCATTGCGAGGAGAAACGTTTTTCGTCGCAATGACATTTTAAATCTTATTATTTTATGGCAGCATAAAAATTGATAAAATTTTATTATTCATCTGTAAACAAAGATTCTATATCTCGATAACCACTGGCAACACTAATAATACTAATTCCATCTTCTGTGGGATAGTAAAATACAATATAATCATCGACAAAAAATCCGCGTAAATTTGATACAAGGCTTCCATAACTTTTCCCCATATTGGGAAAACTAGCTACTAATTTACATTTTTGGCAAATGTTATCAAAAAGCTTACTGGCTGCTTTTAGGTTACTACGAGCAATATATTCACAAATTTCCTCTAAATCTTGAATTGCTGCATCTGAAAATGAATAACTACTCATTCAGACTGCTCCTCACTATATAGACGAATTTTTTCTTGTAATCTAGCAAAGACAACTTCGCCGTCAGTTACTTGTCCCTTAGCAATTTGTTCAGTTCCCACAGCAATTTTTTGTCGTAATTCTTCAATTCGCTTTTCTCTTTCTTGTAGCAGCTTAAAAGCTTCGTTTATGACCTCATCTGCACTAGCAAATCTACCACTTGCAAGCTGTGCCTGAATAAATTGTTCTAGTTCTGGTTTAATTTGGATGTACATATTAGTAGGTCGGTGTGAATATTTATATCTTATCTGATAAATGTCAATAACAAATAGCTTGCATGGCTAGACTAAGTATTTATTCATGTCAACATAAAATTGGACAACACACCTACTCAGTCTGAGCATCAAATGAGCATTTTACGGAGCATTAAAATACATTCAAAATCAATCTTCAACTACTTAAAATAAGACTTTGAAACATTTTTAACTATGGCTATAAATGTAAAGGCTGAATATAACATTAGTTTTCGCACCCGTGACGGAGTGCGTTTAGATGCAGAT
Source organism: Nostoc sp. T09 (assembly GCF_002154695.1). Taxonomy (GTDB): domain Bacteria; phylum Cyanobacteriota; class Cyanobacteriia; order Cyanobacteriales; family Nostocaceae; genus Aulosira. Next base: position 26,360 of record NZ_MTAV01000104.1, read on the forward strand.
ATTTATCGTCCTGATGCTGAGGGTGAGTTTCCGATATTATTAATGCGACAACCTTATGGCAGAGCGATCGCATCTACTGTTGTCTATGCTCATCCTAGTTGGTATGCAGCCCAAGGTTACATTGTAGTTATTCAAGATGTCCGAGGAAGAGGCAGTTCTGAGGGAGAATTTAAATTATTTGTTCATGAAATCGCCGATGGAGAAGATACGGTAAATTGGGCGGCGAATCTTCCTTATAGTAATGGCAAGGTAGGGATGTATGGCTTTTCCTATCAAGGGATGACTCAGCTATATGCTGCTGTTGCTAAACCAGCGGCTTTAAAAACAATTTGCCCGGCAATGATTGGCTATGATTTGTATACAGATTGGGCTTATGAAGGTGGTGCATTCTGTTTTCAAACTAATCTTGCTTGGGCGATTCAATTAGCAACTGAAACTGCCAGGTTGCGACAAGATAAAGCAGCTTATCAAGCATTATTTGCTGCTTCTCGGAATTTGCCTTTAACTAATCCAGAAATTCTGCAAACTCTAGCTCCTGAATCTTTTTATCACGATTGGTTGGCTAATTCCCAACCAGATGCAGCTTATTGGCAAGAACTTTCGCCCAAACGCCACTTGCAAACTGTCGATTTGCCTATGTTCCACATTGGGGGATGGTTTGATACTTACCTGCGGGGTACTCTGCATTTATATAAAGATATGGCAGATCGTAGCAGTACACCCCAACATTTGTTAGTTGGGCCTTGGGCACATTTGCCTTGGGGTCGTAAAGTTGGTAATGCTGACTTCGGCCCGAAAGCAGCTAGTCCTGTAGATAGGATGCAAATTCGCTGGTTTGACCAGTTTCTTAAAGATATAGATACAGGTTTACTGCAAGAACAGCCTGTCTGCTTATTTGAAATGGGAAGTAATATTTGGCGCACTTTCCCCAACTTACCAACATCAACTCAAAAATCCTATTACTTATCAACTACCGGACTGGCTAGCATCCGCGAAGATTCTGGAACACTCAGCACTCAGCGTTCGACTGAGCGAAGCCGAAGTCACTCAGAACTCAGCACTACTGATGTGTTAGTTCACGACCCTTGGCGACCAGTTCCAGCTTTGGGTGGTCATGCAGCAATTCCAGCGGGAGTGTTTGAGCGATCGCATCTTGATTTACGCTCAGATATATTAACTTACACTAGTCAACCCCTAGCAGCCGACTTACATTTAGCAGGGGATGTAATAGTAGAAATCTTTTGCAGTGCCGATCAACCGAGTTATGATTTGTGTGCCATACTTTCGCAAGTTCATCCTGATGGGCAAGTGTATAATTTGACTCAAGGTTACGTGCATTGTCGAGCAGGGACGAATTCCACACCTACAAAAATTCAATTGCAAGCGACTTGTGCGCGTATCCCTCAAGGTAACGCCTTACGTCTGAGTTTGAGTGCAGCCTGTTTTCCAGCCTACCCGATGAACTCTGGAACTGGTGCAGTAATTAATAGCGAAGATTTATTGAATGCTCAGATTATTACCTTAACAGTAAGTTGTGGCGGTGAGGCGAATTCTCGGCTTTTATTACCTGTAGTTGCACCTTATTAATAATTTTCAAGAACAATTTATAAAATATTATGCTAATTAGAACTAAGCAATTTCAAATATCTCCCAAAGAATTAAGAGGAATTATTGCTGTTGATTATTATAAACGCCAGAAAATATTCTTAATTTTCTTTTCAATTTTGGCAGCGATCAATATTATCATTTCTATAATCCAGAACCAATTTGATTGGTGGTTGCTATATTTTTTGGGTTTTATTGCCTATATTCTCTCTGTACCGCTTTGGTTACGTCTACAAGGGCGAACTTCTGCCTTGAATTTCCAAAGTAGATATTGCGAAATGGATGAAGACTTCTTTGCAATATTTTTTGAAGATGGGAGTATCACCAAGCTCAGGTATGAGCATTTTACGAAAGTTGATAAAAAGGGTGAGTATTATTTTTTATATATGACTAAAGTTCAATTCCACTACTTACCAGTAGCGGCTTTTGAGTCTGAGAAAGATATGCACAGATTTGATTTATTTTTAGAAGGTAAACAACTAATTAAATTGTGGTGAATACAGCGGTAAAGCTGAGATTATTTCTGGGTTGAAAGTGACAATAGTCATTATTCTTATCTCCTCTGCCCCTCTGCTTCCTCTGCTCCCTCTGCCGCTTTAACGATTCAGTCTTTAAGTTGACACGATATCACAACCCACTCAAAATTATTCCATCCTTAGCCCGCATATAAAGCACTGGTGTGGCAAAGTCAGGCTTATCTAATCCAACTTCCATCGAGATGGCGTTGCGGGTGGTTTGCATGGCTGCGTCTACAGGCCAGCCTAAAGCGAGAGTGCGGTAAAACTCATCAGCAAACAGCTTGGCGGTGGTGTCGAGAATTTCATATTGCATGGCGACTACTGCGGGGATTTCTCGGCGTACTAGGTTTGGTGCTATACCTGCAAATGCTTGGTTGGATGATACCGTTGCACCTTGACAGGAATTTAGCACAGCTAACCCTAGGTTACGGTTGCCCAAGAAGAAGTTGGCAAAAGCTTCATCATCCAAGAGTTTGTATTTGCCATCAGTATCTTCTAAGGCAACACAGCCTTTGTTGTTCTCAAATTTACAGTGACCTATGAAATGGAAAACATTGTAAGGCTTTTCCCGAAGCTTTTGAGTGATGTTACTTCTAGTCGCTTCGTGTAGCACATCTAACTCAATTGTGCCTGCATCTATGTGTTTTTTCAGTGCCTCACGGATAAGGCGTTCTTCCCCAGCAACATCTAATTGAGGTAAGTTACTTGGGCTGGAGATGACTAGCAGCACTTTAAGCGGTAGGCTAGCGGCTTTGGGGTCACGCTTTTGTAGGGGAACGTCAACATAACGCGAGAGTACTGTTTGAGTGTTGTTTGCCAGGAAAGTGTTAGTAGCCTCATCATAGAGAAATTCCCAAGGTAGGGCAGCTATTTCGGGAGATTCAAACACTAGGCGTAAGCGTACCTCGTAGCCATTGGCTTGTGCGCCTGCCATTGTAGCTCGCAATTGTCCGTGAATCTTTGTGGGGAAAAGTGCTTGGTAGAGTTCGCCACCTATGGCTTTGAGCAAATCGGTATCTGTTTGACGAGACTCAATCAGTTTTAATGACAGCTTAATTCTGTTTATTTCTAACCGTAGTTCGCCCCACTCGTCGCCTTGTTCTGAGGAAGCGCGAATTTTGCGGTCTGCTGTCACTAATATTTGGAAGTCGTGATAATTCATCATGGTTTGTTTTTTAAATGATTCATCTCTGGCGTTAGACAATTCTTGTTGTAGTGGTTCAAATTGGGATTGTGGATTGACATCATCAATTAGCCTGCGGACATCTACTATTTCATAACTGTTCTCGCACTCAATCTGATATCGCCCAGCTTTTAAACGCTTATATAATTTATCTAATTCATAGGAATAAGGTGTTAGGCTTCCTTCACATTCCTTGCAGTTACAAGGAACCAGGGTGTCATACTGCAAACGTTCAAAAGACTTGTGGATTTTTTCGAGTTCGTGAGTGACAACAGCTAGCAATTCTTTCTTACGATTTCCTGTTACACGGATTTTAATTTCCTTGAGATTGTAATTTTCAATAACTTCTGCACGAGTTTGGTCTTTGCTGAGAACAACGCCGCTTCTCCAAACGCGGTTTTGTTGTTCAATCCAAGGGTGTGTTTCAACAATGAAGCGGGTGATAATACCCTTGGGCATGAACTTGTATTCGTAGCGTAAAATCAGGTTATTAGTTTCATTCCAGTTATAGTCTGGTTGGTTACTATCGAGTAATTGCGGGGCAATATAAGTGCCAGAACTATTAGGAATTGGGTAGCAAAGTTTGAACCGCATCATGAGTTGCAGCAGTTCATCTCGCATATCCGCATATTCGCTATCTTTCCAGATATCTTTAAGATTATCCTGGGTGAAACATCCCAGATTTTTCTCGACGTTTTTATTGTCTAACACTTTGTAAACGGCAGTAGTTCCCCATTCTGGTTTAAGGATGACACAATGTTTAAGTGTAGAATCGTCTTGAAAGTGTAGGCAAACGCCAAGGTCGTGCAGATAGCGACTCAGATCCATCTGATATTTATCGTCAGTTAAATTATTATCTCGGCACAGGTTCTTGTATTCGTAAAAGCTAATGTAGTTGCGGGGGTCATTTTCTAAAGCAGAACGGACTCTTACCCAAAGTTTTGGCAGAGGTGTGCCGACATGGGGAAGTCTGCTGATGTAGTTTTGAATAGCTTGTTTAATCTCTAATAAACCGCGATTAGTGGCTAAGTTGGTTGGCAGGGCTTCTTTTAAATTAGTAAATTCTCCACGCAATTGGCGCTCATTAACTTCGCATTGACGATCTTGTTTTTCGTTTTTTATGATGATAACTGGACTATTGTCACTTAAGAGTTCAACGACCTTCAACCACCAGTAAAAGTCAGTGTTTTCTTTGCGAGTATCAGCAACTAAAGCATAGAGAGAACGTTTAGTAAGGAAAAACTGATGGGTTTGGTGGTAGATTTCTTGACCGCCAAAATCCCAGATGTTAACGCGAAAATCTTTGCCATTTGGTTGGGTGAAGTGCCACCGGATTACCTCAATGCCTTCGGTTGATTCCTCATCCGGCTGGAGTTCGTAAGTTTCGTTTTGAATTTTATTAGCTAAAGAGGTTTTACCTGCTCCTCCTTCGCCAACAATTAAGAATTTTGCTTCGTAGAGGTCTTCACTTTCTTGTTCTAGTTGTTGCTTATAAAAGTTAAGAATTGCTCTTAATCCATTTTTTCGGATTTCTGGCGGAAGTGTGAATAATTCGTTGCCTTCGAGGTTGAGCGATTGCAAGTTGACCAGTTGGACAATTTCCCCAGGCAGACTGCTGAGTT
>NZ_MTAV01000105.1 GCF_002154695.1 Nostoc sp. T09
TTCGGGCACTACAATTGCCATTTCGGGCACTACAATTGCCATTTCGGGCACTACAATTGCTATTTCGGACACTTTTAATGGTTGTCAGGTTTTGTAGTGGGGTCTTTAATGCTGATTTTTGTCAAATTGGTAAAGGCACAGGATTAAGACTTGCGATCGCTCGTCAAATTGCTGAAGAAACTCATGATGGGCGCATAAGCTGTCACTCTCTTCTTGGTGAGAATACATAATTACCTAAAATTTAGGTATAATATATTACTTATGATGATTTTGATTTTAATCTCTGATATTGCTCTAAAATATTTGATTTCTCATATTTATGCGTAAATTATCCTGATTTGTGATGTAAATATTATTGCCTTACATTAGAAATAATTTTACGCATCTGGGAATACTAAATCTTACAGTCTCACGAATTTAGTAATTCAGCAATATGCCTAGTAATCAAGCCAGTATTCCCGGTTATCACATCAGCGAAGAAGTATACAACGGTTCTCGCACCTTGGTTTATCGTGGATATCGAGAGACTGACCAACAGCCTGTAGCGATCAAGCTGTTGAAAAATCCTTATCCCAGTTTCAGCGAATTGGTGCAGTTTCGTAACCAGTACACGATCGCCAAAAATCTCAACTCGCCGCTAATCATTCAAACCTACAGCCTGGAACCCTATCAGAATGGCTATGCGTTAGTGATGGAAGACTTTGGGGGTATTTCCCTCAACCAATGGCTAGAGACAAGGGGGACTGCACTAACTTTAATAGAATTTTTCGATATTGCGATCGCTCTGTGCAATAGCTTAAATCTTCTCTATGATCATCGCATCATTCATAAAGATATTAAACCCGCCAATATTTTAATTAATCCTCAAACTCAGGAAATTAGATTAATTGATTTTAGTATTGCTTCACTATTACCACGAGAAACGCAAACTCTAATAAGTCCCAATGTTCTGGAAGGAACACTCGCTTATTTGTCTCCAGAACAAACAGGGAGAATGAATCGGGGGATTGATTACCGCACTGATTTTTATTCTTTGGGTGTGACTTTTTATGAGTTACTCACAGGAGAGTTACCGTTTCAAACAAATGACCCGATGGAGATTGTACATTGTCATATTGCTAAAATGCCAACGGCATTAGGGAACAGGGAACAGGGAACAGGGAACAGGGAAGAAATTCCGGAAGTTTTATCAGATATTGTCATGAAATTGATGGCGAAAAATGCGGAAGACCGCTATCAGAATGCATTAGGATTAAAATTTGATTTAGAAAATTGCTTAAAACAGCTACAGACAACTGGTAAAATTGCAGACTTCTCCATTGGTCAACGGGATGTGTGCGATCGCTTTATTATCCCTGATAAACTTTATGGACGAGACACAGAAGTAGAAATCCTCATTCAAGCATTTGACAGAGTCAGCTTAGGTGCAACTGAAATGATGCTGGTAGCTGGCTTTTCTGGTATTGGAAAAACTGCGGTTGTCAACGAAGTTCATAAACCTATTGTTAGACAGCATGGTTATTTTATTAAAGGTAAATTTGACCAGTTTAATCGAAATATTCCTTTTTCAGCATTTGTACAAGCTTTTCGGGATTTAATGGCACAGCTATTAACAGAAAGTGATGCGCAACTCCAGCAATGGAAAACTAAGATATTAGAAGCTGTTGGTGAAAATGGACAGGTAATTATTGAAGTCATCCCCGAATTAGGAAAAATTATTGGTGAACAACCTCTAGCGCCAGAATTATCAGGAACGGCATCACAAAATAGATTTAATTTATTGTTTCAAAAATTTACACAGGTCTTTACCAGTGAGGAACATCCATTAGTAATATTTTTAGATGATTTGCAATGGGCAGATTCAGCATCGCTGAAGTTAATGCAGCTACTAATGGCTGATACAGGTTATTTCTTATTAATTGGTGCATACCGTGATAACGAAGTCAACTCAGTACATCCTTTCATGTTGACTTTGAGTGAAATTGAAAAAACGCAAGCAACAATTCACACAATTACTTTAGCACCACTCAGTCAAAGCCAAGTTAATTACTTAGTAGCTGACACACTTAAATGTATAGAAGATTTAGCATTACCGCTTTCGCAATTAGTGTATCAAAAAACTCAAGGTAATCCATTTTTCGCCACACAATTTCTTAAAGCATTATATCAAGACGGATTGATTCAATTTACCCCTTATCAAGGAGGGGCTACGGGGGGTTGGCAATGTGATATTGCACAAGTAAATCAACAAGCAGTTACAGATGATGTTGTTGCCTTTATGGCTTTTCAATTACAAAGACTGCCTCAATCTACTCAAGAGGTATTACAGTTAGCTGCTTGTATTGGTAATCAATTTGATTTGGCAACATTGGCAATTGTTTTAGAAGAATCAGAAATAGAAACGGCAACTTTTTTATGGAAAGCTTTGCAGGAAGGCTTGATTTTACCCCAAACTGAAATATATAAATTTTTTCAAGACGCAGAGGCACTGGGTACAAGTGACTGGACACTAAAAACTGAGCAATTTTCCTTGTGTCCAACTTACAAATTTCTCCACGACCGAGTTCAACAAGCTGCTTACTCGTTAATTGCCGAAGATCAGAAAAAAACAACTCACTTAAAAATTGGGCAACTTTTGTTAAAAAATACTTCCTTAAAAGAACAAGAGGAGAAGATATTTGAAATTGTTAATCAACTCAATTTTGGAGTAGATTTACTCACCAATCAGTTAAAAAGAAATGAACTAGCTCAACTCAATCTCATAGCAGGTCAGAAAGCAAAGTTATCCACAGCTTATGAAACAGCTATTAGATATCTGAATGTTGGGTTAGATTTGCTAGCAGCTGATAGTTGGCAGTCTCAATATGACTTAACCCTCAAAATTTATATTGAAACTGTAGAGGCAGAATATTTAAATATTAACTTTGAGCGTTCGATACATCTCAATGAAATTGCTTTGCAAAACACTAAAACTCTACTCGATAGAGTTAAATTATATGAAGCACAGATGCAGATTTATATAGCTCAATTAGAAATGGTCAAAGCTATTGAAATAGGGCTGCAAATTTTAGAAAGATTAGATATTTATCTGGTAGATTTGGCAAGGAATGAGAGCTTAGTAGTTAATCTACCCAACCTAGACGATCTGACAAAACTTTTAGTGATGACCGATCCATATAAACTATCAGCCATGCAGATTATCAAAATTCTCTGCGCTCCAGTTTTTATGGCTAAACCAGAAATTTTTCCCCAGGTAATCATTACAATGGTCAATCTCTGTATTGAACATGGTAATTCTGCATTGTCTGCATTTGCCTATGGCTTTTATGGATTGTTAATGTCTGGAATTGGCAAATTAGATGAAGGATATCATGCTGGTAATATTGCTTTAAAGCTTTTGAATGAATTTGATGCTAAAGATTTGAAAGCAAAAGTTTATAATCTATTTAATTCTAATATTAGAACATGGAAAGAACACAGTAAAAATAGTATTATTCCATTACAAGAAGCAGTGCAAAGTGGTTTAGAGACAGGAGATATTGAGTGGGGAGGTTATTCTGCTGCTAATCTCTGTAGTTACCTATTTTTCTGTACAGATAACTTAGAATCTGCTGTTCAGCAACAAGCAGTATATGTAGACATTTGCGTAAAAATCAAACAAGAAATACCTATTCATTTCTCCCAAATATGGCGGCAATTAGGTTTGAATTTATTAGGTTTAGCTGAAGACAAATATTTATTGATTGGAAATAGCTTTGATGAAGCTGAAAAACTACCTTGTTTAATCGCGGCTAAAAGTGGTACAGTCCTATTTATTTTTTATGTAGCTAAAACAATTTTAATTTATCAACTAGGGGATTATTCTCAAGCTTTAAAATTAATAGATTTAGCTCATCAACAGGCAGGATCTGCATTTGGTTTCATGCAGGTTGTCATCCTCAACTTCTATCATTCTCTGGCTTTCAGTGCCAACTATTTACAAGCTGAAATTAGTGAACAACAAAAGTATTTAGAGCAAATTGAAGCCAATCAGGAAAAAATGCGATTCTGGGCATACCATGCTCCTATGAATAATCAGCATCGCTACGATCTGGTTGAAGCAGAAAAGGCACAAATACTTGGGCAATATCGAGAAGCTGCTGACCTGTACGATCGCGCCATTTCTCTAGCTAAAGCTAACGGTTACATCCAAGAAGAAGCACTCAGCAATGAACTGGCAGCTAAATTCTACCTCAACTGGGGCAGAGAAAAGTTAGCTCAAGCATATATGCAAGAAGCTTACTACTGCTATGCTCGCTGGGGAGCAAAAGCAAAAGTTAATCACCTAGAAAAAAGCTATCCCCAATTACTCCAACTCATCCTGCAACAGCAACGAATCAACTTCAACCCCCTAGAAACTCTTTCCTTTCGTAAGACTTCCTCATCCACTCGCACTTCTAGCACTGGTAGCAGTATTTCCGACGTTCTAGATTTTACCTCTGTTCTCAAAGCTGCTCAAGCTATATCCAGTTCTCTGGAATTAGATACACTCATTGCCAGTCTCACTCGCATTATCCTCCAAAACTCTGGCGCGGAAAAAGCTGTACTGATTCTTCCCCAAGAAAATACTTGGCAAGTACGAGCAATTACTTTTATTGATCGTGATCAAATACAAACTAACCTCAGCCCACAATTATTAGAAAATTGTCTACATGTTCCCATAAAAATTATCTATTACGTCAAAAATAACCAGCAAACAGTTGTTATAAATAACCAGCAAACAGATATTCCTGGGGGACTTGGGGAATATATGCACCGCACACAACCCCAGAGTGTATTATGTACACCTATTATTAATCAAGGGTATTTGGTGGGGATTCTCTACCTAGAAAATCAACTGACGAGTGGGGTATTTACTAGCGATCGCCTCAACGTCATTAACTTTCTGTCTTCTCAAGCAGCAATCTCTCTAGAAAATGCTCGACTTTATCAACAAGCTCAACAAGCATTACAAGATTTACAACAAGCCCAACTACAAATCGTGCAAAGTGAGAAAATGTCAGCACTGGGTAACTTAGTTGCAGGCGTAGCCCATGAAATGAACAATCCTCTCGGTTTTATTGCTGCTAGTCTCAAACAAGCTAAACCTACCATTGCTGATATTGTTGAACACTTGAATTTGTATCAGGAAAGCTTCCCCAACAAAAGTGATGAAATCAAAGACCATGCTGAGTCAATCGACTTAGATTATATCTTAGAAGACTTACCCAAGATGACTGATGCAATGGTAATAGCGTGTGATAGATTGAAAAAAATCAGCACTAGTCTTCGCACTTTTTCTCGTGCTGATAGGGATTACAAAGTACCATTTAACATTCATGAAGGCATTGATAGCACAATTTTAATCCTGAAACATCGTCTCAAAGCCAATGCACAACGCCCAGCTATTGAAGTTGTCACCAACTACGGCAATTTACCTCAGGTTGAATGTTTTCCTGGGCAAATAAATCAGGTATTTATGAATATTTTGGCAAATGCAATTGATGCTTTGGATGAGTCAAATACTGGACGGAGTCTTGCAGAAATTCAAGCAAATCCCAACCGGATTATAATTACAACTTCAGTAGAAGCTCAAGGTGTGAAAATTACCATTACTGATAATGCTAAGGGCATGAGTGAGGAAATAAAACAAAAGATTTTCGACTATTTATTTACGACTAAAGCTGTCGGTAGAGGAACAGGGTTAGGATTAGCGATCGCGCGTCAAATCGTTGAAGAAACTCACAATGGTAAGTTGAGTTGTAGTTCTGTTCTTGGTGAAGGTACAAAATTTATCATTGAGATTCCGGTGTGAGAAGAATTCAGAATTCAGAATAATCCCAAAGGGCGATCGCCAACAGGTAAACTACTGCTGGATTTGTGCTTGCAACATCCTACGGAAAGCGCGTTTAGTTTGGGTTTCTCCTTGAGTTTTGCACTGTGATAAAAACTCGTAAACCATTGATTTAGTTAATATCGGAAATGTCGCGCTAGTTGCTGATTCTTGATATTCACCTTGATGCAACAGATAAATAATTAATCTTGTACCGTTATAGCGCCAAAATTCTGGTACTTTCATTTCTTGGTACATTTGTTTTTTATTAATATCTGTATGAGTTATATCTACTTCTAAAATTAAGTCAGGAGGAGGATCTACCGCTAAGTCTACTGTTTTACCTCTCACAGCAGGCTCATTTTGAATATAGTAACATTTATCAGGTTCTGCACCAATTTTTGACTTTGGTATTTTTAGAGTCGTAGAAGCCATACTTTTAATATTGAGATTAAGTTCCTCTGTCAAAAGGTGAATCAACATCCCAATATTTTCACTACTAGTTTCATGTTCTTCTAAAGGAGTCATAATCTCCAACATACCGTTGTAATATGTGAGTCGGGCTGCTCGATTATCGCCCAAAGCATCAAGAATTTGCTCATAAGCACCCCAACTGATGTTATGAAGTGTGACACGCTTTTCTGCAAGTGGTTTTTCTGTAGGAGTGCTGTTTATCGCTTCACTGGTAGTAACCATTTAACTCTCCTAAGTTTGTTGAATTCGTAATTCATAATTATGAAAATTGAACATAATCTATTATTTTGTTGCGCAGCGCAACGCACCGCAAACAATCCAAGGTGCGTTAGCCTACGGCATAACACACCCTACTGGCGTGGCAAGGCTAAAATGTTGCAATAAAAAATGTTTGTAGTTGCGCTTTAGCGCCTTCCAATAAATAAATCTAATGCACAACTTTAGGCTTGCCACGCCACTACGGATCTCGTTACTCGTTACTCGGTACTCAGCACTGTTTTTGTGAGCTATGCCCACCTTAAATAGAATCTAACAATTAAAACGTCACAACGCTGCGAATTGATTCTCCTTTGTGCATCAATTCAAAGGCATCATTAATCTGTTCAATCGGCATGACATGGGTAATCAAATCATCAATATTTATCTTCCCATCCATATACCAATCAACAATTTTCGGCACATCTGTACGTCCCCTAGCGCCACCAAATGCCGAACCTTTCCAAACACGTCCAGTTACTAATTGAAACGGGCGAGTACTAATTTCTTGTCCCGCACCCGCAACACCAATAATCACACTCACGCCCCAACCTTTGTGGCAGCATTCTAAGGCTTGGCGCATCACTTTAACATTGCCAATACATTCAAAGCTGTAATCAGCACCGCCTTTGGTTAAGTCAACTAAGTAGGGTACTAAATCACCTTCTACTTCCTTGGGGTTAACAAAGTGCGTCATGCCAAATTTTTCTGCTAAGGCGCGTTTGCTGGGATTAATATCTACCCCGACAATCATATCAGCCCCTACCAGCCGCGCTCCTTGAATAACATTTAAGCCAATACCACCTAAGCCAAAAACTATTACCTTTGCGCCTGGTTCCACCTTGGCTGTATAAACAACTGCGCCAATACCTGTTGTCACCCCGCAGCCAATGTAACAAACCTTATCAAATGGGGCATCTTCCCGAATCTTGGCGACGGCGATTTCGGGCAACACTGTATAGTTGGCAAAGGTGGATGTGCCCATATAATGATGAATCATCTGCCCATCAATGCTAAAGCGACTTGTGCCATCTGGCATCACACCGCGTCCTTGGGTAGGGCGAATTGCTTGGCAGAGATTAGTTTTGAGGCTGAGACAATATTCACACTGGCGACATTCTGGAGTGTAAAGGGGAATGACGCGATCGCCTGGCTTTAGACTGGTAACACCAGCACCTACCTCCACCACTACACCAGCGCCTTCATGTCCTAAGATGGCGGGAAACAAACCTTCAGGATCGTCACCAGAAAGAGTGAAAGCATCGGTATGGCAAACACCACTGGCTTTGATCTCAACTAACACTTCCCCAGCTTGTGGTCCTGATAATTGAACGGTTTCTATAGTTAACGGCTTACCTGCGCCGTAAGCTACTGCGGCTTTAACTTCCACGCGTCAGCCCTCCTGTCTAGAGTTTTCTCAAATAGCTATTTGAGTTTATATCGGGGAGTGGGCGAAGAAATTTTTTGTAACTTTTCTGCAATCTTTTTCATACCTGTGACAGAAAAATAGACAATCAATTCCCTCCTAACGAGCACGTATTGATTGGTAGAAGTTGCGCGATCAACTTTGGAATCAATTCATCTTAGCTTTTGCACACAAGAAACTTTATAAAAATATTTTGACTTTGTTAAAATGTCATTCTCTAGTTAGATTAATAAAAGGTGGAAATAACTGTTTGAGCAACGACGTCAACTTTGTGCTAACAGCATCCCCCCGATAAGAATTTGTCAATACTGTAATAAATTTATTTTCGTCACAGCCTATGAATCCTGCCCTTACTAAAATTGGCGCTCAAATGTCCAACCTGACCGGCGTTCGAGCAATTATGAAAGATATTGTCGAAACGTTACAATCTGGCGCGGGGCAGGAATTGATTAATTTGAGCGCAGGTAATCCGTTGATTTTGCCCGCAGTAGAACGATTGTGGCGTGATTGTACAGCAGATTTACTAGCTAGCTCCGAATATGGTGAGGTTGTTTGCCGTTACGGTTCTAGTCAAGGTTATGCACCATTTATTGAAGCGATCGCTAATGATTTTAATCGCCGCTATGGGTTAAATTTAACTCCTCGCAATATTTTAGTTACTCCTGGTAGCCAGACTCTCTATTTCTACGCTGCTAATGCTTTTGGTGGTTACACTCGCACTGGTGAACTTAAGCAAATCGTCTTACCTTTAAGTCCCGACTACACCGGTTATGGTGGGATCTGCTTAGTTCCAGAAGCATTAATCGCTTATAAACCAGCTCTAGATATTGATGCACCTGCTCACAGGTTTAAATACCGTCCTGACTTCAGCCAACTTTCCATTTCAGAAAGCACGGGTTGCGTTATTGTCTCTCGTCCTTGTAACCCTACAGGTAACGTTCTCACCGATGAAGAGGTAAGAAAAATTGCTGCTTTGGCTGCACCTTACGATGTGCCAGTATTAATTGATTCAGCTTACGCCCCTCCCTACCCAGCGCTGAATTTTACGGATATGTCGTTGATATTTGAAGAAAATATCGTTCATTGCACTAGCTTATCCAAAGCTGGGCTACCAGGGGAAAGGATTGGGATTGCGATTGGGAATGAAAAAATTATTCAAGTTCTAGAGTGCTTTCAAACCAACGCTAGCCTGCATTCTTCGCGTTATGGACAAGCGATCGCAGCTCGTGCTATTAACTCTGGAGCGTTGGCTGAAATTGCCGAACAAGTCATCCGCCCATTCTACCAAAACAAGTTCAGCGTATTAGAAAATACATTAGATGCCGCCATGCCCAAGGATTTACCTTGGTTCCTACATCGCGGTGAAGGAGCTATCTTTGCTTGGTTGTGGTTAGAAGATCTACCAATTACAGATTGGGAATTCTACCAACAATTGAAGCAAGTGGGTGTAATTGTTGTACCTGGTAGTACCTTCTTCCCTGGTTTAAAAGAAGATTGGCCGCACAAGCAGCAATGCTTACGTATCAGCCTTACCGGTAGCGACGAGGAACTGGTAACTGGTATGCGACGTTTGGCTAAGGTAGTTGAACAAGTCTATGAGCGTGCAACTGTGAGTGCTTAGTATCTTAGAAGAAGTGGTAGACCGTCATAAAACTTCCCCTCCTCGCTTGCGGGGAGGGGTTAGGAGTGGGGTAAAAGCTTACTGCATCCCCAACAAAGAACGCTGTAATTAAATAGTGGGAATGAACCGCGAAGACACGAAGAACGCGAAGAAAGAAAGGAAAAAACTTACCAATCCAAAATCTCAAGTTCAAAATCCAAAATTGGATGATTGGCTAGATATTGGTAAGATTGTTGCAGCTCAAGGGCTGTCTGGGGAGTTGCGGGTTTATCCGAATACCGACTTCCCCGAACGATTTGAGGTAGCGGGAACACGCTGGTTGTTGCGTCCGGGTGAGACAGAACCGCAACCTATAGAATTACTGGAAGGGCGCTACATTGAAAACAAAAATTTGTATGTCATCAAATTAGCTGGGGTGGAAAATCGCAACCAAGCAGAGGATTTGCGTGATTCTAAGTTATTGGTGCCAATAAGCGATCGCCCTCAATTGGCAGAAGATGAATATTATGTCCCCGATTTGCTTGGCTTGGAAGTCTTTTTGCAAGCATCGGGTGAACTTGTGGGTACAGTGGTAGATATAATTCCCACTGGTCATGATTTATTAGAAGTGGAATTGCATCCTGATTTTGCGCCTGACAAAAAACACAAGAAAGTTTTAATTCCATTTGTGGAAGCGATCGCACCTGTAGTAGACATACAAGCGCGTCGGATTGAAATTACACCCCCACCGGGGCTATTAGAAATTAATGAGTAAAAGGCAAAGCGATCGCGCTTCCGGATACTGGCTATTGTTACAGTGCGATCGCTCCTGCAATAAACTTTTGCGACTCGTAAATTAAGTTTCTGAGTCGTATTTTAACTTTGCGACTCGTAAACTAAGTTTCTGACTCGGATTTTAACTTCACAACTGATAAACCTGTTTTTATAAACTTATTTAAGCAAAAATAGGCGCATTTATCCAGTTTGCTAATACTCATGCTTCTAAAGATCTGTAGCTTCACTGTGGCTAGTGCATCTGATTGTTGGCTATTGTAGCCTCATCTATTTACCTTTGCATCCAATAACATCAATATTGCGATCGCTGCTTTCAATTGATTTATACTAAATTCAAATTTAGATTACACCATTTTCTGTAATCAACCTCTGTCAAAAGAAATAGGTTCACAGCTATAGCATTACGTCTTTTCAGTAACTACTAAAACAATGATGATTAAATCATCAATCCCATAAATATTAGTTTTATTCTTAAAAATAATCTTAAAAATTAACTAGTCTAATATTGTATCTGCTAGCCTTTCAGTGAGGTCATCATCTGTATTGTTTCAGATGAATTTTAGATTTGAGTAAATAACTGAATCTATTGAACAGCTCAGACTGTCAAATTTTCCAGGTGAATACTGGAAAGTTTTGTCGTGGGTATGATGACGCTCACACCATAGACAACTAAACTTGCATACTGATGAATTAGTCAAAATCTATTGTTGTAATGGAGTTTTGATATGACTGTAGCAACTCCGACTCAATCAAAGCCTTTATCAGATGAAGAATTGCAGAAAATAAACGCCTACTGGCGTGCAGCTAACTATCTTTCTGTAGGGCAAATATATCTCCTCGACAATCCACTGCTAAAAGAACCGCTGAAGCTAGAACATGTTAAACCCAGGCTTTTAGGTCACTGGGGAACAACACCAGGACTGAACTTTATTTACGTGCATTTAAATCGGGTCATCAAAAAGTATGACCTCAACACAATTTACATTGCAGGCCCTGGTCATGGCGGCCCTGGACTTGTCGCCAATACCTACTTAGAAGGTACTTACAGCAAATACTACCCCAACATCTCCCAAGATGTTGTGGGTATGAAGCAACTCTTCAAGCAATTTTCCTTTCCTGGTGGGATTCCTAGCCATGCGGCCCCAGAAACTCCTGGTTCTATTCATGAAGGTGGTGAACTAGGTTATGCACTCGTCCACGCCTATGGTGCTGCTTTCGACAATCCTGACTTAATTGTTGCCGCTGTTGTGGGTGATGGTGAAGCTGAAACTGGAGCTTTAGCAACTAGCTGGCACTCCAACAAGTTTATCAATCCTGTGCATGATGGAGCCGTACTGCCAATTCTGCACCTTAACGGGTATAAAATTGCCAACCCAACTGTACTATCACGCTTGAGTCATAAAGAGTTAGAGAGCTTGTTTATCGGCTATGGTTACAAACCTTACTTTGTGGAAGGCACTGATCCCGCAGATGTCCATCAGCAGATGGCAGCAACTTTAGATACAGTAGTTACAGAAATTCAAAGTATCCAGAGGGAAGCGAGGATACATGGTTTTACCGAACGTCCACAGTGGCCGATGATCGTTCTCAGAACCCCGAAAGGTTGGACAGGCCCCAAAGATGTCGATGGGAAAAAGACTGAGGGTTTTTGGCGATCGCATCAAGTTCCCTTTGGGGAAATCGCTAAAAAGCCAGAACACCTAAAATTGTTGGAAGATTGGTTAAGAAGTTACAAAGCAGAAGAATTGTTTGACGCCAACGGCAAGCTGATTTCAGAGTTAGCAGAACTAGCTCCTAAAGGGCATCGGCGCATGGGTGATAATCCTCATACAAATGGCGGTATCCTACTGCGTGACCTAAAGATGCCTGAGTTCCAAAACTATGCAGTAGATGTTCCCCAACCAGGTAAAGTCGAAGCCGAAGCTACCAAGGTAACGGCGAAATTCCTGCGGGATATCATGCGGCTTAACTTAGACAGCCGCAACTTCCGCATTTTCGGACCCGACGAAACCCAATCGAATCGTCTGGATGCTGTGTTTGAAGTCACAGACAGGACTTGGACTTCTCAAATCCTCCCAGAAGACGAACACCTATCCCCCAATGGACGGGTGATGGAAATTCTCAGCGAAACTAGCTGCCAAGGTTGGTTGGAAGGTTACCTGCTTACAGGTCGTCATGGATTCTTTTCCTGCTATGAGGCATTCATCCACATAGTAGACTCCATGTTTAACCAACACGCTAAATGGCTGAAAAGTACCCTTGACATTCCCTGGCGTCGACCAATTGCGTCCCTTAATTACCTGCTTACCTCCCACGTTTGGCGGCAAGACCACAACGGTTTCTCTCACCAAGATCCTGGTTTTATTGACCTTGTAGCCAATAAAAAATCAGAAATTGTTCGCATTTATTTGCCGCCTGATGCCAATACTTTACTGTCAGTAACTGACCATTGCCTCAGAAGTCGCCATTATGTCAACGTCATTGTTGCTGGGAAGCAGCCAGCGTTGCAGTACCTAGACATGGACGCTGCAATCAAGCACTGTACTAAAGGTCTTGGCATTTGGGAATGGGCAAGCAACGATAAAGGTAGTGAACCAGATGTAGTGATGGCTTGCGCTGGGGATATACCCACCTTAGAAACCTTGGCAGCTGTGGACATCCTGCGCCAGCACTTCCCAGAATTAAAAGTGCGGGTAGTTAACGTAGTCGATTTAATGACGCTACAACCAAAAAGCGAGCATCCTCACGGTTTAAGCAACAAAGACTTTGACACCATTTTCACCAGCGACAAACCCATCATCTTTGCTTTTCATGGCTATCCTTGGTTAATCCATCGCTTAACCTATCGCCACACTAACCATCAAAACTTGCATGTGCGCGGATTCAAGGAAGAAGGAACTACCACCACTCCCTTTGATATGGTCGTCCTCAACGATCTCGATCGCTTCCACCTCGTTATGGACGTGATCGATCGCGTGCCAAAACTAGGAGCTAAAGCAGCTTATGTCAAGCAAATGTTGCAAGATAAGTTGATCGAACACAAGCAATACATTGAGCAACACGGCGAAGATATGCCAGAAATCCGCGACTGGAAGTGGCCTTACTAAAGAAGATACGCTAGGGGATGCGGTGAGGTATAGCAAAACATTTTCGCTGCATCCCCTTAATTTTGGCGATCGCCTTCCGTAAGTTGTAACTGTTCCACTTGTTCCAGCGTTAAACCCGTTACTTTCGCCACTACTTCAATTGACATTCCCTCTGCTAGTAAGTTGATGGCAATTTGTCGTGCTTTTTCTTGAATACCCTCTTCTCGACCTTCTTCTCGACCTTCTTCTCGACCTTCGGCTCGACCTTCGGCTCGACCTTCTTCTAAAGCTTCATTTTTAATTGATTGATAAATCACTGACTCGCGCATCATCTCCCTCCTTAGTAAACGTTGAATCACCCTTTCTTCTAATACTAGCCCAGCTAAAATTGCTGTTGATGCCATGAGATTACTTTGCATCCTGGGGTCGGTAACTTTGTCGATTTGAGCAGCTACTTCTTGCAATGTGTCTGTTTTGTTCGCTGTACTACTCAAAACTGCGAATGGCAGTAATCCGGGAGTTCCCAAAAAGATCTCCTTTGGTTGCTCCCACAAACGAATCACCGTAAAGTCATGCCGCAAGTTTTCTAGTCTAAAACTAGTTTGATAAACGAGTTCGGATGTAGTTTCAGTTAAATAAATCACTACTTGACGCATTCGTTTCTGAGGAAAACGTCGATATACACGCAGGCGATAATCTGCCATGCGAAAGGGAATATTCGCATCTGGTTGAGTTTGGAATTCCAGGTGTAACACCACTTCATCTGATTGCAGTAGAATTAATGCATCAGCACGGATAGGTTCCAAAGACAATTCTTTCGGACTTAACTCTGTGAAGGCAATCGGTTCTCCTAGCAGCCAAGTAGCAAAATCGGTAGAAAATGTTTCAGCGATGAATTTGCAGATATTGTCGAACATGAAGCAATTTTATCAGCCGATGAGCGATCGCTTTTTTGCCAACAATCAATCACACCAATTTGAATTTTTGGTTGAAAATCGCTCTATTAAATGTAACTGAATGTAACAAAAATCATAGCGTTTGTTATGACAAGCGTGATGTTACTAAATATTATGTAGCCCACCAAAACCCGAATATAGTGGACAATGCCCCATGCTCAATGTCCATTGCCAAAACCTTAAAATATGCCAAGAAAATAGGCTCTAAGCGTCTGTTGACTGTAAGGATCAGCTAAGTCAGACCAAAACTATCCAAGCTGAATGCAGCGTTGAAGATAGGGGAATAGCCCTGAGTTCGGGTTATAACAACAGGAGGTTTATTGTGACGAAGTTGAAAGTTGGTATTAATGGATTTGGTCGTATCGGGCGGCTTGTGCTTCGCGCTGGCATTAATAATCCCAACATCGAGTTTGTGGGGATTAACGACCTAGTACCACCAGATAACCTCGCTTATCTGTTCAAATACGACTCTACCCACGGTAAGTTTAAAGGTAAAGTGGAAACTAGGGAAGATGGCTTCGTAATTGATGGGCATTTTATCCCTTGCGTGTCGATTCGGAATCCGGCAGAGTTGCCTTGGGGTCAATGGGGTGTAGATTATGTAGTGGAATCTACAGGACTTTTCACTGGCCAAGAAGGCTCGACAAATCACCTCAAGGCGGGTGCAAAGCGTGTAGTAATTTCTGCTCCTACCAAAGATCCAGAACTAGTTCCTACTTTGTTGATGGGTGTTAACCATCACCTATTTGATCCCAGCAAGCATACTATTGTTTCCAATGCCAGCTGTACTACCAACTGTCTGGCTCCCGTAGCTAAAGTGATCAACGACAATTTCGGCTTGACCGAAGGGTTGATGACTACAGTTCACGCCATGACTGCTACCCAGCCAACCGTAGACGGCCCCAGCAAGAAGGACTGGCGAGGTGGTCGGGGTGCAGCCCAGAATATCATTCCTTCTTCCACAGGTGCAGCCAAAGCTGTGGCACTGGTTTTACCAGAATTGAAGGGTAAGTTGACGGGTATGGCGTTGAGAGTTCCTACTCCCGATGTTTCTGTGGTTGATTTAACCTTTAAGACAGCTAAAGCTACTACTTACAAAGAAATATGCGCGGCGATGAAAGCAGCCGCAGAAGGCGATCTCAAAGGAATACTTGGCTACACTGACGAAGAAGTAGTTTCTACAGATTTTCAGGGTGATACACACTCCAGTATCTTTGACGCAGGTGCAGGAATTGAACTGAACTCAAACTTCTTCAAAGTGGTTGCTTGGTACGACAACGAGTGGGGTTACTCTAATCGTGTAGTTGACCTGATGTTGTCAATGGCACAAAAAGAACAACTTGCCCCAGCAGTTGCTTTGGCTTAATTAGTCATTAGTCAATGGTCATTTGTCATTTGTGATTAACTTATAAACTCTTGACTTTTGACTCTTGACTCTTGACTTTGGTCAAACGGCGCATAACTTGATAGTAAAACTCGATAAAAAAGTGATTTTACTGAGCAGCAAAGTGATATGAAGCACTTGTGAATTTGGACGCGTTAGGCGTTCATGTTGCAGGTTTTGGAGAACACCCCACCAGGCTATTCCTCAATCCCCAATCCCTATGCGTCGAACCAAAATTATTTGTACTGTTGGACCTGCTACATCTGCTCCTGAAAGACTGGAAGCGTTGGTAGAAGCTGGGATGAATATGGCACGGCTGAATTTTTCTCACGGAGCCTATGAATTCCACGCCCAAACTGCTCGCTATCTAAAGCAGATTAGTAGCCAGCAGCGAAAGCCGATCGCAATTATGCAAGACCTGTGTGGCCCGAAGATTCGCTTGGGGACTTTACCACCAGAAGGGCTAATGGTGGAAGCTGGTAGCGAAGTCACTTTTGTTTTACAAGATAAGGGTGAGAGTGTTGACGAACTACCTTTGCCATTGCCGACTTTGTTTGCAATGGTGCGACCAGGTGAACCGATTTCGATTAACGACGGTCGCGTTAAGCTAGTTGTGAGCGATCGCGATGCCGATCGCATTCGTGCCCATGTCAAAATTGGCGGGTTAATTTCCACTCACAAGGGGGTTAACCTGCCAGAAACGCGTTTACCTGTCAGTTCCATCACCGAAAAAGATTTGCTGGATTTGCGGTTTGGCATTCAGTTGGGTGTGGATTGGGTGGCAGTATCCTTTGTGCAATCACCCCAAGACTTAGAACCTGCCCAAAGGATGATTGAAGCGGCGGGAGCAAAGATTCGGGTAATCGCCAAAATCGAACGACCAGAGGCAATCAAGCAATTTGACAGCATTCTGGCGGCTGCCGATGGGATTATGATTGCCCGTGGCGATTTAGGCGTGGAAATGCCGATTCACGAAGTCCCCCTGATTCAAAAAGATATTATTCGCCGTTGCAATCGGGCAGGCAAACCGGTGATTACTGCCACCCAAATGCTGGAATCGATGATTAGCGCCCCCGACCCTACCAGGGCGGAAGCAACAGATGTTGCTAACTCCATCTGGGATGGTACGGATGCTGTCATGCTTTCTGGTGAAACTGCTGTGGGTCAATATCCCATCGCCGCTGTCGAGATCATGCACAATATCGCCGTGCGAACAGAACAGTCTTTGCAAGAAGGTAGTAGCCATTCCTGGTGTCATGAGGCAGGTAGTTTAAGCGTCACGGAATCTGTGGCAGAAGCAGTATGTCGGATTGCCTATGAAACAGGCGCACGAGCAATTCTTTGTAACACTTCTTCAGGAAGTACAGCCCAAATGGTTTCTAAATACCGTCCATCGACACCGATTATTGCCCTTACTCCTGATGAAACCGTTTACCGCCAGCTAGCACTTTCTTGGGGTGTAGTACCCTTGCTAATTCCACCAGCCCACAATGCGGAAGAGATGTTTATGAATGTGGTGAACAGAGTTGTAGACATGGGTTTAGTAAAGGACGGCGATAAAGTAGTGATTACCTCCGGCGTTCCAATTGGTAAATCAGGTACAACGAGTTTAATTAAAGTGCATTCTATTGGACAGCCGATTTTGGCATAAGGCACCTAGAATAAGTCCGAGGCTCAAGATACTAAGCAAACTTGGGCAAAATTAAGAAAAGTTGCCAGAATCAGAATTGAAGCAGCAGCAAAGAGTGTAAACAACAGGGGAATAAGTAAAATTTCCCGCCTACAAGGAGAATCTTAATTTTGTCAGTGGTGAATGGTCAGTAGCAAAGAAATCTATTGACAAATGACAAACGACACGCGTTCGCATAGCGTCCCGCAGGGAAGCGCAGTAAATCCTAAATAAACAACCATCACGGAGTTTTATGTCTAAAAATCTACTTGAACAATTGCGCACAATGACTGTTGTGGTTGCGGATACAGGGGATATCCAAGCCATTGAAAAGTTCAAACCCCAAGACGCTACAACTAACCCTTCGTTGATTACTGCGGCAGCGCAGATGCCTGAATATCAGGAAATTGTCGATCAAACTTTACTGCAAGCTAAGAAAGATGCAGGTGCAGGTGCAAGCCAAGCTCAGATTGCTACTATAGCTTTTGACCGTTTGGCGGTAGCTTTCGGACTGAAGATTTTACAAATCATTCCCGGTCGCGTTTCTACAGAAGTAGATGCTCGTTTATCTTACGATACTGATGCCACTGTTGCTAAGGCTAGAGAATTAATTGCCCAATACAAAGCTGCGGGAGTTTCTCGCGATCGCGTGCTAATTAAAATTGCCTCCTCTTGGGAAGGTATTCGCGCTGCGGAAATCCTGGAGAAAGAAGGTATTCATTGTAACTTAACACTGCTGTTTGGATTGCACCAAGCGATCGCCTGTGCAGAAGCTGGCATTACCCTAATCTCTCCCTTCGTCGGTCGAATTCTCGACTGGTACAAAAAAGAAACTGGACGCGATAGCTACCCTGCTGCGGAAGATCCAGGTGTAGTTTCTGTCACCACAATCTACAACTACTACAAGAAATTCGGCTACAAAACCGAAGTTATGGGAGCTAGTTTCCGTAACGTTGGCGAAATCACTGAATTGGCAGGTAGTGATTTGCTGACCATTTCTCCTTCACTGTTAGCTGAATTGCAAGCCACCATTGGCGAACTACCACGCAAACTTGACCCCTCCAAGGCAGCAAGCATGGAAATTGAAAAAATTTCCATCGACAAAGCCACCTTTGAGAAAATGCACGCTGCTGACCGCATGGCATCTGACAAACTAGCAGAAGGTATTCAAGGTTTCACCAAGGCGCTGGAAGACCTGGAAAAACTGCTAGCAAACAGATTGGCTACTCTAGAAACTAAAGCAACCAGTCCTGTAGCTTAGAATTTCTCGCCATTTAGTTAGCACTTCAGTTTTTAAATATTGCACTCAAAAACCCGGTTATTTCAATAATCGGGTTTTTTATATCTTTTTTTAAACTTTAGGATTTTTCTTTGAGCGTCGGACATTCTTGCGCCGCGAACCACCAGCCATTTCGTATTCCTGGCTGGTTTTACCATATTGGCTAGCGACTCCTAGCAACATCTTTTCTGACATTTCTTGCACCCGTTTTTCTGCGTTATTGACATCATCTGTAAGTTTGTCGATGGAAGATAAGGCAATATTGTAAGCAGCAAGCTTAGACTTGAGTTCGTTAATTGTGTTGTTGAAAGCTTCTAGAGTATTTCCTGCGCCAAAATCCAGATTTGTGTTGAGCGACTGCAAGCTTTCTATCCGCCGTTCAGCTCGTTCTAAAGTAGTGGAATTTCTTTTCCGACGTGCCATAATGCATTCCTGTTATTAGGGTTAATAGTTCTGTTTTATACAGGAATATATTTAATTGACATGAGGAAAATCCAGCAAAGTCTTAGTAAAGTTGTAATTACAGTTAGCAATTACTTAGTAAATATTACTTAGGGTTTAGGGCTGTGTATCTGTCGCATTCTTTTTTCAAATTGGGATAATACCGATTCAAACAATGTTTGCGACAGATAAATCATTCCGAGGGCACAGCAGTGCTT
>NZ_MTAV01000106.1 GCF_002154695.1 Nostoc sp. T09
TAAAGTTGTGCATTAGATTTCTAATTGATAGGGCGCTAAAGCGCAACTACGAACATTTTTATTGCAACATTTTAGTCTGGTCACGCCACTACGTATATTTCAAAAATCAAATATGAGTCCTATAGACAAATAGTTGGATAAACCAAGAATCCCCCTGATGACTGCAAAGCAGCGGAGCAGGGGGATTGTTAATCAGACAAATGCCAAATCTTGATAATGTTCTCAGCACTACCACCACTAGCAATAGTTTTGCCATCGGGGCTAGTTGCTATCGAATAAATATAACCAGAATCTTGCTTCAAAGTGCGAATTTCTTTTCCAGTTACCGTATTCCATAGTTTGATTGTGTTGTCACTACTGCCACTAACAAGAATTATGGTATTTAATGTTTTGCTATCTTCTACTTTTGGTAGATAAGCAACAGAATTGACTTTATCAGAATGACCTTTCAATGTCCGCATTGTCTCGCCGGTTACCAGATTCCACAATTTAATTGTTTTATCCTTACTCCCACTAGCAAGAGCCACACCATCAGGACTAAAAGCAACGGAAATAATCAATTCTGAATGTCCTACAAAAGTACGGATTTCTTTTCCTGTTGACACATTCCACAGTTTAATTGTTTTATCCCAACTACCACTAGCAAGGGTACTACCATCAGGACTGAAAGCAATAGCAGAAACTGCCTGAGAATGTCCCACCAAGGTACGAATTACCTTGCCAGTGGAGAAATTCCACAGTTTAATTTTCTTGTCTAAGCTAGCACTAGCAAGGGTTTTACCATCAGGACTAAAAGCAACAGCAGAAATTCCATCAGTATGCCCTTTTAAGGTAAGGATTTCTTTTCCAGTGGAAATATTCCACAGTTTGATAGTCTTATCTGCACTACCACTGGCTAGGGTTTTACCATCGGGACTAAAGGCGACAGTCCAAATCCATCGAGAGTGTCCCTTGAGAGTCCGGATTTCTTTTTTAGTTACTAGATTCCACAGTTTGATTGTGTTGTCATCACTGCCACTAGCCAGGGTAACACCATCATTAGCGAAGGCGACAGAATTCACATCGCTGGAATGTCCTTTGAGGGTGTTGGGTTGATCGGAATTTCCTGTGGTGTTTGCAGGCTGATTGGGGTTAGAGAATCTCATGGCTGGCTGCGGACGAGACTGTAAATACCAAATTCCTGCTAATCCCAGCAGGAAAATAGCTGCACTGATCAACAGCCGATTTTTGAATTGTGGTATTTGGGTAGTTGATGAGCTTGGAAGCAAAGTTGGGAGCGATGCTGCTAATGCTTTCTGAGTTGTCAAGTCCTTGATGACTTCATCAGCAGATTTATAACGTTTGTCGATGTCTGTTGTTAACAGCTTGTCCAGAACCAGATCCAAATTTACATCTAAGACTAACCCATGCCTGCCTTGATTACTTAAATATTGCTGCCAAGAGTTAACCCAACTATAGCCATTTTGCATCCACAGTTGAGATGGGCGAATCCTAGTTAATAAATGAAAGCAGGTCGCACCTAAACTGAATAAATCACTGGCTGGATAAGTTTTGCCATCCTGCATTTGTTCAATCGGAGTATAACCATGTGAGCCAATGGTCGTCCCGATTTGAGTATGCACTGCTGCTGTCAGCTGCTTTGAGGAGCCAAAATCAATTAAGACTAATCGCCCATCACTTTGACGACGAATAATATTTTGTGGCTTGATATCGCGATGAATGACTCCGCGATCGTGGATAAACTTCAAAATAGGAAGTAAATCTAACAAAAGTTCAATAATTTTACTCTCGTTGTAGATTACACCTTTTTGTAATTCTTGGAGTAAATTCTGCCCATTGATATATTGTTGGACTAAAAACAGATAATTATCTTGTTCAAAGTAAGCCAAAAGAGTAGGAATTTGCGGATGTTCTCCTAATTTTTGCAGTTGTTTAGCTTCATCTTTAAATAGCTCAACTGCTTTCTTCAATGCAGAAGTTTCCTGTATTTTTGGTGCGAATTGTTTAACTACACACCATTCATTTAGTTTATCCGCATCTTCCGCTAGATAGGTTCTACCAAATCCGCCCTCATCAGAAATCACTTTAATTACACGGTAACGACCCCGCAAAAGCGGTATCAATGGTGTATTGCAACTCTGGCAAACCTCGTTTTTATCAGCATTTTGAGGACTTGGGCAGTCGGGATTCAGACAGCAGCGCATACTGGGAATCCATTGACATTTTGCGTATATATTAATTCATGACACATAATTTTGCTATAAAGTTGCCACTAATGATTATTTTGCATCAGGAAATTAATCTACAAGTAACTCAACAATTTAGAATTAAAAATAAATTCTTTTTTAGAGCGATCGCCAGCAGCATCCTCTCTGCGTAGGTGGCTCATTATATATGAGCTATGTACTTTTAATAATTTAGATTCAAAAAAACTTTGATCGCATCCCACTGTTGATACAGATAAATTGGTGAACGTTACTACCCTGCGGAAAACCACTTTATGGGTATCTAAGCTCAAATTTAGAAGGACAAATTCCTCGGTAAAAGTTTCCCATTTAGGGAAACCAAGGCTACTGGCGATAAGTCGGAGAATAGCAAGGGAGCAATGGCTCCTTTTCATAAATTTTCGCAAAATTCAAAAAAAATTGAGGAGTGTTATGCAATTAAGAAAAAACAATAAGAAATCGCGTTTTTGCCCAAATTTGGCTGTGATTTTTTCGATGGGCAGTAGTTTGTTGATTGGGAGTTATTCTCTGCCTATCAGTGCTTTAGAAATCCCAGAATTCCTGGGAAAATTTACAATTGCCAAAACACCAGATGAGAGGCAACCAGAAGCAGTAGAACAAGGAATTGAGCAAATTCCTACATCTCCAGCCCCTGTAGCTCCACAACGCACTCAACCTATTGATTCACCTCTGCCCCCGCGTGTACCGCCCACAACTACAAATGCTGAACCAGCGCCAAGCCCGAGACCATCCAGACCTGTAGAAACAGAACCAGCGCCAAGTCCGAGACCATCTAGACCTGTAGAGACAGAACCAGCGCCAAGT
>NZ_MTAV01000107.1 GCF_002154695.1 Nostoc sp. T09
AAGTCGGTTAAAGGGAAAGGGGAAAAGGGGAAAGGAACTCAAAACCCTTTCCCTTTAACCCCTTCGGGGTTACGCTCCTGCGTCGCTATCGCTTCGCTAACGCCAGTCGCTCATGGGGGAAACCCCCAAGACCGCGCTGGCTCACCTTTTCCCTTTCCCCACTCTTGCAAAAATATATTTTTGCAAGAGGTCTATTGGCTATTGGGCATAGAGTATCGGGCATTGGGCATTAGTAATTGCTATTCTCCCCTTGCCCCCTTCTCCCCAGCCCCAACCCCTATGCTGCTATGCTAATTTTCAGAAAACACTAACGCAGATAATTAACCACCATGCACATTCAGTTTCGTGAATTTAATCCTTTTGATGTATGGATTTGGCTAAAGTTCAGCACAATTCCTTCTGCGCGTGAAAAGCAGTATGTGGAAGAAGTGTTTAATTCTTGGTTTTATCTAGGCAAATTAGGTGCATATAACGCTGAAAATCTCCAGGTGCAGGAAACAGGGCTGGATATTAGCTACATGAGTTATGACCCTCAAGGGTATGACAAAAGCTTGCTAGCGCTAATGCATAACATGGGTGAATTTGAGTATGAAGGTGAATGGGGACGCTGCTGGTTTGATTTGGGAACCAGTGATGCGATCGCCTTGGATATTTTAATTAACGCTCTCACACAGCTAAGTGCAGAATACGTCACTATTGAACAATTGTATCTCGGCGGCGAAAATGAAGATTGGCCCGTAGAAGATAGCGACAGTCGCTCATACTCTATCTACGATAATTAGTTAGTTAAATTACAAAAATGAACAAACCAGGGGAAATAAGGGTGTTAGTCTTAGGACTAATTCGGGATGGCGAACGCATATTTGTTTCCGAAGGCTACGACCCTGTAAAGCAATCAACATTTTATCGTGCTCTTGGTGGCGGTGTTGACTTTGGCGAACCTAGCAGTTTAGCTTTAGAACGAGAATTCCAAGAAGAAATTCAAGCAGACTTAACTAATATTCGTTATCTAGGTTGTATAGAGAACCTATTTACATTTAATGGTAGACAAGGGCACGAAATTATTCAACTTTACCAATGTGATTTTGCTGACCCCAAGTTTTATCAGTTGGACAGCTTAACATTTTCTGAGTCTGAAACTCATAAACATCGGGCACTATGGATCAATATTGAGCGTTTTCAATCAGGAGAATTAAGATTAGTGCCAGAAGAATTTTTCAATTATTTGTAAAATTACGATCGCCAACCAAATTTAGGTAAATTCTTAGGGTATAACTAATTGCAGGGTAGATTGTTGAGGTGTCTCCAGGAAGCAGACATCATGCAGTTGTGTTGATAGTCTACCCATAATAAAAAGAGCGATCGCAAGTCCAGAAGTAGAATTTTAGCTAAGACAACAAGTTAAATGTTGTCAATGTCTTTCATGAGCAGTTTGAAATTCTGCTTAAAAAGTTTGCTGAGTCGAAAACAGGTCTAATACACCTCTACCGTTAAAGAAGCCGCCATCAGGGCGTCTATGCATAACCAGCCAACCCCCCTTAGGACTGCTGTGGTCAGCAACTGGCTCAAATTTTTATAGAATTCGCTCATTCAGAAATCTATTTAAGCTTAATATTCAAGCGCCTGATGCTCTACAATTTAAATGCAGACTATTGCAAAGTCGCAGAAATAAATACCTAGTAGAAAACACCTAAAAAATTCTCTACTAAGCTTTCTCTTCTTCTGCCTTATTTCAGTATCTTAATTTCCTATATCTCTAACTTTTACCTCAGCTTAAAGTAGTATAGCTTTTAGCCTATCTTAAGACTTTATTTTAGGTATTATATGAGCTTATATGAGCTTGAACTAAGCAAAATTTGATTTGCTAGTTATGTAGATAAATTTTAGATAAAGTTTTGTAACATAGATAACAATTTACTAGATATCAATACCTTAGAATTGATTGTTTTTACAGCATAGTCCTAAGGAAATCTGGCTGGAGTAAGAGCAAAACAGCGCTTATACACATAAAAGTCCATCTCAGGATACTGTGCATTTTCATAACTGAAGATTTAAATTTAATATATAAGATTGGTATGTGGAATATAAGGAATCAATAACTTTAAACGATACCATCTTTATAATTTCTTTGTTATTTTGTATTTAACTGGACAGTTCTCCAGGGTATGGTGCGTTTAAATAACCATTAGTTGCACCATTTGCCCGCAACTATCTTGCAAATTAGCTTTTTGTACTTGCTTTTTATTGCCAAGCACAATATAAATTGCATAGCTAGAAAGCCTAGCTACAATTCAAATGGCTAATTATAGTTCATCTACAACAAAAAACCTGACTTACGAATATGATTAAGACAACTAATCGACGTATTATTCTCTCCGCTTTTGTTAGCCCTGTCAGCGAAAAAGACCAATTAAATAGTCATCCTCAATTTCCTCAACCTAAATTTGATTTACTGCAACCACTACGCCAATGGCTCGATGAACTCGAAATCCAGAATCGTAAATTAGCTAAATTTATTGCTAAACTAATTCCGGCGCAGTGTCCTTTTGAGCGAGATGTGATGTTGTTTGGTCGAAAAATTGCCCATATTCCTCCTATGTGCAAGCTCAATCCCCTTTACGATCAATTTGTCGGCTTGCGTTTTCGCGCTTTGTGCTATTTAGTAGATAAATGTGGAGAAGATATTCAGTCTTATTGCTAAAAGTAGATAAATAGCAGCATGGAAATTAAAATTGAGCATCAACCTAGTCAAGAACGTCTTAAACAGTTGGGTGTGACGAAATGGGAAATTTGGCAAAAGGAAGTTTCCATATTCCCTTGGACTTATGATACTCAAGAAACTTGCTACTTTTTAGCAGGTGATGTGATTGTTACACCTGATGGTGGACAACCAGTGCAAATGGGTAAAGATGATTTAGTAATCTTTCCTGCTGGAATGTCTTGTAACTGGGAAATCATCAGTGATGTAAAAAAGCATTATTACTTTGATTAAGCAATAACTCAGAGTGATTTTAGTTATCTCCTCACATTATTTTGTAAATAAACTTCTGATAAATCAATTCTGATTAAAATTGTAGGGGGGTTCGCAACGATTGTTATAGGATAAAGTGGCAGAATCTGTAAATTGCTTGTATCCGTATCTATCAAAACTCGTTGCAACTCCATCTCCAAGGCAATATTCG
Source organism: Nostoc sp. T09 (assembly GCF_002154695.1). Taxonomy (GTDB): domain Bacteria; phylum Cyanobacteriota; class Cyanobacteriia; order Cyanobacteriales; family Nostocaceae; genus Aulosira. The sequence continues at coordinate 3,183 of NZ_MTAV01000107.1, forward strand.
TAAGAATACATGGTTTCATTACCACCAAATTTGTTAGAAAGTTCCTTCCAGATTGGCGGCTGATACCCAAATATATAGTTATAAAACTTTGACGCTACGGCTTTATCGTAATTATAGCTTCCTGGATACTCGAAAAAATCTCCGTTGAAGTTTAAAGTAATATATTTTGCTTGATTGTTGACAAAAGCAATAGAAAAATTACTTTTAGGGAACTGGGGAAATAGCCTTCGGAAACTTTTGGGAGCATAAGTATAGGTAACTTGCGCACCATTAGTTTTTTTGGTACTGTAACGCCCAAAATAGCGCTCGATTGTTTGGGGTGTTTGATTCAAAACATAACGTCCAGCCCAAGCAGGAGGGGTAAGAAGACTGTTGAGTAGAAGAAATGCAACAGTTAATCCAGTTAAAGTTTGGTACAAATGACAAAATTTCATAGTCATTACTGCATCTCCCAGCAAGGGAGTTCATAATCGTGTTAGTGGAAGGCTCATGATTCATGATGCCACCTAGTAGATAAATGTTTCTTCCCACAGCAATTTTAATGAGGATGTTGGCTAAAAATGTTACTACATTTGAGTACCTGGACTGAGGTTGAAGCTTATCTACAGCAGTCTGGAGGTATTATTCTTCCTATTGGTTCCACAGAACAACATGGGCCAACCGGATTAATTGGTACTGATGCTATTTGTGCAGAAGCGATCGCTCGTGGTGTCGGTGAAGCAACCCAAGCAATAGTAGGGCCGACAATCAATGTTGGTATGGCACTGCACCACACCGCCTTTCCCGGTACTATAAGTCTGCGTCCCAGCACTTTAATTCAGCTGGTGCGAGATTATGTAACTTGTTTGAGCAAAGCAGGTTTTACCAAGTTCTACTTTATCAACGGACATGGCGGCAATATCGCCACCCTGAAAGCAGCTTTCTCAGAAACTTATGCTCACTTAGAAGATTTGCAGATTGCTAATGCACATCGAGTGCAATGCCAAGTTGCTAATTGGTTTATGTGTGGTTCAGTATACAAACTTGCTAAAGAATTATACGGTGACCAAGAAGGCTCTCATGCCACACCTAGTGAAGTGGCTGTAACTCAGTATGTTTATCCAGAGGCGATTAAGCAAGCACCCCTCTCAAGCGAAGTGGGAAGAGGACACAATATTTATAGTGCAACAGACTTTCGCGCGCGTTACCCGGATGGACGCATGGGATCAAATCCCGCTTTGGCTACCCCAGAACACGGTAAGCAGTTTTACGATTCAGCTGTGAAGGAACTCAGCAAGGGATATTTGGAATTTTTGAATGCAGAATAGACGTTTCACAAAGGGACTTCCAATTAAAAAAATATCCAAATGGTAGGGTGCGCTATGGCGGAAGCTATGACGCACCGCCTCTAATACTGACTCTACAAACTTTTTTATCCCTAGCAACATTGCAGAAGATAGTTATTGGAGAATCAAAAGGATTGGTGATAAGATTGGAAAACAGTAAGCCTAATGATAAAGAGCGTGGTTTTGATACTCTTTTGTATAAGAAACTAGATTAAAATGCTTTAGACGGCTTGAGGGTAGTTTATGGAAAGCTGGAGAAAGGTTAATTAGTCGCTTACCTGATAACTGAATATAAATGCCCTCAAGTGCGCCTCAAAGTAAAGTGATGAAAAAGATATACTTATAGGAGTGCATTTTCTTTAAGAAAGCGCTTTTTACAAAAAAAGCGATTTTTGTTGACTATTAGACCTTGTACTAATAATTCATATTAGAATAACTCAAATATAATAAAGGTCATGCCCATTATCTGGTGAGCGTTAATTTGCTCTTGTCATAAAAAAAGATAATTTAGGTGTTAATCTCTAGTTAAATTGTTTGCCCAAGTGAAACTAAAGTGGTGACTTTTACAGGAGGGTAAGGAGATTTGAGGGATGCAAACTCAAAAGCCAATCCCTGTTGACAGTAGTTCAGAAAGCAAAACAGTGCCAGCGGAAGAGCCATCGACAGACGAACTCCCGACTATTGAATTTCCCTCGCGAGGGAAACTCAAAGCTAGTTCCTGGCGCATACATCAAAAAATTGGCTATGGATATTTTGTAGCCATTGGAATTGGTTTTTTTGGCTCACTCACTGGTTTGGTAATTGCGAACTATTATCGGGGAAGAGAAATTAAGCAATTAAATCAAGCTCATGAGCAAGGACAACTACTGACTAATTATAAAGATGCAGTAATTGGAGCACAATTATATAGCTCTAATTTAGTTTCAGTATTAGAAGATCCCAAACGGCTGCAAACTAAAAAAACCGAATTTCTCAGAAGTGTTGATAAAGCTAAACAATTAGAATCAGAAATTACCAATTTTATCGATAAGAAACCTAAAAGATTAGCAGCAAACAGTGGCACTTTAGTAGCTTTATTGCAAGATTACACGACTAACTTAGAGTCTTATGTTAAGCAGATAGAGTCTGTATTACAGCAAGTTGATGCTCGCCAAGTGCAGACACAGGAAGTTGCTTCAGCACGTGAGCAGCTACTGAAAATTATGCGTGGCGAAACAGCTATGCGGCTAGAGCAGCTTTCGCAAACACTGAGTAACATCTTACAAAATGCTGAATTTCAAGAGCAGGAAAGGACACAAGGTGTAGAGCAGGCAAAAGGAGTTGAGAGATTAATCGTAATCATGAGTATGCTGGTGTCAGTGGCGATCGCAGCCATTGTAGCTTGGCGTACTAGTCGCGCGATCGCAGAGCCAGTCATCACGGTTACCCAAGTAGCTGAACAAGTGGCGAGAAAATCTAATTTTGATTTGCGCGCACCTGTAACCACAGAAGATGAAATTGGCTTATTAGCTAAATCCCTAAATCGTTTAATTGAGCGAGTATCTGAGCGGACTAAAGAACTACAACAAGCTAAAGAATTAGCCGAAGCTGCTAGCAAAGCAAAAAGCATATTTCTGGCAAATGTAAGTCACGAATTACGTACACCATTAAATGCTGTTATTGGCTTGAGTCAACTACTACAAGATGATGCTACCGATTTAGGTTTATCGGGAGACTTTATTACCGACTTAGAAACAATTAACGCTGCTGGTAGACATTTACTAGAACTAATTAATGACATCCTCGACTTATCAAAAATTGAAGCGGGGAAAATGACTCTTTATCCAGAGACATTTGAGATTGCGTCACTAATTAATAATATCGTTCTGACAGTTAGATCGGCTGTAGAGAAAAACGGCAATATCTTAGAAGTAGATTATGATGAACAACTGGGTACAATGTATGCCGATCAAACGAGGATGCGGCAAGTATTGTTAAACCTACTTAGTAATGCTGCCAAATTTACGACAAACGGCAAAGTAACGCTAACAGTGAAGAGCGAAAAAGCAGGCTTATTACAAACAACTCCTTTTGAAATTATTACTTTCACAGTAAATGATACAGGAATTGGAATGTCACAAACTCAGCAAAAGCAGTTATTTCAACCTTTTATCCAAGGCGATACATCGACTACTAAAAAGTATGGTGGTACTGGGCTAGGGTTAGCAATTAGTCGCCACTTTTGCCAGATGATGGGTGGTGAAATTATTGTCAAAAGTCAGATTGGGGTTGGTTCTACTTTTACCGTTCGCTTACCCTTGACTGTACAAGAATAAGTTGGTTTGCGATGCGATCGCACTATACAGATGATGGCACAGAATAATTTTTTTATTAGTTATTAACTGGGCATAATACTTAACTTGTGCTAGCTCCTATTTATTATCAAAAAATAGAAGCGATCGCCTCAATCATCATCAGAAACTTAGATAAGGTGTCACGCAGAGGCGCAAAGGCGCGGAGAGTAAGAGTTTTATCAGGAAATTCGGCAAGGTCGAATTGAAATATTTTAATTAACCTAGAATAATATGCGTTGATTACGATACTCTCAAAAGAAGCGGTTCTTTGCCCAGTCACCTTGGCTATCCATGACCACAACTATTGACTTCCTCAGCCATTTGAATCCCAGCCAACGTCAAGCCGTAGAACACTACTGCGGCCCGCTGCTAGTTGTGGCTGGCGCAGGTTCCGGTAAAACGCGAGCGCTGACTTATCGGATTGCTAACCTGATTCTCAAACACCGCGTAGCTCCTGAAAATATTTTGGCGGTGACTTTTACTAACAAAGCCGCCAGGGAGATGAAAGAGCGGATTCAAAAGATATTTGCTGAACAGTTGGCCATCAAAGAACATGGTCAGCGGTTTGATATGTTGCCAGAATACGAACAAACTAAACTGCGATCGCAAGTCTATCGCACTACCATCAAAGATTTATGGTGCGGGACTTTCCACAGTCTGTTTTCCCGCATCTTACGCTTTGATATTGAAAAGTACCAAGACGAAAAAGGCCGCCGTTGGAGTAAAAATTTCTCCATCTTTGACGAATCTGATGCTCAAAGCTTGGTCAAAGATATTGTTACCAAACAGCTAAACCTAGACGATAAGAAGTTTGACCATCGTTCTGTGCGCTATGCAATTAGTAACGCTAAAAACCAAGGCTTCTCACCCCAAGAATTTGAGAGTGAGCAGCCTAATTATCGCGGCAGGGTAATTGCTCAAGTCTATAGTTCCTATCAAGATAGGCTGGCACAAAATAACGCTCTCGATTTTGATGATTTAATTCTCATTCCTACTAAACTGTTTCAGCAAAATGAACAGGTATTAGGTTATTGGCATCGCAAATTCTGCCATATTCTTGTTGATGAATATCAGGATACTAACCGTACTCAGTATGACCTAATCCGCCTGTTAGTGACAAATGGCGAAGATAGAAAGAGTGAATGGGAATGGCAAAATCGCTCAGTGTTTGTTGTGGGTGACGCAGACCAGTCAATTTACTCCTTTAGAATGGCTGATTTCACCATTTTGCTGGAGTTTCAGAATGATTTTGGCGACGGTTTGCCAGATGACGACACCCGGACAATGGTGAAGTTAGAAGAAAACTATCGCTCTTGTGAAAACATTCTCCAAGCTGCCAACGAACTAATTGAAAATAATACTCAACGGATTGATAAAGTCCTCAAGCCGACGCGGGGTGCGGGTGAACAAATTTATTGTCACAAAGCGGATAATGAACTAGACGAAGCCGAGTTTGTAATTCGTCAAATCCGCACTTTAGAACAACAAAACCCAGAATTGAATTGGGGTAGTTTTGCCATACTTTATCGTACTAACGCCCAATCTCGTCCCTTTGAAGAACTGTTAGTGAAATATCAAATTCCTTATACAGTCGTGGGAGGAATGAGGTTTTACGATCGCAAAGAAATTAAAGATGTTGTAGCTTATTTAAGAGCGATCGCTAACCCCGCCGATACTGTAAGTTTATTGCGAGTTATTAATACTCCCCGGCGTGGTATTGGCAAAACAACCATTGATGCTTTGATTAACGCTTCCCAGCAATTAGGTACAACTCTTTGGGAAATATTATCAGACGAGACATCAGTTAATACTTTAGCTGGACGTGGCGCTAAATCGGTGAAAGGCTTTGCCGAAATGATTAGCCGTTGGCAAGGAGAAGTAGGAACGCTTCCGGCTGCGGAAATTGTCCAAGGTATACTAGAAGACTCTGGTTATGTTCAAGACTTGCTAAATCAGGGTACGGATGAATCGCAAGACAGAATCCAAAACGTCCAAGAACTTTACAACGCTGTACTGCAATTCCAAGAAGAGAACGAAGATGCTACCCTGCAAGGGTTCTTACAAAGTACCGCCCTCAGTTCCGATTTGGATAATTTAAAAGAAGGGCAAACAGCAGTTTCCTTGATGACTTTGCACGCTTCCAAAGGCTTGGAATTTCCCGTAGTCTTTTTGGTAGGTTTAGAACAGGGGCTATTTCCCGGCTACCGTTCACTGAGTGATCCTGCATCCTTGGAAGAAGAACGCCGCCTGTGTTATGTAGGGATTACCCGCGCCCAAGAGAGGTTATATTTATCACACGCCCGCGAACGCCGCCTTTATGGTTCTCGCGAACCCGCCATGCGATCGCAATTTCTGGAGGAAGTACCAGAAGAATTATTAACTACTCAAAGTAAGATTCGTCAAACGTATACTAAACCTGCTTATGCAAACAATGGTAAGCAGAATTGGCAAGTAGGCGATCGCGTTTTACATAAAGCCTTTGGGATTGGTGAAATTACCCATGTTTTTGGAGAAGGAAATAAGGTTTCTGTGGCAATTAAATTCGCTAATTTGGGGCAAAAAATTATCGACCCCAGAATAGCGCAATTGCAAAAAGTAGACTAATAATTCGTAATTCGTAGTTGATAATTCGTAATTATTATTTAATTACGAATTTATCAATATGTTGCAAATAGCTATTTATTTAGATGTTTCATGCCACTGTTCTAAAATCCAACAACAGATTCAAAGTGTAGAAAACAGATTGAATGTGAGCTTTATTAATTACGAATTACGAATTACAAATTACGAATTCATATAAGAGCTATATTTCTACCTCTTCAAAGTGCTCAACAGTGGGAAAAGGCTCATAAAAATGGTGCAGCAAGTTTTTCCACTCTTGATACTCAGCAGAACCTCTAAATCCAACAGTATGAGATTCTAAATTTTCCCATCTAACAAGTAATAGATATTTACCATTAACTTCGATGCAGCGATGGAGTTCATGGGATAAATATCCATTCATTGACGAAATAATCTTGGAAGCTTTTTTGAAAGAATATTCAAAATCAGATTCCATCCCAGGTTTAACATGAAGCATCACTGCCTCAAGAATCATAAACTATTTCCTGAAAACTGAAGATGATGCCGTTTAGTATAGTGCGATCGCGTACACCATAGCAGATTAAAAATAATTCTTCAGTAAATAGATAATTGCAGCACAAAACGGAGTATATTGCCCGTTACTATCGAGTTGCTCATAGCCTTCAGCAAGCTGCTGTCTTTCTTCATTAGTCAAATCTTCAATACCCAGCAATGCAGCATCCATTGCTACTCTCCGCATATTTTGCAGCTTGTTAATATTGAGCGCTAGCTTCTCAATCGTTGTTTCAGCAGCAGCTTGTTTAGCTGGATCATTTGTTGGTTGAATTTCGCCGGATGCAGGATATTTAAAGAACTCATTGCAGTTTATTTCCAGAGGTGAAACCATCAGATGCTTATCGTACCAATACTTTTTCTCATGTCCACAATGTACGGGAACGGGAGGAGGTTCTTCACTTTCTCCTTGACATGAAGCGATGAGATTTGTGTAATCCAGCGCCAAATTTGGATAGCTGCTACGGGGCTTGAAGTGTTCTATGTGGCTTGTTTCTCTGGTGATACGCATTCCACAATAACAGCAGATATATCCCTGTTCTTGTAGCAGAGAATCATGCACAATTACTTTCTCAGGTTTCTGAAAATTATCATCCCAATTAGGTTTCCAATCATCATTTTCTAGAGCCTTCCAATTGCTAAATTTTACTGGCTCTTGATTCTTTTTAATGTACTTCATCGATTGAGAATTTCCTTCCGTCGGATGAGTACATCTGCTCGTACAAACTCCGGTTCATCTGCTCCAATTTCGGCTGCTAACTCTTGACGTAATTGCCTAGCACCTTCCAAATTTCCTGCGTCAATCAGTCTAAACAATTCTAAAAGACTTGTCTTAATTTCTTGTGGACGTTCTGGAACATCCATGAGGTCTTCTAGAATACGATTGCTATCTCTTCCAAAGGAACTTTCTGGACGTTTGACAATAACGCCTTCATTAGTTTTTTCTAAAATATAAATTCCTTCAGGCTTGACATGGCTAATTACCTGAGGGGAATGAGTAGTAACAATAAATTGACAATTGGGGAATGTTCTAGTTAAAGCTGGAATAATTTCTCGTTGCCATTTTGGGTGTAGGTGCAGTTCAATTTCATCAATTAAAACCACTCCACTACCTTGAAGTGGTTCTGATAAACCTGGGTTAGCTATTGCCAAACGTCTTGCTAAATCTCCTACCATTGCTAATAAGCATTTCTCACCATCAGATAGCTGATTAACAATGAGTTCTTCACCTTGTTTCTTCACAGTCATTCGCAGAGGAGAACGCTCAACACGTAAGTTAGAAAAATCTGGTATCAATGACACAATGGCTTGTCTTACAGCTTCTAATTGTTTATCTTTATAATCAGGGTTATCTCTTCGTCTTTCATTTTCTAGATCTTCTCGATTTCTAAACCAATCAAAAAATATTTTGAAGTCAATTTTGCCTCCCGTCAGTGCCTCATTATATGCATCTACTTGGTTAAATGAACATACCTCTGAAATTTCTAGAGGCATATCGATAACAGCACGATTGACGGGGTAGTAAACTAATAAATTAATACTAGCTTCTGAATCAAATTCCAACTTTTGACGTAGGTAATCAACCGCACTTTGTACTTGTAAACCTCTTAAATATTGAAGAGTATATTGATTATTGGATATAGCAATATCTCGAACAACAGAATCAGAAATTGTTTCCGCTAGGCTTGGTACTATACTTTTAAATATCGTTTGTAATTTTTTATATTCAATATTAGAAATTTTTTGCCCAAGAGATTTTTGTATAAATTTTGCAGCATCTTCAACTAAATCTACAGTAAAATCTTCTAGTGCTGGCTGTAGCTGGCTAGACGATTGAATATCTTTTATCTTTACCAAATTAATAGATAAAGGTATTTCTTGTAAATTATCTAGTGTCGTAATAACTTCTATGCGAATTTCGTTACGACCACTAGTGATATCTTGTTCACTTAAAGAACGTATAGAATTAGGTGAGTTTTGAATTTTCCCTGTAATCTGTGAGAAAATAATAGATAAGCAATCAAGAATACTCGATTTACCTACGCCATTTATACCAATCAGTACTGTTGGCTCGGTTTCATCGAAATCTAGCGTCAAATCACCGATTCCACGGAATGATTGCATTATCAAGCGCTTGACTTTCATAGTTTTAATAACGCTGAAGATAATTGATTTGGTGGGCAATGCCTAGGCTGTTGACTTTGATGGAATTTACCCTTTTTTTGTTACATTTGTAAGTGTCGTTTAATTTTTCGTTCAAAGCCTCCATACAACAGGATTTTAGCCATCGTAACGGACTACATATTTTGCATGAACGGAATCCCGAAAATGGCACAGAGTTTACAGCCTAGGCAATGCCCACCCTACATCTAATTAGAGAGCCAGGTATTAAGCTGATTTCAACTTAATAATACCCTTATCAAAAACGCGGTTATCAGTGCCAATGCCGCTTAATTCTATTCTATCTGCATACACTTCATAGGCGGCGAAACTTAAATTACTGGTAGAGTATTCTGTCCATTCATTTTTACCTACAGGACGATTACCTGCACCTGCTCCACAGATTAAGTAAGTCGTGCCATTAATCGAACGGGTGCGTTCATAATGGTGTTCATGACCGTTGATGTAAAGTTGTACACCGTATTTTTGAAAGAGAGGACTAAAGGTTTTAATAAAATCTGGATTACTTCCATAGGCTCCTGATGCATAAATTGGATGATGTCCAAATACTACTTTCCAGGAAGCTTTGCTGAGGCTTAATTCTTTTTCTAACCAAGCTAGTTGGTTTTTCCAGTCGGCATTACCGTTCGTATCTAAGGCAAAAAATTGTACATTTCCTCGGCTAAATGTATAGTAGCGTCCCTTCATATTAAAGCCGGGATATTTAACTTCTAAATCGCCGTTGGCAGTGCGAATATCGTGATTACCTAAACAAGCTTGAAATTTCACACCTTGCTTGAGCAAATCTTGATAGGGACGCTCAAACACCTCACCAATTTTTTCAATTTCACCGTTGTTATAAATGTTATCTCCGGCTAAAACTACTAAATCGTAAGGATTTTTTTGGTGATAAAGAGTCATCGCCCTAGCTACAGCATATTGTCCTTTAGCACCTGTTCCTGTATCTGCAACTGAGACAAAACGTAGTAGCAAGTCCTTTTTGAGGGGATTGGCGGCGATCGCTGTGTCTGCTTCAGTTAAATCAGCGCTTTGAGTATTTTGCCGAGTTAATATCCAGCCTAATCCTGTAGTGATGGCACCAAGGCTAGTTAACAATAAAAATTGACGGCGTTTTAGGTTCATAAAACATCAAATTCAATAAGTAGTCAGTTTAGCTTAAGTACAAGTCACCGTAAAAAGCTGATCTACTTATTAAACGCTGAATTTGGGGAACGTTATCAAGCAATGTCAAATGTCAAAGGGATGGACAACTTTGCCCATCCCCTAAATTCATCAACTCTGCGCTACACCTTCTTGACGCGCTGCTTGTTGCACAGCAGCAGCTACAGATGCGGCGACTCGCTTATCGAATACCGAAGGAATAATATGTTCCGGATCTAAATCTGAAGGTTTAACTAAAGATGCGATCGCAGTTGCAGCTTCTAGATACATTGTGGCGGTAATTGTCTGTGCCCGACAATCTAAAGCACCGCGAAATACTCCCGGAAAAGCGAGAACGTTATTGATTTGATTCGGGTAATCACTGCGACCAGTAGCCATAACAGCAACATCTTTTGTGACTAACTCTGGCTGAATTTCTGGAATCGGATTTGCCATTGCAAACACAATTGGATCTTTCGCCATCGATTGCACCATTTCTACCGTCAAAACTCCTGGTGCGCTGACGCCGATAAATACATCAGATCCTTGCATTGCACCAGCTAAAGTACCTTGGGCTTTAACTGCAAATTCGCGCTTTTCTTCTGTTAAGTCAGTACGACTGGTAGAGATAATACCTTTAGAGTCGCACATCCAAATTTTTTCTGCCCCAGCTTTGCGTAGTAATCGCGCGATCGCTACTCCCGCAGCCCCAGCACCGTTAATCACAATTCGTATTTCTGCCATTGACTTATGTACAATTTTCAAGGCATTAAACAAGGCTGCTAAGGTAACAATTGCTGTACCATGTTGGTCATCGTGAAACACAGGTATATCTAATTCCCGCCTTAGTCTCTGTTCAATCTCAAAGCAGCGAGGGGCGGCGATATCCTCCAGATTTACGCCGCCAAAAACGGGAGCAATATTTTTTACTGTCCGCACAATCTCATCTGTATCTTGAGTTGCCAAGCAGATAGGAAAAGCATCAATTCCAGCAAATTCTTTGAACAGCATTGCTTTACCTTCCATCACTGGTAAAGCCGCCGCCGGTCCCAGATTTCCTAAACCCAAAACAGCACTACCATCAGTGACAATAGCAACGGTATTTTTTTTGATGGTTAAGTTATGAACTTCCTCTGGATTTTGGGCGATCGCTGTACAAATCCTACCTACCCCTGGCGTGTAAGCCATTGCAAGATCGGAAACACTTCTTAAGGGAATCCTGCTGGTAATGCTGATTTTACCCCCGCGATGCAAATTAAAGGTGCGATCGTACACATTCAGCATTTGAATGTGCGGTAATGCTTTGACTGCTTGCACAATGGTTTCAGCTTGTTCAGTGCTAGCAGCATCCACAGTAATATCGCGGGTGGACTCTTTGCGGGTTTGCTCGATTAAATCAATTTGTCCTAGTAGCCCGCCATTAGCTGCGATCGCCTGGGTGACTGACGCCAGCATCCCCACACGATTGGGAATCTGCAAGCGGAGCGTCAAACTAAAACTAGAATTAGGAGTAAGGTCTGTCATTTTGGTTTTAGATTTAAATTTCAGATTTTATATTGAATTGCTTATTAATAATCTCTTTAAAATCTCAAATGTCATATTTTACTAATCTAAGCGAGTCACAATTTCGTAAATGTACTCAGCAACACCAGATATTTTTTCTGTCCCATCTGCTCAATCACATAGCAGCGTTTGGTGAATGCCTTTATCAATAGCTTTTCTTGCTCTGAGTGTATCCGTGATTCCACGAAAAAAGCGCCCTCTAATCAGAGAGCGCTGTTAAATTATATTAACCCAGTATTAACCATGAATTGCAGAATCTAGCGAAGCTACAGGCACTACCTCACCCGCAGCCAAATCTAGCGGGAAGTTGTGAGCATTGCGCTCGTGCATTACTTCAATACCTAGGTTGGCACGGTTGACCACATCTGCCCAGGTATTAACTACACGACCTTGAGAATCAAGCACTGATTGGTTAAAGTTGAACCCATTTAAGTTAAACGCCATCGTGCTGATACCCAAAGCCGTCAACCAGATACAAACTACCGGCCAAGCAGCCAAGAAAAAGTGCAAGGAACGTGAGTTATTAAAGCTGGCATATTGCCAAATTAAGCGTCCAAAATAACCGTGAGCCGCTACAATGCTGTAGGTTTCTTGTTCTTGACCAAATCTGTATCCATAGTTGATCGATTCAACTTCACTAGTCTCCCTAACTAACGAGGAAGACACCAAAGAACCGTGCATAGCACAGAATAAAGAACCGCCGAATACACCTGCTACACCTAACATGTGAAAGGGGTGGAACAGAATGTTATGTTCAGCTTGGAATACAAGCATGAAGTTAAAGGTGCCACTGATACCTAGAGGCATCCCGTCAGAAAAACTACCTTGACCAATGGGATAAATTAAGAATACTGAAGTCGCAGCAGCTACAGGTGCAGAATAAGCTACACAAATCCAAGGACGCATCCCCAGACGATAGCTTAACTCCCATTGCCGACCCAGCCAACAGAATATTCCAATCAAAAAATGCAAGACGATGAGCTGATAAGGGCCGCCGTTGTAGAGCCATTCATCCATCGAAGCCGCTTCCCATAGTGGGTAAAAGTGCAACCCGATAGCGTTGGATGTAGGTACAACAGCACCAGTAATGATGTTATTGCCGTAGAGCAAAGAACCAGCAACTGGTTCGCGAATACCGTCAATATCGACAGGTGATGCTGCAATAAAGGCAATAATGAAACAAATGGTAGCAGCCAACAAGGTGGGAATCATTAAAACACCAAACCAGCCGATATAAAGCCGATTGTCAGTGCTAGTAATCCATTGAGTAAACCGATCCCACTGATTGCCGCTTTCGCCTCTTCTAAGAGTTGTGGTCATGGCTGTATCGTTTTTAAATTAACAACAACAAGCTGACTCAATTCCTGATGAATTGAGAATTATGCTGTTTTCAAATACTTTTGCCAAATACCTTCTCCCTATTCACCGGGACTCTCTTAAATTGCCTCACACCATAAACTATCGCTTATCTCTCTTCCCAGGGAGATGGTGTAAAAAAGGGAAAACTTTCCCGGCTTCTATTATCAGTTTTTACATAAAATTTTTGTATTTATCAATAATGTTTTATAAACTTTTATTGCAATTCATTCTGCCATCTCAAGAGTTATAAGATGACTGTTGCTCAATTCAATTTTTTATAAGCAGCAAGATTATATTTATGCCAGAAATCACTAAAAAATAGCCATAAAATCTACATAGCTAGAATATTAAGTATTTTGCAATGTATCTAGTTAAATTACCTAAGCTATCAAGTAAAATTGATAAACAAGATGATAAGTAATATCAATTCTCTAAATTAAAAATGCAAATCATCTCCACTGCTACTACTGTTGTAGAGGCATGAAAGTAATACACTATAAAATTTATGTTTCATAGAGTCTAATTTATAGACAATATAAATAAATATAGTTCAGATAAGCCTGTTTTTTATCCCCCTGTTGCCTGTTGCCTGTTCCCTGTTCCCTACCCTTACGAGTTAGTTAACAATCAAAGAGAACTGCTATTTTATTTGCGATATAGGCTGCCATTGCGCACTTGTACCACTGGATGATTGCACCTGCGTACCAATTGTTCATCGTGAGTAGTAACAATTACTGTTGCCCCAAAAGAATTTAATTTCTGGAGAATCTGCATGACTTGCCAAGAATTATCTGGATCGAGGTTTCCTGTAGGCTCATCTGCCAACAGCAGTGGTGGTGTACTCACGATCGCTCTGGCAATACTCACTCGTTGTTGCTCTCCACCAGAAAGTTGATCTGGAAAGCAATCAGCTTTAGAAACCAAACCCACTAGCTTTAATGTGGGTTCTAAACGGCGTTGAATTTCTTTGCGGGTATACCCTTGAGCTTGCAGTACAAAAGTCACATTTTCTGCCACTGTGCGTTGGGGAATCAGTTTATAGTCTTGAAAGACAATGCCAATGCGTCGCCGCAGCAATGACAAGCGATCGCCTCGCATATCTGCCATGTTGCACTCGTCAACAATCACTTCACCCTGTGTTGCTAACTCTTGGCCATACAGCAGTTTCAACAGAGTGGATTTACCAGAACCACTTGGCCCTGTGATAAATAAAAATTCTTTCTTTTTTACTTCTAAGTTCACATCCAACAAAGCATGACAGCCGTTGGTATAGGTTTTTGTCACAGAACGCAATTGCAAGATTGCAGCAGCATTGCTACTGTGCTTTTGATTGTCGCTGTCTTCTGGATGAACAAATTTGTGATTCGTTGGCTGAGTCGTTAATACTGGCATTGCTGAATTGTTAGGAACAGATGAGATACAAAATAATAATTCCCAGGCATAACCTGGGAATCACAAATTTCCAAACAAAAATCTCAGATTTTTTGAGCACCTTAATACTAAGTAATTACCACTGACAACTCAGGAGTCAGAATTTTTATGCCAGTAACTAACTAATTGCACCTCTTGCAGTCAAGTGATAAACAAAGGCTTTGAGGGCAAACTCTGGTAAAGCCAACATCCGCCGCCAGCGCCAAGGCTCTTGATAAAGGCGATACAGCCACTCTAAATTATTATTTCCCAGCCAAGCCGGAGCACGGGTTTTTGTTCCGGACCAAATATCGAAACTGCCACCAACACCAATCCAAATTGCTTGCGGACAGAGATAGCGGTTTTGAGCAATCCATAACTCTTGACGTGGTACTCCCAAGCCCACAAAAATGACTTGTGGCTGCAATTGGCTGAGACTTTCTCGCAATTTTTCCTCTTCTTCTGGAGAATGGTAGCCGGAGTGAGTCCCTGCTATGTTCAAACTCGGAATTTGCCGTTGGCAGAACTCTGCCGCTTTTGCGGCTACCCCAGGTGCTCCTCCATAGAAAAATACCTTAGCGCTTGTATGTTGTTGTCCTAGTTCTCTTAAGAGTGATTCTGCTAGTTCAATACCAGGACAACGTTGCACTTTTTGCCATAATAGCCATCGCAAATACAGAACTACTCCTGCTCCATCTGGAATGACTAACTCAGCATCTTGGATGACTTTAGCTAGGGAATTATTACGCTCTGCCTGCATAGTCATTTCTGCATTGAGCGTTACCACATGAGTCCCTCTACCTTGTTGTAGGCATTCTAGTAACCAGCTTGGATAGTTAGCCATCACATGAACTGGTATTCCCAACACTGAAAACGCTTTAGGCGGTTTAGACATAGCTGATTTTTACTTAGCCTCACACCAGAGTCTCTCGAACGTTAGTTTATCAAATTTTTTAATATATTGTCTGTTGTAATTTTAGCAACAAGTAATTCGTTTTTGGCATCGATAAAACTAAGTAAATTATCATCTGAGGGGGATTCAAAAGGTTGTATGAAGACTGTATATTGATTATATATAGTAATAAATATATCTTATATAAAATAGGTAGTAGACTAAGTAAGGATTGCCAAATATCTGATAAGACTAATGCATTTGTCAAAAAGCTAGGTAAGCAAAAAAATTTAGGGCTTTTTATTCAGCAGATGTTTGAATAACTGTCAGCAGTCGCTAAACATAACGCAAGCCTCATTCTAGCCAGTATACTCTTAGCATAAGGTGGTTAGTTTCAAGCTAACTCCTTTTGGGGAAGCTACTCTACCCGAAGTCGCTTTGAGGAAAATAGTTCACCTGCAATCCAAACATACTGGGGATAGCTTGCTCTATCTATGAGCTTTTGTCAATTTATATTAATAGTAAACAAAATTCAATTAATTGATACCCAACGCTGAGAGTTAGGGTCTATCCCCCTTGATTCTATTATTGAATAGTAATGTTCCCTAAGGAAGTGAATGCCTGTGGCACTGGTAACGCCTTTGCGTGTTAGCTTGACTGACAAATCACTTCTACAGTTTTGTACAGATCTCTTACAACTGCATCTTCTACAGGTTCTGAGTAAACTCGGTTTTACAGTTAAGGTAGTGTAACGGGCGGAAGTTGACTATGAGTAGAATTCGTATTGCTCTAATTGAAGATCATGACCTCACCCGTGTGGGTATTCGGACAGCACTAATGCAAAAAGAAGAAATTGAAGTTGTAGGAGAAGCTGCCAATGCTGCGGAAGGTCTGAAAATGCTCAAAACCCTACAACCGGATATTGCGATTGTCGATATTGGCTTACCGGATAAAGATGGCATTGAGCTGACGCGTGAGTTGAAGTCTACGAATGGGGCAGAGTTAAGAACTAAGGTGTTAATTTTGACACTACGTGATAACAAAGAAGCAGTACTAGCAGCTTTTGCAGCTGGGGCTGATTCTTACTGTATGAAAGATATTAAATTCGATAATTTGCTGGAAGCAGTGCGAGTAACTTACAATGGCAACGCTTGGATAGATCCGGCGATCGCCAGGATTGTATTACAACAAGCACAACAAAATCCAGCAAAACAAGATGCAGTATCATTAAATACAAAAAATAACCTGAATAATTCTGAGTCTGGGGAGACTCAGGAGCATATAGATCCTTACATCCTCACAGAACGAGAATTAGAAGTGTTACAGTTGATCGTCGAAGGTTGTAGCAATGCAGTGATCGCAGAAAGACTTTATATCACAGTAGGGACAGTGAAAACTCACGTCCGGAATATTTTGAACAAGTTGTGTGCTGACGATCGCACCCAAGCCGCAGTTCGCGCCTTGCGTTCTGGGTTAGTTGGGTAGGTTTAACTCTAGAAATTTAGCCTTTCAAGCATATTTTCTGAGAAATTTACAGCTTTAAGAGAAATATTCAGTTCAAAGTGGGTAACTTCTCTAATAGAGTTAGTTTTTGATTATGCCATTATTTATTAAGTGTGATAAAAATTACACTAATTTTTCATTCAAGTATCTAAAAAGTTAAAGTCAAATATGACTGAAATAGAGGTATACAAACTTAAGCTCATGGTGGTAGATGATGAGCCGGATAACTTAGATTTACTCTACCGCACTTTTAGACGAGATTTTGAAGTATATCAAGCCAATCATGCCCGTAGTGCGCTGGAAATACTAGACAAAGAAGGCGAGATGGCTGTGATTATTTCTGACCAAAGAATGCCAGAAATGAACGGCACTGAATTCTTGAGCCGCACAGTAGAGCGTTTTCCAGATACAATTCGCATTTTGCTGACTGGTTTTACTGATGTCGAAGACTTGGTAGATGCAATTAACTCAGGTCAGGTATTCAAGTACATCACTAAACCGTGGAATCCCCAACGGCTGAAAGCGCTTGTTGAACAAGCTACTGATACCTATCGTTTAGTTAAACAACGCACCCAAGAGTTGCGTCGCGCCTTGCGGCGAGAATCTTTGTTTAATGCTGTAACCACGGCAATCCGAGAGTCGTTGGATTACGACAGCATGTTACAAAAAATTGTAGCAACTATTGGAGAAGCATTTGAAACTACTTGTTGCTTCCTCAAACCAGTAGAGGGCGATTGCCTGACATCAGACCTCTTCTCCTACCAAGATCCTAATTTCAATAGCTCAAATTTCAGCTTCGACCCTGGCTCTTTAATTGAAAAAGTGCTGGAAACTCGTCAGTATCAACTTACTCAAAGTACAGATGAAGGTAACCCTTGGCATCAACTGGTTGTGCCTTTGTCTTACCAGCAACACCTGCTTGCTGTTCTTGCTCTTTACCAAAGAGGACACGATCATTCCTGGCAAGATGAAGACATACAACTGATTGCCGGCGTTGCTGAACAAGCAGCTTTAGCTCTTTCTCAAGCAAAACTATACCAGCGCCTCCAAGAAAAACAGCACCAAATCAGAGCTGAATTAGAAGTTGCTCGCCAAATTCAAAATAACCTGCTACGACAAAGTTTACCTGAAATTAAGGGCGTGAAAGTGCAAGCTTGCTGCTATGCCGCTCGGGAAGTAGGAGGAGATTTTTTTGAAGTGTTTGTTCATCCGAAAGGGAACTTGTGGCTAGCAGTAGGTGATGTTTCCGGTAAAGGTGTGCCAGCAGCTTTGTTCATGGCTAGTGCGATTTCGGTATTACGGCGGGAATTATCTCAAGAAACCCCAGCCGAGCCGAATATAGTCATGCAGAATCTTAATCATGCTATGTGCGATGACTTGATTAGCAACAATTGCTTTATCACACTCGTCCTAGCTTGTTATAGCCCAAGCACGAAAGAACTAGTCTATGCCAATGCTGGTCACATCTATCCTTTACTATGGTCGTCACCCACGACTGCGGACGCACAACCCCATTATCTCAAGGTCCGTAGCGTTCCCTTAGGTATCTTACCTAAGTGGCAGGCAGAGTCTGGTCGCTTAGTACTTAATCCTAAAGATACCCTGCTGTTAGCCAGTGATGGAATTACTGAGGCAATGGTATCAAATACTGTATTTAACTGTAAAAATGCTGAAGATGGCGGTCAGCCCTTTAGCCGATCTATGCTGAATCAAGACGGACTTTGGCAACTGTTACAACAGGAACCAAAACCACTCTCTCTTGGTAATTTACTCACTCGCATCCAAGCAAACAACCCAGTTCAAGAAGACGATCAAACTATACTCTCAATGGAGGTTTTGTAAGTAATGAAAAGTGAGCTGCATGTACCAAGTGACTTAAATTTTTTAAATATCGTTGAAAACTGGTTGCTGGGATGCTTGAAAATCCAGTTAGGAGAATCGGTTGATTGGTCACGGCAATCAAGTCGGTTGCGACTAGCTTTGGTTGAAGCCTACTCTAATGTAGTGCGTCATGCCCACAAAGAACAGGCTAATTTGCCAGTTTTACTACGTTTAGAACTGAAAGACCGAGATCTCGCTTTAGAAGTATGGGACTATGGCGAAGGCTTCGATATGTCTACTTACTTTCCGCCAAACCCTCTAGAAAAACAAGAAGGTGGCTACGGTTGGCTGATTATGAATCGTTTGATGGATAAGGTAGAGTACCAGTTGCAAGTAGATGGTGCTAACTGCCTGAAGTTAGAAGCTACCCTACCAGAACTAGTTACTTGACACTCCTTGTGTGCTCATCAGAACTACCGCTAGCCAAAGTTAAAACAATTCAAAATTCAAACAAGAATTTTTGCACCTACTAGTAGTGAAGGATCTTGGCTGCTAGCTAATTAATCGCGACGTAACGCAAGTAACTCTTGAGGAGAAGCTAAAAGCTTAATTTTGGCTTCTGTAATTTGTCGTTGTTGATTGAGTATAAATATCCATAAAACGTTAACACTACACCAGGAAGTTTTGGCTTTGCCTGCTACCTGAACTTGAATTTGCTCATTTTCCAAAATCTCGGTAATTCCTTTGTGTGGATCGGCTTTAATATCCTGAGCCTCTTTTTCTAGATATCCAGCGATCGCATCTGGACCGACAAAACCAGATTCAAATGGTGCGTACATAGTACCATCTTCGGCAAACAAGGCAGCTGTTGCCGCAAATTCTCCTGCATTCAAACTTTGAAAGTAACGTAGTATGCTGGGTTCTGTAATTCCCTCTATTGAGAATTCTTCTGTGACATTTTCCACAACACTTGGCTGTGTCATAAAATTTCCTTGATTACACTAACTAAAGATTTATTTCACGCTAAAAGCAAGCAAAAAAAAAGCTGCTAATGGGATAGATTCCTAATTTCAAGGTAATTCTTCCTCTGGATGGAGGTCGTTAATCTGTGATGCCAATAAACTTGCACATTCTTTCGAGAAAAATCAGTTACGAAAAAGTACTTCTAGCAACATTAGGACAAAAAGCTTAAGCTCTCAAAACTTTTTCTTCTGAAGTTGTATATGCTAGATATGACTAAGCAAACTAACCGTACCAAAATTAACTTTAAAAAAATCTTCTTACTTGTTGGAGTTGGAGCCTTACCAGTTGGAATTTTAACTCTTTTTATTCAAGTTACACCGAGATGTGGCTGTAGTGATGGGAGCCGGGAAACAATTAGCAGTTTTACCAGAGCACAACAAGCATATTTCTTAGAAAAATCAGCTTTAGCTAAATCTTATAGGTCATTAGGACTGGGAGATAGGGACGCACCAGCAGCAACAAACCGCTATCGATATTCCGTAGAAATGAATCAGGATCGGTCATTTATCTACGCAACTCCTACTAAAGAACTTCCAACTGATTTGTTGAGGTTCGGTTTGACGAAGAAGGGTCGTAGCAGCCTTGTGGGTGCAGTTGCTTATGATAAAAAGAAGAAATCTACTGTTTCAATAATGTGCCGTTCTCTGAAAGATACTTTAGATCAACCTCCCAAAACTGTGTTCCAAGAAGATAAGCTTACCTGCCCTCTAGGCTTTAAAAGTATGGAATAAAATGCATAGGTGTGGCGAAGGGATAATCTCAATCATAGATTAAGCAAAATTTACATAAGCTAAATGAGTAAATATGCCGTAATCAGCAGCGATGCGATCAAAGAAAAGGCCAAGGAATTGGGATTTCACAAAGCAGGAATTGCTGCTGTAGATGGGGTAGATGAGACAGCGAAGCAGCGGTTACAAGCATGGATCGCACTAGGTTATAACGCTGACATGGAATGGATGGCTAACCCAAAGCGTCAAGATATTCGCTTAGTAATGCCAGAAGTGCGATCGCTTGTTAGTGTAGCTCTGAATTATTACACACCACATCAACGTCCTGAAGGTGAGGAATACGCCAAGATTTCTCGCTATGGCTGGGGGAGAGATTATCATAAGGTGATGCACAAGAAACTCAAGGCATTGAGTACTTGGTTACAATCACTTGGTGAAGGCGTTCAGGCACGTTACTATGCAGATACAGGCCCCGTACAGGATAAAGTGTGGGCACAAAAAGCTGGTATTGGATGGATTGCCAAGAACGGAAATGTGATTACGCGAGAGTATGGTTCGTGGGTATTTTTGGGAGAAATTTTCACAAATCTGGAACTAGAATGCGATCGCCCATCTACAGAACATTGTGGAACCTGTACTCGCTGTCTTGAAGCTTGCCCTACTAATGCAATTATTAATCCTTATGTAGTAGATGCTAATCGCTGCATTGCATATCATACGATTGAAAATCGGGCAGAAAAATTACCACAAACAGTCAAATCAAATTTACAAGGCTGGGTTGCAGGTTGTGATATCTGCCAAGATGTTTGCCCGTGGAATCTACGTTTCGCCCAGGGCACTGATGTGGCAGAATTTAATCCTTATCCTGGGAATCTGGCACCCAAACTGATAGAATTAGCAAAAATCACAGATGAGGAGTGGGAGCAACAATTTCCGGCCTCAGCCTTGCGGCGGATTAAACCAGAAATGTTACGACGTAATGCCCGTGCTAATCTAGACGCATCTAGGCAACAGAATGACGCAGAAAGTAATTATTTTTGATTTTGATGGCACGATTGCAGATACAGTACATGCTCTTGTAAGTATTGCTAATCGTTTGGCTTTAGAGTTTGATTATGTACAAATAACTCCTCAGGAGTTAGCTCTCCTCAGAAACTTAACTTCTCGAGAAATTATTAAGTACTCAGGTATTTCTGTTTTGAAGATACCTTTTTTACTTAAAAAAGTTAAATCAGAATTAAAAAATAAGATTCATGAATTTAAACCTATACCAGGCATGAAAGAAGCCTTAATCGAACTTAAAGCTCACGGGTATAAACTTGGAATTATCACTTCTAATTCCAAAGATAATGTAACCGAATTCCTTAAAATCAATGATTTAGGTAGTTTATTTGACTTTATATATTCAGGCGTTACAATTTTTGGCAAAACAACTATCATCAATAATGTATTAAGGCAAAAGCAACTTAAACCCCAAGAAGTTATTTATGTTGGAGATGAAACCAGAGATATAGAAGCATCGAAAAAAGCTAATATCAAGGTGATTGCAGTCACTTGGGGATTTAATTCACCAGAAGTTCTAGCCAAACAAAAACCAGACTTTTTGATTCACCATCCAAGTGAGCTTTTAAGAGTTTTAATTAATCAATAGTTAAAGTAATTAGTAGTTTTGAACCACATCAATCGTAAGGGCACAGCAATGCTGTGCCCTTAGCGCGTAGACTATGTATCTGAAAATAGCTGTAATTGGAAGTCCCTTATAACTAAGGACTTGTGACTATTGATTGAAGTTAATTTTTTGATTGGCCCTTTTCTAAAGCTTTTTCTACTAAATCATCATCGACGTTAGTTACACCTTCTGTTTTAGAACCACCAACGTCCTTAGCCATATCTGCATAATCATCAGGATTACCAGTTGCTTGCGCTTCAGTTCTGACTTCTTCTGGTTTTGAAACTTCGTGTTGAGGCGCTGTTGCTGCTTGGGCTGCTTTAGCACCCTCACCTGTGCGGTCAACCTCACTTACACTAAATTGCTGTGCAGCCGCGTAATCAGCTTCAAAGTCTACCTTTGGCGCTTCTTCTTCGCCAGCAGCTATGTTTTCAGCTGCTAATTGTGCGTCATGGGTAGGAGCTTCGTTGACATTGGGCTTTACTTCATCAGGCATAAATCACTCCTAGGTATTTTTTACTTGCTGAAGTCATCGTATCAAAGCGATCTACCATATCATTGGCACCTTGGGAGATATTCTTACTTCTATTAAAAGATAGATAAAATCTGCAAGTTGCGCATAATAAATCTCTTTCCATTGGGGGTAGATTCTAATTCTTAAACTCTGTTAACCCTAAGTTTGATAAGTTAAATTGCCTTGGAGATTAACAATGACCGCTAGCCAAGATAAAAACATTTCTCAAGCTCTGACTAATGAAACTCAAAAAACAGTAGAAGCTTTTAATGCCTTAGACACCGATGCTAAGTTAGCATGGCTGTATTTTGTTTATGAAAAAATGGGGGATTCTGTTACTCCAGCTGCGCCTGCTGCTGCCGAACCTAATTTAGCACCAATCTTGCTAGGAGATTATTTGGAGTTATCAGTTGAAGAGCAATTGGCGATTATGCGCCAAATTGTTAATCGCGAGGCTACAGATTATTCTCGTGCCTATGGCGCTATAAAAGAAAATAATCAGCTGTTGGTTTGGTATGCTTGGGCTGTAGGTATGGGAGATAAGATAGTTGATATCCCAGACGATTATGAAACTACAGATAGTATTGACAATCTACTTTCCCAACTTGAAGGATTAGAATTTGAAGAGCAAATTTCTGTGCTGCGAACGATCGCAGGCAATATGGGCTACAGTGATGTCAAGCCGATTGAAACACAAGCACAAACTGGCAAAACATCAAGTTTGTAATTTATAACGCTGTCATACCAATTCTATGTGAGGCTGCACATTAACGCCCTCAGGCTAGAAGCCTAGGGCTAAACAAACAAAGCCTGCCTACGCAGGCTAATTATATGCATTTTCATAAAGAATTGATATAAAGGCTAATAACTGATTTATAGTTATTAGCCTTAAAAATATAATATTTATTGCTTAATCAGGCGAAATCTATTTTGATGTAAAATTTATAATTAATAATTAAACAAAGAGATTATTCTTTTATTTATTAAGGGTCATTAATTAGCCATTTACCGACTACTTTCTCCAAGCAGGTTTCTAGTTTTTTAAAGCCAAGTTGCTGGTAAAAATCTACAACATCATCAGTAAATAAACAGACGTGTTGACCAGGCAATTCATCTAATAGTATTCGCATCATTGTACTAGCAATTCCTTGGCGACGGTAAGGAGTGAATGTCCAGACATCAACTATATAAGCATTACAAATACCATCCGATAATACACGGGCTGTACCAATGATGCGATCGCCTGCATAAGCAATGCAAGTACGATAACTATTAGTAAAGGATATTTTGAGTTGCTCAGGAGTTCTGCCGTTGTCAAAGTTATCCTGACTGAGTGTGGCTTTCATCTCCTCCCAATCGACATTTTCTAGATGAAGTTTGTAGGTAATCACAATAGTTTACGATGCAGCCAAATGAGTTAAATCGGCTGGAGTTAAATAAGAGTGAATAACTTCACCATCGCGGAACCAAACAATACGCTGAGTTTGACGCGCCACATCTGGTTCATGGGTGACCATAACTACTGTAATACCACTGGCGTTCAATTCGCTAAATATATCCATTACTTCTTGGGTTGTGCGTGAATCTAGTGCGCCAGTAGGTTCATCGGCTAGGAGAACGACGGGACGATTGACAATAGCCCGGGCGATCGCTACTCTTTGTTGTTGTCCACCAGATAGTTGAGTGGGTTTGTTGTTGAGGCGCTTTTCTAAGCCGACTTTAATCAAGGCTTCGGTAGCGCGATCGCGTCTTTCGTTAGCATTGATTCCAGCATACGCCATTGGCAGCATGACATTTTCTAGGGCTGTGAGTTGGGGTAATAAGTGAAATTGTTGAAATACAAACCCTAGTTTGATGTTGCGAATGTGCGCCAATGCTTTATCTTCCATTTGCGCTACATCAAGGTTATCTAGATAGTAACTCCCAGAGGTGGGGCGATCTAGACAGCCGATAATATTCATGGCTGTGGATTTACCGGAACCAGAAGGCCCCATGATTGAACAATACTCGCCTTCGTTAATAGTCAAATTCACATCATTGAGTGCTTTGACTTCGGTTTCACCACTACCATAGATTTTATAGATATTTTCTAAACGTATGATAGGTGATTTGTTATATGTCATTTGTCATTTGTTATTTGTCATTGGGCATTTGTCATTCGTTGTTTGGCAAGAAGGCAATAGGCAAAAACATTTCAGATTGCTTTGCTGCGCTCGCAACGCTTCGCAATTTTGAATTGTTTATGTCCCTTATCCCCTACTGCGTTTGGTGATTAACCAACCCAAGGCAATAAATAACAATGTAGCAAAAAAACTTAAAAGCAAGGATGCGTAAAAAGGATGAGGTTGGTTATCAGGAGATATAGCTGCTAGAGGCTTGTTGAGTTTGTCGATATGTTGGACGACTACGCCGGAGATAATTGCACCGCCACCAAAGCCGATGCCTAATATTTGAATTGTCCGTTCTAAAGAGCGATCGCTCTCGGCTTGTTCTATTTCTACTATGCCGCGAATTGAGTCTATGGCTTTACTCAATAATTCTGCACCGTGGCGGAAGTAGCCTAAGTTTGCACTGATTTGTTGTTGAAAGAAGGGAGCATTTTTTTGGCTGAATGTTTCTATAAAGCTGATGTCTTCACCGGGAATTAAACTCCGAATCTGCTGCAATCTTTCGGTGTAGTTATAGGTGTTAATCGCAATTGTATTTTGATATTCTTCTAAATTTCGCAGCAGGCGGGTGTAGGTTAATGATAATTGCGGTAAGGCTTTTAGCTGGGTTTTTAAGTTAGTTAAATTTACTGTGTTGGTAGATTGATTGTTATCTACTTTGGGTATTTGGTCAATATTTGTTTCTATTTGGCGATAGGCTAAATCTAGTTGTTTATAAATTTCTCTACTATCTTTGTAAGCTTTTACGGCTTTGGTTCGGAAGAAAAATAAATCTAATAATTCTTGATAGCATTGCTTAAATTTAGCATCTGCCTTGTCATCGACAAATAGCCAAATTAAAACGTGCTGATAGTTAGCTAATTGACTAAATAATCCATATTCAAAAATTGGACTACCGAATAACTCAGTTTGGCGGTTAAATGGTGGTATCTGGTAGTTATTGGGGAAGATTGAGGTTAAACATTCGCTGGCGATTTGCTGGATAATTTGTCTATCTTTTGCGCCTGTTAACCAACCAGTTATGAGTAAGGTTTGACCAAGAAATTGAGAATTGTCTTTAACAATTAAACAGTTATTGGGATTTAATTGGCGTAATAAAGCTATTTCTACATCGTCTGTTGGCTGATTATTTTCCTTTTCTGGACGGCGTAAATTTAGCCACAAGCTGTAACTGTCGTAAAGACGTAAGGGATGAGCAAAGCCTTTGATGAGTACATCTTGATTTTGGTTGAGAGAAACTTCACTAGCAAAAGAGACAGCATAATTATCATTGATAACTTCTGTGTCTTTGAGTAAATCTACACGGGGGTTATCTGGTTGTTTATAAATATCAATACGCTGGCTGAGATGCAAATCTTGCTGTAAGGTGGCGTGGACTATTTCATCAGCAGTATTCCAGAGAAAGTTTGGAGCGGTTGATGTAGCATTACTAGAGCTTTTGTGTAATTGAAAAGCGAATAAATGAATATTCGGCGCATATAATTTCATGGTTGATTTGGCTGAGAGGCGGCTGTATTTTTAGCTTGCAATTTTTTGAGTTCATCTTGCAAAACTCGGTAGCGGTTTTCTTGGGTGTTTTCTTGAATTTCTGGTTTGGTTTTACTGACTTTATCAATTTCGCGTTCTTCAATTAATACCGCATCTCTGACATCTTCGTAATTGATGTACCATTGGCGCAGCGCTTCTGCTATTACATTAGGTGGTTGGGTTTCTAACTCTGCTATTTTTGCTTGAAGTTCTGGGATAGCTGTAATAGCATCTGGTGGAAAAACGTAATCTTGATTTCGCGCTACTTGGGTGAATGCTTGGATAAGTTTATCAGGTTCCATAAATTTATTTTTCGTTGGGTGGTTTTTGGGGTAAAACACAAGCTCTAAAAGATCCCCGACTTCTTAGAGAAGTCGGGGATCTGAGCCTTTGCATTAACACGGAGAGATTGCACAAAAAGCTGCCCAGAATTCTGGTTTTTTAAATGGTTGTTGTTCGGGTTTATATTGTGTTTCTAAAATATCAATAATTTGCTGTTTTTGTGCTAATTCCATTTTTTGCTTACCGCGAATCCATCTGATGATTTGTGCTTGGGTTGCTTGCCGTAGCCATTGCTGGGTATGATTAAGTGCTAAGGGCACATTATATGAATGATTGGGCAATAGCTCATAAAATTTAATCATTAATAAAGCTGTGTGAAAGTCGCTCACAGCCCATAAGGTACTAATAATATTGGCTGCGCCAGCGCGGATAAAGCCACTGGTTAAGCCTATATATTCATCGCTGTTATTTGTAATGTCAATCAAGCCGGTTTCGCAAGCAGAAAGGGTGACAAGACGGCAATTAGCTAAGTTTAATTGAAATATATCTTCTAAAGTCAGGCATTCATTTAAATCAATTAATGTTTCTTCATCAACTCGCAGGTAGCGCGATGACTTGGTATTGGCAGGAATTTCAGCAATTGTGGCTGTTGCTAACTGTAAGCCTGATTGTAGCGGTGAGTTGAAATTAAAATATCCGTGACAAGAAAAATGTAGCCATTGGGAATTGCTGAGATTTTCGTTGTTTAGTTTTTCTGCTAATGCTGCTTTGGTGGCTTGGTGATGTTTGAGAATTTGGTGCGGTTGAAAATCTGCGGCTATGGTTTCGACTTCGATATCGGTGAAGGCTAAATTATTGGTAGGGTTTTGAATCGCAAATAAATGGCTCAGTGAAGCAGCCAATAATTGAGATGATGAATTGAGTTGTTGGGCTTTGATTTGGGCGAAACGCAACAGTTGACAACTGGGTGCATAACTCACACTACCGGGAAATTTATCAATTAAATACTCTGGTGTGGAGGTGTTGTTAGATAGGGGGACAGCGTGGAAAGGTAAAAGATGTAAATAACGATGGGGAATGAGAATTAATTTTTGGCAATGAGCAGGGATGAGTGAGACTATTTGATTGAGGTGGAGAATTTGTGTGAGTTGGGTAAGTTGATGATGTAGCTGAGAACGCCACTTGTTTTTATTTTCGATGTAACGCTGGAGGTAATCATCAATCCATTTTTCTAAGTTTTCTAAATCTTGTGGTTGAGATTGCCAGATTACAGGTTTGTGATTGTGGGTGATGATGAAAGCCCGAAAACAATCATTAAAAATGTACCATTGGATAATGGCAGTTTCGTTATCTAAAAGGTTTTGAATTTCGGTAAATTGGATACTACTACTAACTAAAGGCAGATTCTCTTGAGTTGCTAAAGCTGCTTTCGTTAACAGTTCTACTAAATTGCGGGTTTTGCTACGTTCAATATATTCTATGGCTTCCGTGTCTTTTGCTAATGCTAGGCACACTTCCACCATGCGGCGATAAAGTTTATTCCATTCTTCAGCTTGTTTGAGCTTGGCTTCGTCACCAGAAACAATTTCACCCCGCAAAGGTTCGACTGTCGCAATAGCTGTGTCAAAGGTATTGTAAGCTAAATCAAATTGTTTTTCCTGTTGGTATAAAATGCCGAGATTTAACAAAATTTCTGCATGGTTTTGGGGAAAGGCGTTGCGGGTTAAAACTTCGAGTGCGGCGCGATATGCAGCGATCGCCTGTTCAATATTCTGTGCACGTTCTCCGAATATTCTGCCAAGGTAAGCAGCCCCCAGATTATTTTGCGTCATTGCCCAATCTACAGGAAAGGCTTTGCGGGTTCTAACTGACAGTGCCGCAGTATAAGCGGCGATCGCCTGTTCAATATTCTGTGCACGTTCTCCGAATATTCTGCCAAGGTAAGCAGCCCCCAGATTATTTTGCGTGGTTGCCCATTGTACAGGAAAGGCGCTCTGGGTATAAACTGACAGTGCCGCAGTATAAGCAGCGATCGCCTGTTTAATATTCTGTGCACGTTCTCC
>NZ_MTAV01000108.1:0-49916 GCF_002154695.1 Nostoc sp. T09
GAAACAATGAAAATAACGATCTTGCGTTGTTTCAGCCTCTATTTTTAAGGCAGGTCTATTGTCTTAATCAAGTTTCTCCTGTGTTCAGTTCTTAATATTAGGTTTGTTTTTATACTGTCAAACCCATAACCCATTGCGATCGCAATTCCTCAATATGAAACTTCAGTGGGCGGAAAGTAATTGAGATTAGGGGCGTTTAGTCCGTTTATTTCCGCCACACTGTACTGCGGTTACGGAACTGTGACTACATAGGTTGATGGAATTGCTGGGGCACGTCCCGCATTTACCAGTGCTTGGTAAACAAAAGCAGCAACTTCTGCCCTAGTGGCATCACGATTAGGATTGAGTTGCTTAACCGTGGGATAGTTGATCACTAATTGCCGTGCAGTAGCAGCAGCAACTTGATTAAGTGCATATTTAGGAATTTGAGCAGCATCAGTGTAAAAACTCAGGATATTTTGATTATCCGCAGTTAAACCTAAACCACTAGCTAAAGAAACTAGAGCTTGCACTCTCGGAATTTGCTGCTGTGGTTTAAAAGTCCCATCAGGATAGCCAGAAACAAATTGACTCTGGTAAGCAGATTTAATTGCTGCGTAAGCCCAAAAATTACTTTTGACATCCTTAAATTCAATCGCTGCGCGTTTAGCTGGCGGTGTCAAAGCCTTGGTAATAATAGTGGCGAATTGAGCGCGTGTCACAGGATCGTTCGGTTTAAAGCTGCCATCCGGAAAGCCAGCAATAATTTGTTGAGAGGCTAAGGCTTCGATATAGCCCTTTGCCCAGTAACCTGTTGGGACATCGTTAAAGGCAGTAGCACCGCCAACGTTTGCCGCAACAAAATCTACTGAACCAAAGATGCGCTTTTGATCGATATCATTGCCAATAGCGACAATCTTATTAGTTTTAGTAGCATTGTTCAGATCATAACGAGTGTTATTGCGGATGAGATTACCACCAGGATTTTCAGTAGTACCCAAGTCTGGTAGGGCATCAATAGTTACTACAACGCCATCTCGTTTATTATTCTGAATTACATTCTGACGTAGGATTGGCTTAGCAGTTTCCGAGATAAAAAGACCGTCTTGGTTTTGGATGATTTGGTTTTCCGCGACTAAAGGTGTAGAAGAACCACCGATTGCAATACCAAAACCAGTATCCTGAAACAAGTTATTCCGAATTTCTCCTTGGGCAGATTTAGCCACTGAAACCCCATTGCCTTTGTTTTGCACAAAGATATTGTTTTCGATTTTGGGATTTCCTGTACCTGTGACAAAAACCCCCTCTCTGACACTGTTAGCAAAAGTGTTATTTGTAATCAGTGGATTAGTAGATTCTACCCATACACCTGTACCTCTTTGATTCGGGTTAGTGACACTAATACCTGCGATTGTCGTCCCGTTATCAGCAAGAATTGTAATATCTTGTCTAGCAAAGGTGCGACTAGTATAAAAGCCTCCACCTGTAATTACTACTGCTTGGCCTTTGCTTGCTTCATCACCTCGCAGTGTGACTCCTGGTTTCAGCAAGAGTGGAAAGGTTTCTCCACTTTGCTGGTTATAAGTTCCCGGAGCCAGCTGAATAACTGTTCCTGCTTGGGCTTTACTCAAGGCAAAAGTAATAGTTTTGTTAGGCGCAGCTTCCGTTGCACCAGCACTAGCAGTATCTGCGCCAGTAGCTGGGTTAACGTAAATCACAGTTGCAGTTGCAGGAACTTGGGCTGTCAGAGTTGGCGCGATACCCTCTGGGTGCATGGGATCAGCATTTACTACACCAGGTAATAGTATTAAACCGCTGGAAAAAACCAACACAGTAGTGAGTCCAGCTCGTAATGGTAGATGAGATCTCAGACTACTGCCAAAAACAAAGCGAAGATGTTTCGCTAGAGAAATGTGAAAACCCCGATATATCATTTCTTCCGTCTGTGAATTGCTGAATTACGTTACCTTAAACAAGGTTTTAGGTAGCAGCTATCTAGCTATCAAACCCATGCCAAACTATACCGGATCATCAGCGTTTGATCAGCTAAATTTTGAAATACCTAAATAAAAAACAGTTTTTATTTTATTAAGCCTTACAGCCTCAAAATTAACGCATTAAATTAGCTGTGCAAACCAACTAGGGTGCGCCACACTTCGTTAACGCACCCTATATATTGAATATTTTTTTAATTGGAAGTTCCTATTGAAAACAGATTAAGCCAATGTAACTAATTTTAAATATTTATAATATTTAAAGTGGAAGTTGAAGCAAAGTGGCTACTGTCAACTTCATCATTTGCTAGCAAACTGAAAATAGGTACTTAATTTTTAGTAAGCTAGTGTTTCTAAAGTTTCTCGCAAATACCGTTGTACTTGCTGTTCTAAACGCAGTCCCTGTGATTGTATCTCATGTTCTAGTTGCCAGCGTTGGAAACCGGAACTAGCGGCGATCGCGTATTTGAGGCTGTGCCAAATTTCACTATCATGAGTGAATTGGCGATCGCTGGAAGCTGGAATTTGAGTCATAGTGTTTCATTCCTCAGTTTTAAATTCACAACTTGTAGCAGTTCTTAGTTTAAGCAAATACAATCTTGCCCACATAAGATAGTATATCTACTTAAAGTTCATCGGAGTTTTGCTCTAGGGGCGGTTGTGAACTTGTGTTCCTCCCGATGAGGGATTGAAATAACTGGGGTAATATGTTGTTTACCCGTACCCCTACGATAGTAAAATCCTGCTGAATCTTCTCTAAAGGTAATGGTTTTATGGCAGCAAATTCTGTGTCATTGGTCACCAAAACTCTGGCTACGCTCACGGGAATTTGCAAAAATAGATTGCTTGCTAGAAAAGCTAAAGCCGCGAGCAGCAAGCTTAAGCTACGCCATTGGGGTAGAAAACCGACAATATTTGCTACTCGTGGAGCAACTTGGTATATCTGCCACAACACCCCTACTAACAATATTGCTGCTAAAAGAGCCAACGCGCGATTTAAATTTGTATTAATTAAACAAAGAATTTTTCGTTGCTGCTCAGTCAAATTTTCTGGCTTGAGCGCGACTCCCAAAATAGCAAATATGTAAAAAGGGCGACGGAATTGCATCCACAGGAGAGGGAATACTCCTATGGCTGCAACCAAAAATATCTCCATCCATACCGGTAAGAGTGGCTCACCTATGGACAGAAACAATAAACACAAAAACAAAAAAATCGGCAGCGTCGCCAAACCAGCGACGTGAATCCACAATATAGGTTCAGAGCGAAATGATGACATAGCTACATTTATCTATTCTGAGCTATGAGTGCTGAGTTGTAAGTTTCAAGTTGCGAGTTTTGAGGATGAAAAATAAAAACTTCTTCAACTCAAGACTCAGATCTTTTACTCTGAACTCAGCACTAGTAGACTCAGCACTACTTCGTCATTGTCAGGGTGCGACGCTTAGTTACCATTTGATAGGCTTCGATGATGTCACCTTCAGCCCAATCATGGAATTTATCAACGCCAATGCCGCATTCATAACCAGCGTTGACTTCACGGGCATCCTCTTTCATCCGTTTTAGGGAGTCAAGAACACCTTCGTAGATCACCTTACCGCCACGACGTACCCGCACTTTGCAGTTGCGGACTAGCTTGCCAGATAGAACATAGCAACCGGCAACCGCACCACGACCGACTGGGAAGACGGCACGAACTTCGGTTTGTCCCAAGGGTTCTTCTACCAATTCTGGTTCTAGTAGTCCTTCCAAGGCTCCTTGAATATCTTCTAGGAGTTTGTAGATGATGTTGTATTCGCGCACATCTACACCAGCCTCATCGGCGGCTTGTCTGGCTCCACTAGCATAAGTGGTATTGAAACCAATGATCACTGCGTTACTAGCAGCGGCTAAGTCGATATCTGTCTCGGTGATTTCCCCAGCGGTAGCTAACAGCATCCGGATTTGGACTTCGTTTTGCGGGATTTGTCTGAGAGATCCCACAATTGCTTCCACTGAACCTTGCACATCTGCTTTCAGAATCAAGTTGAGTTCTTTCAACTCGCCTTCTTGTGCCTGAGCCGATAGGGTTGTGAGAGTAACACGTCCTTGTAAGAGGCGGGATTGACGTTGTTTGTCCGCGCGATCGCTGGCCAATGCACGTGCTTCTTTTTCGTTCGCGAAGACCTCGAAGTCATCGCCTGCTGCTGGTACATCGCTTAACCCCAACACTTCGACAGCAAAGGAGGGACTAGCAACTTCTACTCTTCTGCCTCTGTCATCGACCATAGCCCGGACTTTACCGAATGCCGAGCCAGCTACCAACATATCTCCGACATGCAAGGTGCCATTTTGAATTAACAAGGTAGCAACTGCTCCCTTAGCTTTATCCAAATGTGCTTCAATGACAGTTCCTTTGGCAACACGGTCTGGGTTGGCAGATAGTTCGCCCACTTCTGCGACCAAGAGAATCATTTCTAGGAGTGTATCCAGGTTTTCACCCTTAATCGCACTCACCGGAACCATAATCGTCTCACCACCCCAGTCTTCTGCGGTCAAACCATAATTGGTAAGTTCTTGTTTGACGCGCTCTGGTTGTGCCCCTTCTTTGTCAATTTTGTTGATGGCGACGACAATTGGCACTTCAGCGGCCTGAGCATGGCTAATGGCTTCGATCGTTTGAGGACGAACGCCATCATCAGCAGCTACTACCAAAACAGCAATGTCTGTCACCCGCGCTCCCCGTGCCCGCATCGCTGTAAAAGCTTCGTGACCGGGGGTATCAAGGAATACTATTTGATGTGGTTGACCCTCATGTTCTATATCAACATGGTATGCACCAATGTGCTGAGTAATACCACCAGCTTCGCCAGCAGCCACTTTGGTTTTGCGAATCGAATCCAGTAGCGTAGTTTTGCCGTGGTCTACGTGTCCCATAATTGTCACCACTGGCGGACGGCGATGGAGATTTTCCATGTCTGCCACATCCAGCATTTCTGTGACTTTACGGGCTTCTGCTTCTGGTTCGGCAGTTTCCACTTCTACTTCTAGCTCTTTTGCTACCAAAGTAATTGTTGGAATATCCAGATTTTGGGTGATACTCACCGCCATGCCTTTCATGAACAGGATTTTCACAATCTCTGTATCAGCAACAGCCAAGACATCAGCCAGCTCTTGTACTGTCAGCGGGCCTGTGACCACTACTTTTTCTGGACGCTCACGCTTAACCTCTACTTCTTGGCGACGGTTCTGGTCGCGGCTGGAACTAGATTTTTTATTACCTCTAGCAGTTGGCGTGGCAATAGCTAGTGCTGGTTGCTGTGCAGGTCGAGCCGCCTTTGGTTTAGGAGGACGGGCAATGGAAAGGCTGACCTGGACTGTAGCTGGAATTTCTAGACCTTCTTCATCTAGTAAATCTTCTTCCTCAAAATCATCATCTAAGACTGGCTTAACCCGCTTGCCTTTGACGCCAGCTTTGCCAGACTTTTCTTTGATTTCATCAATAATTTCTTCTTCTTGCCACTTCTTACCACCTTTAGTCGGACGTGGTGGTGTGGGGCGTTTTAAGTCGAGAATGTCGCTAGGAATAGCCTCATCGACTGTTGCCGCTTTCGCCTGTCCGCCTTGCATCGGCCTTGGTGGTGTAGCAATAGGCATTGCTGCTACGGCTTCACTCGGACGTACTGGTCTGCTTGGCCGTTGCGTGTCCCCAAATGTTGCTGGTGCAGAAGGAGGTCGATTTGTTCTGTGTTCCGGTTTGACTGGTCCTGGAGTAGGACGAGCCTGTTTTTGTGGTACAGACTGTGAAGTTTGGTCTGTGGTCGGCTTGGCAGCCCTAGGCTTAACTTGCTCTCGTTCGTCTTCTACCGGACGTGGGCGTTCGCGCTTAAGGATCGGCTTATCCGCCTGACTAAGCTGCTCTGACGCTGGCGGGGCTTCTGCTGCTGGTCTTGCAGGTGGGGCAACTAGTTGGGGTTTTGGCGCTTTTTCTGGTTTAGCTCTGGATGGAACTACTTTTTCCTGTTTTTCCGCAACTATTTTTTCTTTTGGCTGTGTATTAAGCGTTTGATCCGCGTCTGTCACAGCTGGTTGCTGTGTGGTCTCAGACAGATTCCGGGGTACGGGTCGAGTTGGTGCCGTCGGCTGCATGGGTGAGACTGGTGTAGCGAAAGGCCGTGGAGGTGAAAGAGGATTAACTTCAGACGAAGCAGTTTGGGTATTGCTAGCAACTGACGCCTCTGAGGCGTTTGGAGTAGTATTTCTCAATATTTTGGGTTTACGAATTTCCAAAATTTGTTGTTTGTGAGGTAGGACAGGTCGGTTTCTTGAGCCAGCTTGTGGCGCGTTTGTTTGATGAGTGGTTATACCTGTTTCTTTTCTATGTGTTCCATTCGTAGCTGCGAGTTTTTCCGCAGCCGAACGGATGTGTTCTGCCTCCGAATCTGAAATTGTACTGCTATGGCTTTTGACCGCGATGTTGAGCTGGTCGCATATTGCTAGTAGCTCTTTATTATCCAAATTCAATTCCTTTGATAATTCATAGATTCTAACTTTGCCGTTGTTCATCCACTCTTCCCCTTTAATTTACAGTTTTAGCGGATGGTTGCCTGGTTTGTGACATCTCCATCCTTTGACTACTGTTTTTTGGTTGCCGTTTAGATTTTGTCGGTGCCTCCAATCAGGAAAGAGAGATGTCTCGGGTTAATGCTGGCATCCCCACCAGTAATGATGATGGACGTCAAACCGCGCCTGAGCGCTACCAGGTTGCCATTCTGTAGTTTTTTGTTTTGCTGATTCTGAGTCTTCCACAACACAATCTAGTAAAACTTGTGGGGGTATTGCTCCGCCTCTTTTGATTTTATGAGAGCCGTTTGTCAACTACACCCCTTTACTATTTTGGCACTAACCCCAGCAATCAAGAAAGGATATGTTGCTAGCACCTGTTCGGCTCTTGGCACAATTCCTCATAGGGATTACCGCCACAAATTTTTTAAACTAAAATTTGATTTTGGGTATTGCTTTTGGCTAGACGCTGCCACAATGTCTGATACAGTGTTTCTGGCACTGTTGCATGTAGCGATCGCCCTAGTCGATTTTTTTTTTGAGCCGCTTGTAGGCAGTTCGTTTGTGGGCAAATATAGGCAGAACGCCCCATGCCCTCATCTAATTGTACCGTTCCCGACGGAAAGACGCGGACAATCCGCCAAAACTCTTCTCTTAGTGCTACTTGGCGGCAACTAATACATCGCCGATAATTCGGTTTCATTGCTTTTTTGCTACCTCACCTCAGCAGTTTGGCTAATAAAATAGTGGATAACCATCTATCTTTACTTGTACCAAATCGCTAAATCAAAGGTAATTATTAATAAGTTTCCTGTAAAAAATAGTACCAAAACTGCATGAGGTCAATAAACTACTCGTCATCATTATTGTCAAAAGAGTCATCCTCTAATTCTAATTCTTCCTGATTTTCATCATCTTCTAGCTCCAATAGATCTAACTCATCTTCATCTTCATCTTGCTCTGCTTGATATTTTGCACGAGAAGCTACAAATCTAGCATCTTCTGCTGCATAGTCGTATTTAGCTTTATCTTTGATGTCAATCTTCCAACCAGTTAGACGGGCTGCCAAACGAACATTTTGTCCTTCTTTACCAATTGCCAAACTTAGTTGATCTTCAGCCACCAGTACGTGTGTTTGTCGAGTTTCTGGGTCCATGAGGCGGACTTCGTCCACTCGGGCTGGACTCAGGGCATTAGCAATGTAGGTTGCTGGGTCTGGAGACCAGCGGATGACATCGATTTTTTCACCGCGCAATTCGTTTACTACCACCTGAATCCGCGATCCCCGCGCGCCGATACAGGCACCTACTGGGTCTACATCGCGATCAAGAGTATCAACAGCAATTTTAGTCCTAGGGCCTACGTAACGGGAAGGAGGATTGGCTTCCCTTGCCACGGCTACAATCCGCACCACTTCATCCTCAATTTCTGGTACTTCGTTGGCAAATAAATAAACTACCAAGCCAGCATCAGCGCGAGACACTAATAACTGTGGTCCCCTTTGCTGTCCTTGAGAAACTTTTTTGAGATATACCTTAAAAGTGGCATTTGCTCGATAATTATCATTGGGCAGTTGTTCGCGTTTTGGTAATTCGGCTTCTACTTCTGGCTGACCAAAACCACTGCTCACAGCCAAAATTACCGATTGGCGCTCAAACCGCAAAACTCGTGCCTGCAATACAGTGCTTTCCAGATCTTGGAACTCTTCTTGCACCATCTGACGTTGCTGATCCCGCAGTTTTTGTGCCAATACCTGCTTGGTTTGCATTGCCGCCATCCGACCAAATTCACCTTGGTCTGGGGTCACATCTAGGACCACAGAGTCTCCTAACTGAGCTTCGGGAGCTACTTGTTGCACTTCGTCTAAAGATATTTGATGGTCAGAGTTGCTGACTTCTTCAACAATGCTTTTAGTGGAAAGAACGCGGAAACCTTCTCCTTCGATATCGAGCTCTACCTCAAAATTATCAAAGTAATCTTCATCAAACTGTTTGCGCTCTAAATTTTGGGCGCGACGATAGCGTTCATAACCTTTGAGCAAGGCTTCTCTAATCGCTGATTGAACTGCAAGACGAGGTAAATTGCGCTCACGACTTATACTTTCAATTAATTCTTTTAATCCAGGTAAACTAACCATTGACATAAGCAATCTCCTTAAATTTTACGTAAGCACGCGGCACAACTTTGGATTTTATATTTTGGAATTTAGATTAAATACTTAGGATTGGCGATAGTAATTAGCTGGTAATAGTACTTCAGCCCTACTACCAACTTCTTCCCCAATTACCGACCCAAAATCTGTCTTTAAAAGTTTGTTAGGTCGGGCTAACCTTCCTGACAACGCCAGTTGCTTCAAGCCGGGAAACCCGTCCAACGCACTGGCTCAACTTTTTGCAAAATCTAAAATCGATTAACGGTGCTCATCCAATTGCACCCTAGTAATTTGGCTGCGAGGAATTTCGACTACACGACCTTTTTGGTTTAAGTAAACTGTTTCCTCATCCCGGCGAATCAACTGACCAGTCCACTCTTGCTGTCCGTCGTAGGGTGGGGAAGTGGAAATGATTACAGGAAATCCTTTGAAGGAAATAAACTCCCTGTCTGTCACCAGTTGCCGCGAAATACCAGGACTTGACACCTCCAAGACATAGGTATCTGGAATGATCTCCACCGCATCTAAGGAGGCTTCTAAAGCACGGCTCATGCGTTCACAATCATCTAATCCAGTGTCTTGCTGGGGATTGCGAATATCTACCCGCAAAACTGGCGGATTTTGGTTAGTATGAAAAACCACACTAACAACTTCCAACCCCAGTTCTTCTGCCACTGGTGTTGCCAATTCAATAATTTGTGGGACTAAGGGATGAGCCATGCAAAAATCCAATAAAAAAAGTGGGCATCGACCCACTTCCTGCGATAGGGATATCTTCCAAGAAGTCTTGTGACGAACCTAATAAGGTCCGACTCTAATCTGAGTTTAGCGCATTTCTTTTGGAGGGACTAGAAAGAAATTATTATATAGTCATTTGTCAATAGTCAATAGTCCTTTGTCATTGGTTATGGACCATTGATTATTAATTATTCTCCCTGTCCCCCTGCTCTCTTACTTTTCCCTCGTTGTGAGCGCACCACCGCTCACTACTGGCTGAAATGGTACTTTTGTGCGTAATTGCCTAGTTTGTTCCACAATTTGATCTATATCTTCTTGAGATAAACGCTGAACGTAGTTAAGCTTGACTTCCTCTAAAAAGTCGAAAAGCAAACTCTGAATTTCGGAAAGTACGTGTTTTTTCTGCACTTCTGCACCTAAGGCTTGGGTGAAGCGTTCCACCAGTTTGCTAGTGAGTTTTGCCGCTACGGGATCTTGGACTGCACTGACCAGAGCATTGTAAAGGTTATTGATAATTTGGGTTGCCAGTTGCTCGCTAATCTGGGTTTGGGTCTGTCCTACGCCTGGGAGCATTTGCAAGTTACGATACATGGGCACTTGCTGAAAAACAGTGTCGATATTGTGGCGCAAAATGGCAGTGAGTTCTGGTTGGATTTGCGGCAGTACTTGGTAGACGATGGTTTGCACTAAAAGACCTGCGATCGCTTCTATTTCATTGACATTATTAATATCTATATATTGGCGTACATTCTCTTGTTGCATGAGCCAGCGCGTGAACTCACCTTGCTTAATTGATCCCTGAATCTGGTTAATTACCCTGACTACGACGATTTCGGTGATTTCTTCCGCAAAGTTGGCGACAATTCCCTGATTAATTTGCCGCCATACCGGACGTAAATTGAATAACCGCGCTTGATCGAGGCGGATGACGACGGGGATAACTCGCAACCATCGCCAAAACGGCAACAATAATAATAGATCGTACCAACGCCACAACACAGCATCTAGCCAGCTAAAACCTGGATGGCTGCGTCTGATATAAAAGCTGCGTACTAGCAACTCTAGAGCGAATAAACCGATAAAAGGTAAGTCAATTAGCCAAAAATTATCCAGAAGTTCGCCATCTTCTCCAATACGGCGGTAATAATTTGTGGAAATTAAGGGTCGGATTTTTTGGTTAAAAAAGTTAATTTCTTGATTCCAGCCTTTTTGAGATAAATATGCTTGACTCCAAAAAGTTCTAAAAGCTTGCTTTGCAGATTCTTGACGGACGCGATCGCGCATCCTGTTTTTGATTTTTTCTAAAGTTCCACTCTTACCCACGGCTGCAAAGGGATTGCTGTCAATTATCTCAGTGCTGAGTTGGCTAATGTCCTCTAGCTTTGTTTGGACTTGAGGCGACTGTAACCCTGTCTGGCTTACCTGTTCTTCTAGTGCGTCTACTGTTTTGAGATAATTATTGGTTTCTCTATGGGCTTCAATCCCTTTAATTGGGTCATAAATTTGAGTAATTTGCGGAAATCGCCGCCAGTAAAAATCCCGCCAAGGTACGTAACTTAAATCAAACAAAACTAAGCACAAATTCACTGTGGCAGTAATTGCCATCAACCTTTCAAAGTAAAGTTGTGGCCGCTTTAAAGATTTAAGATTAGCCATTTTTTTAGTGTTGAATTATACATTTATTGTATATAAGTCTTTAAATTATATAGTTTTAGAGCCTTCCAGATTCCACCACCACTAATTAAAAATCATTCTTAAGATGGATGAAAAAATAACAATTAACTATTAATTAAATTAACCAATTAAACTATTTTTAATCAAAAAACATTAATAATTGCGAAAACAGATGTTAAAGAAACTTAAAATGCTCCTGTAAGCTTTTATATTCTGCTGATTTAACCCA
Organism: Nostoc sp. T09; assembly: GCF_002154695.1. Taxonomy (GTDB): domain Bacteria; phylum Cyanobacteriota; class Cyanobacteriia; order Cyanobacteriales; family Nostocaceae; genus Aulosira. The sequence goes on from NZ_MTAV01000108.1 coordinate 11,309, forward strand.
AAGGAGTTTAATTTATGTGGTGTGGCTTTGGAAAATCCAGCGTTACCATTGCGACTGCTTGCCTGATAACAGCAAGTCTCGTAGCTTCCAATACTTCTTTCGCTGCTCGCCAGCGTAACTACACGCCACAGCAGTTCCGTGCTGTGTTACATGGCTTAGGCTATAAAGTGACGGTAAACAATTCACCCTTGACGGATAACGAAACAAAACAAGCAATCACTGCATTTCAAAAGGGATACAAGTTACCTGTAGATGGGATAGCAGGGCCAAAAACTCAAGATTGGGCTGCTCAGATAGTTCAAATTTTGCAGGCAAACTTGAATGTGGTGCTTAAGCCCACAACCCCCCTGCCCCGCGATCAATTTTATGGTCCTCAGACACAGGCAGCGGTAAAGGAGGCTCAGAAAAAATTTCAGTTACAAGAAACCGGCATTGCTGATTTAGCATTCCGCCAAAGGCTGAATCAAGAGGCTAAGTCAGCCATAGGCCAGCCGACAACCCAGCCAACACCTACGCCGACGGCTACGCCAACATCTACGCCAACATCTACACCGACGGCTACACCAACACCTACGCCGACGGCTACACCAACAACCAGACCAACAACTAGACCAACAACCAGACCAACAACCAGACCAACAACCAGACCAACAACTAGACCAACGGCTACGCCGACAGCTACACCAACACCTACGCCGACGGCTACACCAACATCTACACCATCTCCGACACCAACATCTACACCCTAGCCGTTACCACTAAAGTAATGACCTCGAAGTGTCAACGTGTCTGATTTGGTTCTTCTAAAGGTCTACCTTTAGGTGTAGGTAAAATAGGACGACGGTCGTCGTAAGGCATCGGAATATACTGAACCGTGGGTCTTCCTCCTTGTGGTTGGGGATATAGATCCATGAGATCGTAAATCGAACGGGGCAGTCCGACTGTTATGGGCAGCCCCATTTCTGTTGCTTCCTCCACAGTGATGGGATAGTCGTGGGTGACGCGTCCAGTTGTCAAGGCTTCAATAATTGGTTCAATATTTTCTGGGTTAACTTTTTGTTTGGGGATACTGTCTTTCAGCAAAGTTCGCACAAAGCGCTGTACTTGTTGAATTGCTTTGCCTGCAAGGTCTGCCATGATTAAGGTTTGGTCATCAACTTCGCTGATGGGTTTATCTTTAACCACTTTGAGGATACTAGCTGCTGGGAAGTTACCTAATTGGGGATCAACTGGCCCTAAAACAGCGTTAGCATCCATCACAATTTCATCAGCAGCAAGCGCCAGCATCGTACCGCCACTCATTGCGTAGTGAGGTACAAAAACGGTAACTTTTGCTGGATGGCGAATTAATGCTCTAGCGATTTGTTCGGTAGCTAATACCAAACCACCAGGAGTATGCAAAATTAAGTCAATTGGAATTTCCGGTGGAGTGAGGCGAATTGCCCGTAGTATTTGTTCTGAGTCTTCGATCGTAATGTAGCGCGATAAAGGTATCCCTAGTAAACTAATAGACTCTTGGCGGTGAATTAATAAAATCACCCGGCTGTTACGTCCCCGCTCAAATTCTTGTAAAGCACCTACACGTCGATATTCTATTTGACGCTTTTGCCAGATTGGTTGCAGAGAAGAGAGAAGAAGAAAAATCCAGAATAAATCGCCAATACCAAATGCCATAGAATTGATTGTCCAAAAATAACGGTTCTCGTCATTAATTGTGACAATTTTCAGGCGATCGCAGTTCTATCTGGAGGTCTATCTGAGGGTTGACTAAGCTATGTGATTTGGTAATTTTGGGTGAGAGCTATGATGGTGGGTTTTGCTGTGGTGTGGCGTAATCAAAATCTTTTAGGAAGAAATGAAACCACCGATAAACACAGATGCACACCGATATTTATCTGTCTTTATCGGTGTGCACTGTGATTAAAAATTGTGAAGCATGGGTTTTAACTCATGTCAAACTACTCATCTTCATCGGGTAATAAATCGTCTTCTGTCAGTTCTTGATGGGGGATGGCGGCAATAATCGCATCTATTACTTTGGAAACTGGTAAAATCTCGATATCAAGATCGGGGAATTTTTGTCCTTTAGGGACGATCGCTCTTTTAAATCCGAGTTTAGCCGCTTCTTTTAACCGTAGTTCCATCTGGGAAACCGATCGCACTTGTCCCCCTAACCCGACTTCGCCTATCAAAACTGTACCTGGATCGACGATGCGATCGCGGAAACTGGCAACAATGGCGATCGCTATTCCCAAGTCTACGGCTGGTTCTTCGACATTCAACCCCCCTGCCGAGGCTACGTAGGAATCTAGCTTCGACATCGGAATTCCTACCCGTTTTTCTAAGACTGCCAGAATTTGCACGAGGCGGTTATAGTCTATGCCTGTGGCTGCACGCCGGGGTGAGGGGTAGCTGGTGGGACTTACTAAAGCTTGCAATTCCACAACAATCGGGCGAGTACCTTCACACGCGACCACAATTGCTGTACCAGGAGCCGGATCGTCACGATTACCTAAAAATAGCTCTGAAGGGTTGGGAACTTCACGCAATCCGTGAGATACCATTTCAAAGATACCGATTTCGTGAGTTGCCCCAAAACGATTTTTTACTGTCCGTAATAACCGATGGGAAGCAAAGCGATCGCCTTCAAAATACAATACTGTATCAACTAAGTGTTCTAAAACTTTCGGTCCGGCGATCGCACCTTCTTTAGTCACGTGTCCCACAATTAACATCGTCACGTCTTCGTGCTTTGCCACTTTCATCAGTGCGGCTGTACATTCCCTAACTTGAGCTACTGAACCTGGTGCAGATGTTAGTGCTGGAAAGAACACTGTTTGGATACTATCAATTACTGCGACATTGGGTTTCAAGGAGTCTATTTCCCGCAGAATTTCTTCTAAATCGGTTTCTGGCAATACATATAAATCTGCACCTATACTGTCAGGATCTATACTTTTAGGATCTATGGAAATAGGTATCGCTGCTGCTATGACTGGATTCTCATCGCCAACTACATTGACACTTTTTGATACTCCTAAGCGCGAAGCTCTTAATTTTACCTGTTGTCCTGATTCTTCCCCTGTCACATAAAGGATGCGGTATCTCTGCGCTAATTGATTCGATACTTGAAGCAGTAAAGTTGATTTGCCAATTCCTGGATCGCCGCCAATCAAGACCATTGAACCGGGAACAACCCCACCACCCAGCACTCGATCTAATTCTCCATAACCGGATTCCCATCGGGCGATTTGGCGATCGCTAATTTGGTCAAATGTGAGAGAAGATCTCGGTTTAGCTGGTTTAGCATGAGACTTGCCGTTGCTTTGACCTGATTGCCAACCACTCACTCCCCCCCGGCTGGGTATATCCACTGATGATTGGATGGAAAACTGCTCCTCTAAAGAGTTGTAAGTGCCACAAGCTGGACACTTGCCAAACCACTGGGAAGATTCTGCTCCACAATCGCTACAAACGTAAAAGGTTTTGGACTTCGCCATTCTTAAATCTTATTAAATAATCTTAATTTTTCCTTAATTCTTGGAGAAAAGAAAAGTTCAATAATAGTAGTAGTTACGGCTTTTTTTCATTCAATTCATGGAATGATATCTTAATATTATGGTATTAAAAATTAATCATGAAAAATTTTAGTTAAGGAGCATTGAGAAACTTGGAAAGTCATAAAGAAAAAATCTTGGTGGTAGACGACGAAGCCAGCATTCGCCGGATTTTGGAAACGCGCCTTTCCATGATTGGCTACGATGTAGTAACGGCTGGCGATGGAGAAGAAGCTTTGGAAACTTTTCGCAAAGCTGACCCTGACCTAGTGGTTTTGGATGTAATGATGCCAAAACTGGATGGCTATGGTGTGTGCCAAGAATTACGTAAGGAGTCAGACGTCCCCATTATTATGCTAACAGCTTTGGGGGATGTAGCCGATCGCATCACTGGTTTAGAATTAGGTGCTGATGACTATGTAGTTAAACCTTTTTCCCCAAAAGAGCTAGAAGCCCGCATTCGCTCTGTCCTACGACGGGTTGATAAAACCAGTGCCTCTGGTATTCCCAGTTCTGGGGTAATCCACGTTGCCAATATCAAGATTGATACCAATAAGCGGCAAGTTTACAAAGGCGATGAGCGCATTCGCTTAACGGGGATGGAGTTTAGCTTGCTAGAGTTATTAGTCAGCCGTTCTGGAGAAGCTTTTTCCCGTTCGGAAATTTTGCAAGAGGTATGGGGTTACACACCAGAACGCCATGTAGATACCCGCGTGGTAGATGTGCATATCTCCCGTCTGCGAGCCAAATTGGAAGACGATCCTAGCAATCCCGAATTAATTCTTACAGCACGAGGTACTGGTTATTTATTCCAACGAATCATTGAACCTGGGGAGGAATGAGGAGCAGGGGAGCAGAGAAGCAGAGGAGACAAATGACTATTGACAAATGACAAATGAATAAACCCGATCCCAATCTAGTTTTACGGCGTCTACCGATAGTAGTTGGTTGTTTAGGCGCTGTACTTTTGCTGATTAATCGTTTATTAACACCAGAACTTACCGAATCCCAAGCACGCGGGGATGTATTGGGTGTAATTTTGAGTGCGGTGTTAATTTTGACTGGTTTAATTTGGCAGCAAGTACAACCGCGATCGCCTGATACTGTACAACTGATTGGGGAGGAAGGTTTTGTGTTGGCGGCAGATTTACCAGAAGCCGTAAAAACAGAACTAGCTTGGGCATCGCATTTATTATTAACTAACACAGTCACGCGATCGCTAGTAGTTTTTTATCAAGGTAAGGTTTTGTTACGTCGCGGTATTTTAGCTCCTAAAGCTGAGGTTGTACCAGGGCCAATTTTAAAAAGGGTTTTGGAAACACAAAAAGCAGTTTATTTAGTAGCTTTAAAAGTCTATCCAGGACGGATTGAATTTGATTATTTGCCAGAAAATACTCAAGGTGTAATTTGTCAACCTCTTGGTAATCAAGGTGTATTGATTTTAGGAGCAAATGCACCTCGCAGTTACACCAAGCAAGATGAAAATTGGATTAGCGGAATTGCTGATAAATTAGCTGTTACTCTCAGTTCTTATTTGCAAGTTGGATCAGACAATTAAAACTTTATGCAAATTATCTATTGGTTACTGGTTGCGGTAATGGTTGTGGGTATCATCGGCGCTGTAGTTCCTGCCATTCCTGGAACCAGTTTAATATTAATTGCAATTATTATCTGGGGAGTAATTAGCAGTTCCTTTGCAGCAATTAAGATACCACTGATTGTCACAGTTATTGTGTTGCTTCTGAGTATTGGGGTAGATTTCTTAGCTGGCTATATAGGAGCAAAACAAGCAGGTGCTAGTAAATGGGGACAAATTGGCGCATTTGTCGGCTTGCTTCTGGGTTTTTTCGGATTATTACCAGCTTTACCTTTTGGCGGGCCGCTGTTAGGCATTTTAATCGGGCCATTGTTGGGAGCAATTATCGGTGAATACCTGTACCAACGGCAATTAGGATTGGCAATTAAAGCTGGGATCGGAATTGTTGTCGGAACAGTGGTTGGAAATTTAATTCAAGGGGTATTAGCGATCGCCGCAGTTGTAGTTTTCGTGGTGACAACTTGGCCCCAGGTTTTTGGTAGCTAGAGTTTGATGTAGAGTTATCATAACCCTAACAAGATCGTTGGACTCAGCACTTGTGCGGACTCCAAGAATTTGAACCCCGCGTAAGCATAGAGAAGCCGAAGCGGAGGTTTCCTAACTTGTAGCAACTGGCACGCAAATTTCATTTGCCAAGGCTGGACTATTTTTAAACGTATCGAATATAGGTAATTGTAGGGAGGCAATATATTGTCTCCCTACTGTTGCTTTTGTTATGAAAATTAGGCAGTTAAATTATTAATAAACAACAATTCCTTAATTTATAAAAGACAGTAATACTAAATTGCTATCTGTGTTTCTTCCCTCCCCGGAAGGTGTTGTGGGTGGCAATCTAGGTCGCAATGGCAGATACTACTTTTGCTTACGGCTTAGTCTAATAAACTAAAATACAATTTCTTAAATTTTAATTTATAGTCTCTTCGCGTTGAGTTTATACAAAAATCAAATACAGTTTATATAAAAATCAACATCTTTATTTTCTAGAAATCAGCGCGTATCAGCTACTCAATTGTGTAGTAATCTTTAAAAATAAAACTTTTAAGCCCGCCAATTATACTGAAGCGAAACTACTGTAGTTTGAGGAAAATACCGTCAATTAAAATACTGTCAGATTAGGGCCATAAGAAAGAACACTATGCAAGTAATGAAGATTCTATCAAGTTACATAGGTAGACCTTGCGTATTAATAAAAGGGTATGTAATTCTGTAGAAGTAACAAACACATCATCAACTGATTACCAACAGGGCAATTATTCTACCTAAGTTTTAATACAGCAATCTGATATAGATTATGAATACGAAATGCATTTATACTCTATTTTCTAACTATCTCTTGCATTCATAACTAGTTTTAAGATTGCTGCCTAATAATTAATGCATTCGGTCTCGTTGATTCTTTTATAGGAGCCTTAAATTTACAATGTTTGGTTTTAAATCTAAACTTATAAACGCAACTTTAGCAGCTAGTTTTGCAATCCCCTTGGCTACTGCTGGGATGTTTACCTCTGCTGGTTCTGCTCAAGCAGCTGCCCTAACAGGTAGTTTTCACTACAATCCTTACGATAACCCATCTACTGATAATCTGACCACAGTCAACTTTTCTAAATCTGCCCTAACGTTTCTTCCCGATCCAGGAGCAGTTGCACTTTCATTACAACAGGGAGATTTTACAGCCTTTAAAAAAGCATATATCTATGGTTTTAATACTAACCCTTTCTCTGGTCCGGTAAAATTCCTTGATCTTGGTACTACCTTAAACTTGCCTGAACCAAATGGAAAGGATGTTTTGAAACTAACTTCTTTTGGTAATGCCTCATTTTCAGATCAGGCTAACGGTAAAGCAACAGATGTTAATATTACTTTTCAAGGCTTCTTTGAAGCAGCAGATGGGAGCTTAAGCTCAGCAGATGGATATATTACTTTAGCCATTCTGGGGGGTAAAAACATCGTTGAAAAAAATTACAATGATGGTTTATTGCAAGCTGCGAGTTTTACTGGTCTTGCAGCAACATCTGTTCCCGAACCAACAACAATACTAGGCTTGGGTGCTGTAGGTGCAGTGATGGCTATGTCTCGCCGCCGCAAAACTCAAGTTACTTCTTGAGTATTATCTCAAAAATAAATGGTGAGAAATCTAGGAGGTAAAACTATTATCAAGAAAACAAATTTGTAAAAAATTATTCAAATATATTCGGTTTGCATTAAGTGTTATAGCTGTAAGTTCGTAGTAATTATTTAAGCAATTACTGCGAATTTTCTTTTGTAGCGCTTTTCAGTTGGATGCACCTATATAAAAAGGGCACAAATTTTTGTACCCTAAAAGATTTCTATTTCAAATTTTCCACAAGTTTATTGAAATAAGAAGTTATACCGACTGCAAAGATTTTTTAGCTTCATTGGCGATCGCTTCTACTTCATCATCTACCAGAGTTTCTAATACAGCTTTCGCATCTGCTCCACCCAAACGGCTCAAAGCTTGCAAAACTCTATAGCGAACTTGCCAATCTGGATTGTTCGCATAGGGAGCTAACAGTGGAACTGCATCTATATTTCCCAACTCGCCAAAAGAACTAATAGCAGCAGTTTTAATTAAGTCATTTTCAGAAGCGAGTGCTTCTTTAAGTAGTTCAAAGCCTCGCGGATCGCCTAACTCTCCCAATGTGGCGATGATGCTAAATTTTACCAGCCATTCCGGAGTTGCATTGTAAAGTTGCTGCAAGTCTTCAAAAGCTGCTTCTAGTTTCAGCGCACCCAAACAGTCTGCGGCTGCTGCTTGGACATCTGGTTCGGGGTCACTCAGCAGTTCGCGCAGTAAATTTAAAGATAACTCTAAATCTTGTCCCCCTAATGTATCCATCTGACTCACTGCTGAGTAACGGACACGAGCACTGCTATCACCAACTGCACTTTGAATAAGTTCAAAGCCAATCGCTGGTTCTAGTTCACGAATTTGATTCACAGCTCGCAAGCGATCGCCCAAATCTTCAGAACTGAGCAATTGCTGAACCGACTCAGGAGTAATACTCATTTACTTATCCTAAATTTTCCAAAAGTTTAAAAAACAGTAATCAAGAATCAATATCTGTTTGACTCTTGGCTTGGCCACAAAGGACGCGGAGAAAGGGACACGCGGGGACGTAAAGAGAAACCAGTATCTTCGCTTCACAAGCTGAGAAACCCGACAACGCAGCGCTGTCTCACCGCGTCTTCTTCAATCTTGACTTGCTGCCATTGCGCGAACAATGTCACCACGAGTGAGGATACCAATTACTTGACCCGCGCTGTCAAGTACCGGCAGACGGTGAACGCTGCGATCGTGCATGATTCTGGCTGCTTCCTTTAAAGTTTTGTCAGGGGAGATAGTAACCGGGTTCTTGCTCATCACTTCCCCAACAGTTTGTCCTAGTGCTTTGTGCAAATCGCGGTCATAATCAACAGGATTTTGTAAATAGATGACACTATCGAGAAACATGATGTAAGCCGGAGGAGTTACACCTGTTTCTTGCCACATTAAGTCGGTTTCTGAGATAATGCCTGCCAATTTACCAACATCATCCACTACAGGTAGACCGCTAATACGTCGTTCTGCCAAAATTTGAATGGCTTCTTTCAGGGGTGTTTCAGATCGAACCACAACTGGGTCACGGCTCATCACGTCGGCAACGGTTTTAGGCATTTGTTTGCTGACACCTTTTATCAACGTCTTTGGGATTATTTTAAAAAATTGCTGGTCGCAACCTGATGGAGTTAATACATCGTTACTTCCAGACTACGCCAGAAAATTACTCGCCTTTGCATTTTGACTTTGCCTTAACGCTGCGATAATTTGCACATTTGCCTTGGGAAAAGCAAACTGTTCTAAATCTGCTAAATTCACCCAACGAATTTCATCGCATTCCAGCGCCTGCGGTACACCTGTCAGATGACAACAGTGATGTACGGTCAAGGTAACGCGTAACTCTGTATAAGTATGATCGATGGTAATTAGATGTTCTCCTACGGCAATTTCTATTCCCAGTTCTTCATAAATTTCCCGTTGGATACATTCTTCAACAGTTTCACCAGGCTCGATTTTGCCGCCAGGAAATTCCCACAAACCACCCATTGCTCCCCCCGCACGACGGCGATCGATTAAAATTTGCTGCTGCTCGTTCCAAATTACGGCAACACCAATAATTTTGTGGGGTAACAGAGAACTGGTTTCACTCATGATTTATGGGAAAAAGAAGTTAGTATCGGCTATCTAATAATAGAACTCGGCAGATAAGTTAACTTGCCGAGTTTATATTTTATTGCCCTCTAAAAATGAATTTATTTAGCCGAACTATTATTTTTTTATGAATGGTTCATTGTCGGTATTTTACCGTAAATTGCGAGTTTTTGCTTAGATACTGCTCGCAATCCTAGTTTTTACTTAATGGGTTATATTTGGCATAAGCGATCGCGGGCTGTCAGAACTTCACACAAGAATACGATCGCTTCTCTCAGCGTGGCTGCTTCAAGACATAAAGCCAACAACATCGCTACTCATTTTCGCTATCGTTGGTTTCAGTGCCTTGTAAGGCGAGTTCAAAGTTCATTCTCTGTTCAGCGTTACGCAGGAAGTAACCACTGATCATTGCAGAGGCCAGAAGCCGACCTAGACTTTCTCGGCTTGTAGTGATGCTAACGTCAAAGTGTTCTGAAGGTAAGTTCCCCAAAAGTCCCACAATATTGCGTTCCATCACCTGGAGAACTTCTGAAGAAGTAGGTTTAGATAGCTGGGTGACTGTTTCTGGACTCAAGGATTTAACATATTGCCAGAGTAAATCGCTAGTTTCAGACTCGCTGTTAAAAAATTCTGAGACTCGATTGGATGGGTTACTCACGTTTTATCTCCTTGACTAAGTACTACTAGCTAAGGTATTTACGACTTTTAAGAATCAATGCCTTTGCTTGTATTGACCTTAGCTAGTCCTTGGCTGTTCCTGTCAACTAATGTAACAAGTTAGATATGACTAAGCAGTCGGTGTAACCGTACCAAAAGCAGGGTGTTTTCTCACCTCCTTGGTTAATAGTTCTGCGTCATTCCTCCTTTGCCAATAAATAATCACAAAGTGCAAAGTTCTGAGCGGAAGAAACCTCCGCTCAGAACTTTGTAACAGACGACAAAAAACAAATAACTAACTTGCCAAATATTCATCCATCTTGGCTTTAGACTTACGCAGTTTAGTTAATGCTTCCCGTTCAATTTGTCGTACTCGTTCACGGCTGATGTTCAGAATCTCCCCGATTCTTGCCAATGTAAGAGCCTGTCCATCCATTAACCCAAAGCGGAGTGTGATCACTTCCTTCTGTTGGGGAGTGAGATCCCCTATTAAGCGCGCCAAGTCATTAGATAAGGAAGATTGCATGACAAACTCTTCTGGAGAAGCACCCGGATCTTCCAACATTTCGCCGAGTTCGGTATCGTAGTTGTCTCCCAACCGCAAATCCAGAGATAGGGGTAGACGTGCTTTTTCGAGATACTCTCGCACCTGTTTGGGCGTCAATTCCAATTCTTGCGCTAGTTCGGATGCTGAAGGAGCACGTCCCAGTTTTTGCGATAATTGTCGTTGGGCTTTTTTAATCTTATTTAGTTTTTCAGTGATGTGGATCGGTAAGCGAATAGTACGAGCTTTTTCTGCGATCGCTCTAGTGATTGCTTGCCGAATCCACCAATAGGCATAAGTTGAAAATCTATAGCCTTTCGTGGGGTCAAACTTTTCGACACCCCGCTGCATACCGATACTGCCTTCTTGAATTAAGTCTAGTAAATCGACATTGCGTTTAATATACTTTTTGGCAACAGACACTACCAGTCGCAAATTGGCCTCTACCATCTTGCGCTTGGCATATTCACCTTCAGCGATCACTTCGTTCAACTGAGCCAAGTCTAGCTGGGTTGCTTTGGCCCACTCCTCTAAGCTTGGTTGATGGCCTAACTGGGTGGCAAGCTCCTCCCTCAATTCATGCAAAGCAGTTGAACGCTGCACCTGTTTGCCATAAAATATCTCTTCCTCGTGGGTTAAGAGTGGCACACGGCCAATCTCACGCAGGTAAGTCCGCACGAGGTCCGTGGCTGTCTGAGCGGTCTTCATGGCGCTACTCATTGGTAAAGTTGGACTTGACAGTAGGGTCATTAAGTGATAGATGCTTTGCCAGGGTGTTACCCAGTCTAAAGGGGAACCCATGCTATGGTTGGCGATTTATGTGCCCGAGAAACTCGGCTGCTCATATTAATCTAGTTAGGTTCTTAACTGCTCTAGACGTTACAGTTATTTACCCGGTTTCACAAGTATCTAGAGTTAGATAAAAGGTAATAAGTTGAACATTTTCTGGATTATTTTGTCATTAATAATTGTAACATTTATGAGAATAATCTGAACATTTAGCAGGTGGAAATTTCAAAGCTGTTCGAGTTTGTGTAACGCAATCACATTGCTAAATAACCTTTAGCAACTAAATCATAAATCTCTCTGTAGCCAGCAATAACTTACTCATATTTCTTAAAATAACTCAATGATAAGTATAAGTAATCGTCTATAACAATTGCTTAATTTTTGCTGTACCCAAAAATGAGATTTTATGTCCTGAGGCATAGAGGCTAGGGGTGGGAAGGGGGACAAGGAAGAATACATCCTTGTCTGTTCCCTAAGTTTTACCCTTTCCGTTGCTCTGATAAAAGTACCTTTTGCAAGAGATCTCAGGCTAAGGTCACAACAAAGGATCAGAAATTATTCCTTCTGCCATCTGCACTCAGCCCTCAGCCCTAATTCAACATGCAGTAGTCTTGGATAATTTTTACGTCCAAAGTCGTAGTTTGCAGAGAACGAATCGCAGCAACAGTGGCTTTTGCTCCCGCGATCGTGGTGATAATGGGAATTTTATAAGCCAATGCTGTGCGCCGAATTAACCTAGCATCAGTCTGGGCTTCCTCTCCCGAAGGGGTGTTGATAATGAGTTGGATTTTCTGGTTTTTGATGGCATCTAAGACATGGGGACGACCTTCGTGGAGTTTTAGCACCAACTCAATATCTAAGCCGTGTTCTTGAAGAACTTTACGCGTGCCAAGTGTAGCCATCACCGTAAAGCCTAGATCCATAAATTCCTTAACGACGTTAACCGCAGGTGCTTTGTCGCGATCGCTCATGGACACAAAAACGGTTCCCGACAGAGGTAAGCGTTCGCCAGCACCGATTTCTGCTTTGGCATAGGCGCGGCCAAAATCGCTGTCAATTCCCATGACTTCACCAGTAGAGCGCATTTCTGGACCCAATATCGTATCAGTACCGGGGAATTTATTAAATGGCAATACAGCTTCTTTGACCGCAATGTGGGTAGGGATGACTTCCTGTGTGAAGTCTAGCTCCTCTAAGGTTTTGCCTGACATAATCAAGGATGCGAGTTTTGCCAACTGCACACCAGTTGCTTTAGACACAAAGGGCACAGTCCGAGAGGCGCGGGGGTTGGCTTCCAAAATGTAAATTTGCGGAGAATAGCTACTAGCACCCACAACAGCAAACTGAATATTCATCAGCCCGACAACTGAAAGCGCCTGTGCTAGCTGCACTGTCCATGTGCGAATTTGATTGAGTACGGCTGGCGGGAGAGAAATAGAGGGTAAAGTACAAGCTGAGTCCCCAGAGTGAATCCCGGCTTGTTCAATGTGTTCCATAATACCGCCAATTACTACCCGCCTGGTGTGGTCAGCGATCGCATCTACATCGACTTCGATGGCATTTTCCAAAAACTTATCAATCAAAATTGGATGATCCGGTTCTACTTGTACCGCAAAGGTCATGTAGCGTTCCAATTCCGCATCGGAATAGACGATTTCCATCGCCCTTCCTCCCAATACATAGCTAGGACGTACTACCACTGGATAACCGATGCGTTTGGCAACAATCAGCGCGTCTTCGTAACTGCGGGCAATCCCATTAGGTGGTTGAGCAATATTCAACTGGTTGAGGATCTTTTCAAACCGCTCCCGGTTTTCTGCCATATCTATAGAATCTGGGGATGTACCCCAAATTTTAGTGCTGAGTTCTGAGTCCTGAGTGCTGAGTACCTGTTGCAAAGGTACTGCTAACTTCAATGGTGTTTGTCCACCGAATTGCACAATGATGCCTACTGGGTTCTCAGCTTCGATGATATTGAGTACATCTTCTTTAGTTAATGGCTCAAAGTAGAGGCGATCGCTGGTGTCATAATCTGTGGAAACTGTCTCTGGGTTAGAGTTGACCATAATCGTCTCATAGCCTGCACTTTTCAGCGCATAGGCGGCGTGACAACAGCAATAATCAAACTCAATTCCCTGTCCGATGCGGTTGGGACCACCACCCAAAATCATCACTTTTGGTTTAGTTGTGGGTAAAACCTCTGTTTCATCTTCGTAGGTGGAATAGTAGTAAGGAGTAAACGCCTCAAACTCAGCAGCGCAGGTATCCACAGTTTTGTAAACCGGGATGACTCCTAGTTGTTTACGATATGCCCGAACTTCATCTTCGTTGGTTTTGGTGGCATAGGCAATTTGGCGATCGCTAAATCCCTCACGCTTTACATCATACATTTGCTCTTTTGTCAATTGCTGCAAAGGAGTCCGTTTAAGGAATTTCTCGACTTCTAGCAGTTGTTGCAATTTATCGAGAAACCAGGGATCAATACCTGTCAGTTCGTAGATTTCTTCATTAGTCAGCCCCAATTGCATAGCATGACGCACCGCGAAAATGCGATCGGGATTGGGCGTCCGCAAGTGAGCGCGGATTTGTTCGCCACTGGGTAATTTCTCGGCTTTGTCGCAACCCCAGCCTGCACGCCCAGTTTCAAGAGAACGCAGTGCTTTCTGGAAGGATTCGTTAAATGTCCTACCAATTGACATTGCTTCCCCGACGGATTTCATCTGCGTTGTCAACACAGGTTCAGAACCAGGAAACTTTTCAAAGGCAAAGCGGGGAACTTTGGTAACTACGTAGTCAATGGTTGGTTCAAAGGATGCCGGAGTTTTCTTGGTAATGTCGTTTTTAATTTCATCCAAGGTATAGCCAACAGCTAGCTTGGCCGCCATCTTGGCGATGGGGAAACCAGTGGCTTTGGAAGCCAAGGCAGAACTACGAGATACACGGGGGTTCATTTCAATGACAACCACATCCCCAGTAACCGGATTAACGGCAAACTGAATATTGGAACCGCCAGTTTCCACACCAATCTCGCGGATGATTTTAATTGCCATATCCCGCAGCCGTTGATATTCTTTATCGGTGAGGGTTTGGGCAGGAGCAACGGTAATTGAGTCTCCGGTATGGATGCCCATTGGGTCGAAGTTTTCGATGGAGCAAATAATGACCACGTTATCTGCGAGGTCGCGCATTACTTCTAATTCGTACTCTTTCCAGCCGAGTAGGGACTGGTCGATGAGAATTTGGGAAACGGGGCTAGCATCGATACCCACCTGTGCCATTTCTTCAAATTCTTCTTGGTTGTACGCAATACCGCCGCCCGTGCCACCCATAGTGAAAGCAGGACGAATAATTAGAGGATAAGTACCAATTTGGCGGGCGATCGCTCTAGATTCTTCTAAAGATGAGGCTGTACCACTAGGGCACACACTCACCCCAATCTTGGCCATTGCGTCGTTGAAGAGTTTTCTGTCTTCAGCTTTTTCAATAGCTGGGAGTTTAGCGCCAATCAATTCAACACCATACTGCTCTAAAACACCATTTTTCGCTAGAGCGACAGCAAGGTTGAGGGCGGTTTGTCCCCCCATTGTTGGCAGTAGGGCATCGGGACGCTCTTTGGCGATGACTTTTGCGACCAATTCCGGTGTCAGCGGCTCAATATAAGTGCGATCGGCTGTCTCTGGGTCAGTCATGATCGTCGCTGGGTTAGAGTTGACCAGCACCACTTCATAGCCTTCTTCTCGTAAAGCTTTACAGGCTTGAGTGCCAGAGTAGTCAAACTCACAGGCTTGTCCAATTACAATTGGACCAGAGCCTAACAGCAGTATCTTCCGGAGGTCTTGACGGCGGGGCATAGTCTTTGGGATGGAGTAAGAGAATACAAATCCTGATTATTTTAAGATTCTTTCTCCCTGGTCACGCTGTTTATTACCAAGTTTTCTAGGTTTGATGACAGGGAGGAAAGATAATACCATTTTGGATTTTAGATTTTAGATTTTGGATTGTGAAACATCTATTG
Organism: Nostoc sp. T09; assembly: GCF_002154695.1. GTDB lineage: Bacteria > Cyanobacteriota > Cyanobacteriia > Cyanobacteriales > Nostocaceae > Aulosira. Next base: position 26,678 of record NZ_MTAV01000108.1, read on the forward strand.
GATCAGCGTTTCAGATTTCCATCTGTCGCAATCATTTTTCAAATTGGTATAAGAAACTGGAGCGACTAAGAGAATTGCTATTTATTCCACTTTCCTACTCTCGAATTTTTTGTGTGTGAAATTTTTATGTAATCCTCGTCAAGAAAGCACATATTACTTGCAAATATTTTTTATTTGTGATGATAATTTTTTGCAGAAAATTGGAAAATTTTTACATAATACATACCTGAATAATTGTAACATTATATAAAAATAATTTTTAACTAGCTTGTTACTAGTAATTGCTAATAATAAATATTCTGGTGTTAAATTGTATACATAATAAAAATTGCAGAGATGTAGCGATCCTACTCTCTGCTAAGTTTTATATTTTTTTAAGACTGATTTCTGCCTAGTTTTTATTCAGTCAAGAGCAATTTATCTAGATGATAACGATTTTAGTTTTGAGCAGGTTGGACAAAACCCAAGGTTAAGCTGTCTTTAGCCAGGAAGTGAGACAAATGATAAGCGCGCTCTTCAGTTTTAAGGAGGATTTTTTCGTAGAGATAGCGTGTACCACGGTCTCCCAAACTCTCTGCCTGAGCAGCTTGGCGACGAATCACGCCAATGATAGCTTGCTCTGCTGCTAAGTCATTTTCAACCATCTGACGGGAAGAATATACACCATCTGGCTCTTGCTGAAAACAAGTTAATTCAGCCAACTTGCTGAAAGTAGCTACTGGCACGCCACCCAGTCCATCCAAGCGCTCTCCAATTTCATGGATATGCTCTTGTATTTCTTTGTAGCTTTCATTAAAAAACTCATGCAATGAGTAAAATTCTGCACCTTCAACTACAAAATGATGTTTTTGGTACTGCAAGGAAAGTGCTTGAAAACTAGCTAATACAACGTTAAATCCTTCGGTAACTGGTGCGGTTACACTGTGATCTAACAACACAGGATTGTCATAAACATGACCAAAATTCCGTAACACAGTTGTGGTTTCTGACATTGTTCTCCTCGCTTCTCCTCAGTTATGGTTTTTAACTTCTGAGTCTCTACATATTAACATTCTAAAAATTAAAAGCAATTCCAATTAATTTCATATATTTTTAATTTTTCTGCTCTTAAAATTTTGCAATTTACTTTTAATAGTGAAGGGTCGTGTGCTTGTAATCCATTGCTTACTTACCAATCTTCTGGCAGCTGCTATTTCAGAAAACCAGACGCGGGAGCAAACAGATAGATCGGCTGGAGGGGTCTAGAACTCAGGCCTGTTAGCGATCGCATTTTTCTAGTTCTGGCATCCATGAGGACTTAACCAAAATAATGTGGCGTGACGCAGAAAATTGTTGAGTTGCCACTCTCCACATCCTTTCTCTTGTCTCCTAATCCTTATTGTTAATGGAAGTTCATTGTAGATATTTGAGATTTTTATGCAAGATAATTGAGAATTGTTTGCACTTAGGTTATGCTGGTTTAAAAGGCTGAACTCCCAAAAAGGGGAAACAGCAGGTACTAAAAGCGCGGTAGTTACTGCTATTTTGTTGCACTTTGAGGGTACATCTCTTGAAACCGTTTAGTTCAGAAGTAGAAAGCAAGCACATATTAGAGGTGAATTGGGCAGACCGCTGGCAAGTCTATCAACGCTTGCAGCAGCTAGAGATTCCCTGTAGGTGCGAGTCTAACCAACCATTGACAGTTGAAATTGGCAATCCCATAGCAGCTATTCAACTTTGGAGTTTGATGAGGCAATTCACACTTCCCCGTCAAGACCTAATTTGGAGTCTTGAAAAATGCTGGCAAAGTCGCTACCGCTAAGGCTGTCTCGCTTAATACTGTGTCCCAATAAACATATAGGTGAAAAAAAATGAGTGATTCCCACACTAAAGAAGTATTAGATTTTTGCCTTGAAGGCAGGTTTATAGACTTTGTGCTCAAAGATGGGCATAAGCTCAAAGGCTTGCAGATATGGACTGCTGACGGTGAATGCTATGTGAAACTTGCTAAACATTTAAGGTTTGCTTTTGACTTGCGTCTACCACCAGGTACTTGGCTACAAGTTGTGGGTAAAAAGAAGCATGAATTGGCAACAGGCAAAGTTACACTAAAAGCTGAACGGGTGATGGCAGCGCGGGCAGATGTAGACAATGACAGAATTACACAGATGGGAATCCCTTCACCTATCTCTCAACTACAGGAACCCTCATCCATCAGCAAAGGCAACACAAAATCAACTAAGGCTAAAAGCACAATTTTGGTATGTCAAAAATCTGATTGCATGAAACGCGGCGGTAAAGGAGTTTGTCAGGCTTTGGAAGCAGCTTTGAGCGATCGCGGTTTAGAAGACCAAGTTACCATCAAAGGTACAGGTTGTATGAAAAACTGCAAAGCTGGGCCTAACCTAGTAATGCCAGATAAAACTCGCTACAGCCGCATTCAAGCTGGACAAGTTCCCGCACTTATGGATAAACATTTTGCCAATAACAGCGAAGAACACCAGTCAGCTCATCAAAAAGAAATAGTTATACCTGTAGTCATCAATAGCTAATACCACTGCCTTGAAAGCCAAAAGTCAAAAGGCTTATATTCTCAGCTTTTGCGCCATTTGGAATGGTAGGTTTATTTCCGCCGTGCTGTACTAGTTAAATAGTGACAATTTAATGAGAAAGTGTAATAAAAAATTTTTTGTGTTTCCTTTTCACGATCGACTGTGAATTTTTGCAAGATGTTTGCAAAAGTAGTATTCATCAATCAAATGTTACTGTCTATGTAGTAAGTGCTTTCGTCCATTTTTAAGCAGTTCACTGATTACTACGTAATTTTCAAAGTTGCTTTGGTAAAATTTTTAAACTACAAATAACCACAGATGCACATAGGTAATTCATTGTGTGCATTTTTAGTTGCAAATCATGCTTGATATATATGTGGCAAGCTGCATACGTAGTAGCGCTTCATCTTTTCTGAGGGGTGAATAAGTTCATAGCCAGGACTTAAGTTCTGAATTTTTAAGCAGTTAAGGGTTTACTACGAATTTAGAAACTTAGATAATTTATTTTTTTAACTTCCATAGAGATTGATTGTGCTTGAAAACTAAAGCTATATTCCAGTTGTGTTCTTTTTTTTAGGGTATCTTGTAAGATAGTGAGTACCTTGAAAATATTAAAGAATAAATCATCATTTTTACTTTGAATTGTTTTAGATGAGTCAGGCATGGAACCAGAATATCAATCATCAATAATGAGTTTCAGCTTATCAGTTTTTGTGAAACGCATATTTATTGAGATTGTCTACTTTACTCAAAATTAAAACTGCTTATTTGCTTGGCTACATCGAATCGAGACGACGACGTAGTTGGCTACTAAATGCATCTATGACTGTGACAACTACTAACAACACCAGCATCATGGTTGTAGCCTTGTTGTACTCAAAACCGTCAATGTAACTCTTCAATTGAAAGCCAATTCCACCTGCGCCCACTACACCTAAGACAGAAGCAGCACGGATATTGTACTCAAACATCCATAAGGTATAACCTAAGCCCAATGGCAGTACTTGGGGTAAGATTCCGTATTGAGCAATTTGGAACCTGGATGCTCCCATCACTTCTAAAGATTCTATTGAACGAGCGTTAACTCCTTCGATCGCTTGTTGATAGAATTTTGCCAGGTAGCCGATAGTATAAATACCCAAGGCTAAAGTCCCTGCGGGTGCGCCTAGTCCAGTTGCGGCGACAAAAATTAAACCAAGAATAATCGAAGGAACAGAACGCACAGCGTTTTGCAATAAATTTGCCAACCATTGCAACCATTGTGGCGCAACATTGTTGGCGCTAGCAACTGCAATTGGTAAGGAAAGAATTGCCCCGATAGTGGTTCCCCAAAGGGACATCTGTACAGTTTCAATCAGTGCTTTAATCGCTATATCTAAAACTGTCGGATCTGGAGGGAATAACCTGGAGATAAAGTCAGTTATGTAGGGCCAACTGTTACTAACTAATGCAAAATCGACTTTCAGTCCTTGTAAAGCCCAACTATAAACTACAATCGCAATCAACAGAATGATTAGGGGACTCACCCAAGGGTAGCGCCGGAAGAGATTTGAATTTAAGAAGTAATTCATAATTAGTACTTGCGCTGAAAACTCTACACTTGGGAAAATTTGGCTTGCAGATTATCGCAAGGGCCGTCATAAACAATCCGTCCCGCATCGACAACGATCGCTGTTTGGGCATATTCTGCTGCTATCCCCAAATCATGCAAAACTGCCACAATTGTCATGCCTTGCTGGGAGTGTAATTCTGATAAAGTCTGCATCACCTGTTGGCAAGCTATCACATCCAACCCGGTGATCGGTTCGTCGGCTAAGAGAATTTGTGGTGATTGAATTAAAGCACGGGCGATCGCAACTCGTTGTTGTTGTCCACCGCTGAGTTGGCTGGTTTTTTGATCGGCTAACTCTTTTAAACCCAACTGTTCTAACAATTCTAATGCCAATAGGCGATCGCGTTTAGGAAATCCAAATAAAGTTTGCCAACTTGTTCTAGTACCGAGGCGTCCACACAGAACATTTTCAATTGCTGATAATTGCCGAATTAACCCGCCACCTTGAAACAACATCCCGACATCACGCCTTATTGCTGGTAGTGTGCGGGGAGTCAGTGTTACACCATTAATCTGAATTTCTCCCTGCACCAGTGGTACTAATCCCACAAGCGATCGCAGTAGGGTAGATTTACCAGCACCATTGAGTCCCAGCAACACCACAAATTCACCCCGCTTAATCTGACAATTTATGCCATTAAGAATGGGGCGATTTAGAGCAGCAGCATAAGCTGTCTCTAAGTTGTGACACTCAATTACGTAATCTCTCATCCCTAGCTCAATCTCACTAACAGTTATTAACACTTAACAGTTGTCAGTAATCTGGCTGACAACTGTTAACTTAATTAAGGGGCAATACCAACACGTGTGAGTGCATCCCGGATGGGGGCTAAGTGACGATTGTGATCTACTCTCACCAACTCTGTAGAGTTATACAAGTTGCGTAGCAGCGGATTATTTTGTGACTGATTTAACTTGAGTAGAGCGTTAATAATTCTTTCGCGATCGGGGGCTGGAACGTCATCATCAATGGCGATACCGTGAGCAGGTACACCAGGAATTCTATGCAGCACCCGCAACTTACTTTTTTCTTCTGGTGAAATATACGGAGTATTCAGCGCATATTCTGATACTACAGCCACATCTGCTTGGCCCCGAACAACAGCTTGCAGTGCTTTACTGTAATTGCCACCGTAGCTAATTTGGCCGAAGAAACCACCCAGGCGATCGCTGTTTGGCACAAATCCCTGTTTTACCAATTCACCTACAGGGAAAATAAACCCTGAACCAGAAGTAGGTGAAGTAAACGCCATTTTTTTACCCCGCAGTTGTTCTAGGGTTGCTTTGGCGTTATTTCTTGTTTTCAAAGCGCTATTGCTGGGAACAACAAATACTGAACTATAAGTATATCTTCCTGAATAATTTTCACGCACTTCAGCTAGATACAAGCGAGCATTTGCCAATTGTTCAGCCTTCAACGCCGGACGGCTACTCAAGAAAGCCACATCAGCCCGATTTGCTCTTAATGCTTCTACCGCAGCAGTATCATCGCCTACCTGCGCTTTGACTGGAATTCCTAGTTCCTTAGACAAAAATGCACCTATAGAATTCGCCTTATTTTGCAAATCTGTGGAATCAGATCTACTAGGAAAAACTACTGTCAAAGTTTTCATTTTTTGGGCAAGCAAAGTTGGTGCTTGTTGATTAAGAGTGGAATTAGCAGTAGTCGCTTGTACTCCTTCAAATGTGCTGATTTCTAAACCTGCAAGCGCTACAAATACAGCCCCAGCACCCAACAAGCCCTTTATCCTCACACTCATTGCTCACTCTCCATTAAGAACTATTCTCAATATTTTTGCAAATTAGTCGCAACTAGCTCAATAAAGCAATCTAGAACTTTTAAGAATAAAAGTCAATATGAGATGTGTAGCCATTCGCCAATGAAGCTCATAGACTGAAGCCGCAGATTCATCAATGAAGCAGAGTTACTTTGGCTGGGAAAGATAAGTAAACGTTAGTGAAAAATCACACATAGATAAATGTCCCAGCACGAACGCCCAAATTCCGACTCTGATCCCCCCTCCTCGCTTGCGGGGAGGGGGTTAGGGGGTGGGGTTCCTTGGCAAACTTCGCCAAAACTCTGGGAGAAACTTAAGCCATTAGCACGACAGATGCGGTGTGAACCGACACTTGCAGAAGAGAAGCTATGGCAGAAGTTGAAATCTAAGCAACTTCTAGGTTTTAAGTTTCGCCGCCAGCATGTAATTGATCGCTTTATTGTAGATTTTTACTGTGCGGAAGCGTATTTAGTTGTTGAAGTGGATGGTGGAATTCACGACTATACCCAACAAGAAGATGCAATTCGTCAAGAATTTTTGGAAAGTCTTGGATTGTGGGTGGTGCGCTTGAAAAATGAGGATGTTTTAACTTCAATTGATGGGGCGTTAGAAAAGATTGCGCATAGGTTGCAAAGTTGATAGCACCCCACCCCCAACCCCCTCCCCGCAAGCGAGGAGGGGGCTAATGACGTAGTTGAGTTATGTATAATTACTGCTTCTACTAATACTAATAAATGTCAAATTATACTCATTGGATATATATCGTTTTTTTATTTACACTTAACTTTTTAGGCATAATTCTTCTGTTCCGTCATGATTGGAGTCTGCTTGCTCAAAGCTACCGCACTCAGGAACCGCCACCATCAAATATCTCGGGGATGGAAAGCGGTTCTGTGGGTTTTATATACTACAAAGGAACTTTGAATGTAGGTATAACTCGTCAAGGGCTTTACCTGAGTATCTTTCCTTTGTTTAGCTTTAGGCTTCCGCCGTTGCTAATTCCTTGGAGTGCGATTAGGAAAATTGAGCCAGCTAACCGTATGTTTATGGAACGGTTTCGCTTGTATCTCAGTTCGCCAGAGATCAAGTTAATTTTGAGGAAAGATGTTTTAGAACCAGCTAAGGAATATCTAGCTGCGCAAGGATTTGAGTGGATTTAGAAGAACGAAGATAGGAGGGCGATCGCATTTAATATAGTTCGCATAGCGATCGCTCCCCTTTTTGTGGCACTTAAACTAATTCTGCGTTACTAGAAGGCAAACTTTACGCCATACTTTGTGATGGCAATTTCAATGGCTTTTTCGATATCAGCGGGATTGGGAGGAGACAAAAGACTGCGTTCTTCTTCACTCAAAGGCAGGTTGATTGGCTGTCCTACTTCTGCAAAAAATAGCTCAGGGCCTGATGGTGTGATCCAACTAAGGATTTTCGCTGGCGTTGAACCGATGTTCTTAAAAGCGTGGTTCTGATTTTTGTGAAAGTGGAGATACATTCCGGGAGTAGCGATGATAGTTTGGTCGTCAAGCTGATACTCAACCTCACCCTCAACAATATAGTGTGCTTCATCCGCTTCAGCATGATTGTGGGGTGGTGTAAAGCTTTGCGGTTGCAATACCATTTCCACTAGTCCATATTTTCCATCTGTATCTTCCCCGGTATCGAGAAAGGTGTAGAAGTCACCCAGCACCAAATATGTGGAACCTTTACCTGGCTGAACTATTGTGGTTGTCATTATGATTCTCCTGTTTTTTGCTAAACAGTACTCATCCTTGATAGGCTTACTTTTATTCAACTGATGTATTCTTCAGGTAGTTTTGAGACAATTATGCTTAAAGCAAGTTCAATCATGTTGATGGAGAGATTGGCTAATGCACAATCAAATTACAAAGTATAAGACTGTTGAGCCTGAGTTAGTCATGTATAAATTTGATTATTCTTATTAAAACTTGTAAGCGAGTTTCCCGCGAATTAAACTTATCTACTTTTCTATGGACTTCGCGCACAAATTGTTGGGCAACTTCTGCGGGTGTTTCTGCTAAACCTATTGCTGTAGAAGCATCTACAATATCTGTGGCGACGCTATCCCATTTACCTAAAGCAGTATTTATTGCCGCTTTGCCTAGTGATTTGAAGAGTTCTTTAAAATCGGCTTTAATCGATTTATATTTATTCCAAACGGCAACAGGCTTACTGACTGACAGTCCAGATTCGTTGCTCATAAGTTTTTTAATGGTGATGCGCCTAGCAATAATTAGCTAATCTATTTAAGCAAAAGTTCATACTCAGATTCCTGAAATCTGGTATAAATCCAACCTTAAATCGTAGGGTGCGTTATAGCGAAGCTTAACGCACCGATATTGATGATGGGTTACGGCTATTTTTCACTTTCTCAAACGCTCAATTCATTACATAGCCGTAACACACGCTACTCCATATCAATATTTTAGGCTCAAACGTGCAACTTTGAGGATAAAAGGCGCAACTTTGAGGATAAAAGGCGCAACTTCGAGGCTCAAAGGCGCAACTTTGAGGATAAAAGGCGCAACTTTGAGGATAAAAGGCGCAACTTCGAGGCTCAAAGGCTCAACTGTCAGCCTCAAAGGTTCAACTGTCAGCCTCAAAGGCTCAAGTATCAGCATCAAAGGTTCAACTGTCAGCCTCAAAGGCTCAAGCGCCAGCCTCAAAGGCTCAAGTATCAGCCTCAAAGGCTCAAAAATGCCTTAGTGAAGGGAATTTGCGGCTACACAAACAAAACCCGCCTTGACTAGGTTTCAAAAATCTGTGTGTCAAACACGGAGGAGGTCACAGCAATGCTGTGCCCCTACGAAAAATCTATAATTTAGGGAACTCCAAGAAATAAATTATGCGACAAGTGGGGGCACGGCACCGATAAAATATTGGCATTACCGAAAGTTTGTGGATGCCGTGCCCCTACAATTGGGTTATTTTTTTATTTGTTAGTCCCTTACACAGAAGATATCTTTAAATAGTTAAATGTAATTAATTATACTCGTAATTCTCCTGTTTCCTGTCTTTACGAATGAATTTAATTTTGTCCAACTACTTATTAGTGTTCACAACAGCATTCTGAATTCATCACGGTTTATTTGGCAATCGCGTAGTATTTGCGCCAGCAAACCACGACCAATAGTTTCGCCTGAATGTACAGGAACTACCGTCCGGCGTCCATCAGTATGTATCAAAATATGGTGGTTTCCACGTATCCTAGCAACCTCAAAACCTACTTTGCCAAGAGCGTCAATTACTTGGCGTCCTGTCACACTTGGCAATTGACTCATACTTCGATCGCAACTCGCTGGATACCCACAAAGTCTAATGAATCCTGCTGTTCTTCCTCAAATTCTAAACAAAGTAAGATTGCTTCTTGAATGCGCTCAGTTAACTCATCCAAAGATTTAGCTTGCGTGTGACAACCAGGAAGACTTGGGACGGAAGCGACAAAGTAGCCATCCTCATCTTTCTCGATAATCACGTTAAATTCTCGCTTCATGATGAACTACTTGCGGATGTTTGTTCCATTTTCTCACAAATGATTGAGGAAGACCCTCACACACAGAAGACACCCCCATCCTGTTTACGCCTATGATCGCTTGTAGAAATGGGAGTTGCCGCAGGGATGGAAGTAAATGCGATTAATTTTATATAGCAAACCTGGATGCCATTTATGTGAGGGTTTACAGGAAAAGCTAGAAAAAATCCAAAATCTGGCGTTTGAGTTGGAAATTCGAGATATTACAACTCGTGATGATTGGTTTTTAGCGTATCAGTATGAGGTGCCAGTTTTATATTTATCGAACCACGCAGGCACTAAAGATCCAAAAGAAGATTTAATTGAAAAACCTTTGCCACGCCCTTCTCCTCGTGCTAGTGTGCAGCAGTTGGAGCAAATGCTGCGTAAGTATTTATCCAATGAGAAAAAATAATGCAGAATAAGCGCAAGAGAAGCGTGTGACGAGGTTCACAAAATGAAACTGCGGGAATTACTAGCAGCGATCGACAGTGTAGAGCAATTACCTAACCATCCTGCTTTTGAGGATGCAGAAGTGCAGGGCTTGAAGACAAATTCCCATGCTTGCAGTTTGGGAGATTTGTTTATTGGAATGCCAGGAACAAGAGTAGATGGGGGAGAATTTTGGCAAAGTGCGATCGCATCTGGTGCGGTAGCAGCGGTTGTCTCTCCCCAAGCTGTCCAGAAAAATCCTCCCACAACCGAGGCTTTTGTAATTAGTGCCAGTGACATGACTAAAGCCTGTGCCCAAATTGCAGGTGCTTTTTACGGTTACCCAGGGCAAAAACTCAAATTAGTTGGTGTCACCGGTACTAATGGCAAAACCACAACTACTCACTTGATTGAATTTCTGTTGGGGAGAGCAAATCTCCCAACAGCTTTGATGGGGACTCTCTACACTCGCTGGCCTGGTTTTGCAGAAACTGCTGTTCACACTACACCGTTTGCGGTGGAACTGCAACAACAACTAGCGCAAGCTGTGGATGCTGGTTGTGAGTATGGAGTGATGGAAGTTAGTTCCCATGCTTTAGCCCAAGGTCGAGTGTTGGGTTGTGAATTTGAGGTGGGGGTGTTTAGCAATCTCACCCAAGACCACCTGGACTATCACCGCGATATGGAAGATTATTTTGCGGCGAAAGCATTGTTGTTTAGTCCAGATTATCTTAAAGGGCGGGCAATCATTAATGCTGATGACCCTTACGGGCAAAGATTAATTGCCTCGTTGAGTCCAGAAAAAGTTTGGAGTTACAGTGTTAACGATGCCAATGCTGATTTTTGGATGAGCGATCTTAATTACGAGCCTAATGGTGTTAGTGGGACATTGCATACACCTAAGGGTAATGTGGCTTTTCGTTCACCTTTAGTTGGTCAGTATAATTTAGAAAATCTTTTGGCAGCAGTCGGTGCAGTTTTACACTTGGGTCTAGATTTGCAATTAGTAGCAACTGCTATAGCTGAGTTTCCTGGTGTTCCCGGACGGATGGAACGGGTGCAGGTGATTCCAAACCAAGACATCAGCGTGATTGTGGATTATGCCCACACACCAGATAGTTTAGAGAATCTGCTCAAAGCGGCACGTCCGTTTATTCCTGGTAAGATGATTTGTGTGTTTGGTTGTGGTGGCGATCGCGATCGCACTAAGCGACCGAAAATGGGGAAAATTGCCGCCCAATTAGCTGATCTGGCGGTAGTCACCTCAGATAATCCCCGCACTGAAGATCCAGAAAGGATTTTGCAAGATATTTTGGCAGGAATCCCGGAAACGACAAATGCCACAGTAATTGGCGATCGCTCTGCCGCTATTCGTACTGCTATTTTACAAGCGCAACCAGGAGATGGAGTTTTACTGGCTGGAAAAGGCCACGAAGATTACCAAATTCTCGGTACAGAAAAAATCCACTTTGATGACCGAGAACATGCACGAGCAGCTTTACAAGAAAGGCTGAAAATTCAAAATTAATTAAGAATTCTATTTCTTGTTAGGGACGCTATTACTAGCGTCCCTATTACTGAAGCAATAAGATACAGGAGGGTTTTGGGATATAAATAAACGCCAATAAGAAATTCTCAATTCGCAACTTATTTCAATTCAGATCTGCTTGCGACATTAAATTGTAAATGATACACTCCATTAGTTTTATAATTCCTCATCCAGAATTCATAATTAATATTAATTTTCGTAGCTTTCTGGTAATCAAGGTAAACATCAGGGTGAAACGTAAAGACATAATTATCTTTTCCTATATCCTTCTCTATCCCACCTTCTTGTGCTTGACTAATGAATGATTCTCTAGCTCAGGATCTGTCAATTTATCAGTTGGCTTTGGCAATGGAAGCCCCTCCTCAACCATTACCCCTCAGTCCTGCTACGCTGCTATCACTACTCAGGTCACAAATTGACTTGCTGATTGAGCAGAAAATAGCAGCGACTTTATGGGTAAAGCTACCGCCAGGAAAAATTTGGCAATCAGAATTAATGCGCTATCAGTCCGCAGTGGATGTTTCTATCTATAACTGTCAGATTGATGAGCGGCGAAAAGGAGAAGCTAGAGAAGATAGATATTTTAGCCCATCACTCGATGACTTAGTGATTAAGTTATTACCAAATAAACTCCTGCAAAGAGAATATTTTGTGATAGTTTTGTCACCACAGTTTTGCAGTCTAATTTTGGCTCATCGACCGCCTAAAAGACGTAAAAATCAAATGTTAAGAAAGGGGAATTCTAGAAAAACTATGCCTTTACTGGCAATTACTACTGTGGAAGGCAGAGTAATTCAACCAGTGCTAGACAACATCAAACAAGCGAGAACACCAGAATCGGCTTTGATGCTCCCGCTTGATTTTCTTTGCCCGACTGTGCCCGAATCTAGACTGATGAATCAGCTTTTAGTCAAACAAGTCCAGCGACAGGATGAAATAAATCATCAACTGATGACAAAGCGCATCGCCAAGTTGCAGCAGCAAAATCAAAAACTCTCCAAAAAAGCACAAACCAAGGATGAATACTTGAGTAATGTGTGTCAGGAGTTGCGTACACCTCTGACTCACATGAAAACAGCGCTGTCGTTGTTAAATTCTCCAACACTGAAACCTCCCCAACGGCAACGTTATTTACAAATGTTAAATACCCAATGCGATCGCCAGAATTCGTTGATTACTGGTCTATTAGATCTGGTACATCTCGATCGCAATTTACAAGATTCGCCCTTAGAGTCGGTATGCTTGGCTGATGTTGTCCCAGGAATAGTTAGTACCTACCAGCCCGTAGCCCAGGAAAAAGGGATTATGTTAGCCTACACAGTCCCCACAGAACTACCATCTGTGTGGTGTGTGAGTGGTGGTTTGAGGCTGATTGTGATTAATCTGCTGCATAACAGTATTAAATTTACTCCTAGTGGCGGGCAAGTGTGGGTGCGATCGCGCGTGCATAATGATTATGTGCAATTAGAAGTCCGCGACACAGGTATTGGTATAGCTGAAACAGAGATTCCCAAAATCTTTGACAGCTTTTATCGTGTGCGTTCTGGCGCAACGGATGAATCTAGCGGGCCAGGGTTAGGGTTAACAGTAGTGCAGGAGTTACTTTGGCGTTGCGGTGGTTTTATATCTGTCAGAAGTAAGCCTTATGAAGGTTCGACTTTTACAGTCAATTTAGCCCGTGTGCGCGATCGCTCTTCAGTTTAGATGTAACGTTTCGCCACTTGGCAGATTTTCTTGTTTCTCTTGAGCCTCAATCCAATTCAACACGTCCTGAGCAGAACGCAGAGCATCTTCAATAAATCCTTGGTAATCAGACTAACTTTCTTTGCAGATATGAATGTTTTTATGGTTATATTTTAGTTGTTTATGAGGTTAAAGGCTCTCACACTTACAATTACTGCTCTTGACTTTATAATAGGTCGCCATGCATGACATGCATAGCTGCTGTCAACCACCATGACAAAGTTCAAAGCTTAATTTCACTGGGATTTGAAAACAGTCGATGGATTTGTTTTACCAGTCCCATCTGAATCAGATAGATCTAATTGTGAAGTTGTTATAGTTCAAAAATATAATATGCGATCGCCAAAGCACGCTGTACTCCGCGTAATCGCACCTGTAGAATTTGGGATCACCACTGCTTAGCACTAACTTCCAATGGTAAGAAAATAGTTAACACTTCCCCATATTGTGGACGCTGGCGCACAATTAGTTTGCCACCAATTGCTTGAAACAGATGTTTGGTTGCCGCAATATTGAGACTAATCGTACCTGTTTCTGGTTGGAACATCAGCAATTGACCTAAGGCTTTGCGAATGGGCGGCGTTGTTGGTGGGGTAGCTTTACTAGTATCTTTGCTATCTTTGCATTGAGCTTGGGGCGATAACTGTAACTTCAATTGATCTCCAGCCGGGATCACCTGAACTTGAATATGGCTACCAGCAGGTAAGCTACGGGTAAAATTCTCAATTAAACCAGTCAGTACCCGATCTAACATCGTAGGGTTACTCACTACTGTTGGCAGTTGTTGGGGTAAAACCACATCCAACGTTAAGTTACGCCGATTTGCCGCTTGTTGCCAACGAGGAATACTCTGCTCCAAGACTTGATCAAGAGACATCGGTGTTAGTTGAGTGTGTGCAGACTTTACCGGGTTAGATGTTTCTAGTTCTGCTGCTTTAAATAGCAACTCCATCCGGTCAATTTGTTCGGTACACTCGTGATCGATAACTTCTAAGCGATTAATTACATTAGCAGGTAAGTCTCGCCGCTTCAGCAGTAAGCGAGTCATGGTGCGAATAGTAGTCAACGGAGTCCGGACTTCATGGGCAAAGGCCTGGAGTAATTCCACATCCGAACGAGAAGGAGGAGATAAAGGTACAGAGACAGGAGGTGAAGCGGGGACATTCTCCTTCTCTTGTTCTGGTGCTAATTCTTGCAGCAACAACTGACTAAACTGCATGACAGTGCGATAATCTGGAGGCACTGGCGCAAATTTCTGAACTGATGCATCCAAATCAGCAAAAAAATCTGGGTTAGTCAGCATTACCCGTGCGCCTAAAGCACGCCAAGCTTGCTGGACTACCTCTGGGTCAAAGGAAAATAAAAAAGTTTTTTGGCCGCTCTTGTGTTTTGCTAAAACCAGTACTAATCTAAATTTATCTGTAAAAACTAAGCAAAATTGTTCTGTCCCCAGAGGATCGGCAGGTAATAACGGTAGCACTGATTCATGAGGAGCAATGTCTTCTACCATTTCTAGAGGTAGCGGCATTTCATACGGCATCAATGCCAAAGGATTAAATGGCTTTGCTGTGAATGTTACAGTTTGTAAGCTTTGAGTCAGTTTTGGTTGGCTAAACAAGGGTGCTGGTGCAGCTAAAACTAATCCTGGGGTGGCATCAGATGCAGCATTTGCCAAAGTATTGATTAGCAATTGTTCTGTTGCTGCTAGACTCATGCGCCACTGCCACTCTGCTTTTGCTGGTGAACATTCAGCCAGGGTTGACTGACTTTCAGCTAAAATTTCTCTCAGACTTGGCAATATCCATTCGTACACAGGTTTTCACCCCTTCGTTGAAGAGCGACTTACAGCAACTAAGTGAGGCATTTCACTACTTATCTACGAGGTTATAGTCATTTGTGCGCTGGCGACAGTCGTATAACCGAACAACATAGGCGCAATTTCCCCTGCATCTTGAAAATAGAGACTGGAAGGGAGCAGGTGAGCCAGCGCGGTCTTGGAGAACCTCCGCAATGGACTAGCTCCCCTGCCTACCCGTCACTGCTTCACCTATTGCTTTTTGACAAATAACAAATCAGCAATCGTAGATCATTAAAATTTT
Source organism: Nostoc sp. T09 (assembly GCF_002154695.1). Classification (GTDB taxonomy): domain Bacteria; phylum Cyanobacteriota; class Cyanobacteriia; order Cyanobacteriales; family Nostocaceae; genus Aulosira. Next base: position 41,951 of record NZ_MTAV01000108.1, read on the forward strand.
GGAGGATGATGTGCCAAACTTCCTCAAATCTGGTAATATCAAATGTCTATTGAGGGACTAACATAACCTACCTTGAGAAAAGCCGTTTGGTATCTATCTAAGTTCAGCCGATAGAAAGCCATCAAGTGTATGTGAAGTCTTACTCATCAATAGCCGCAACTGAATTTAAATTGGTACTTCGGTTGGAAGCTAAAATATTTCAGCCTCCACAAGTGTCAAAGTCTCAGCTTGCAATTATCTTAGTGTTGAATTTAGCACTTGGGTAATTTCAACTTTAATTAGTTTTTAACATTCGCTCCCCAACATCACACACAACTCAATTAATCGCTTCAACTACTCAATTCGGAGATTGATATGAAAAAGCTAATTCCATTATTAGTTAGCGGCATTCTGGTGGTTGGTACTTTTGGTTGCCAAGATGCAACAAAAACTAGTTCAAATACTTCCACTACTAATGAGTCTAGCCAACCAGCAAAAGAAGCATCTCAGAAAACGGCAACTGGAGCTAAAACTGCTACTGAAACTGGCAAAACCGCAGTCAAAGAAACAGGCGACAAAACCAAAACTGCAGTCAAAGAAGCCGCTGCAAACACCAAAACTGCTGCTAAAGACGCTGCTGAAAGTACTTCTAAAAGCTTGATTCTCAGCAAATTATCAGAAAAGATTCCTGGCAGCAAGTTAGTAGTTGAAGATAAAGATGGTGCTGTCACAGTTAAAGGAACAGTTCCCACTGAGGCTGACTTGAAGAAGATTGAACCCTTAGTTAAGGAACAAAAAGGTGTTAAGAGCGTTAAGGTAGAAGCAAAAGCTGCATCCGCAAAAGCACAGTAGAAAATTGAACAAGAATTCAGAATACAGAATCAATTAGTGGCAGATTTTTTGTCCTACTAATTGTAGTCTACTAAATTTAAGATTTAGCGGGGGTCTTTAACTCACTTACCCCCCAGTCATACAGAATTTATACTAAATTCTGGCTTTTGACTTCTGAATTCTTTTGAGATAAAAATATCCAATTAAGAGTTTTATAACTCTCAACAGGACTTACATTTGTGTTAAGTCCTATTTTTTTAGCAGCCATCTACAACGAAACAGAGATGCTCAAAATTGACTGCGATCGCTAGAATCAAAGTGGCTCAATTTTGGGTGTGTTGCGTTAAAAGCAAGTCAATGATCAATTGGATTCAAGCCGACGAATGGTGGTCGTACTTTGATAATTACTATGCTGTTGATTATCGTTCAATCCAAACTTACTTTTTTGAACGAGAATTTACTGTCGATATTACTCTAGCTGAACTACAAAAGATTATTCCGGTTCCTCCTGTTTCTAATCCTCTTGACATGAGTGAACCGGGTCCATGTGAAAGATGGTATGGTCGGCTTAATGATCTAATATTTTGGGTTACCTACTATCATACTGAAAGTAATAACTACACTTTGATTAATTGTATAGCTCCGTTTTCTTCAGAAAATTACCATTGGAAGTTTCTCGAGCAGCTAGTCGATTTGCCAAGCTCAATATTAAGTCGTATATCTTGGATCAATGGCGATAATGGTGCAGAAAAAGCTATTTATGTCACTGATAAAAACGGTTTAAGCTATGAGTTTTATCGAGCTAAAACTCACCAAGAGGCAAGAGAACTGATTGTTTTTTTACAGCCCTTTAAGTCTGAATTTAATTTCTACATTGATGAACCAGAGGATAGAAATTCAACTTGGGTAGCTGTCAAAATTCAACCAGGCGAACTAGATCAAATTGTAGCTAGATATAACAGCCGTTCTAGTACAGAAAGTTTAGCGAGAGCAATGTCTATGGATGATGATGCTTTGTATCAGGTCAAAGAAGAGAGAGGTGACGGTAAAATCGGTCTAGCTTTTGTTAAAGGTAAGGTTATCAACCAGCCTTGATGAATCGAAAGCAAGCTCTAGCTTTTGTTACTGCATTCCCTCTTTTCACTGAAAACATACCTGATTTCAGCAACGTCCTTTTTATCTCTCGATCGCTTCACGCAGTAATTGTGCTAACTTCTCTGCACTATCGGGAATAGCGATCGCTTTTGCTTTCTCTCCCATTTTGGCTAATTCTGTGGGTGAGTTCAACAAGTTCAAAACCTGAGTTTGCAAAACCTCAGCAGTTAACTCTGATTGTTGAAAGGCTAACGCCGCACCTGCTTTTGTAAATACGTTGGCATTGTAAGTTTGATGATCTTCAGCCGCAAAGGGGTAAGGAATCAAAATCGCTGGTGTGCCACACACAGCCAATTCTGTTAAGCTACCTGCACCAGAACGACTAATCGCTAAATTTGCTCGACGTAACAATGCCGCCATATTGTTATAAAACGGCAAAGCTATATACTGAGGGTGCTTGAGACTATCTGCCTCTGGATCTTTATCTCCAGTTAAATGCACTATATACGCTCCAGCATCAAACCAAGCAAGAGCAGAGGAGCGAACTAATTTATTAATTCCAACTGCGCCTTGACTACCACCAAAGACAATAATTAAGGGAACCCCATTAGGAATGGGTAAATCCAGCGATGCATTACTACCTTCATCTAAAAATTGCGATCGCACAGGAGTACCAACGTAGACATTTTTAGCACGAGGCAAATACTGGGCAGCAACTTCAAATCCTACGGCGACAGCACTACACCAAGGGCCAAAAAAGCGCGTGACTTTACCAGGTAAAGCATTGGATTCGTGAAAAACTACGGGTATTCCTAAAGAACGTGCCGCAATCACGGCTGGGCCAGCAATATAACCACCCGTAGTAAATACGCCTTGGAATTTTCCCTGTTTGAGAATTCGTCTCACCTCTATAATCGAACCGATCAGCTTACCCAAGATGCGGAGAGACGAAATACCAAAACCTTGCTGAAACCCCTCGACTGCAATAGTATGCAATGGATACTGCTTGGGAACAAGTTGAGTTTCTAATCGATTGGGAACACCCAACCATTCAATTTCATATTCTGGAAGTTTTTGTGCCAGTGCGATCGCTGGAAACAAGTGTCCACCAGTTCCACTGGCAGCTATTAATAACCTAATCGGTGCTTCTTCTACCATTAAACCCCTACCGTTTAGCGCTTAGCTTAACTAAGATAAAACAATTTCCCACCTTCTCTAGTGAAATCAGTAAACTCTTGCCAATGACTAACATTATTAATTTATTACTGAGACGCCATCGCAAATTTCCCACTAGCATCTGGCTAATTTTATCCATACTGACATTTGGTATAGCAACTACTTGGCAATGCACTCAAGCAAGTACAACACAGCAATCACTACACACCAGCAAACCATCATCTGAGCGTCTAGCAGCCGAGAAAATCGCTCAAAACGCTCCCCCCGAATTGGCAAATTTGTTGACACAAATTGATACAGCCGCAAGCCAAGGTGATGTAAAAAAGGTAATCGAATTCTACAGCCCTAATTTTGTTCATGGCGATGGATTAAACCGCCAAACTCTGGAAAAAGCCTTAATTGACCTCTGGAAGCGCTATCCCAAATTAAGATACACCACTCAGTTGCAATCTTGGCAATCTGAAGGTAACGCCATTGTCGCTGAAACAGTCACTAATATAACTGGCTTACCTTCTGCTAACAGTAATAATTTAGCTCTGAATGCCACAATTAAGTCACGTCAACGCATTTCAGGTGCAAAAATCCTCCGTCAAGATATTTTGTCGGAACGTACCTCTCTTACTTCAGGTAGCAAGCCACCTCAAGTTGATGTTAAGTTACCACAACAAGTGAAAGTTGGACAGCAATATAATTTTGATGCGATCGTCCAAGAGCCATTAGGGGATGACTTTATCCTTGGAACAGCGATAGAAGAACCTATTCAAGCAGACAAATATCTTAACCCCACACCCGTAGATTTAGAATTACTTACCTCTGGCGGACTGTTTAAAGTCGGACGCGCACCATCTACTCCTGGTAGCCAATGGATTTCTGCCGTAATCCTACGAGGAAATGGGATGACGATGGTAACACAACGTCTCCAAGTAGTGAAAAAATAGTTTAGGCATTGGGCATTGGGGAGCCAGTGCCGTGGGCGGGTTTCCCGACTTGAGGCAACTGGCGTCATTGGGCATTGGTAATATTGCTATTTTCCCCTTTTCTCACGTGTCCCCCGTGTCTCTCTTCCAGTCTCTAATCTTGGTCATTAGTTCCGAATTGTTGGAAAATTGACACTGGACTGTTGACTCTTGACTAACAATGATTTCTCTGGAAAATCAAATCGTTCTGATCACTGGTGCAAGTAGTGGTATTGGTACTGCTTGCGCCAGAGTTCTTGCTGGTGCGGGTGCAAAACTGATTTTAGCGGCGCGACGACTGGAACGTTTACAGCAACTAGCAGAAGTACTTAATAAAGACTTTAATACCGAAATTTATTTATTACAGCTAGATGTGCGCGATCGCGCTGCTGTGGAATCTGCTATTTCTAGCCTACCTTCTTCCTGGTCTGAGATTGACATTCTGATCAATAATGCTGGTCTGAGTCGTGGTTTAGACAAGTTGCACGAAGGCAGCTTTGAGGATTGGGAAGAAATGATTGATACTAATATTAAGGGATTGCTTTACCTTACCCGCTATGTTGTTCCTGGGATGGTAAAACGCGATCGCGGTCATGTGGTAAATATTGGTTCTATCGCCGGACATCAAACTTACCCTAATGGCAATGTCTATTGTGGTACGAAAGCCGCTGTCAGAGCAATTTCTGAGGGCTTAAAACAAGATTTGCTAGGCACTCCTATCAGAGTAACTTCTGTCGATCCCGGGATGGTAGAAACAGAATTTAGCGAAGTCCGCTTTCATGGCGATAACGAACGTGCCAAAAAAGTTTACCAGGGAGTCACTCCCCTAACTCCAGATGATGTGGCTGATGTGATATTTTTCTGCGTCACGCGATCGCCCCATGTGAATATCAATGAAGTAGTCCTCATGCCTGTTGATCAAGCTAGCGCCACCCTAGTCAATAGACGCAGTTAAAATAAAAACATTTGAATAAATTTGAGCTTCGCAAAGCTATGCAGAATACTGCCAACGCTGAAGAAGTACTTGTACTTGAGGATGGACAAGCGCCACCTACCGGGACTACCACTCCACCAAGAAAGCCAAAGTGGTATGACACATTTGAGTACATCTCAAATCCCGATCAGTTCTGCCGCAAAAATCTCCAAGAGTATGGCCCTATTTTTAATACAGGAGTCTTTGGTCGCACTACCATCTTTGTAGGCTCCGCTAAAGCTATTCAAATGGCATTTAATGGGGATTTAAAATATACCGAGATTGCACTACCAGCAACCACAATGGATATGTTCGGTGAGTACAGTCTATTTCAAAGACCTGATTTGCATCGTCAGCGTAAAAATGCCCTAGCGCCTGGATTGACTGGCCGTGTACTTGATGGTTACACGCCCGAGATTAATAACGTGATTGTGCGTGGTATTCAGGATTGGGCGATCTCCAGCCAAATAGCAGTTTACCCAGCAGTAGAGAAGATTTGTTTTGATGTCCTCACGCCTCTACTATTAGGAATCAGTTTAGATGACTCTCATCCTGAAACTTTCAAGGGACTACCAATTAGCTCTAAGGCAGAGCTAAAAGCTTTGTACAAAACTTACTTTGATGGCTTCTATGGTTTGTCTCGATGGAAGTCGCCCTTAACAAAATACGGGCGTGGGTTTTTGGCACGTACCAAACTCCTGGAGTTTATGCGTGCTGTGGTGCATCGGCGGCGAGATGAAGGCAAAGCAATGAACCCCACGGGTGATTTCCTCTCAATGATGCTAAGCAGCCAGCAAGAAAATCCTGATGGGGTATTTAGTGATGAGCTAATTGAGAATCAGTGTCTATTAGAGTTATGGGCTTCGTTGTACCAAATTTCCGCTTTGGTATCTTCGCTCATGTACCAAATTGCCCGCCATCCGCAAGTGCTGCCAAGATTGCGCGAGGAACAAGCCAGTCTGATGGGTAGAAACAGTCAGGTCAATATGTTCTCACCTGAACAGCTGAAGCAGATGGTATTTTTAGAAGCGACAATCAAGGAATCACTACGGACTCTACCTCCTAGTTCTACAGCCAGCCGTCTACTCACCAAGTCTGTAGTACTCGATGGTATGTTGTATAACAAAGGGTGTGTAATTATAGCAGAACCACGGATTGCACACATCATGGCAGAACACTATCACAATCCAGAAGTATTTGCTCCGGAGCGTTTTCTCCCGGAACGAGGCGAGGGCAAGATGTATGAATTTATTCCCTTTGGTGGCGGCATCCACGCTTGCTTGGGAGCACAAATGACGCTGGCAATTACAAAAGTGTTTGCGTCTCATTTGCTACAAAGATTTAACTGGGAGGCAACAGGTGAACCCAAGTTTGTGCAGTTTCCTCTGAAACATCTCAGGGCTGATTACCAAATCAAGATTACGCACAAAGTTTGACATCCTCTCAACATATGACTTTTTTATCGCAGTCAAAAAACATCTGCGATTTTTTTATGATAATTATTTGCAACTCATAATCATTTCGACTATGATTTAATTAAATCAACGAAATCAAAAACCCCAGCTATGGAAAGCCTTGTTATTGGTGCAATAGCCAGCTTAGGCGCAGGACTTGCCACAGTCGTCGGTGCCTTACCAGTATTACTGCCAATAAATCTCACGCAGCGAGTGCAAGGAATTATGTTGGGGTTTGGAGGGGGAGTAATGTTAGCGGCGACATCCTTCTCGTTAATTGTGCCTGCAATAGAGGCAGCAATAGCTCAAGGGCAATCCCAAATTAGTGCAGCTTTAATTATTGTTGTGGGAATACTGCTAGGTGGAGTATTTCTACAACTAGCACATCAGTTTCTACCCCACGAACACTTTTTTAAAGGGCAAGAAAATGTTCGATACAATAACCTTAAGCGAATTTGGCTATTTATTGCCGCAATTACTATTCATAACTTTCCCGAAGGATTAGCTGTAGGAGTTAACTTTGGCAATAATAATATTAGCGATGGAATTCCTGTAGCTTTAGGAATTGGCTTGCAAAATATTCCAGAAGGATTAGTAGTTGCTTTATCTTTAGTAGCTGAGAAATATTCAGCAGGTTATGCTGTATGGATTTCGCTGCTTACAGGTTTAGTCGAACCGATAGGCGGTTTGATTGGTTTAGGAGTAGTAAATATTGCCAATTTTATTCTGCCTTGGGCAATGGCATTTGCAGCAGGAGCAATGTTGTTTGTAATAAGTGATGAAATTATTCCCGAATCTCATCGCCAAGGCTTAGAAAAAGAAGGAACTATCGGTGTGATGGTGGGATTTGTCATCATGATGTTTTTGGATACTGCGTTAGGATAATCCCTTATTTATAGAAATGTAGGGTAGGCATTGCCCACATAAATCCGGATATGGTAGGCATTGCCCACCCTACGATTAAGGTTTGGAATTTGTAACTAATCAACAAAAAATATTACTTTTCTAGTTAACAGGAGTAAAGTATGAACATGATACGGTTTGAACACATTAACCTTTCTTGTAAAGACATTGACACGACTAAAAACTTTTACCAAACTCTATTCCCAGATTGGTATGTGCGAGCCGAAGGCGTATTCAATGGCGATCGCTGGATGCATTTTGGCAACAACCAATTTTATCTGGCTTTAAATGACGATTCTGAACAAGAAAGAGTGCATCAGCCTTACGAAAGCATTGGCATTAATCATGTTGGCTTCGTGATTAACGATGGCGAAGCTATGCAAGAGTTGCTTGATGCTAAAGGCATAGACTATTACACAATGACAGCCACTGAAACCAAGCATAGAATTTATGTCAATGACCCAGATGGCAACGAAATTGAGTTAGTTGAATATAACTCTGATTATGCTCTCGCATAGTCAGCACAAAGACTGCTGTTCAGATCCCCGACTTCTTGAAGGATACAGCTGGCGAATAGGGGGTAATACCCTACAAAAGTC
>NZ_MTAV01000108.1:49926-136598 GCF_002154695.1 Nostoc sp. T09
TCGGGATTTTGGTGAATTTGTTACACCCGGTTATCGCACCATATTATTTAAATTGGCGGTGCGTTAGGCGTTCCGCCATAACGCACCATAATTTTTAGTGTTAGGTAGCAGAAGTTTCAGGTTGCTTTTTCTTAGGACGGCGGGTAAACCTGCGTCCCATCTCATCAATAACTGCATCTAATCCTGTAACATCACCGCTAGCTTTGGCATAGTTGTAAATTGCTAATGCTGATGCATAGGCTTCACTACCAGCAGCCATACAGGTGTCATCCACTAGTTCTTGCAGTTGCGTCAGCGATAGCAGCACTGGATATAATGCCTCATACAAGGCCAAATCCCGCCGCATTTCTTCCAAATCAAAGGAACGAGGCAAAAAATCGGGGTTTTGTGTGGCGACTTCCAAAGCTTTGCTGACAAAAGCCCGACTTTTATCGCCCATTTTGACTATTGTGCGGCGGTCTTCGGTGGTCAAATCGATTAAAAACGGTAACTTTTGCCGAATAGTGGCAATAGCTTTCATCACCGCTTCCCGATCTGCTGAGGAAAAGCTAGCACTGATATGATTGTCTGCCATTTTTAGCACTCCTTTAGGACACTTAATCTCAGTATTCCCAAAGTCAAAAAGGCGATCGCTAAACTCAACTGTATCACTCAGCCGGGAATCACCGCGATACAATCAATTTCCACCAACACATCCTTCGGTAATCGCGATACTTCTACACAAGCACGCGCTGGTGCTGTATCTTCCGGAAAATATTTCGCATAAATCGCATTCACCGCAGCGAAATCATTCATATCAGCCAGAAATACAGTTGTTTTCACCACATCTTTAAAACTTGCACCTGCTGCTGTCAAAATAGCTTCCAAATTAGCGATTACCTGCTCAGTTTGCCTTTTCACATCATCAGTGTAGACAACCTGCCCGATGCGGGGATCGATCGCAATTTGTCCAGCGACAAACAGCATTTGACCAGAAGCCGCGATCGCTTGATTATATGGCCCCACTGGTTCGGGTGCATTATCAGTACGAATAACAGTCTTACTCATCTTCTCTTTTCTCTGCGCCCTCTGCGCCTTGGCGGTTCGTTATCCTAACCCAATCTGGGACGTAACCCATAATGGCGATACTGCCAATAATCTCGCAGAATGCGATCGTGGTCAAAACACAAATTTCCAGGCACGCGCCAAGACTCAAAAATTCCGATATTCTTGGCATCATCACCTGCTTTTGGTTCTCCCTTCGCGATCGCCAAAAACACAATGCTAATCGTGTGCTGACGGGGATCGCGATTCGGGTCAGAATACACCAAAAATTGTTCAACTAACTCCACCTGCAAACCCGTTTCTTCCTCAGCTTCTCGTTTCGCCGCCACTTCCACAGCTTCACCGTAATCCACAAAACCACCAGGAATAGCCCAACCTAAAGGAGTATTCTGCCTCTCAATTAACACTATTGGTAGATGAGGTCGATCCACTAATTCAATGATGATGTCAACTGTTGGAGCGGGATTGCGGTAATTCATATGCAGCATTAAGTATTAAGTAGTAATTATTAGGTTTCATAGTGATTTATTACATTCTGTACTTCTCTCACTATTGGTAGCTTTTAAACCAGGCCCTACCGTGATAAATTCGATGCGTTCGCGTAGCGTATCGTTCAGGCGATCGCTTCCTCCTATATCATCAGATTAAATATGCCTTTTCCCAGATCCAGCGGCATTTTGCTGCATCCCACTTCCTTTCCTAGTCGATTTGGCATTGGGGATTTAGGCTTAGAAGCCTATAGCTTTATTGATTTTCTCAAAGATACTTACCAACAATACTGGCAAGTTTTACCTTTGGGTCCTACTGGATATGGTAATTCTCCTTATGCTTGTTATTCAGCAATGGCAGGAAATCCGCAGCTCATTAGCCCAGAACAACTCAAAGAACAAGGTTTATTAGCAGAGGATGATTTTGCTAACTTACCAGTATTTGACACTTCTAAGGTAGATTACGAGAAGATTAAACCAATAAAGATTGATCTGCTCAAGAAAGCCTGCGAGAACTTTAAGACTAAAGCCACGCCTTTGCAGCAAAAAGAATTCGCTGGTTTTTGTCATAGCAAAGCTTATTGGCTAGATGACTATGCCTTATTTATGGCGCTAAAAGATACCCACGAAGGGTCAAGCTGGCATACTTGGGAGCCAGAACTTGCCAAGCGGGAACCCCAAGCCATAGATCAAGCAAGGCGACAGCTGACTGCTGAGATATTCTTTCACAAATTTATTCAATTTGAATTTTTCCGCCAGTGGTCTCAACTTAAGACCTATGCCAATATGAGCGGTATCAGAATTATTGGCGATATCCCCATTTATGTAGCTCATGATAGCTCTGATGTCTGGGCAAACCCCGAAATCTTTTGTTTAGATGAAGAGACAGGTGAACCAGCCCTTATGGCAGGAGTTCCACCAGATTACTTTAGTGCTACTGGTCAACTGTGGGGGAACCCAGTATACAACTGGGAAGAATTGCAAAAACAAAATTTTAAGTGGTGGCTCGGACGCTTTCAAGCAATGCTGGATTATGTAGATGTAATTCGCATTGACCACTTCCGAGGCTTTGAAGCTTACTGGGCTGTGAAGAAAGGAGAAGAAACAGCTATTAATGGAGAGTGGTTAAAAGCTCCTGGGGAAGAATTATTTGAAACCATCAAACAAAACTTGGGCACCCTACCTGTGTTGGCAGAAGATTTAGGAGTAATTACGCCAGAGGTAGAAGCACTGCGCGACAAGTTTGAATTTCCCGGGATGAAAGTTTTGCAGTTTGCTTTTGGTTCTGATCCCGGTAATCCCTTTTTACCCTTTAACTACCCACGAAATGCTGTAGTTTACACTGGGACTCATGATAATGACACAACTTTAGGCTGGTACAACCAAGCTAGTGACTGGGAAAAGCAACAAGTTCTGCTTTATTTAGGTTGTCTCAGTACCGAAGGTATTCACTGGGATTTAATTCGATTGGCTTTGAGTTCTATCGCCAACCAAGCGATTATTCCTTTGCAGGATGTTTTGGGATTGGGAACAGACGCGCGGATGAATTTCCCTAGTATTGCTGAAGGTAATTGGGAGTGGCGCTACCCACAGTCAGCTTTGACTGAGGAATTAGGCCAGAGGCTGAAGATTCTTACCACACTCTATGGTCGTGCTCCTAAACAGTCCTGAGCTACAACTTAAGTCTTTCTAAGTGCCGAGTACCGAGTACTTAGTAAAAAAGCTCATTACTCAGGACTCAGGACTCAGCACTAACTCAGGACTTAGTACTATTCAAAACTTAGGTTTGGCAGCAATTTTAACTTCCTCTACCTTTCCTAGCTCTCCCATTTCCTTAGGTTGCTCCTGATTAACACTCATCAGCACACCCCCAGCATTATCAGTTTTCACCGTTAGTTGCTCTTGAGCTTTCCAAGTGCGATGACTTCCCTCTGGAAGAGTACCCTCAAACTGAGTTTTGCCATCGGCTACTACTCGAATCCAGGATGAAGCTTTCAAAGTGACACCAATTTGTACTGGTTGACCATCTTTGGTGGTCAGGAGGGTGTTGCTATAAGGATTGACCTCTGGCGCTTGTTTTGATTCTGTCTCCTGGGGTTGCGCCAAGGACTCTTTTTGTGCATTTGGCCGATTGGGGATAGTACTTGCTTGTAAAGCAGAATTATTCAGTAGTTGAGATAAGCCGCTGACAGAGCAGATAATCACAAATATATAAAGCAAGTAAAGATGCAGGGGACGCAATTGGTTAATTGGCTTAGTAGTCCAAGTTGGCTTGGGATTTATCTGTTGATAAACAATGGGGAAATTACTAGCAAATTCTACGCCATTAAAGCCCAATGCATCCGCAAATTGCCTAATTAAGCCCTGAATATAGACTGGTTCTGGTAGATCTTCTAAGTTACCTTCTTCAATAGCTTGCAACAGCCGTTTAGGAATCCGCGTTAATAAAACTACTTCCTCTAAAGATAGACCTTGTTCTTGACGCGATGCCCAAAGTTGACCACCAATTTCTGCTAACTTTTCGGCCCGTTGTTGCTCTACTGAAAGAGTTGGTGGCTGATTATCCTTCCTGTTTAACCATTTCATGCGTAGTTACACTCCTTAACTCAGCTGAATCTTTAATAGGTATGTGCTTGATTTGCTCTTGCAAAAAGCGCATCTCATCATCTTTTAGGGAACGATAGTTACCCTCTTTTAAATAGGGTTGTTTGGGAATTTGTAATTGAATCGGTCCAATAGCAGTCCGATGCAGCTTGATTACTGGGTAGCCTAACTGTTCGGCTATACGGCGAATCTGGCGATTGCGTCCCTCCTGTAAAACAATTTCTAAAGAGCTTTGTGTAGTCAAACTTTCTATGAGGCGCACCCTGGCTGGTCTTGTTCTTCTTCCGTCTAACACTACACCCTGACGCCACATTTGTAACAGTTCTTCTGGGGGATGTCCCTTAACTAAAACACGATAAGTTTTAGGTACGCTGTGACTTGGATGCGTGAGTGCGTATGTTAGGTCGCCATCGTTAGTAAGTATTAATGCTCCAGTGGAATCTGTATCTAAACGCCCAACTGGGTGAATACCTGTACCCTCTCGTAAATCTTTTGGCAGTAAATCTAGGATTGTCGTTCTTCCCTGAGGGTCGTAGCAAGTAGAAACTACGCCAGCAGGTTTGTTTAGCAACAAATATATAAGAGCCGGACGTTGTTTTGTAACTACGAGTTTGCCATCAACTGTAATTTTGTCTTTTTGGGGGTCAACTTTTTGACCTAAATGGGCCAATACCCCATTAATCCGCACACGCGATCGCCTGATCATTTCTTCGGCTTCACGACGTGAGGCAATACCCCATTGGGCGAGAACTTTTTGTAACCGTGCCTCCATGTGGAATTTGCTTATTCTTTGGCTAGGATTTAAATCATATTATTTGCATTTTGGAGTTAATAGCCATAAATGTTACATTTAAAGACTGATTAACTTCAGCCAATTGTTGAGTTTCTACCCATAAACACAAAAGTTAAATGCCTGAGCAAAATTCAGATTCTAAACGTACCCATAAGATACGAATAATTACGAATATGCTCACAACAGCACTAAAGCTATGGTTGAGAGCGCAAGTCAGTCAAGTAGCGCAAATAGAAGTGGAAATTAGAGCTAGCGATCGCCAACTTCTCTCTGGGAAGGTTCCCTGGGTATCGATTTTTGCTAGTCATGCTGTTTATCAAGGTCTCCATATTGGACAAATTCAACTTGTCGCAGAAAATATTCAGGTCAACATTGGCTCAGTCATCAAAGGACAGCCACTAAGACTGTTAGAAACAGTACCAGTAGTTGGTGAGTTGATCGTCGAAGAGAAGGATCTCAATCATTCCCTCTCATCTGAACTATTATCAGGGGCTTTAAATGATGTACTGGTTAAACTTTTACCAGAACAATGCGCAAAAACCAAGTCTATTGCTTGGCAAAAAATTATTCTAGAGAATAATCAAATTATACTGAGTGGCATTCTAACATCTGAAGGTAAACCTACGCCTGTGGAGATTTGCACAGGTTTAGATTTAATCAGTGGTCACGAGTTGCAACTAGCACCGCTGCAAATAAAATACAACATGGGAACTCTAGCACAGAGTAATCATGAGTACAATTTCAATCTCGGGTCAGATGTTGATATCCAAGAACTCACCTTGATCCCAGGTAAGCTAATGTGTCGCGGACGGATTAACGTTATCCCCTGAAGATTAGAAATCAAAAACTAAGAATGCTTATTATTTATAATAATTTATATTTTTAAAGACAAATGGGGATTGGGGATTAGGCATGATGGGTCATTGATTATTTCCCCAAATCCCTGTATCTCCTTCCCTCGTCTCTCCTGCTTCTTCATCTGCCCAATCTCCCAGCCCCTTTTTGATTTATAGTACTCAGGCATCGCGCTGGCTTACCGATCAGCAATCAGCGGCAATAGCAAAGTCAGGAAATAATAAACTAGCGGAGCCGTAAAAATATAACTATCTGTACGATCTAAGATGCCACCATGTCCGGGGATCAACTGTCCTGAATCCTTGACACCAGCATCACGCTTAAGAACAGACTCGATCAGGTCGCCTAAAAGACTAGCAATCCCAATCAGCAAACCCAACGCTAACCCAGTGTAGAGTGGTCTGGGCCAGTGAAGATAATAAGCCCCTGCTAGACCTACAGCAACGCTAGCGCTGATACCAAACACGGCACCTTCAACAGTTTTTTTGGGACTAATATCAGACAAACGGGTTTTGCCGAAGAATTTGCCAATTGTATAAGCGCCAATATCTGCTGCCCAAATGCACAGAAAAGTTAGCACAGTCGCCCTCAAACCTTGTGGTAATAAGGCGATATTTCTTTGATCTAGAATATCTGTCCATATGGTAGGCCAGTAACCCCCTAAAGGTAGATTACTGACGGCAACACTGCCAAGCGATCGCAATCGCACCCAGTAACTTGGTAAGTAACCGACATAAAATAGCCCCATAATCGAAGCGGAAATATCAGCGATCGTGGCCATTTTTGGCTGAAACAACAGATAAAAACAAATAAACGTTCCAGCTATTGGCATCACAGCGTCAGCTAAATTCCCATCTAGGGTACAAATCACCAGTAAGGCTAGGCTGACAAACATCGTGGTTTTAGCAGCAGGAGCTATGCCTCTGGCTCGTACCAAATTAAAATATTCCTCTTGCCCTAAAAAGACAACAACCGCAATCATAACGGTAAAGTACCAACCCCCCAACAGGGTTGCAAATAGAGCCAGAGCGATCGCAACAATTCCACTAATAATCCGAGACCAAGGCATAGAAGTATTTTGGATTAGGTATGGGGGATGGGGGATTGGGAATCGGGCATTGGAAATCGGGCATTGGGTATTAATTATTCTTCTGATCTCCTTCCCTTGTCCGCGTTCTTTAATTCTCTAGTCCCTGATCCCCAGTTTAAAATCTAAAATTTATGTAGATTTAGTCTAGTTTCTCACCACTGAGGATAAAAATGGGATCTAAGGCGGCAAAGGTTTGAGAAAAGCCGCGCATCTCCAAGCGATTGACCGCAGACTGAACAACTTCTATATTCCGAGCTCTTAATTGGGCAAAGCTTTGAGAAATAGCATACAGACTTTCTAGATTAGCAGCTGTAGCCACAACTCTACCTGTGAATGGTAGATAATCCCACACGGCTTGCAAAATTTCTTGAATGGGGCGTCCTCCTTCAATGCAAACGCGATGAGGGGTAATTTTAAGGTTCTGCAAACACTCCGGGGCGCTACCTTCAATAACTTCGACATTCTTTAGCTCAAAGCGATCGCAGTTGCGGCGGATCAGATTGGCTACTTCTTCATCCCGTTCTACAGCGATAATCTGCCCGCCTGGACACAACAGTCCTACCTCTACAGGAATTGTACCTGTACCTGCACCAATATCCCACAATACTGAATCTGGTTGAAGTCGTAGTTGGGCGATTAGCAATAGCCTAACTTCTCGCTGGCTCATGGGTATTCCTGGCAAGTGCTCGAACAATTCATCAGGAATACCAGGGGTAATATAAGGCCAAATTTCGGAGGGCATAGAATTACATATTTATACTAAAGATATCAGCTTGTCTATATTTGACGGTCGTAGGCTATAACCAGCTTTAGGCGTAGCGTTATCAGTAATCATAATGACTAACGAAATATTGGGCGATCGCTACGAAGTTCAGCAGCAATTGGGAAAAAAGGCAGGGCGGCGGACGCTATTAGCCCGTGACTTACTAACTCAGGAACTCGTCATCATCAAGTTACTTATTTTTGGCGGTGACTTTGAATGGGATGATCTCAAGCTATTTGAGCGGGAAGCTGAAACTTTAAAATCTTTATCACATCCCTTTATTCCTCGCTATTTAGATTATTTTGAGCTAGATTCAACTACTCTGAAGGGATTTGCCCTTGTACAAACTTATATCTCAGCACAAACTCTAGAGCAATATTTAAAAGCTGGGCAGATTTTTACAGAAGCAGAAGTTAAACAAATAGCCAAAGCACTTTTAGAAATTCTCTGTTACCTACATGGGCTGCATCCGCCTGTAATTCACCGTGATATTAAGCCTAGCAATATTTTATTGGGCGATCGCTCTGGTAATAGCGTTGGGCAAGTTTATTTGGTAGATTTTGGCTCGGTGCAGACTGTTTTGGCAACTGAAGGAGCGACTCGAACTGTAGTCGGAACCTATGGTTATATGCCTCCAGAGCAATTTGGTGGACGTACCGTTCCGGCTTCCGATCTTTATAGTTTAGGTGCGACATTAATTTATCTAGCTACGGGTATCCAGCCAGCAGATTTACCCCAAAAGGATTTTCGGATGCAGTTTGAGCCAGCCGCTAATCTCAGCCCACATTTCACTAATTGGTTGCGCTGGCTGATTGAACCTAACCTGGAACGGCGTGTAACTTCTGCCCTAGAAGCACTCAATTCTCTAGATCAGTCGCAGCTTCAACATGCTCAGGCTTTAACTATTGGCAAACCACCAGGAAGTAAAATTCAACTGACAAAAAATTGGGATGCTCTTGAAATTATCATTCCGCCGAGTGGTTGGCAATCGTCGATGTTGTTTTTAGGTTCGTTTGCGATCGCCTGGAATTCATTTATTCTCTTGTGGACAATTGGCGCACTCTCTGCACCTTTTCCCATGAACCTCCCCTTTGCCTTGTTCTCCCTGCCTTTTTGGGGTGCTGGCTGTTTTATGATGTATGGTTTTTTATTTACTGTGTGGGGAAGTATGCGGCTACGCTTGGATCGGCAGCAAGTAGCTTTAACTCACGAGTTATTCGGATTTAAATCTCATCATCCCCGACCATCGCTCAGGCAAAATATTACTCAGCTGGTGTATACTCCGCAACACTTTACTAAAGACTCTGAGGGTAACAGAACTCAAGTTCCAGCCCAATTAGATATTTGGGCTGGGGTACAAAAATACCAGGTTGGTGGCAATAATGGTGCCATTAAATCTGAAGCAGAACTGCAATGGCTAGCTCAGGAATTAAGTGATTGGTTAGGTATGGAAATCTCAACAGAGAAAGACTCTTAAATGTCTATAGTTAATTTAAGTAAGCTTTACAGGAGAGGCGTATGTTGTTTGGACTGGGATGGCCAGAGATTGCTGTGATTATGATAGTCGCTATTGTAATTTTCGGACCTAAAAGAATTCCCGAACTAGGAAATGCACTGGGTAAAACTCTCCGGGGTTTTAAGGAGGAAATCAAAGGCTCCGGTGCCGATACTAATTCAGAACGAGACCAATAATATTTAACTCCCTGAGGCAGGGGAAGTCTAAATTCAAAATTGAGGGCAAAGCAAGGGTCAATAGTAGAGATACGAGCGATCGCATCTCTACTATTGACTAAAGCAGTTTATTGACGATCCCAGATGCAACGCCATTTTGAGAATCTACGATTGCCGTAGTCGGATTTTGTTGATGTGTTTCTTCTTTGACTACGCCACGTCCTCTAATTAACCGAATAGCGCGGCTGACACTTTCTGGCAAAATCACGACCAGACTGTTATCTGGAGCCATGTCTAAAGCTTTATTGATGGCTTGGGTTTCATCTAAAATGGCTTCAAAACGGCAATTTGGTTTGACTTGGATAATGCCTTTAGTAATCAATTCTGAGGCTGAACCCCTAGGACGTCCTCTAGTGTCATCATCTTCTTTGACGATGATGTAATCAAAAATATCTGCTGCTAGTTTGCCCAAAGTGACAAAATCTTCGTCGCGGCGATCGCCAGGGCCTCCAACTACACCAATCCGCTGCCCAGAAGTCCAGTTACGGACGAAAGAACCTACAGCCTCGTAACTCGCTGGGTTGTGAGCATAGTCGATCAAAGCATGGTAGTTGCCTAAATTAAACAAATTCATTCTTCCTGGCGTTTGACTTACAGAAGCCCGGAATGTCTTCAAGCCAGCGCGAATCTGCTCAATTGTGACGTTTTGCACAAAAGCTGCCAAACTTGCTGCTAAAGCGTTAGCAATCATAAATGGCGCACGTCCGCCCATTGTCAAGGGAATAGTTTCTGCCCTTTCGATGCGGTGTGTCCAATCGCCTTTAACAATTGATAGATACCCATTTTCATAAACTGCTGCTACTCCACCCTTTTGAATGTGCTTGCGCACGAGTTCCGAGTCGGGGTTCATTGTGAAGTAAGCAATATTAGCTTTTGTTTTCTCTGCCATTGCCGCTACTCGGTGATCGTCAGCGTTGAGTACGGCATAGCCATCAGGGAATACTGCTTCTGCTACTACACTCTTGAGGTTAGCTAATTGGTCAATGGTATCTATATCGCCTATTCCCAAATGATCGGCAGCAACATTTAACACGACACCAACATTTGCGGCTTCAAAACCCAGTCCTGAACGCAGAATGCCGCCACGAGCGCTTTCCAATACTGCTACTTCTACAGTGGGGTCTTGCAAGATGAGATGAGCACTTTGCGGTCCCGTATTATCTCCTGCCTCTACTAAGTAATCACCGATATAAGTTCCATCTGTAGTTGTATAACCTACTACTTTACCTGTTTGCTTGTAGATGTGTGCCAGCAGTCGGGTGGTAGTAGTTTTACCATTAGTACCAGTCACACTCAGGATCGGAATGCAGCTCGATTGTTCATTGGGGAACAGCATATCCATGACTGCGCCAGCGACGTTGCGGGGAATGCCTTGACTGGGCGCAACGTGCATTCTAAAGCCAGGGGCGGCGTTAACTTCGACAATTACGCCATCTACTTCCCTTAAGGGGCGGCTAATATCGGTGGTGACAATATCCAGTCCGGCAATATCCAACCCAATAATCTTGACTACCCGTTGTGCTAGCCAAACGTTTTCGGGGTGGATTTCATCGGTGCGGTCTAGGGCACTGCCCCCTGTACTTAAGTTAGCTGTGGCTCGCAGATAACAAACTGTACCTTTAGGGAGAACACTATTTAGGGTGTAGCCTTGCCTTTCTAGTAGCTGGTAGCTAGTACGGTCGAGTTCAATTTTGGTGAGGATATTATCATGTCCTTCACCACGATTTGGGTCTTGGTTGGTTTCCTCAATCAGTTCTGCAATGCTAGATCTGCCATTACCAACTACATGGGCTGGTACGCGTTCAGCTACTGCTACAACTTTGCCATCTACCACCAATACCCGATGATCTCTTCCAACGTAATAACGTTCAACAATAATTGAGCGAGAAACCTGTCTGGCTGCTTCATAGGCGGCCTCTGATTCTTCCCAGGTTCTAATATCAATGGTGATACCCCGTCCGTGATTACCATCCAACGGCTTGATGACTATGGGATAACCACCTACATATTCAATAGCTTCTTCTAAATCGTCCAAGAAATTGATGACTGTACCTTTAGGTACTGGCACGCCAGCAGCAGCGAGGATGCGTTTGGTGGCTTCTTTATCGCAAGCTAGTTCTACTCCCAAAATGCTGGTGTTGTCGGTCATTGTAGCTTGCATCCGCTTTTGGTTCACGCCATAGCCTAGCTGAATCAAAAAGCGTGCCCCTAGAGCCATCCAGGGAATACCTCGTTTTTCTGCTTCTTTGATGATCGCTTCTGTTGAAGGTCCCAAAGAAGCATCTCGCCAGAAGTCTTTTAAGTCTTGAATATCTTGCTCTAGCTCTGCTTTGGGATAACGACCCCGATCGATAATACTTTGGCACAACCGCACTGCTGCTCTTCCAGCATAGCGTCCTGCTTCCTCATTTAAGTACTCAATTACTACCTGGTAAATGCCAGGTGTAGCTGTTTCGCGGGTGCGGCCAAAGCCTACATGCATACCAGCTAATTCTTGAAGCTCTAGGGCTACATGTTCGACGATATGGCCCATCATTGTGCCTTCTCGCACCCGCATTAAAAAACCACCACGACAGCCGGGGGAGCAATAGTGGCCCTCCAGACTTGGCAGCGCCTCTACTAATCCTTCGTAAAAACCAGGGATTTCATTTGAGGGTGTCTCGGCAAGGTTTTCTAAATCGAGGCGCATGACGATCAGCTTGTGGCGTCGAATGCTCCAGTAGTTTGGGCCGCGTAAGGTCTGGATCTTGAGGATTCTCATGGGAATAGGTAGATGGAGATTCGGAACCAAAATTCTAGTTTCTTACTGGAATTGACCGCTAAACTGTTTATGATGAACAGTTTTTTCTTTTTAAATGTTATTTCTCTGATTTTTCTACAGTAAGAAATAAACCAGCGATCAACTCAGTGTAACCTCAGATACTCTATTCCGTCAGCTGGAGATGCGGTGTACAGCAGGCAGTACAGTCCGCTGGTACAGGTGGAAGCGATCGCCATAGCTGAGGATATGCAGACGTAAATTATGTACAGTTAAGGGTTCGTTGGCACCTACATGGGGTTCGTTGGTGTGAGTTACCTCCGTGGGATCAACAATTGTGACGCTACCTTTGCCCATAACTTGTAGCCAACCATCGCGCTCGAAAACAGCACAAGTATCTTCATCAATACCGATACCTAGGCGATCAGGATGAGCTGCGATCGCACTAATTAATCGCCCCATGCGATTACGGTTGTGAAAGTGTTGGTCTACAATCACTTCGGGAATAAATCCTAAACCTGTGGCCATATCAACCAAAGAACGGTTTGGTGTCTCCCCACTACCGCCTCCAGCAATCATGTGATGCCCCATTACCGCTGCCCCTGCACTGGTGCCTGCTAAGGTAAGTTGCCCTGCCCTAACTCGCTGCCGGACAATTTCCATCACTGGTGTATCTGCCAATACGCCACACAGACGCAATTGATCTCCCCCTGTCAAGAAGACTCCGCTACAGGCTTCTAGGGATGCTTTAATCTGAGGGGCTTCGCACTGTTCCCTTTCGCGAATATCTAAAATCTCAACCTTCTCAGCACCCATTTCTTCAAAAATCCGAATATACCGACCACCAATGATGGCAGGTTCGCGAGAGGCAGATGGAATAATTGTAATATAGGCCTTGCTAGCACCAGCACGACCAAAAAAAGTTCTGAGGATATCACGTCCATGAACTTTATCTTCTGCGCCTCCGATAACCAGAACGGCGGTTTTAGTAGCTTGGGGTGTCCTCATTTCCAGCGATTTAGCTTGTAATTGCGGCATTGTGTTTCTCCTGTCAACAACTTCAGGAGCCATCGCCTTGGACGGGTTCCCCGGCTTGTGGCGAATGGCATGTGAATATAACAAGGTTCAGTAGCCTGATTGTTTTTAGCACTTTGCTTCTTGGGGAGGACACTTTTTTGAAGTTTGGATTAGCCATTGCCGCTGCTCCAAATTCTTTGCTCGATCCACACGACGCCTCAGTCTTCATATGTCCGTTGTCCTCAAAGCCAGTACCTTGTTGTTCACCTGTCCACTTTTGCCAATTTGGCAAAATAGTGCTTGGAGGGCTAAGTGGGGAATAGACTGCGCCCTAGAGTGGGGCAAGCAGGTTTTGACAAGCTGTGTTCTGAGGCTGGCTCGATGCATCCTGGAAGTTGTTAACTTAGTTGAGAATATTAATTTAAATGTAGTTGTGACAATATTTAAACATAAATTAAGTAATTAGAAAAACTTTTGATCCTCCGAAAGATCTAAGTTTTCTGGTACTTTTAGTTACTATTGACAAAGTTTATCTGTAGTTTCAGCAGACATTAGCTTCTTGTTTTTCCTAGACATACAAATTTAAGATTAGTGTTCTTGAATACGAATAACTGTGCGCTTTGATATAGTTACGCTTTTTCCTGACTGTTTTACCTCTGTTTTGACTTCTGGATTGCTGGCTAAAGCCTTAGCCAAACAGATTGCTCAAGTCAATCTGATTAATCCACGGGACTTTACCACTGATAAGCACCGGAAAGTGGATGATGAACCCTATGGCGGCGGTGTGGGAATGCTGATGAAGCCAGAACCCATCTTTGCTGCTGTGGAATCGCTGCCGATTCTACCTCAAAGAGAGGTAATTCTGATGAGTCCACAAGGAGAAACCATCAATCAACCGCTTTTGCGCGATTTGGCTACAAATTATAACCAATTAATTGTCATTTGCGGACATTACGAAGGAGTCGATGAGCGGGTATTACATTTAGTTACTCGTGAAGTCTCCTTGGGTGATTTTATTCTTACAGGTGGTGAAATACCTGCAATGGCTTTGATTAATGGCGTGGTACGACTGCTACCAGGAACTGTAGGCAAGGTAGAGTCACTGACAGCAGAGAGTTTTGAAGAAGGGTTGTTGGATTATCCTCAATACACTCGTCCGGCAAATTTTCGAGGGTGGAAAGTGCCAGATGTCTTGCTGTCTGGGAATCACGCAGCAATTGCCAGGTGGCGTTACGAACAACAGATTAAAAGAACAGGCGATCGCCGCCCCGATTTACTGGAAAAATGGAAGCGGGGGAAGGAGGGAGACGAAGGGGACAAGGGAGACAAGGAGAATAATTAGTATCAATGCCCTATGCCCTATCACAAGTGACAAATAACAAATGACAAACATACGTATTGGTAACGGCTACGATATTCACCGACTGGTGAGCGATCGCGCTTTAATATTAGGAGGAGTGAACATTCCTCATGAACTGGGTTTGCTGGGGCATAGTGATGCTGATGTGCTAACCCATGCGATTATGGATGCCATGCTTGGGGCACTATCTTTAGGAGATATTGGTCATTATTTTCCTCCCACCGATCCCCAATGGGCGGGAGCAGATAGTTTGGTGCTACTAACTCAAGTACACCAGCTGATTCGCGATCGCGGTTGGCAAATTGGAAATATTGATTCTGTAGTAGTAGCAGAACGACCAAAGTTGAAACCTCATATTGAAAAGATGCGCGACAAGCTAGCGGCTGTTTTAGAACTACAACCGAATCAAATTGGCATCAAAGCTACTACGAACGAAAAATTAGGGCCCGTCGGACGAGAAGAAGGCATATGTGCTTATGCTGTTGTCTTACTGGTAGCTGCTGATTAAATTCTTTGTTCGCGTATTTTTAATCATGAAATTTATTACTATCTTGGCTACGATTAAACGTTTTTGGTTACTCATAATTCTGAGCATAGCAACAGCGCTGACAGTTGCTGCTTGTAACCCATCTAATTTCAAAACAACAGCTGCTCAAGTCCCACAATTAGTAACTAGTATTCTCAGCGATCCTAAAACATTTAACTTTCCTCTAAGTTCTGAGGTTCCAAATATTTTTGGTCTAACTTATGAAGGTTTAATTACTGAAAGTTATGAAACAGGAAAAGTTGAACCTGCTTTAGCAGAATCCTGGCAAATTTCTGATGACAAATTAAAGATTGTTTTTACCCTGCGTGACAATTTGAAATGGTCTGATGGAAAACCACTAACAGTAGACGATGTGGTATTTACCTACAATGATATTTATCTCAACGAAGCAATCCCCACAGATGCCAGAGATGGAATGAGGATTGGTGAAAGTCGCAAGCTACCGACTGTGAGAAAAGTTGATAATCGGCGGGTTGAGTTTGCTGTTCCAGAACCCTTTGCTCCATTCCTACGTAGCGCTACAGGATACCCAATTTTACCAGCCCACGCATTGCGAGAATCAGTAACTACAAAAGACCAAGAAGGTAAACCCAAGTTTCTGTCAAAGTGGAGCGTGGATACTCCACCAGATCAGCTGATCGTTAATGGCCCTTTTAAGCTAGAGCGATACGATACTAGTCAACGTATAGTTTTCCGGCGCAATCCCTACTACTGGCGCAAGGATGCACAAGGAAAAGCCCAACCTTATATCGAAAGAATAGTTTGGCAAATTGTCGAATCAACAGATACATCTTTACTGCAATTTCGTTCTGGTGGTTTAGATACAGTAGGTGTATCGCCAGAGTACTTTTCGTTGCTGAAAGTGCAAGAAAAACAAGGTAATTTTAAGATATACAATGGTGGACCTGGCTCTGGTACAACCTTTTTAATCTTTAATTTAAATAAGGGTTCACGAAATGGCAAACCATTAATTGATCCTAAAAAATCACGCTGGTTTAATAATGTAGAATTCCGGCAAGCGGTAGCCTACGCAATCGATCGGCAAACGATGATTAACAACACGTTTCGCGGCTTAGGGCAACCTCAAGATTCACCTATTTCTGTACAAAGTCCCTATTATTTTTCACCTAAAGAAGGGCTAAAAGTCTATAATTTCAATCCAGAGAAAGCTAGGCAACTGCTAATAAAAGCTGGATTTAAATACAACGAAAAAAATCAGCTAATAGATGCTGAAGGTAATAATGTTCGCTTCACTTTGCTGACGAATGCTGGGAATAAAATTCGTGAAGCAGTAGGATCGCAAATTAAACGAGATTTGAGCAAGATTGGTATTCAAGTTGATTTTACTCCACTTGCATGGAATACATATACAGACAAACTTGCTAATACTTTGGATTGGGAAGCATCTTTGTTAGGTTTAACAGGTGGTTTAGAACCAAATGATGGTGCTAATGTTTGGTCTCCTGAAGGGGGATTACATATGTTTAATCAAAAACCCCAAGCAGGACAAAAGCCAATACAGAATTGGCAAGTTGCTCCTTGGGAAAAGCAAATTGGTGAACTTTACATCAAAGCAGCAAGAGAGTTAGACGAAACTAAGCGGAAAGCAATTTATGCGGACACTCAAAAACTCGCTCAGGAATACTTACCATTTATTCACTTAGTTAACGCCTATTCGATGTCAGCGGTTCGTAATCGCTTTGAAGGTATCAAATACTCTGGACTTGGTGGCGCATTCTGGAATATTCATGAAATCAAAATTACAGATTAGTCATTGGTCATTAGTCATTGGTGTAATAGCAAATAGCCCCTCAGACTAGAAGTCTGGGGCTAAACAAACAAAGCCTGCCTCCGCAGGCTCAATATAATCCACGCAAGTGGATTTGGTTTTTATAGCCGCGATTTCTAATCGCCTGGTGTTTTTTCCAAAAGTGGATGCTCCCTTACTGACAAAGTGCAAAGTCTCAGCAGAGGAAACTTCTGCTGAGGCTTTGGAAGAGAGGACAAAGGACAAAGGACTAATTACAAATGACCAATGAAAAAGCTTTGCGATCGCTCTTAGAAGCGGTTGCTCATGGTAAGGTTAGCCCAGATAAGGCATTAGACTCACTCAAAGACTTAGCCTATGAAAAAGTGGGTGATTTTGCCAAAATTGACCACCATCGGGCGCTGAGAACTGGTTTCCCTGAGGTAATTTGGGGTTTAGGTAAGACTCCCGATCAGATTGTCCAAATTATAGAGGTAATGCGTCAGCGTAATCCAGTAGTGATGGCAACTCGAATTGAACCAGCGGTATATACTGCATTGCAATCAAAGGTTAGAGGTTTGCAATACTACGAATTAGCACGAATTTGTGCAATTACTCCTGCTGAAATCGAACCCCAGTTTGACGGTGTTATCAGTATTCTATCTGCGGGAACGGCTGATTTACCTGTTGCTGAAGAAGCAGCAGTGACAGCAGAACTTTCTGGTTTTCGGGTTCAGCGCCTTTGGGATGTTGGAGTTGCAGGTATCCACCGCTTGCTGAGTAATCGCCACGTGATTGAGTCAGCCTCAGTTTTGATTGTCGTAGCGGGGATGGAAGGCGCATTACCCAGCGTTGTTGCAGGTTTAGCGGATTGTCCTGTGGTGGCTGTACCCACAAGCATAGGTTATGGTGCAAGTTTTGGCGGGTTAGCACCATTATTGACAATGCTGAACTCTTGTGCGCCTGGAGTGGGTGTAGTCAATATTGATAATGGCTTTGGTGCAGCAGTTTTAGCAGGGCAAATTTTGCGCACAGCTGAGAAATTGAAGAACATGTATTAAATATCAGTAGAGCGATCGCTGGACATCACCTAGAAGTAAAGGTTATGACATAAAAATCTTTTACGTGACTAAGTATGAACTACTTCAGCGATTTACTATCTGAGTTATTTTGGCATTTGCCTCTCAATTCAGTGTTAGCTCAATACGTTCACGATGCCAATCTTATGGGGCAGATGCAGCATAGCTGGCAGCACTTTGTCAAGACAGGTCAAATTTGGGCGCTATTGATTGGTTTAATCATTGGCTTTATCATTCGCAATCTAACTAGCTACGGTTAAAGTAATTTAAGATTTAAGATTTTGCGAAAAGTCGGAGCGCCGGCTTCCGGCGATCTGAACTTTTCAAGACGGATTTATCTAAAATCCAAAATCTTAAATTGATTGCCCCACCTTTAACGTTTATGACCGAACAAAAAACTTGGAGCCAGCGGTTTGAATCAGCGTTGCATCCAGCGATCGCTCGTTTTAATGCCAGTATAAGTTTCGACATTGAACTAATCGAATATGACCTTACTGGTTCGCAAGCCCACGCGAAAATGCTGGCCCATACTGGCATCATTTCCGCACAAGAAGGAGAACAACTAGTTGCCGGATTAGAACAAATTCGCCAGGAATATCGCCAAGGAAAATTTCAGCCTGGTATTGATGCGGAAGATGTTCACTTTGCTGTAGAACGGCGATTGACAGAAATTGTGGGTGATGTTGGTAAAAAGCTCCACACTGCGCGATCACGTAATGACCAAGTTGGCACCGATACTAGACTTTATCTGCGCGATCAAATCCAACAAATTAAGAGCCAACTACGAGAATTTCAAACTGTTTTACTAGATATAGCTGAAAAAAACATTGAAACTCTGATTCCGGGATATACCCATCTGCAACGCGCCCAACCCCTGAGTTTGGCTCACCATCTCCTAGCATATTTTCAGATGGCGCAGCGGGATTGGGAACGTTTAGGAGATGTTTATCAGCGAGTTAATATCTCTCCGTTGGGCTGTGGTGCTTTGGCAGGAACAACTTTCCCTATAGATCGCCACTACACAGCCGAACTCTTAGAGTTTGAGAGTGTTTATGCTAACAGCCTCGATGGAGTGAGCGATCGCGACTTTGCGATCGAATTTCTTTGTGCTGCTAGTCTCGTTATGGTTCACCTCAGCCGCCTGTCAGAAGAGGTAATTTTTTGGTCATCAGAGGAATTTCGCTTTGTTAGCCTCAAAGATACCTGTGCTACTGGTTCTAGCATCATGCCCCAAAAGAAAAATCCTGATGTCCCAGAACTTGTACGGGGAAAAACGGGGCGTGTATTTGGTCATCTGCAAGCGATGTTGGTAATTATGAAGGGGCTACCCTTGGCATATAACAAAGATTTGCAAGAAGACAAAGAAGGCCTATTTGACAGCGTTAACACAGTTAAAGCCTGCCTAGAAGCAATGACAATTTTGCTACGAGAAGGATTGGAATTTCGTCCCCAGCGCTTGGCACAAGCAGTCACAGAAGACTTTTCCAATGCTACAGACGTAGCAGATTATTTAGCAGCAAAAGGTGTTCCCTTCCGAGAAGCCTACAACCTCGTGGGTAAAGTTGTAAAAACCAGTATTGCCGCTGGTAAACTCCTCAAAGATTTGACATTACAAGAGTGGCAACAAATTCATCCAGCATTTGCAGCTGATATTTATCAGGCAATATCTCCTCGTCAAGTAGTTGCTGCTCGTAATAGTTATGGTGGTACTGGCTTTACACAAGTACGCAATGCAATTCTTGCAGCCCGTACTCAAATTGCTGAACCCAAAGACTAGATGCTAGGGACTAAAAGAGAAGGGAGACAATAAAGAAATAATTAATGACTATTGCCTAATACCCTACTAAATAAATAAGGGCGTACACAATGTGTACGCCCTGAAAAATTAAAAACTCAAAGAGTAAGAATTTTATTAGATAGCTTACTCAGCATCAATTGCTGCTGCGCCCTCATCTTCTTCACTCTTAGGAGGTCTTTGTTGGAACCTTCTCTGCATTCTTCCTGTAGTAGTTCGTTTACGAAACTTTCTGGCATATGCCTGGTTCCGTAGCGCCTTTTCTTTTTTCGGGTTACGGCGCTTAGCCATGTTCACCTCATTAATAAACAACAAAAAAGAGCTACTAGGCAATATCAGCTACCGTTGTTATTGATATATTGTTAGCCTAGTCTAGCTATCACACAGTTTGAACAACTTACAATTATAACTTATTTATATTAAAAATGTCAATATGTCTATTGAATCATCTTATTTCTAATTAGCAGTCTTGAGCAAATCATCTGTGGCAGATATTGCACCAAGGGTAAGGATTTTCTTCAATTTGTTGTGTATTAACTATATAAGCATATATCTTCAATAGAAGAGCTAGGGATTGGAGATTGGGGAATAGAGAATTAGAAAAACAGACGTTTTCAGCACTTACATGTGGACAAATGGGTGGGGTTTTTATCTGAAAAATTGGGCAGAAAGAAGAAAATTTTTAAAACTTTGTTGTGCTTTATAGTTTATGAGCATCTTTGACCAAAAATCAATTCTTTCAAAAACGAAGGCATAAATACACACAATTATTCATTATTGTCAATGGGGTTTTATCTGTTGTTTTGAATAATCAATAGTCCTTTTTGCTCTCTAATCTAAATTAGCTAGAAAAATCTCTCTAATTTCGGAGATATTTATCAAATCATTGTTTATCAGTATAAGTCTGGAAACCCTTATTTTATAAGAGATATTTAAAAATTACATTCTGAGTTTTTGCTAAATATCTAATCTTGATTGATAAATGATACATAGATTTTATTTAAAATTTTGTTTTAAGAGATTAATTAAGCAGTACAATTACCAAATAAATTTTGAAATTCTTTTTTTCTTTACCACAAGTACTATTTGCAATAGTTAGTACTGTATTAGACTATTCTACAAGCCTGCTGGTAAATATCTTAAATCTCAAATCTACAATCTCAAATTACTAAAAATATATATACATATTAAGTAAAATTTTAAAAAGCTCATTTATCAATTTTATTTGTATAAAGATATACGCTAATAAATTAGCGCTGATGTTAAGATTGAGATATTCTAATGAAGTGTTAGAATAAAACTCCGAACTACCAACATAGTTGTATAATTAATAACTCAATACATTAGTATTTAGACATCTATGTTAAGTGGTAAGGAATTATAGAATACAACCCCAACATTTGCAGATTGAACGTTCTTGCTTTTTTTACGATAGCTGTAAAGTCCACACGTAGCTTATGGCGCTTTGGACAAACAGTATTGGGTATAATCTTTCGTCATCCCATTACTGGCACCAGCATCATCCCGATTTTACCTGATGGTCGGATTGTGCTAATTCGGCGCAGCGACAATGGTCGCTGGTCATTGCCTGGAGGTATGGTGGACTGGGGAGAAGATATTCCTACCACAGTCCGCAGAGAGTTAGAGGAAGAAACTGGATTGCAGTTGGTGCAAATTCGGCGTTTAGTCGGGGTTTATTCTTCCCCGAACCGCGATCCTAGAATTCATTCAATTTGTATTGCTGTGGAAGCAGAAGTACAAGGAACAATGGAGATTTACGATCCTTTGGAAGTCATAGAAATTAAAGCTTTCTCTCCTAACTCCCTACCTCTAGAACCCATGTCTCACGATCACTCTCAGCAGTTGCAAGACTATTTAAATGGCTTGACAAAAGTGGCATAACAATATTTTGTTTGTCATTAGTCATTAGTCCTGTGTCCAAACTCTGTTTTCTATAGATAATGACTATTAACTATTGAATAACTATGCTAAAACTTAAAGCGGTTTGCAGTTGAGTGTAATACAAATTTTGGTCTTAGGGTAACGGGCAATAGACAACAGTTCTTTGTTCATTGTTTCCTGATGCCATAATTCATGTACATCACCAAGTGAGAATTGCTATAACTCTTAAAATTCAGATGGATACGCTATTTCATAACTCTCGGAGAAAACTCTCGCAAGGGCTATTATTCTGGCGCGAAGCTGGTAAAGGAACTCCGGTAATTTTGTTACATGGTGCTTGGAACGATAGCAGTCAATGGGTATCGGTGATAGATTCTTTGTCTTGTAATTTCCATTGCTTTGCACCAGATTTATTAGGATTTGGTGAATCCGAAAATCCTAATATCCACTACTCAATTGATTTACAAGTAGAGTGTCTAGCTGAGTTTTTACAAGCTTTGAAGCTAGAAAAAGTATATTTAGTAGGACATTCCCTTGGCGGTTGGATTGCGGCTAGCTATGCTTTAAAGTATCCAGAGCAAGTTGATGGTTTGGTGTTGCTATCACCAGAGGGTGTAAAGATAGCAGGACAAGAAAAGCAATGGCAAAAGATGCAGCGGTTAGTGAAATATTCACCTTTGATATTTAAACTCTTACAACTGCTTCGTCCCTTAACTAAAATTCTAGGCTTGCACACAAAAATTCAACAATATTTGCAGCCACGTAAGTTGATGTTGCAATATCCTACAGCCTGCCAGTTATTGTTCCAAAGACAACAGCCAGAATTGGAGGCAGAATTACTACAAAACCGATTACACCTGATAGAAGTCCCAGCTTTAATTTTACAAGGTGGTAAAGATACACCAGATGCTATAACCAAGAGTCAAACTTATGCTCAACTAATTCCTAAAGTCGAGTTGAAAATCATTTCTCATGCTGAAAACGATCTCCTAGAATCTTGTGTTGGGGTTGTAACTGAAGATATTCAGGAATATATCAAAGAAAGATGTTCTTGGGTTATATAGATTTTTCAGCCAGAGAGTCACTACTTTATTTTATAAAGTAGTACAAGTTTACAGGAAAGTGATATTCTTCTTTAGTACTTCCAGCCATTTTCTCTCCATTTCAAAGTGAATGTTGCTGAATTAGTCACTGTTTCAATTATTCTCCTACTCGTAGCCACTGTTGTAGCTTTACTGTCGCGCTGGCTACGAGTTTCTTATGTTGCGGGTTTAGTTTTAGCGGGTTTAGCAGTTACAGAACTTTTACCACAGCGCATTGGTCTGAATGATTCCCTGATTTTAAATTTATTTCTGCCAATTTTGGTGTTTGAGGCAGCTATCAATACAGATATTAGCCGCCTCCGTACCACGGTTAAACCAATTGCTTTATTAGCTGGGCCAGGAATTATCATTTCTTCTGGTGTCACAGCCGCAATCTTGAAATGGGGACTCGGACTAAATTGGACAGCAGCACTACTGGCGGGAGTAATTTTGGCAATTACTGATACCGTTTCTGTAATTGCTGTATTTAAGGAGGTACATGTCCCTTCTCGTCTTTCAACGATTGTTGAGGGAGAAAGCTTATTTAACGATGGAGTGGCGCTAGTTTTATTTAGTTTGATTTTAAAAGTTCATGCAGCTGGTTCACTCTCAATTCTCGCCGGACTACAAGAATTATTTGTGGTAATTATTGGGGGAACTTTAGTAGGGTTAGCTGTAGGGTATTTGAGTACGGGCTTATTTGTACGTGCCGATGAAGCACTTAGTAGTATTTTGCTCACAGTAGCTGTGGCTTTAGGCGCTTTTCAACTTGGACATTCTTTTAGCGTCTCTGGTGTAGTGGCTGTGGTTGTTGCTGGGTTAATTGTCGGCGCAGTAGGACTATCAAGTAAAGTATCGGCTTCCACTCGATTAACATTACTTAGCTTTTGGGAATCTATTGCTTTTGGGGTGAATAGCTTTATTTTTCTGCTGATTGGTATAGAAGTTGACTTGATAACTTTATGGCAAACCTTACCTGCCGTGGTGCTAGCGATCGCAGCTTATCAAATAGCACGCATAGTCTCTGTCTATCCACTGTTAGCTATTGTACGTTGGTTCGACCGTCCAATTCCTTGGCGCTGGCAGCACGTTCTGTTTTTTGGCAATATTAAGGGTTCTCTTTCGATGGCGTTGGCGTTGAGTATCCCCACAACAATAACAGGACGAGAACAACTGATTGCTATAGTATTTGGGACGGTATTGCTGTCTGTAGTTGGGCAAGGAGTGAGTTTACCTTGGTTGGTGAAGCGGCTGCAATTGTCTCAAGTGTCAGCAACTCGTCAGCAGGTTGAAGAATTGCAAGCTCAATTAATTACGGCTAAGGCAGCACAGGATGAATTAGATACTTTGTTGAAAACAGGGGTGTTACCAAAAGCTGTTTATGAAGAGTTGCGTTCAACTTACCAAGTGCAAGTAGCAGGTGCAGAAAAGGCATTACGAGAATTATATAATCGCCGTGCGGATGAGTTAGAAATTAAAAGTGGTGAACCCAGTAAGCTTGATGCTATTCGCCGTCGATTGCTATTAGCAGAGAAAGCAGCGCTAAATGAGGCAATACGTCAGCGAATTCTCTCAGAAGGAATTGTGTATGAACGGCTGAGAAAAATTGATGAGCAATTGCTGAAATTAGAAGATGATTAATTATATTAATTCGTAATTCGGAATTCGGAATTTCTAATTCATTTTAAAGATGTGCCTTGGGAGTTTTTTTGAGTTTTGATTACTTTGCCAGGGCTAACAAAAGAAACTCCTTGTTGGAATTCAGTAGCAATCATCACTGCTTCTACTATCGGCTCAGAAATGACTTTTTGAGATACCCACTCTACAATAAAATTTGCTCCTAAACCTCCACTGGTATCTGTTCTATTAACAAAAAAATCTGTAGAAGCTAAGGCATTAAGTTGAATAGGACGTTCTAAATATTGCTTAATTAACTTACCATCTGAATCATAGTAGCGCACAGCAGTAACGATCAGAGGATTAGTTAAATCTGTATTCCGAATACTCAGGGTAGCTGCTAAATCTAAAATCTTCCGCTCATCATTATGATAAATATGAGAATAGATGGGTACATAAATAGTTTGACCCATTGCTATTTGAAAGTTTTTATCCAGAGTTACTACTTGTTGCGATAATTGTGCTTGGGTAGTTTGGGATTGTGCCTTTGGTGGATTCTTTAATGATGTGCAAGACACCAAAAAAATTAAAGCAATTACTAAATAAAAGCGTAAGTACAACTTCATTAAATTTATTTACAGCCTTCAATAAAATCAATCATTTGATGCAATGACCCTGGTTTAGTGACAATCAGTACAGTTGAACCTGGTTCTAGTACTGTACTTCCGTTAGGAATGGTTAAATCTTCGTGGGGATGGGGTTGATAGCCGATAATTAAAGAACCACTAGGAAACCGAGAATCCTGAGCAATTTCGGCAATGCTACGACCAACAACATAGCAATTATTAGGAATTGAAAGTTTTAAAACCTCAATTTGTCCTTGCTCAAAATGCATCATTGATTCGACTTGTGGATATTCGATCGCATTTACCATTGTTGAAACCGCTAGTTCAACAGTACCGATAATATGATTGGCTCCAGCTAATCGAAAAGGTTCAGCGAAATCGGAATGGCGCATCCGAGTCACAATGTGGGGAACACCATAATGTTTGGCGAGAGTTACCATCGCTAAGTTCAAAGCATCACTTCGCAGCATAGCTGCCAAAGCGTCAGCTTTACGAATTCCTGCTTCTAATAAAACGCCTGTACTAACAGCGCTACCTTCAAAAGCCATTGCTCCTACTTGTTCGCGTGCGTAGCGACAAGCATTAGGATCAATGTCAATCACAGCTACGGTATGTCCTAGTTCCACCAATTTCTGTGCCAAGCTTAGTCCCACCAAACCAGATCCACCAATTAGCACGTACATGGCTGCTTTTTGTTACTGTTCGACTCTTACTTTACCAAAGGCGGCTTTTATATAATGCTCACTACTTTTTCCATACCCCAAAAGCTTAGATTAGGTTCTACAGTCAAATGTGATGCGATCGCAGGATACAAAGCTTGGAAATAGTTTAATAGTATTGTGCGATCGCCTCCTTTAATCGCAATCTTGCCCTCAGGAAATAATTGCCACCAAACCTCAATAAAATCTTTGATTCCAGCAAGTAGCGTATAAATCACGCCGCTTTGAATGGCTTCTGTTGTATTTAAAGCGAAGCGTGGCGGTAGAGATGAGATGAATTGCGTCTCTATTAAAGGTAATTGTCCGGTTTTTTGACCGAGAGTCGCAAATTGCAAGCCTAGTCCTGGTAAAATTGCACCCCCAACTAGATGCTGGTTAGCATCCGCAGCCGTAAAAGTCAGTGCAGTTCCCGCATCAATCACCAGCATCGGGAATCCCCAAGTCTTACCAGCACCCCATAACGCTAAGGCGCGGTCAATTCCTAATGTGGGATACAGTCCTTTGAGAGGTATTTTGTCTAAAGTAATTACTTTAACATTGGGATAAGTTTGCCAAAGTACTGTTTGACGGGGAACTACAGAAGCGATGGTGAGGGGGAGGGGGGATGGGGGGGACAAGGAGGAAGGGGGAGCATATTCTTTCTTGTCCTCCTTGTCCTTTTTATCTCCTTGTCTTTCCAATATTCCACTTCTGTAAATGGGGGGGAAAACCTCTGGTGGTAAATCATCCAGGGTTTGACATTGTGCTAACTGCTGTATGACTGACTCAGGTAAATAGTCACTGTCCCAGGTACAATCAAGCGTTGCGCCGAAAAATAATGCCCAATGTAGCCGGGAATTGCCAATCTCCAAAGCTAGCCAAATATTGTCTTTGTGCCTCTGTGGTTTCACCGTTTTAACTTTCTTAAGCTATCTATAGGCTTTTTAATAAAAATTAACATTCAACACGTGTAACAATAAAGTCAGAGGAAAATATACTCATTTTGTCAAGGAAGGGAGTTATGGTAGCGCTCACCGAAAAAGTTGAAAAAAGGCTCACCATACAAACTGTGGAGATTGCTCAAGATACTACAGCAATTCGCTCTTTGGATTGGGATCGCGATCGCTTTGATATTGAATTTGGTCTGCAAAACGGTACGACCTATAACTCATTTCTGATACGCGGTGAGCAGACTGCTTTAGTTGATACTTCCCACGAAAAGTTTCGCCAGCTGTATTTTGACACTCTTACAGGGCTAATCAATCCTACAGAAATTGATTATTTAATTGTCAGCCACACTGAGCCAGACCACAGCGGCTTAGTTAAAGAGCTAATACAAATGGCTCCAGAAATCACTGTTGTCGCCTCGAAAGTGGCGATTCAGTTTTTAGAGGATTTGGTACACCAGCCGTTTAAGCGCCGGATTGTGAAAAATGGCGATCGCTTAGATTTAGGTAACGGTCACGAATTTGAATTCGTCATCGCCCCAAATTTACACTGGCCTGATACTATCTTTAGTTTCGATCATAAAAACCAGATTCTCTATACCTGCGACGCTTTCGGGATGCACTATTGCACCGAAAGTACTTTTGATGACGATTTAAAAGCTATTGAACCAGATTTTAAATATTACTATGAATGCTTAATGGGACCGAATGCGCGGTCAGTGCTGTCTGCCCTCAAGCGGATGGGAGAACTGCCAACTGTAAAAATGATTGCCACCGGTCACGGGCCGCTACTTTACCACAACGTTGAAGAACTGACCGGACGCTACCGCAATTGGAGCCAAACACAAACTAAAGCAGAAACAGCAGTAGGAATATTTTACGTTTCCGAATACGGCTATAGCGATCGCCTTGCCCAAGCAATTGCCAACGGTATCAGCAAAACTGGAGTAGCTGTGGAATGGGTGGACTTGAGTTCGGGAGTTGATTTACAAGAACTGCGGGAATTAGTAGGTCGTTGTGCTGGACTTGTTGTTGGTGTGCCGCCAGTTTCTAGTTCTGCTAGTACTCAAGCGGCCCTTAGCACCGTTTTAGGATCTGCCAAAGAAAAGCAAGCCATCGGCATATTTGAAACTGGTGGCGGAGATGACGAACCGATAGATCCTTTAGTGAGTAAATTCCGCAACTTGGGTCTGACAACAGTTTTCCCACCAATTCGGATTAAACAAACCCCTACCGAAAACACCTACAAGCAGTGTGAAGAAGCGGGAACTGACTTAGGGCAATGGGTAACACGCGATCGCAGCATCAAAGCGATGAAATCTTTGGGTGCTGACTTGGATAAAGCACTAGGTAGACTTAGCGGCGGACTCTATATCATCACTGCCAAAAAAGGCGATGTTTCCAGTGCGATGTTAGCTTCTTGGGTGGCTCAAGCAAGCTTTAAACCTCTGGGATTCTCGATTGCAGTAGCCAAAGATCGGGCGATTGAATCACTGATGCAAGTAGGCGATCGCTTTGTCCTCAACGTCTTGGAAGAAGGTAACTATCAAACACTGATGAAGCACTTTTTGAAACGATTCGCCCCTGGTGCCGATCGCTTTGAAGGCGTGAAAACTCAGCCAGCCGAAAACGGCGCACCTATCCTCACTGATGCTTTGGCCTACATCGAGTGCGAAGTCGTCAGTCGGATGGATTGTGGCGATCACTGGGCAGTCTACAGCACCGTCTATGCCGGACGAGTTTCTAAACCAGATGCCTTGACTGCTGTGCATCACCGTAAAGTTGGTAATCACTATTAAGGACTAGGGAACAGGGAACAGGGATTAGGCATTAGGAAAACTCATGCCCAATGCCCAATGCCCCATGCCCAATGCCCAATGCCCAATGCCCAATTCCCCAAATCGCTATGTCAACAACCAAACCCCGCGACGTTCAAATACTCCCCATAGCTACAGATACAACAGTACTGCGATCGCGCAGTTGGTCAAGGTTGAGGTTTGAAATTGAATACGCTTTAGCTAAGGGTACAACTGCTAACTCTTATGTGATTCAAGGAGATAAAATCGCCCTGATTGATCCGCCAGGGGAAACTTTTACCCATATCTACTTGGATGCATTGCAGCAAAGATTTGATATTAAAGCCATTGATTATGTAATTTTGGGTCATGTCAATCCCAACCGCGCCGCCACTTTAAAAGCTTTGTTGGAAGTAGCACCGCAAATTACCTTTGTATGTTCTAATCCCGGGGCGATCAATTTACGTGGGGCGCTAGAAAACCCAGATTTACCAATTATCGTCATGCGGGGGGAAGAAACCCTTGATTTAGGCAAGGGTCATGATTTGCAATTTATTCCCACTCCCAATCCCCGCTATGCCGATTTACTCTGCACTTATGACCCACAAACAGAAATTCTCTACTCAGATAAGTTTTTTGGGGCGCATATTTGTGGCGATCAGGTCTTTGATGAAGGCTGGGAAATAATTAACGAAGACCGACGTTATTATTTTGATTGCTTGATGGCTCCCCATGCCCGGCAAGTAGAAACAGCTTTAGATAAACTTGCCGATTTGCCCGTGAGATTGTACGCCACTGGACACGGGCCTTTGGTGCGTTATGCTCTCATCGACCTTACGAAAGCTTACCGGGAATGGAGTCAGCAGCAAACATCTGCCGACTTGACAGTAGCCTTGATTTATGCATCTGCCTATGGAAATACAGCAACCTTAGCCCAAGCGATCGCTCGTGGCATTACTAAAGCTGGTGTCGCTGTAGAATCAATCAACTGCGAATTTACAGATCCAGAAGACATCCGGGCGGCTGTGGAAAAATCTGCTGGCTTTGTCATCGGTTCACCTACTCTTGGTGGTCATGCACCTACACCTGTACAAACAGCCTTGGGAATTGTGTTGTCCACTGCTACGAACAATCAACTCGCAGGCGTATTTGGTTCCTTTGGCTGGAGTGGTGAAGCCGTTGATTTAATTGAAGGCAAACTCAAAGACGCTGGCTATCGTTTTGGTTTTGACACCATCCGCGTCAAATTCAAACCCAACGATGTCACCTTACAACTGTGCGAAGAAGCCGGAACCGACTTTGCTCAAACACTAAAGAAAGCCAAAAAAGTGCGATCGCAAAGTGTTCCGGCTACAACTGTAGAGCAAGCTGTCGGTCGGATTGTCGGTTCCCTATGCGTTGTTACAGCCAAGCAAGGCGAAATATCCAGTGCGATGTTAGCCTCTTGGGTGGCGCAAGCTAGCTTTAGCCCTCCTGGTTTAACCATAGCCGTCGCCAAAGATCGTGCAGTGGAAACTTTGACGCACACAGGAAATAAATTTGTCTTGAATATCCTCAAAGAAGGTAATCACTTAGGTTTGATGAAACACTTTCTCAAGCCCTTTGGCCCAGCCCAAGACCGATTTGCGGATGTCGCCACTCAAGAAGCCGAAAACGGTTCTCCCATTCTCAATGATGCTTTGGCATACTTGGAGTGTTCCGTCAAAAATCGCCTGGAATCTGGGGATCATTGGCTGGTTTATGCGACTGTTGAAAATGGCAAAGTGCTAAATCAAGATGGCGTCACAGCTGTGCATCATCGCAAGTCGGGAACTCATTATTAATGGAAGGGAACAGGGAACAGGGAACGGAGTATCATATTAATTCCGTTATTGGGAGTCAGATTCTCCTGCTTCCATAAGCACCAGGTTTGTCTTGAGGATTATCTACCCTAGCGAAACAGCTTCTGGTAAGAATTGCCCACTTGAAGGATAATCGATTGGTTAGTGGTTCATGTCATTGATTTTGAGTGCTTGCAAGATTCCCGACTTCTTGAAGAAGTCGGGAATCTGATCAATCTAGATAATCGAGTGGCTACTCCCAGAATTTAGGGAATGATCTACCAGGTTTTCAGATTAAAAAAGCTCAAGCATCGGTGCTTGAGCTTTTGCAAAATTTAATTAGTTGATGGGTCTGATGTAATTACAAACAGCCCCTAACCTTTTTTTATAAACCCTGTAACTTAGTAGCGATTGCGGTTACCACCGCCGTAGCCACCACGGTTACCACCACCAAAGGAACCTCTATCTTCCTTGGGCTTGGCTTTATTGACTTTTAGGTCACGTCCCATCCACTCAGCACCATCAAGAGCTTCAATGGCAGCTGTTTCTTCTGTGTCTGTACCCATTTCCACAAAAGCAAAGCCGCGTACACGGCCTGTTTCACGGTCGGTAGGTATTTGAACACGCTTTACAGAACCATATTCTGCAAAAACAGCAGTCAATGCCTCTTCTGTAACTTGGTAAGAAAGGTTACCTACATAAACTGACATACAATGTCTCCAAAATCATCAGAGTGTAGAGATTTAGATTTCGGAGAGAGTCTGCAAATACTAAAAGGAAAAAGCCCATCAATACTAACAAAAAACACTATCACCGAATTAATTCTCATCTTTCATAATAATACCTCAACTCACTATAGAAGAGGAGAATTTAAAAAAGTTTTAATGAGATCGTCATAAATAAAGTGAAATCGCTATAATCGTAGATTGCCAAGAAGTAATAGGCAAGGGTCACTAGGGTTGGGTTTTGTGAAATATTCACTTGGCAATGAGATTTGTGAGTTCAACCCTCCCATACAAGGGTTAATAGGCAATAAACAAGGGACAAAAGTCATAATTTTGAATCTTGAAATTTGAATTTTGAATTTGCTTGTCCCTGTATACCCCTCCCCTTGCAAATCTTCGCCTCACCTACCTCAAAGGCTAACTCTCCAATCTCTTCTCTAAATACTGACCAATCATCAACTGTTCACCAGCACGCGAGATAATAGTCTGGCGAGTACGGTATTTACTACCAATCAGCTTTAACTCTTCTTCAAAGACTGAGCCATTGTATTCTGTTCTCAAACACAGTGTTTTGGGGTTGGGAAAATAATATTCGGCAGTAACTGGTTTGGATGTGGCAAAACCGCGATCGCGATACAAAATGTTTCCTAAAGCACCAAATAGGGTGGAACCTTGAGATTCTTTCTTTCCCGTGATTGAATCTGTACTTTCCCACATCACTTCAGTACCACATACCAAACTTACTGAATCTGGTAAGTCGTGCAACTGAGCCAGCTTTTGCAATTCTTTGCATCCCTGTTCTAAAAACCGGACGGCGATCGCACTCACCATTTCTTTAGTAGTTCCCGATGACAGGGTGTAATAGCGCCGTTCCGATCGCCACTTACCCACGGATTCTTGAAAAAATTCTGCAATCTGGTATTCTTCAGCGGTTTTTGCAACTTTTAGGGGTGATGTCACTGCTTGCCTTCCTCACGCACAATCAATATATAGTTAGGTGTTGAGACTCAATACATT
Organism: Nostoc sp. T09; assembly: GCF_002154695.1. Lineage (GTDB taxonomy): Bacteria > Cyanobacteriota > Cyanobacteriia > Cyanobacteriales > Nostocaceae > Aulosira. The sequence goes on from NZ_MTAV01000108.1 coordinate 81,828, forward strand.
ACGTCTGTCCCAAGTACCATATTTCTTTACTATTCTTAATCTAAACTAGATAAGAGAATATTTACTGATAGTTTGGCTACAATCCTAAGCATTCAGATGGCAAGTTGATTCTGTCTGAAGAGAGAAGCTAAAAAAGAGAAAACTACTTTTGTAGTTCTGAGCAGCCTTATACCTTGAGGCAGAGTTTAGAAAAGCTAAAAATACGTATACTAATCTTTACAATTGGCTCAATACAAAACTATTTGCACCTGCTCTAGCAGTACGGTGTTGAAAATTTTTCTGATTCTGTTTTAAAAAAGCATGACTTTTTATACTCGAACATTTCTAAGAGAAAACTTACACTTGTTAAACAAACCGATTAGAAACACTCATTGCTAGACGGCTGTTATAACCCGAAGCCGTTCTATGAGGAGTACATCAATAATTTTGGACGGACATTAGCCGCACAAACTGTTGAAAATGCCAAATACCCCAAATACCAAAGCTGCATCTCAAATAATTAACTCTCAGTTAGATAAAACAAGTAATAAAGAAAATCGACAGAAGTTTTCCCTTAGCTTTGGATCGCAGTCTAATTTATTGATTGCTTGTTTCCTGAGCGTGGGATTAATGACAGTCGGTTGTGGCTCATTTGACAAAGAATCCGCCGATGCTGAAACTCAAGCTCCCAAATCGGCTAGACAAGGAGGAAGTGCAACACCTGTAGATGTTGCGATCGCCCGCACTGAGACCCTACAAAAATCCCCAGAGTATACAGGCACTACCATACCGTTCCGCACAGTGTCAGTGCGATCGCAAGTTGAAGGGCGGCTGTTAGGAATGAATGTAGATGTGGGGGACAGCATCAAGCAAGGGCAAGTTATTGGGCAGTTAGACGATGCTCTGTTGTTAACCGCCCTCAAGCAAGCAGAAGCAGAATTAGCATCTCTTAAATCAGAAGTAGCAAGGGCACAAACTCAGGTAAGCAATGCTCGTGCCGAAGTTGAAAGGGCACGGCTAGAAGTTGTGCAAGCGCAAGCAGATTCACAACGCCAGCAGCAACTACTCAAACAAGGTGCGATCGCCGAACAAGCTGCCCAACAAGCCCGTACTCAAGCTCAAACAGCCGCCCAAGCTCTACGAGCTGCTAACGAGCAAGTGCGTACAGAACAGCAAGCCGTTGCTGCTGCTCAAGGTAGAGTAGTTGCCCAACAAGCAGTAGTTGCCCAAGCCAAAGAACGTAGATCCTACACGCGATTAACATCTCCTATCACTGGCCTCGTCACCGAAAAGGTAACAGAACCAGGTAATTTGCTCCAAGCAGGTGGCGAAGTCTTAAAAATTGGCGACTTTAACCGCGTCAAAGTCGTAGTGCAAGTTTCCGAATTAGAACTGGCACAAATCAAACTTGGGCAATCTGTGCAAGTTCGTTTAGATGCCTTTCCTAATCAAACATTCACAGGAAGTGTGATCCGGATTTCTCCAGCTGCGGATGTCACAGCTCGTTTGATACCTGTGGAGGTAGTGATTCCTAACATTAACGGCAGAATTGGCAGTGGGCTGTTAGCAAGAGTCAGTTTTGCAACTCAGGCAACACAGCGAGTAGTGGTACCGCAAACAGCTATACAAAAGCCAGCAAACAATCAAGCCGCTTCCTCATCTGCTGGAGCTAAACAACAGCCAGATAATCAAAATGGAACTTTATTCGTAGTTACAGATGAAGAAGGTAAAGCAAAGGTAACAGCTCGTTCTGTCACTCTCGGGAAAAAAGCTGATGCCAAAGTCGAAATTTTATCTGGTTTGCAACCAGGAGAGCGCTATGTTGTTCGCAGTGGTAAACCGCTAAAAGATGGGGCTGCTGTAAGCCTTTCAATTCTTTCAGAAAAAACAGATTCAGTCCCTAGGGGCAATTAGAAATTGTGTTTTTAAATTTTGAATTTTGAATTAGAAACGATGCAGCAAGCAAATAACAATAGTGGATTTAGTATCAGCGCGATCGCTATTCGCCAACACATTGGTACGCTCATGCTCACCCTGGCAGTGATTGTGGTTGGCGTATTTTTTCTCTCAACTATCCAAGTCGATCTTCTACCAGCAATTACATATCCACGAATTGGCGTTCGGCTAGAAGCGCCTGGTATTTCTCCAGAAGTAGCAGTAGATGAAATCACCAGACCCCTAGAAGAAGCTTTATCGGCTACTGAGAATGTGGTGCAAGTTTTTTCCCGCACCCGTGAAGGGCAGGTTAGTCTCGATTTATACTTTCAACCAGGGGGCGATATTGACCAAGCCCTAAACGATGCTACTGCTGCTTTTAACCGAGGGCGAGGACAACTGCCAGACACGATAGAAGAGCCACGCTTATTTAAAGTCGATCCCTCTCAATTGCCGATTTATGAATTGGCACTAACATCTTCCTCCCTGCAAGGTAAAGATTTACGCGTATTTGCCGATGAAGACTTAGCACGTGAAATCAGTGTGGTGCCAGGCGTCGCCTCAGTCGATGTTTCTGGCGGTGCTGAAGAAGAAGTACGAGTGCTTGTGGATTTAAATCGGTTACAAGCTTTGGGCGTGGGCTTAAATGATGTACTAGATGAATTAACAGCCCGTAATCAAGATACTTCTGGTGGTCGAATTTTGGGGCAGAATGCTGAACCGTTGACTCGGACTGTGGGACGCTTTCGAGATGCTAGAGAAATTGAGAATCTCTCCTTAGAAGTTTCTTCTGCTCCCTCGGCTACTAACACTCCCTCTGCACCTTCCCGCCGTGTCTATTTGCGAGACTTTGCTGAGGTAATTGACGACACAGAAGACCAACGAGTATTTGTCTATCTCAACCGTCAGCCTGCTGTGAAGGTGTCAATTCAAAAGCAACCTGAGGCGAATACAATTACAGTTGTAGATGCTGTCAAGCAGCGAATTGAACAATTACGGCGATCGGGTACAATTCCTGCCGACATGGCATTAAGTCCCACTACAGATGAATCTCGCTTCATCCGTAATTCTCTCAATGATGTCATCTTTTCGGCGATTTCTGGAGCATTGTTAGCCGCAGCAGCAGTATTGTTATTTTTAGGGTCATTCAGGCAAACATTAATTATCAGTTTGACAATTCCGCTGTGTACTCTAGCCGCGATCGCGTTGATGAAAATATTTGGCTTGACTTTGAATGTCTTCAGTTTGGCAGGACTAACATTGGGAATTGGTCAAGCAATTGATACATCGGTTGTGATTTTAGAGAATATTTCTGAAAAAACAGGCATGACTCCTAATCAACGAGAGAGAGGGGAGCAGCAAGAGGAGAATCAGCAGGGTAATTCAAAATTCTTTATTGAAAATGCGATTACTTCTTCTCAAGAAGTAGAATCTGCTTTAGTTGCAGCTACTGCTGCCAACTTAGTTTCTGTAGCGCCATTTCTGTTAGTTGGCGGTTTTATCGCTCTGCTGTTTAATGAACTGATTCTGACAATTAGCTTTGCAGTAGCAGCCTCCCTTGTGGTCGCGATTACAGTAGTGCCAATGCTGACTTCCCGACTTTTGGGAATTCGTTGGTCTAGTCGGATTAGCGAATTTTGGCTGCTGAGACAGTTTAATCATCGGTTTGAAGATGCTACGCGGGGATACGGTAAGTTCTTAACTAAGGTTGTACGTTATCGGTTCTTTGTAGTCATTGCTGCTTTGGTAATTTTAGGCGGCAGCAGCTTGTTTATGTTTGGACAAATTCCCCAAGAAATCCTACCCCGGATCAGTACTGGCCAAGCCAACTTGAGAGCGCAGTTTCCTCCCGGTACACCTTTAGCCACTTCTGAGAAAGTCATGCAAATTGTCGATGACATTTTGCTGAAACAACCAGAAACTGAGTATGCTTTCACAACTGTCGGGGGTAATCTATTTGGCAGTAATACTACAGAGAATCCCTTACGTGCCAGTAGCACTATCAATCTAAAGCCAGGCACAGATGTCGAAGCCTTTGTCAAAAAAGTAACTCAGGAATTTAACAAACTCAACTTAGCAGGAATTCTGCTACGCCTCAATCCTGGTCAGGTACGGGGTTTAATCTTGAGTAATTCTCCAGTGCAAGGGTCAGAAATTGACGTTATTCTGCAAGGTGAGAATGAAGAAAATTTAACGCAAGCAGGAGCCGAAGTACTGCAAGCTTTGCAGGAAAAGGCAAAATTAGCCACATTCCGACCAGATGCCGATGCTAGGCAACCGGAAATTCAAATTCGCCCAGACTGGGAAAGAGTTTCGGCTTTGGGGCTGACTGCTCAACAAATTGGTGACACAATTCAGACAGCAATTGAAGGTTCAGTACCTACACAAATTCAACGCGGTAACCGTTTAGTTGATGTGCGGGTACAACTAAATAAAGAAGCCATTCAGCGTCCCTCTCAACTAGAACAACTACCACTCTTTACGGAAAACCATCAACTAGTTCGTCTTTCAGATGTTGCTCGCATCGAAGAAGGTCAAGCGCCTGGCGAGGTGCAGCGAATTAATCAGCGCCAAGCTTTTATTGTTGCAGGTAACCTCAGCGAAGGAGCTAGCCTAGGTGAAGCCATAGCAGAAGTCAATGAGGTACTCAAGAGCGTCAAGTTACCTGAAGGCGTTTCAATTGTGCCTAGTTCTGCCGAAGCAACTAATCAGCAGCTTCAGAATGCTCTAAAAACTTTGGGGGCGTTAGCGACGTTCTTAATCTTCGTTGTGATGGCGGTGCAATATAATTCGCTGATTGATCCGCTGGTAATTATGTTCACTGTACCACTGGCTTTAGCTGGAGGAATTTTTGGACTTTACATCACCCAAACGGCAATAGGTGCAACTGTCATCGTCGGCGTAGTGCTGCTGGTGGGAATTGTGGTAAACGCAGGGATTCTGATGGTAGAGCTGGCGAACCAAATTCGTGATGAAGAAGGTTGTACTCGCCAAATTGCCATCCTCAAAGCGGCTCCTCAGCGTCTACGTCCCATTATGATGACTACAGCCACTACTATTTTGGGACTTTTTCCCTTAGCGTTGGGTATTGGTGAAGGTTCCGAGTTTTTGCAACCCTTAGGGATTGTAGTTTTCTTTGGGATGGCGATCGCTACAATGTTGACACTATTTATCATCCCCTGCTTTTATATTCTGCTGCACGATCTCTTGGGTTGGCGCTGGGCAAAGCCGATTTTTACGCGACTGCGTTTATGGAAAAAACACTTTTCCTAAATCTCAGTAAATTTCTCAATCAAATCGCACATCCAAAATGGGATTATGCTTTGCCACCATCCCAAACCTCTGTAACCATATCTAATGGCAAATCAGTATTAATTAACACAAATTTTTGCAGATGAGCATTAGGGCGATTTAAACGACGTGATAAAACAGCAACCAGCAACAGCCACCAAGCAACAGGAGAAAAAATCGCTGGATATACCATAGTGAGAAATAGCTTTAGCTGTCCCTGCTTCAATGCCACCAAAGACCAATGGAGTCTGACATAATTCTTAGTATTCTCAAGCTTGGGCAGATGCGATCGCTGCTTTTGATCAACTAAAGCGTAAATCTTCTCCTTCATCAAAATGTTTGTCTCTAAACGTTTAAGAAGAGAAAACTTTTGATTGTAAGCACCTGGCCAAATTGTGCGGTAAGCAAGGCGTTGATTCAGGAAGATAGCATCGCCAAACTGAGCAATACGAATCCAAGAATCAATGTCATCACAGTTAGCATCAAGTTTGGAATCCCAACCACCAGTTTGTAAAAAAGCGTCGCGACGGCAAGCTACTTGAACAGGTGTACCAAAAGGTACAAGCTCTAAGAGCATACCGTAATGAATATCGACTTGGGGAATATAAAAAGCCAACCCAGGGCCAAATTGTCTGGTGCGGCTGAGTTCGACTTCATTACTGTCTACCTGAGCCGCAATACAAGAGCACATGACAGCACTAGGATGGAGTGCGATCGCCTTTGCCATCTCTTCTAAACAATTAGAAGCTAGGTAGTCATCATCATCCAAAAACTTAATCCAGTCGCCGCTAGCTTTTTCAACTCCCGCATTTACCGTAGCAGCATGACCTTTATTCACCTCATTGCGATGGTAAACAACGGAGTTACATAAGCTTTTGACATAAGTTTCAGTTTCATCAGATGAACAGTCATCAGCAACCACGACTTCACAGGGAATCGTTTGCTTAAGAACTGAGTCAATTGCTCGTCGCAGTAAGTTTAAGCGATTGTAAGTAGTGATGACGACACTAAATTTCATATTTTGTCAGTAGTCAGTAGTGGATTTAGATACCCGATTTTTAAATAAGTAGGAGCTAGGCAGGTTTTGGTTTAAAGCATCAAACCCAACCTAAAGGTTTTTTGCACCAAAGGATAAGTTAGACAAAACAATATAAATATAGAGTTACCAATTACACCTGTTATAACCTCGTAATTTTGTATTTCCAATCACTGGACTGTCAGGCAGGAATAGATTTATGATTGATGATCGTGAGTTTTTTAAAGCAGATAGGCAATGAACGCTCAAGAGATCATCCGCTCAATTGAAGCGGAACAACTAAAATCGAACCTCCCCGAAATTTACGTGGGCGATACAGTCAAAGTCGGAGTGAAAATTAAAGAAGGTGATAAATACCGCGTTCAACCCTATGAAGGTGTAGTGATTGCCAAACGCAATGGCGGTATCAACGAAACAATTACAGTCCGTCGAGTATTTCAAGGCGTTGGTGTAGAGCGGGTATTTCTCCTGCATTCACCTCGGATTGACAGCATCAAAGTAATGCGTCGTGGTAAAGTACGACGTGCCAAACTCTACTATCTGCGCCAGCGTGTGGGTAAAGCCACCCGGATCAAGCAACGCTTCGATCGCTCTTTGTAATTTGCGATTACAAAGTATGGGAGAAGTGTTAAACAAAAAGCGGCATCTGCCGCTGACTTGTCCTCTAAACAAAATTAAGGTAAGATAAGATTCGGAATTGCGTTAGACTAAAAATAAGTTCAGCGCAATCACTGAATCCAAAACAGCTTGTGCGCTCTTAGTTCAGTTGGTAGAACGCAGGTCTCCAAAACCTGATGTCGGGGGTTCAAGTCCTCCAGGGCGCGCTCGAAAGCAAAAAACAAAGCCCGAAATACAACACAGCTGCTATATTAGCGGTTATTAGTGATGATTTCGGGTATAATTATTTTGCAGCTTTTTTGCTTCCAGATTCTAAGTTGGGATTGAGTCAAGCTGTAAACCTGAATCAAAATTAGCAGCATCTAGCTGTCGAGAAAACGGGGGGATAAACGGCTGTGGCCAAAAAAAATGAAGCGGAAATCCCAGGAAACACAAGTGGGTCAACCTTATCTAACTTCTTTCAAGGAACCAAAGAAGAACTTGAAAAAGTTGTTTGGCCCAGTCGCAAACAACTGGTGAGTGAATCAGCAGCTGTTTTGTTAATGGTGACACTATCTGCATCTTTGATTTATTTGGTTGATGGATTCTTTGGCTGGGCAGCAAAACAGGTGTTCTGATGACTTTTGCAACAGAAGAACCACGCGACTCAACGTTGCAGTCAGAGGAAGCCGCAGAAGCAGCGCTTAAAGAAGCACGGTGGTATGCGGTGCAAGTAGCCTCAGGCTGTGAAAAGCGCGTTAAGACAAACTTGGAACAGCGCATCCAAACCTTTGATGTGTCTGACAAAATTATCCAAGTAGAAATTCCGCATACGCCAGCGGTGAAAATCCGTAAAGATGGCAGTCGTCAGCATACAGAGGAAAAGGTTTTCCCTGGTTATGTGCTGGTGCGAATGATCCTGAATGACGACACGTGGCAGGTAGTACGCAACACTTCCCATGTAATTAATTTTGTGGGAGCAGAACAAAAACGTGGCAGCGGTAAAGGTCGTGGTCACGTTAAGCCGGTACCCCTGGGTCCTTCAGAAGTTGAACGTATATTCAAACAGACTAGCGAACAAGAGCCAGTAGTCAAAATTGATATGGCGACTGGTGATAAGATAGTCGTGCTTTCTGGTCCGTTTAAAGACTTTGAAGGTGAGGTTATTGAAGTGTCTCCAGAGCGGAGTAAGCTCAAAGCCTTGCTGTCGATTTTTGGACGAGATACACCAGTAGAGTTGGAATTTAATCAGGTAGAGAAACAGAGCTAAATAAAAATGGCAAAGAAAGTAGTAGCGGTCATTAAACTGGCCCTGAATGCTGGAAAAGCCAATCCAGCACCGCCTGTCGGACCTGCTTTGGGTCAACATGGCGTTAATATCATGATGTTTTGCAAAGAGTACAATGCCAAAACAGCAGACCAAGCTGGGATGGTAATTCCTGTAGAAATTTCGGTGTTTGAAGACCGGAGTTTTACATTTGTACTCAAGACACCACCAGCATCAGTACTGATTCGTAAGGCAGCAAAGATTGAGCGTGGCTCAAATGAACCCAACAAAAAGAAAGTTGGTAAGATCACAAGAGCACAATTGCAAGAAATCGCTCAAACTAAACTACCCGACCTCAACGCCAATGACATAGAAGCGGCGATGAAGATTGTGGAAGGTACTGCCAAGAATATGGGCGTAACAATTGCAGATTAGTCAAGAGTTATTTAGTCATTAGTAAATGAAGAAATACAAATGACAAATGACAACTGACAAATGATAAAAAATTATTGGGGGAGAAGTGAAGCTTCGTAACTACCCCTGGAGAGAAAAATGGGAAAAAAAATATCACGCCGCTTGCAGGCATTGCAAGACAAAGTAGAAGATAGGGATTATACACCTTTAGAAGCGCTAAACCTGCTCAAGGAAACAGCAACAGCTAAATTCCCCGAAGCCGCTGAAGCGCATATCCGGCTGGGAATTGACCCTAAGTATACAGACCAACAATTGCGGACAACGGTAGCACTGCCTAAAGGTACTGGACAAGTGGTACGTGTAGCAGTAATTGCTAGAGGCGAAAAGGTTAACGAAGCAAGCAATGCTGGTGCGGATATCGTTGGCTCAGAAGAGTTAATTGACGAGATCCAAAAAGGTAGAATGGACTTTGACAAGCTAATTGCTACACCAGATGTGATGCCACAAGTGGCGAAGCTGGGTAAATTGCTTGGTCCTAGGGGTTTGATGCCATCACCCAAAGGTGGAACAGTCACATTTGACATAGCAAGTGCGATCGCAGAATTTAAAGCTGGTAAATTAGAATTCCGAGCTGACCGTACAGGCATTGTCCATGTTATGTTTGGTAAGGCAACCTTCTCGCCAGAAGATTTGTTAGTCAACCTGAAGGCGTTGCAAGAGACAATTGATCGTAATCGTCCTTCAGGAGCCAAAGGTCGTTACTGGCGCACAGTGTATGTGTCTGCCACAATGGGACCCTCAATTAAAGTCGATATCAGCGCCCTACGGGATTTGAAACTGACCGAAGCAGCCTAATCTCAGTTATTAGCCATTTGCTATTAGTCATTTGTAACAGCAAAGGACAAAATTAAATAGACAAAGCCGGAGACAGCAGGAGCTAATAGCTTAATATCCTGCCGAGGTTAAAGCTCTAAATTGCCTAAAGCACTACCCGTAATGGAGTGATTGCTGTGGCAGCAAGAGTCTTGCTACTAAACCCCGGTCTAAAAAACTGGGGTTTATTGTTTGGGTTGGTCAGTACAAAAGGCACAAGTAGGGAAAATCGATGATTTTGCCTTAGGAGGTGAAATAAAGATGGGTAGAACGCTAGAAAACAAACAAGAGATAGTTGCTGACCTCAAAGAAACTTTGAGTGAGTCAACTCTGGCACTGGTAATTGATTATCAGGGATTAACTGTTGCTGAAATCACCGACTTACGGCGGCGGCTGCGTCCCAGTGGCACTGTTTGTAAGGTGACGAAGAACACCCTGATGGGCATTGCCATTCAAGATCAAGAAAAATGGGAACCACTGTCAGAACTACTGAAAGGGTCTTCTGCCTTTTTATTAGTTAAAGAAGATTTCTCTTCTGCAATTAAGGCTTACCAAGATTTCCAAAAAGTCTCCAAGAAGACAGAGCTTCGTGGCGGCGTCATGGAAGGTCGCCTCCTCACAGAACCCGATGTCAAAGCTCTAGGAGACTTGCCATCTAAGGAACAACTCATGGGTCAAATTGCTGGAGCTATCAACGCTTTGGCTACCAAGATTGCCGTGGGTATCAACGAAGTTCCTGGTTCACTGGCGCGTGCTTTGCAAGCGGTGGCTGAGGGAGAAAAAGGCGATAGTGCTGAAAGCGCAGGCGAATAGACAGTCAAACAATTTTGAATTTTAGATTTGCGATTTGAGATTGACGATTTAGATTTTTGCCACCGACAAGCGGCCTTGCCTAAACCGAAAAATCAATCCAAAATCCAAAATTCAAAATCTAAAATTGGCACGGTCAAAAGTCTTAAATGATGACTATTGACAAATAACTAAATCAAACATCATAGGAGTTATATCAATGTCTGCTACAACCGATAACATTCTGGAACAATTGAAATCCTTGACTTTGCTAGAAGCTGCTGAGTTAGTTAAGCAAATTGAAGATGCTTTTGGCGTCAGTGCAGCAGCACCTGTTGGTGTTGCGATCGCTGGACCAGCAGCAGGTCCTGCTACTGCTGAACCAGTAGAAGAGCAAACCGAGTTTGACGTAATTCTCGAATCCGTTCCCGCTGACAAGAAGATTGCCGTACTGAAAATTGTCCGCGAAATTACTGGTCTGGGTCTCAAAGAAGCGAAGGACCTCGTGGAAGCTGCGCCCAAGCCTGTTAAGGAAGGTATTGCCAAGGATGCCGCTGAAGACGCTAAGAAGCGGATCGAAGAAGCTGGCGGTAAGGTAACTGTGAAGTAATCAAAATTACATTACTATTTTTGAATTAGGAGCCTAAGTCAGGCTCCTTTTTTGTATTGTCAACGTAAAACTGTTTAACTACACTGTTTAGCTGACGATGGACTGACAAAATCATGTAAGTCTGCATCCCAAATACTGATGTAAATAAAATCACAATTTTGCCGCACAATCTGACCTTTTACTGAACCCTTGGAAAACTGGAAATTGTCAGATTGACGACGTTGTATTTGTTGTAGCCCTTGTTTAATTTCTTCAGTCGCTTGACCGCCTAACATTCCATCTAAAGTACTCTGCATTACTTGAGGATCTACCGATTGGGCAAAAGCTGCTTCAGTTTGGCGTAACGCTCCAGTTTTACGATCAAATAAGTAGCCTAAATCGATTTGGTTAGGCACCAAGTTATAGGTGACAGCACGGGTATTGCGCCAAACACCTTTTAAATCCCTTTTAGAACCAAGAGTAGCTTCCACACTGCTTCTTGATGTACCAGTAGGAAATGCAGGAACGCTTTGTCTGTTGCTACTAGCTGACTGGCGAGGCTGATTGTTGTTCTGTGGTGTTGAACGTGCCTCTGGCGTCGAAACTACAGGTGGCTGATTTTCTGATTTTGGCTGTGGTGCTAATGTTGCGATTGGTGCAGGGGTATCAGAAGTTACAGGCTCTTTTTCTGGCAGAGATGTTGTTGCTTCTGGAGGATTGGATTCTGCTTTGGGGTTAAGGGTAGGAATAGGTGCTGGAACTACTTGCACAGGTGATGGTGATGCAGTCGGGGAAGGTTGGGAATCAACGGGAGTATCGGTAGGTTCTGGTGAGGGTGTAGAATTTGTGGCAATCGGTGCTTCAGACGCTGGTTGGCGGGTAATGCTAGAAATTACTAGCCCACCAATCAATCCACCTACTATTAAACTGCTGACAATTACAGCAGGCTTTTGCCAATTTCTAGAAGCAATTGTTTGGGGTTGAGAGGAAAGCAATGGCTGGGTGTGCCCAATTGATCTAGCAGCCGCGGCAGGTCTGGTAACTGTTTGGGGAATAACGTAACTAGCAGACTCCAAAGCATAGAGCATTTTACTGGCAGTACTGTAGCGATCGCTAGCATGAGGTTTAATTGCTTGGTTGAGTACCTTTACCAAACTAGCAGACACGCTAGGAGCATAATCTTGCCAAAGAATTTCTCCAGTTTGCTGGTCAGTTTCTAGTTCTTGTGGTTGTTTGCCAGTTAGTAAATAAATTGCTGTTAAGCCTAAACTATAGATGTCAGTGGCATAAACTGGGCGTCCTAAGGCTTGTTCGCTGGCCATATACCCTGGTGTACCAATTACCATTGATTGCACAGGTAATCCTGGGGAACTCACCACTGAACGGATAGTTTCTTTAACGGCACCAAAATCAATCAGAACTGGCTTATTATCTGGGGAGCGGAGAATAATATTATCCGGTTTGATATCTCGGTGAATGATACCCTTGCTATGGATATAGTCTAAGACAGGCAAAAGACTTAAGAGAATTTCTCGAACAACAGTTTCACTTTCGTATCCTTTAGCTTGGACAACATCTCTCAAGGTTTGACCGTGAATCCATTCCTGAACGAGGTAAAACTGCCCATTTTCAGAAAAGTAGGCATAAAGTTCCGGAATTTGGTCACTACTTTTACCTAAATACTCTAAAGTTGTGGCTTCTCTCTCAAACCGCTGTTGAATCATTTGGTAGGTTGGCGGGTCATTGCTGAGCGGTTTGAGTTGCTTGATTACACAGCGACGGCGAGAAGGCATATGAGTATCTTCTGCTAGAAAGGTTTCGCTAAAACCTCCAGCACCGAGTACCTGAATAACTTGATACCGATTGTTCAGAAGGGTTATTGTCATGCTCTGTTAAAAGCGTGGACGCCTAGTGGCTTGTCGTAAGACATCGCTCCTTCCAATGTATACCAGATGGTCTCAGACATACCGTGATAGATATTTATGACATTAACAAATGCAATAATTCGCTACACATAAAAATGCTTATTTGGTTTGAGAACAGCAAATAAATAGCTATTTGAGATCGATCAAAATTTAGCGGTCAAAGTCAGCATTCAGGCTAGCAAGAATCGTAATTAACTCAGCTGGATCTACTGGCTTGGGAATATGCCTTTGAAAACCTGCCTTTAATGCTTGATTACAGTCTTCGTTGGAGGCATAAGCTGTAAGTGCGATCGCCGGAATTTGTTTAATTCGAGAAGATTCCAGTACTCTGACTCGGCGAATAAAATTATACCTATCTTCTCCTGGCATTTCAATATCGCTGAGCAAGACATCTGGTTGAAACTGTTCTAAGCGTTCTAAGGCTTCTGTTGTGGAAGCTGAAGCCAAAGCGATCGCTCCATGCTGCTCTAGGATAAAAACCAGAAACTCCCGTGCATCAACATCATCATCAACAACTAGTAGCAAAAAACAGTACTAGTATGCTTTTGTTGAGAACTGGCTGCAAGATTATGGTCAGTAGCAGTGCTACTAGCACACTCAATACAGCTATACCGTAATACAACGTGAATTCGACAAACCTCACCCACCCAACCTCCCTCTCCTGCGAGGAGAGGGAGGAGCAACGAAAAATTAGGCTTTTCGCTCCCCTCTCCTACTAGGAGAGGGGCTGGGGGTGAGGTCAAAATGCTGTGCATCGAACTCACGTTAATGCAGTATTCGAGGACTTATGACTCTCAACATTTCCCGTTTTTCCCGTTATGGGATACGCTGTAAATAATTATTAATTTTGCTGCTCATTAAATATGGACAAGCATTCAAAATTTTAGCGATACATAATCAAGTTTTGACTCTATTTAGGTTAAGAAGCTTGCGCATAAACGTTTTATTTTAACGATAACTGTTAATTAAGATAGTTACTCGGATAGGATGTTATTACCTCAAATCTATCTAAGACACAGATAGTAGGCAAAATGGCATTATTTAAATAATTATTGCAATATTTATTTTAGCCACCCAATGATTAAATAAATCCTGATAAGCAAACTAATTCTATTATCTAAAACTGACAAAATCTAAGCATTATATAATTGACATATTTACGCCATAATTTATCCACGAAATTGACACATACATCATTTAATTTATAAGTAATTTGTTTAAATTAAAGTAATTAAGCATGGCAAAACTGTTTTTTACCTTTATTGATAAATATCATTAATATCTATATAAATCCGATTTGATTATTGAAAAAATTTACATGTAGGGTGTACATCGCCTACCAAAACTCTGATTCGGTGGGTAGTGCCCACCCTACCTGTACTTCAAAAATAAAGTATGAATCCTATAGTAATTAAAAATAATAGTAGATTTAAAATTCTTGATAGTTGGATATTTCAAGTTTTAGTGGAAAAATCTAGCGTGCAGCAAAAACAACCAAAACAAGCTTTATCCTACCACATCCTACCAACGGCTTCAACAATGATTGGTGTATGCGTAACAGTGATTACGTTTTTGAGGACAATAAATTTTCACATGAAAACCTATGCCGATGATATATTAGGATTTGATACGCTTGTGTTCATTACTTCTTGTTTCTTATCCTATATATCTATTAGGAATAATAATAGAAACTTTGAATTAATTGCAGATAACCTATTTTTAGTAGGTATGTTTATTATGGTTTTTGTTGGTTTGCTAATTTTACATTTAAAATAATAAATTTAATAGCTTAATCATTTATTGTGGTTGATTATATCCGTTCACAGTTTAGAATTACTATCAGATTTATAGTAAAAGCTAGAACTTTTTTTTGAACCAATAAACTGCTGACTACGAACCATAAACTACCTGGCATCACCAACAACCCATCTGCGATTTTCGGCATCCCATAATAACAAGAAATTTACAGAACTAGGGGCAATTTTTCCATTTTTCATTGAGTATTGCAAACGAGCATTAACGGTTGCTGTTTCTGCACTTGCTTGCACTAAATTAACTTGCTGAACAGATACGCTTTGTACCCTGTTTCCCCACCAATCTATATAGGAAAGATAACCATTAGGGTGAAGCTTTCGATTATTTTGTAAGCTAGGAGATAGCTGGTTCCAAGCAGTTTGAAACTGACCTTGATTAATATTTGCGTAATAATTTTGTACAGCTTGTTCTGGCGATGGCCGATCAACTGGTGTTGGTGTTGAGGAAGGAACTTGCAGAGATGGGGTTTGACTAGGAATTGCTGTAGGAGAAGAATCTGTAGTTCTTATGGGTGTTGGAGTCTCCTGCGGTTCATTGCGCACTGTCGCAGATTCATTAGCTGACTGTGTTGACTGTGCTACTGGTTGAGGTTGTTTGTTGTTGAGGGCAAAACCAATGATGATAGCAGTTCCTATTAAACCACCTGCAACTAAACTGGCAACAAAGACTCCCCTCTGCCTATTAGCTGGTGGTAGGTTGTTAGCTTGATAAGATTGGCCTGGACTGACTGGAATTGTATTTTGTTGATGAGAGGGGCCAGGACTAACGGGAATTGTATGTTGAGTTGTTGCTGCTGGTGTATTGACTACTGGTGGATGGTTATAGGGTACTGTTGGCGGGAAGGTATTTGCTCCAACCTGCAAGGCTTGTAGCATTTCTCTAGCAGTGGCGAAGCGATCGCGGGGATGATAAGCGATCGCCCGATCTATCACCCCTGCAAATGTCGGACTTACACTCAAGGCGTGTTGATGCCAAATAATTTCTCCAGTCCGCGGATCTGTTTCTAGTTCTGGCGGTTGTTTCCCAGTTAGCAAATAAATTGCTGTCATTCCTAAACTGTATAAATCACTGGAAAACACTGGTCTACCCATTGCTTGCTCACTGGGCATATATCCAGGCGTACCAATTACAATCGAGCTGGTAGGATTTCCTTGGGAATTAAATACCGTTCCCATTGTTTCCCGCACTGCACCAAAATCAATTAGTACAGGTTTGTTATCTCGATAACGCAAGATAATGTTATCGGGTTTTATATCGCGGTGAATGATGCGCTTTGAGTGAATATACTCTAGAATTGGCAACAAATTTACTAAAATTTCCCGGACTGCACTTTCACCTAATAATCCCTGCTGTTGTACTTTTACTGTGAGAGTTTGCCCTTCTACCCATTCTTGAACTACATAGAATTGCCCTTCTGACTGAAAATAAGCATACAACGTCGGAATCTGGTCAGTAGAGCCGCCCAAGTCTTCTAAAATTGCTGCTTCTCTTTGAAACCGTTCTTGTACCAGTTGATAAATCTGGGGGTTGTTGTGAATCGGTTTGAGTTGTTTGATGACACAGCGACGTTTGGAGGGCATTTGGGTATCTTCTGCGAGAAAAGTTTCACCAAATCCACCGCCTCCCAAAGTCTGAATAACTTGATAGCGATTGTTCAGCAGCGTTTGCATAAATTGGCGTTAGCCAGTCAAGACAAGGGTGATTCTTGTATACTTTATAGCATTTTGGGATTTTAAATTAAGGGAAAAATTTAGTTAAACGCTGCGGGCTTCCAAGTGTCTACGTATGGTTCAGATTTTGATTCAACAAATTATAATTATTGGTCTTCAAATATAGATGGTAAATCTCGGCGAGCATTTACTACACGGAGAATTTCAATACCATCATCCAAAACTCTATAGAAAATAATATACCCATCTAAAAGTAGACCACGCAAATTAGGGTAGATTTCAGCATAACTCCTACCCATGTTAGAGAAATTTATCAATTGTTCACAACGACGGTCAAACTTATGAAAAAACTGTTCCCCAGCTTCGATACTATTAGCAGTAAAGTAATCAGCAATTTCTTTGAGATCTTGAGTAGCAAGAATGTTGATTACATAGCGACGATTTATTCTTGCGCCTCACGCACTTGCTGAAAGTGTTCGAGAATTTGGTTAACTAAAGTTTTTCCGTCGATAGGCGGAGTTTGTTCACTCGTAGTAATTGCTGCATCTATTTTTGTCCGCACAGAGTTTATCCACTCAGTGTCAGCATGTTCGTATTTATCAAGTAGCCTGAAAGCAATTTCTAGCAATTCTTGTGCATTACGATATTTACCTGTTTGCAACTTGGCTTGAATAAATCTTTCTTGCTCCGGCGTAAGTATAATGCTCATTGCACTTGATTTCAGCGTTTGCTTTGTATTTTAAGTGTAAATTAAGTTTTTGGAATTAAGTTTAGTATTTATTTGCGATCGCGTAGCGACACCTATGGAAATAGTTATCGCTGATTTCTAGCATTAGCAAATACTGCGGCTGCATCTGATGAACCTACATATCGCCAGTGCCAAGGCTCAAAACTTACTCCTTGCTTATTGTTGCGTGGAAAAGACAGTTCAAAGCCAAATTCTTTAGCATGGCTAGTCAACCATCGATAAGCATCAGTATTTTCAAATTCAAAAGTAATATCTTTTTTAGGAAATTTGCCATCTGTTAAATCTAAAGCAAAGCCTGTATGGTGTTCACTATATCCAGCAGGGGCACTAATTTTTGCTGCTTCTTTTGCAGAACCCCGGCGCTTAATTTGTTCTTGAAATAATTTTTCTTGTTGTTCGATAGTGCGAAAACCAGAAACAGGAATAATCCAAACGCCTACTTCTCTGGCTGCATAAGTCATTTTCATGAATGCTTGAACAGCTTCAGTATTCAAAGACTCAAAGCGTTGATCTGCACCAGTCGCATAGCTACCAATCAGCATCATTTGGTTTGAGTTAGCTTGTGTGTAGGGAAAATGCCCATAAGCCAGCTGATTAGATGTTGGTTTCTTCTGAACTTGTGTGATTTTACTGACTTCAATGGGTGTGGAATTAGTCGGAATAATTGCAGTTGGTAGGGCTGCTGGAATTGAGTTTGGTTGAGAAGCGACTGTAGTTTTTGTTGGAGAATTTTTAGCTTGAACTTGTGGATTTGAAGCTGAAAATCGCATTGCAAAAGTACCACAAATGACTACGCCAACTGCAACAACTGTAGCAATTACTAAAATTCGCGTAAGATAAGGCAATTTTGAGAGAAATCTCATAATTATTTGCTAAGTATTTGAGTAGAAGCTATTTTCCAGCGCTGATCTACAAACTGTAAATTATAGCGGACTGTTCTAGTTTTAAAGTCAGTTTCTTTAGGAAGAATGTTGCCATCTCTGTCCATAAGTTTCCGTTCTTCAGTAACTTTTAGTTGAATAACAGCTTGATTGCCGTTAACTGAAAATTCATCAACCCCATCAATTTGTTGGACACCATATTTATAAGAATGACCATCAGTTTTGAGAGAGTTAATTGAGCCATCATATCCAGCAACTTGCTCATATTGTTCACCAGTAGTTAACTCAGAAGCTGGCTGAGGATCGTAGGGAGGAGCAAACATAACTTGCTTTGCTTGTAGCCAATTAGTAATTAAATTTTTTGCTCCAGCTTCTGTAAGTGTTGATGCTGATGCTAAAGGTTTTTCTGTGCTGGTTGTATTAGTATTGTTAGGTATAGTTGGATTCTGCGTGCTAGTAGATGTTGAAGGATGCTTTATTTCGCGATCGGAATTAGACGAGGTTGAATCCAATGATTTGGATGTTGTTGGAGGTGATTTGTCCTGATTATTGAAAGTTGGGGAAGGAGATGAGGCTATGGTTGTCAATGGCTGTGGTTGGTTTGATAATTGTCCTTTGGCTAACCATAAACCACCAACAACAACCATGCCGATCGCACCGCCAATAATTACACCTTGTTGCCAAGTTCCTAAACCTTTAGACGATGCTGCTAGATTTGGATATGGCGAAGGAATTTGCGGCTGGTATACAGGTGGTGAAGATGCGACTGTTGGCTCTGTGATATAGCCTACTGTTGCAGGGGAAGTAATTAATGTTGGCGGGGAAACAGGCACAGTCGGTGCAACCGGAGTCTGCAATGCTGCTAGCATATCTCTAGCACTGAGATAGCGATCGCGTGGTGATGATTGGATGGCTTTATCCAATACAGCAGCAAAATCAGGGCTGATGTTGAAAGTAAAATTGCGCCAGAGGATGTCGCCTGTATCTGGATCTGTAGGCAAGTCTGCGGGTAATTTACCTGTCAGTAAGTAAATTGCTGTTAGTCCCAAACTATACAAGTCACTAGAAAATACTGGTCTACCTACCGATTGTTCCATTGGCATAAACCCTGGCGTACCAATGACAATTGACTGATTCGAGTTGCCAGAAGCAGTTATCACTGTACCCATTGATACTTTGACTGCGCCAAAATCAATTAAGATTGGTTTGCCATCAGAGAAACGTAAAATTATATTGTCTGGTTTGATATCGCGATGGACTATGCGCTTGCTGTGAACAAATTCCAGAACTGGCAAAATATCAATTAAAATTCCCTTGACTGTACTCTCATGCAAAATTCCCTGTTGTTGCATTTTTTGAGTCAAGGTGTGACCTTCAATATATTCTTGAACTAAATAAAATTGCCCGTTGTCTACAAAATAAGCATACAACTTGGGAATTTGATTGCTGCGATCGCCCAGTTCTTCTAAAATTGCTGCTTCCTGCTGAAACCGTTGTTGTACTAATTGATAAACCTGGGGATTATTAGCCACAGGTTTGAGTTGTTTAATTACACAACGACGGCTAGATGGCATTTGGGTATCTTCTGCTAAAAAAGTTTCGCCAAATCCACCGCTTCCAAGCACACGCAAAACTTGATAACGATTATTTAATAATGTCAAGGTCATAATATTTTAGTTGTCAGTTTTTACGTATAATTGATATTTAGCTGTTCAATATCATAAACTTTTGCTACTGCTAATTAATATAGTTTCTTCGTAATAAATTAATTTTTTATAAGTAAACAAGTATTGCAACTAACCGATTCAATCTTCAGAGTGAATAGACCTCTTTTAATTTTCCAAGCAATTTATGGCACAGCCACCTTTACAAAGTCGGACTGTCTTAAGTACAAATCCTTTTTTAGAATTAAACAATCAAGGTCAAATTATATACTTTGAACTCAAAAAGCCACAGCATATTTTGGGACGTGACCCAAATATTGCTGATTTACTTGTTCCCCAACACTGGGAAGTTGCTTCTCGATGTCAAGCAGTATTACGTCAGGATGGTACAGACTACCGCATTTATGACGGTGATGGAGAAAAACCCAGTAGCAACAAGTTATATATCAATCATTCGCTGATTACTCCAAAAGAAGGCTATTACTTAACCCACGGTATTGAAATTCAAATTGCCCAAAACCCCAATCAACTCATTCAAATTAGATACTGCAATCCCTCCAACGCACACTCAGTTACTACACCGACAACGCGTTCGATTCCGTTAAAACAACGATCAATTTTATTGGGACGCGATCCGCAAGCTAATTTGCAATTAGATGCACCTACCGTTTCCCGGCGTCACGCGACGATTGATACTGATGCTCAAGGACGCTACATTTTGCGGGACTATAGCACCAATGGAGTGTTTATTGACGGTAAACAAGTTACAGGGACAGCCTTACTGTCAAATGGTGCGAAAATCCGTATTGGGCCGTTTACTTTGGTGGTGCGCGACGATTGTTTAGAAATTCTCGATCAAGGCGATCGCATTCGTCTAGAAGCGCACAATTTACTCTTAGAAACTAACGGTAAGCGGCGGTTGGATGATTTATCTTTTGCCATTGAACCAGGACAGTTTGTGGCTTTGGTTGGGGGGAGTGGTGCGGGTAAGTCAACTTTAATGCGGACACTTTTAGGAATTGAGAAAATCACCAAAGGTGTTGTGCAGATCAACGGCGAAGATTTGCAGAAAAACTTCAATCTGTACCGCACTCAAATTGGTTACGTACCGCAAGATGATATTATTCACCGTGAATTGACCGTTGCAGAGGTGCTTACCTACGCCGCCAAGCTACGATTACCACCAGATATTAATCTGCAACCACTGGTAGAACAGGCGTTAGAAGCAATTAAAATGAGCCATCGCCGTCATGCTTTAGTCAGTGACCTCAGCGGTGGACAACGCAAACGAGTTAGCATTGGCGTAGAATTACTGGCCGATCCTAAATTGTTCTTTTTGGATGAACCAACTTCTGGACTAGATCCCGGTTTGGATAAACAGATGATGCAGCTATTGAAGGATTTAGCGCATCAAGGAGGAAGAACGATTATTTTAGTAACTCATGCCACAGCTAATATTAGTGGATGCGATCGCATTGTGTTTCTCGGTCTGGGTGGCAGACTTTGCTATTTTGGCACACCTCAAGAAGCTTTGCATTTTTTTGGTGTGAACGATTTTGCTGATATTTATATCAAACTCGAACAAGAGCAAGAAGTTATTAGATATGCGACTCAATTTCAGCAATCTAGCTATTATCAACATTATGTTGGCAATCAAATAAGTTCTGGAAATCAACAGCCAACCAAGTCTTTTGCGCCAACACGCAAGAAAGTTTCCTTTTGGCAGCAGTGGTTTTTATTGTGCCAACGTTATTGGCAATTAATATTACGCGATCGCGTCAATCTTTTCCTTTCTCTATTAACAGCACCTATCGGTATTAGCCTAATCACTTTAGCAATTAGAGATAAAACACCCTTTGTCTTAGGCGAGCAACCAGATCCAACTTTAGCTCCATTAGCTTTGCAAGTATTGTTTGTCTTTACTTGTGCTGCATTGTGGGTAGGACTTTCTAGTTCTTTGCAAGAAATTGTCAAAGAATCGGCAATTTACTTAAGAGAACGCTTAGTGAATTTGCGATTATTTGCTTATCTTGCCTCCAAATTTACGATTTTGGCAATTTTGGCGATCGCGCAAACTTTGCTGATAGTTGCAGTGATTCTCATAGGGTTTAAATCTCCCAATCCAGAATTATTTTCCTGGCATCTCGGATTAGGAATTACAACTTTTTTAACATTATTAGCCAGTTCTAGCTTAGGTTTACTCGTATCCACAACTGTTAAAAATAGTAGCCAAGCAAATAGCGCTCTACCATTACTACTACTACCCCAAATTATCTTTTCTGGAGTTTTATTTAAAACACAGGAAGGTGTGAATAAATTTTTATCATGGCTAATGTTAAGTCGTTGGTCAGTAGGAGCTTATGGCTCTTTGGTAAATGTCAATGGCTTAGTGCCAGAACCAACAAGATTAGTAGACGGTAGTACAGTTCCCCAGCCATTTGAACATACATTAGTTTACGAAGCAACATGGGGAAACTTAAATTTGAATTGGGGACTTTTATTATTGCATACAGCAATTTATTTGCTTGTTACTTTTTGGTTGCAAAAGCGTAAAGATATTTTTTAGATACAGCATTTCTGATACCAATTCTCTATCTATCTTGTACGGTCGATGTTTCTTACTCTTATCCATAAACAACGCTCCATCCAATTGAACATTCATTAGACTTCTTGCAGAAGTCGGTAAAAGAGAAAGGGGAAAAGGGGAAAGGAACTCAAAACCCTTTCCCTTTTACCTTTACCCTTTCCCCCCTCTTGCAAAAATATATTTTTGCAAAAGGTCTATTCTCCATCGGGAAATTATCATATTTCAGGGTTATGTGGCATCAAAACTAAAAACATAACTCAACCCCGGAGCAAGGATATCGCTCTGGGGTTTTTAAATGGAATCTTGAGGTGAGTTTTAACTCTGTTAAAAGTTTAGTTTTGTGTATCGCTATCCAGATATGCCTTTAACAACTTAGCCATAACTTGGACTTGAGGAGGAAAGTTCATTGTAATGTGATTGCCAGGGACTTCGTGAATTTCTAGCCCTGCCATTGCCAAATCTAGCCAACCTAGTTCTGGGTTTGCTGGGTTGAAGGAGTCGCGATCGCTTGCTTTAAAAAAGATGACTCGACCTGGATAAGCTTGCGGGACGTAGCTTCTCATCGCTTTAATGTTGCTTCTAAATAGATGGTAGTAGTGGCGAATTTCACTGATATCTAAGTCAGCAGGCATTCTTAAACCGCTTTTTCCTTGTTCCAAAAAGTAGTGTAGCCGTTCGTCAGGGCTAAGTTGTTCTAGGGAATCTGTGGCGATGGGAACGTTAGCACCAACACCCAGCAAGTAAGCCATGATTTTGAGTTCGTCATCTTCTATATTTGCTGAGGGCATGTGACCGAGACTAGGAGTATCAATCAGAGCCAGTAAAGCTACTTCTTCCCCGGCTGCTTGGAGTTGCTGCGCCATCTCGTAGGCGACTGTACCCCCAAAAGAAGCACCTCCCAGAAAATAGGGACCTTCTGATTGGACAGTGCGTAGCGCTTTTAAATAATGCGCTGCCATTTCCTCAACCTGAATCAAATTATGGCTTTTTCCTGCCGTACTCTCAGACTGTAAACCATACACTGGTCGATCTGAGCCGAGATAATGTGCTAAGTCACGGTACTGGTAAACGTGTCCGCCAGCTGCATGAACTAAGAACAGAGGCGGTTGGGGGGTTTCCAGCTTGAATTTCTACCAGGGATGAAGGTAATGCCTTAACTATAGATGATGAGTTGGTTGTTTCTATCAACTCTGTTAACCCAGCAATTGTCGGGGCATTAATTAAACTATGGGGAGACAATTTTGTTTGCATAGCTTCACTCACCTGAGTCAGGAGATGAACGGCTAGTAATGAGTCTCCCCCTAACTCAAAGAAGTCATCGCTAATGCCGACTGGCTCAACACCTAAACATTTTTGCCAGATATCTGCAATAGTTTGTTCTAAAACGTTACGCGGTGCAACATAAGCATTGCCTAATTCAGGCCGGGAGTGCTTTGATCTGGAAGGATTGTAGTCTACAACTAATGGTTGCTGGAATCGGGGGAGAAAATCTTGAGTTGAGACTAAAACCTGGGGTAGCGAACTTGCAAGAATGCGACTAAATACCTCAATCCCTTCAGAAGGTAAGATTCCTTGTTTCAAACTTTCTTCACGCCATTTCTTCAGTTCATCTGGGCCAATTCCATTGGCTGCTTGTCCAACTTCTTGCCAACCATCCCAGTTAATTGCAACGGTGAACCGATGGGAGCGATCGCTATTGTATTGCGCAAAGGCATCGAGAAAAGCATTTGCACCACAATGATCTACTATCCCAGGAAAGGGTAAGACTGAAGTTAGAGAAGAACAAAGGACAAAGAAATCTAAATTGAAATTCTTCAGGAGAGTATCCAGTACCAAAGTTCCTTGGACTTTCGGTGCGAGAAGATTAGCGGAAATTTCTGGCTTTTTCATTTGAATTATGCCTGCTGGTGGAATTCCCGCAGAGTGGATCGCACCATGAATGGCACCAAAGCGATCGCATACTTGCTGAATCACCCCTTGCATTTGTTCAAGATTGGCAACATCAGCACAAACAACCATTACCTCTGCACCTAATGCTTCCATCTCTTGGAATTTGCAGATCTTGACACTGACGCTATCCTGTTCATTATGAGTACTGAGCCATTGTTCCCACTCGGATCTTTGGGGAAACTGCGATCGCCCAACCAGCACTAATTTCGCTTGTGCCGTTTTTGCCAGATATTCCCCCAGAACTAAACCAATACCGCTTAATCCACCTGTAATTAGATAAACTCCGCCATTTTTTGGCCGAGGCGTTGCTTTCTCAGCTTTATCTAATCGGACAGGTGCAAAGGTTTGTACCCAACGATGATTACCACGATAGGCGATCGCCACATCTGAGGTTTGAACAGTTAGTTCTTTTAGTAAATTGTTAATTAATTTTTCTTGTTGCTGACTTCCAGGCGCAGGCAGAACTATATCAATGCTGCGACAAGAGATATTGAGATATTCTTGGGGAATAATTTTACAGGGACCGAGTAGGGTTGCTTTCTCCGGGCAGAGATTTTCTTCACCCGTAACTTGTTGCAGATTGTTAGAAATGATTGCAATATTTAAGCGATCGCTAATATTTTGTTTCCCAAGTGCCTGTGCTAAAAATAGTAAGCTCCAGAAACCCAAATTTTGCAATTTTTCTACGCGTTCAAATCTTTCTTCCACAACCTCATCAGGCGTAACACTCCATAAATGCACGATAATTTGTGGCATCTTGTTGAGTGCGTGTAGTTCTTGCAATAAAGTGTCGTAGTCTTGGCGCTGTGAGGGATTGAGCGTGTAGGCATTTTGACGTTCACAAAGTGACTCCGCAGGAGTATCGCGGCTAAACTGCGCTCCAATGCTGACAGTAATTACATCTTGATTTGCCAGTTTGAGTTGATTGATCATGCGATCGCCTAAACCGCACTCATCTACAAACACCAACCAACAAGAACGCTCCTTGGCAAGGCTATCATTTTGCGCCAGAATCGGTGAACGTTGCCAAGAAGGAATATAGAACCAGTCAGCAATATCCGGTTTTTTAGTCAAAGAGTTAGCAGCTTCTTGTACTGGTAACCCTTGCGGTTCAATCCAGTAACGCTGACGTTCAAAGGGATAGGTTGGCAACGGTATGCGGTAACGTTGTTCGCCAGTATAAAACTCTGACCAATCAATTTCTACCCCTGCCAACCAAAGTCGCCCTAAAGCGTTTAACAAAAATGCCACATCTGATTGTTGTTCTTGAGGATGGCGTAAGCAAGACAGGATGAGCGCCCCAGCATCTTTATCGGGATGCTGCTTAGC
Source organism: Nostoc sp. T09 (assembly GCF_002154695.1). Taxonomy (GTDB): domain Bacteria; phylum Cyanobacteriota; class Cyanobacteriia; order Cyanobacteriales; family Nostocaceae; genus Aulosira. The sequence goes on from NZ_MTAV01000108.1 coordinate 107,167, forward strand.
AAGTGTCGTCAGCGTTCGTCCAGGCCCAATTTCTAAGAGAACTCTGTCCGAGTCTTGCATTAACTTTTGCACACCATCAGCAAAGCGTACCGTTTGACGTAAGTGTTGTGCCCAATAGTTGGGATTGGTAGCTTCTGCGGCGGTAATCCAAGTTCCGGTGACGTTAGAAATATAGGGAATTTGTGGGGGATTCAGCTTGACTTTCTTAACACACTCAATGAAGGGTTCTAAAATCGGTTCCATCATCTGCGAGTGGAACGCATGAGAAGTATGCAAGCGACGACTTTCTGGTAACTGCTGTTCTAAAGCATCTATCTCTGCAATTGTACCTGCAATCACGCAACTATAAGGAGTGTTAATCACTGCCAGAGACAGGTTATCGTTGAGATGCGATCGCGCTTCTGTTTCTGTTAAAGGTACGGCTAGCATCGCTCCCGCAGGCATTTGCTGCATTAGTCTTCCCCGCGCCGCAACCAGTGACAAAGCATTTTCCAAGGAGAATACATCAGCAATACACGCTGCAACATATTCACCAATACTATGCCCAATTATGGCTTGAGGACGCACACCCCAGGACATCCATAATTGTGCTAGAGCGTACTCAATAACAAATAAGGCTGGTTGTGTAATTGCCGTTTGCTTTAATTGTTGCGCGGCAATTTCTGTTTTTTCTTCACTGGGATACAGAACATCGCGCAAATCTAATCCTAAATCAGGTTTCAGTAATTGGGAACATTTATCGATTTGTTCGCGAAATATTGGTTCAACTTGATAAAGTTCCAACCCCATATTCACGTATTGGGAACCTTGTCCAGAAAACATGAATGTGATGGGACGTTGTTGAGATTCTTGTGTATTAATAAAAACTTGCTGATTGAGCCTAGAAAGTGCTGTTACTACTTCTTCTAAATCGCTACCAACAACTATCCGGCGATGGTTAAAAGCCTTACGTCCTAAAGCAAGCGTGTAAGCAACATCAGCCAAGTTTAGTTCGGGATGCTGTTTTAAATGCTCAATTAATTTGTGTGTAGCTATATCAAGTGCCGATTCAGATTTAGCTGATAAACACAACAACAAACACTTTCTTTTGACCCCTTCGGGGTTCGCCATTCGCTCATGAGGGAAACCCCCAAGACCGCGCTGGCTCACTTTTGACTTTTGACTTTTGACTTCTTGTGGTGCTTCTTCTAAAACAACATGGGCATTCGTACCCCCAATACCAAACGAACTAACTCCCGCACGGCGAGGACTGCCATTTTTTTGCCATTCACTGAGTTGGTTATTAACGTAAAAAGGACTGTTGGCAAAATCAATTTTGGGATTTGGGGTTTCAAAATGCAAGCTGGGTGGTAAAGACTGGTGTTTAAGCGCTTGAACAGTTTTGATTAAACCTGTAACCCCAGCTGCTGTATCCAAATGTCCGATATTTGTTTTCACCGAACCAATGGCACAAAAATTCTTTTTCTGGGTACTGGCGCGAAAGGCTTTTGTCAGTGCGGCAATTTCAATGGGATCGCCTAAGGGTGTTCCCGTACCGTGTGCTTCGATATAAGTTACGCTTTCTGGATCGACTTCCGCCATTGCCAAGGCTTGAGCAATAACTTCTGCTTGACCATCGACGCTGGGAGCGGTGTAACCTACTTTCATAGAGCCGTCATTGTTCACAGCAAAGCCTTTGATCACAGCATGGATAGTATCGCCATCTGCGATCGCATCTTCTAATCGCTTTAAAACAACAATTCCGACTCCACTCCCCGCCACGATTCCTTGTGCTTGGGCATCAAAAGCCCGACAATGGCCGTCTGGCGAAAAAATCATGCCTTCTTGATACAAATACCCTGTTTTTTGCGGCAAGCTGATGGACACTCCTCCTGCCAAAGCCATGTCGCATTGATAGTTCAGTAAGCTTTGGCACGCCATACAAGTGGCGACTAAGGAAGTCGAGCAAGCAGTTTGAATATTAACGCTTGGGCCTTTAAGGTTGAGTTTATATGAAACGCGAGTAGGCAAGAAATCTTTATCGTTGGCAATTAAAAGTTGATATGCGCCAGCCGAACTGGTTAATTCAGAGTTTGCCCACAGATTATTTAATAAATAGCCACTCATCCCCATCCCTGCATACACGCCAATTGCACCTGTGTATGTTTCCGGGTTGTAACCCGCATTTTCCAGCGCTTCCCAAGCTGATTCTAAAAATAAGCGATGTTGTGGATCGGTAATCGTGGCTTCTTTAGGACTAAACCCGAAGAAAGCCGCATCAAATAACTCGATATCGTCCAAAACTGCTTTGGCTTTAACGTAGTCAGAGTTACGAAATACTGCCGAATCAATGCCAGCATCAGTCAATTCTTGCTCTGAAAAGAAAGAAATGGACTCTACGCCGTCCTGGAGATTCTGCCAAAATTCCTCCACATTTTTCGCACCTGGAAATCTGCCTGCCAGTCCAACAATAGCAATTCCTTCTAAGGCGTCGTGGCTTTGTAGATTATCCATTTTGCTTCTTCCTTTGCATTTTTTGCTTTTGTAGATGCAGGGCTTCTTTTTGTTTGTTGGCACGTTGATGGCTATTTGCAAACGCGAGTTGTGCTTCGTCCTGACTCAAATGTTTAGCCAAAGCACTGATAGTGGGATATTGAAACAGTTCCACCATCGAGACTTTTTGCTGTAATACCTCGCACAACTGAGTGTGAACTTGCGCCATCCGCAGAGAATGACCGCCCAAATCGAAGAAATTGTCGTATAACCCAACTTTGTCCACTTGCAGGACTTGTTGCCACACTGAAGCGATCGCTTGCTCTATCTCTGTCTGGGGTGCGGTGTATGTCTTGTCTAACTGCGGTCGCAAATTCTCCGGTGCAGGAAGTGCCTTGCGATCCACCTTACCATTTGGGGTTTGGGGTAAGGCATTGAGAAATACAAAGCTAGAAGGCACCATATAGTCGGGTAACTTCTGTTTCAAAAAGCTTCGCAAGTTCTCAACAGTCATGCGTTGCAAAACTTTTAAAAATCCCCCTGTTTTGAGGAGATACTCAACGCTTTGATTGAGAATCCCTTGCTCTGATGGTGTAACCTGAAATTGAATTCCAGCTCGATTTCCTTGTTGCCAAGCGATTTTTCCAGAAAACCACCTAGCTCCACTCACACCTGGTAATGTCAGACACAAGCGTAGAGGCTGAGCGGCAGGCATCTCTGGTACTCCTATCAAGCAAGCACCGCCAATGGAGATATCCTCAGTTTCGAGTTTCACTGTCCCGTAGCCGTCCAATTGTGCCAAACACTCGCTTTCATAAGGCACTCGCTTTGGTGTCTGCTTAGAGACAATATAGGCAACTAATCGCTTCTCACCTGGAATATCCTCTCGTGCCATTGCGATCGCTTCCCGCACATCTGGATGCTGGCTCAACACCGCCTCAATTTCCCCAAGTTCAATCCGGAACCCGCGAATCTTCACTTGGTTATCAATGCGACCAAGGTATTCAATATTACCGTCAGGCAGATAACGAGCTAAATCGCCAGTTTTATACAAACGCTCCTGTAAGTGCTGAGTAGTGAGTGCTGAGTGCTGAGTAATGAATTCTCCCCCTGCTCCCCTCTCCCCCTTATCCCCAGAGGGGGCCCCGAGTCCCCCCTGCTCCTCTGCTTCTCTGCCCTCTGCCTTTCTAAAAATAAACTTCTCTGCCGTCAATTCCGGTCTGTTAAGATAGCCCCGTGCTAACCCAACTCCAGCAATGTATATTTCACCAGGAACGCCAACAGGGACAGGTTGTAGGTTAGCGTCAAGTATATAAACTTGCGTATTCGCAATTGGATAACCGATAGGTAATTTCTTGTCATCTAGGGTACATTCAGCAACAGTGGCACAGACAGTACTTTCCGTTGGGCCATAAGCATTGAAGAACCGACGACCAGGTGCCCAACGTTTCACTAGTTCAGGAGGACAAGCTTCACCAGCGACGATAATTGTCTGCAAATCGGGAAGTTCTTCTACTGGCAAAACCGCTAGTACTGAGGGAGGTAAGGTAACAATTGCGATCCGCTGGTCGCGCAATAACTTCAGCAAAGTAGTACCTGGAAGCAAATCGTCTCGCTGAGCCAGAACGAGAGTTGCGCCAGCTACCCAAGCCATAACAATTTCCCAAATAGAAGCATCAAAACTGAGGGATGCAAATTGCAAAACACGACTATTTGGCTGCAAGTTGAAAAGCTGCTGTTGTGCTGTAGCTAGATTGCACAAACCTTCATGTGTCAGTAGAACACCTTTGGGTTTGCCTGTAGACCCAGAGGTGTAGATTGTATAAGCTAGGTTATCAGAGGTGACACCAGAAGCAGGGTTTTTCTCACCATCAGTATTCGCTTCCCAATTGTCTAGATAAACGATGGTTGTCTTTTGTAATGATTGGCTGTGTGTTCGCTCAATACCTAATGAATGCTGAGTTAATAGCACTGGAACTTGAGCATCTTCTAACATAAATGCCAAACGCTCGGCAGGATAAGCAGGATCGAGTGGTAAGTATGCGCCACCTGCTTTGAAAATGCCCAAGATACCGATTATGGTATAGAGCGATCGCTCAACGCAAATCCCCACCAATACTTCTGGTGCGACACCAAGGCTTTGTAGGTAATGCGCTAATTGATTGGCTTTAGTATTCAGTTCGCGGTAGGTTAGCTGGTGCTCTCCAAAAACCACAGCCACCACATCGGGATTTTTCTCAACTTGCTCTGCAAATAGCTGATGAATGCACCCTTGCGGATAATCAGCTTGGGTTTGATTCCACGACTGCATCTGCTGCCACTCTGATGGAGTTAGCAAGGGTAACTCACCAATGCACTGGTCTGGGTTGGCAAGGATACCTGCCAGTAAAGTTTGGAAATGACCAACCATCCGAGCGATCGCATCGGCTGCAAATAAATCAGTACTGTATTCAAACACGCCGATGAAACCGTCTGGTCTTTCTTCTAACGCTAGCGTCAAATCGAACTTTGCCGTACCTGTATCCACATCTAGCTGGCTGTAACTCCACGGTGGAGCTAGGTCTGGCATGGGGGGTGTAATGACAAAGGCAACTTGGAACAGGGGGTTCCGGCTCAGTTCGCGTTCGGGTTGCAGCGCTTCTACCAGTTTCTCGAAAGGCACGTCTTGGTGAGCGTCAGCTTCTAGGGTCACTTCCCGCACTCTAGCCAGCAATTGTCGGAATGTTGGGTTGCCAGATAGGTCAGTTCGCAACACTAAAGTATTGACAAAAAAGCCCATTAATCCTTCTAGTTCAAGACGTTGGCGATTGGCAATGGGCGAACCGACTAAAATATCTTCCTGCCCTGTATAGCGGTAGAGTAAGGTTTTGAAAACCGCTAACACTGTTATAAATACAGTGGCGCTTTCCTGACGGGCGAAAGTTTTCAGTGCCTCGCTAAGGGTTGAGGAAAGGGCAAAGGGTTGTCGCGCCCCTTGGAAAGACTGGACTGCGGGCCGTGGTCTGTCGGTTGGGAGTTGCAGCACGGGCAAGGAACCGCCGAGTTGCCGCTGCCAGTAAGCGAATTTGCTCTTTAGCAGTTCGCCTTGCAACCACTCTTGCTGCCAAAGGGCAAAGTCAGCGTACTGGATGGGGAGGTCAGGAAGAGGTGAAGGGTTACCTTGAGAGAAACTGTCGTAAAGTGCCATCAATTCCCGCGCTAATACACCAAACGACCACCCATCTGAAATGATGTGGTGTACCGTGACAACAAGGGTGTACTCTTGTTCGGCAAGGCACAAAAGCATGACGCGCAGCAGCGGCCCTTGTTCTAAATTGAACGGTCGTTGAGCTTCTTCGATTGCCAGTCGCTGAACTTCAAGCTGAAGGTTTGGTTCGCTCAAGTGGCTGAGGTCTATTTCTTGCAATAAGTAGTGACGCCTCAGGGTAGAGTCTTCTTCCACCTGAGCAACAGCTTGCACGGGTTGTCCGTTTGCGATCATCGCAAAGGTTGTTCGCAGAACTTCGTGGCGACGAACGATTTCGTTAAAACTTTCCTCTAATGCCACCCGATCCAGTCGTCCGTGAAATTGTACGACACCGGGAATATTGTAAATAGGGCTATTGGGAATTAACTGGTCGAGGAACCACAAGCGTTGCTGAGAAGAGGAGAGAGGAAAGGCAAAGACTTCTTCCTCATCAGCACTCAAAGAATTTCCAACAGCCTCTAAGGAATTGCTAGGAAGTTTTTGTATCATTTTTATCCTTTATTGTTTGTTGCCCTAGCCATCTGTCCCTTTTTTGAGTGCGGATCGCTTCATGCGATAAGCGGCGCGAGAAACTGATGTAATGGCGGGTTCTGGTGCTGTCGCTGGAGTGCTTTGGAGTTTAGCGATCGCTTCGGCTAGTTCCGCCACGGTGGGAGACTCAAACATCAGGCGTAAGGGCAATTGCACTTGGAACAGACTGCGCAACCGAGAGATTACCTGCGTTGCTAGCAGCGAGTGTCCTCCCAAATCTAGGAAGTTGTCATGGATACCGATGCGATCACGTTTCAGAACTTCAGCCCAAACATCAGCAACAACCTGTTCGATAGCATGACGAGGTGCGGCAAATTCTGCTTCTAATTCCGGCTTGGCTGGTGGCGCTACGGTTGCCGAACGTTGTTGCTGCAAGGCTCTACGATCCACTTTGCCACTAGGAGTAAGTGGTAGTCGATCCAGCAGGATAAAACTCGTAGGAACCATGTACTCAGGTAACTTTTGCTTGAGAAAATCTCGTAAGCTAGCACTAACCGTGCGCTGCCAAACTTTTAAAAAGCCTTGGGTTTCGAGCAGATAATGGACACCTTGCTCCCACAACTCTTGCAAATCGGGTGTCAGGTCAAGGTGAATTCCGGCTCGATTCCCTTGTTGCCAAGCGATACTCCCCAACAACCACCGTTCCTCATTGGAACCCGGTATTTGCAGGCGCACACGAACAGCCTGACCCGGTTCCATATCAATGACACCGACCAAACACATTCCACTGCTAGAGATATCCTCAGTTTCTAAAATGGCTGTTCCCTTCCCAGTAAATTCCACCGGACAGGCGACTTGATAAGGCACTCGTTCTGGATAATGAGCAGTGACAACATAAGCTAGTAGTCGCTTGCTACCTGTATCCTCTTGCACAACAACTACTGCTTCCCGCACATCTGAGTGCTGACTCAATACCGCCTCAATTTCACCCAGTTCAATCCGGAAACCGCGTAGTTTCACTTGATGATCGAGGCGTCCCAGGTATTCAATATTGCCGTCAGGAAGGTAACGAGCCAAGTCGCCAGTTTTATACAAACGCTCCTGTGAGTGCCGAGTAGTGAGTGCTGAGTCCTGAGTAATGAATTCTCCCCCTGCGCCCTGCCCCCTGTGCCCTGCCCCTTCTGCCTCCTGCCTCTTTGAAGTTCCGAGCGGAGGAAGCCTCCGCTCGGACTTCTCTGTGCCCTCTGCCTGCCTCAAAATAAACTTCTCAACCGTCAGTTCCTCTCTATTGAGATAGCCCCGCCCAATACCAACTCCGCCAATGTAAAGTTCTCCTGGTACACCTACTGGTACGGGTTGTAAATGAGAATCTAACAAATAGATTTGTGTATTGCTGATCGGGCGACCGATGGGAACGGTTGATAGATTGCCATCTCGCTGGCATTTCCAGGCGGTCACATCAACGGCGGCTTCTGTTGGGCCGTAGAGGTTGTGTAGTTCGGCATTTAGTACGGCAAAGCAACGTACTTGCAGGGTAACAGGTAGGGCTTCACCACTACAAATAATGTGTTTAATGCAGTTACAAGCTGTCACTCCTGGCTCTTCTAAGAAGACTTGCAGCATGGAAGGAACAAAGTGCAGCGTTGTAATTTGCTGCTGGGTAATTACCTTCACCAAGTAGCCGCTATCTTGATGTCCACCCGGTTGAGCGATTACTAAACGAGCACCTGTAATTAACGGCCAGAAAAATTCCCAAACCGATACGTCGAAACTAAAGGGCGTTTTTTGTAAAATGCAATCGCTCTCAATTAATTGATAAGCTTCTTGCATCCACAACAAGCGATTGCATATTCCTCGGTGCGTATTCATCGCCCCTTTTGGCTTTCCGGTTGAGCCAGAGGTGTAAATTACATACGCCAGGTTTTGAAAATTGACTTCGCTATGGGGATTTTCTGCACTACATTGAGCAATGGTTGACCAATCCCTATCTAAGCAAATAACTTGTGCTTGGTGAGGTGGAAGGGCAGAAACTAACTGCGACTGAGTCAGTAGGATGGGAACTTGGGCATCTTCAAGCATGAAGGCTAAACGTTCTTTGGGATACTCCGGATCGAAGGGAACGTAAGCACCGCCTGCTTTCAATATTCCTAACAGCCCCACAACCATCTCTAAGGAACGTTCCATGCAAATACCAACTAGCACCTCTTTCCCTACGCCTTGTGCTTTTAGATAATGGGCGAGTTGATTAGCACGTTGGTTTAGTTCGCGATAGGTAAGAGTAGGATGGACACCTTCTAACCCATCAAAGATAACTGCGATCGCATCAGGAGATTCTCTGACCTGTGCCTCAAATAATTCATGCAAACAGACATCCAGAGGATAATCTTTTTGGGTATCATTCCATGTCTGCAACTGCTGCTTTTCTGCTTCGGTTAATAGAGATAAATTTGAGAGTTTCTGTGTTGGATTAGCAACAACGCTTTCTAATACAGTTTGCAAATGCCCAACCATCCGCGTGATGGTTGCTGCATCAAATAAGTCGCTATTGTATTCAAAATAGCCCACTAAACCTTCCGGGCGATCGTCGAGCGAAAGCGTCATATCCATATTTGACGTTCCCGTATCCACAATTAGGGGACGCAAACTCCATCCAGAATCTAATGCTGGCGTTGGCGGTTCCAGAACGAACAGCACTTGAAATAAAGGGTGATGACCCAGATGGCGTTCCGGTCGCAGGACTTCAACTAACTTTTGGAAGGGTACATCTTGATTGGCGTAAGCGCCTAAGGTAACTTCTCGCACTCTTCCCAACAGTTCTCGGAAACTGGGATTACCAGAAAGGTCTGTCCGCAATACCAAGTTATTAATTAAAAACCCAATCAACCCAGCAATTTCGAGACGGTTTGACCCGGAAATTACCGCACCTACAGGAATATCATCCTGTTGAGCATAACGTGCTAGCACCGTTTTGAATGCGGCTAGCAAAGTCATAAATAGGGTAACTCCCTCACGACTACTCAGCGCCTTCAGTTCGTCCGTCAACCCTTTGGGTAATTTCAGCGAATGTCTCGCCCCTCGGAAAGTTTCCATTGCCGGACGCGGACGGTCTGTTGGCAATTGCAGCATTGAGAGATTGGCCAGGTGCTTTTCCCAGTAATCTAGTTGGGGTGCAAGAACTTCTGCTTGCAACCATTGCCGTTGCCAGTAAGCAAAGTCTGCATATTGAATTGATAATTCTGGCAACGGAGAAGAGAAAGGCATACTTTTACCTCCTTCTGCCTTCTGCCCCCTGCCCTCTGCTTTACAAAAAGCTTCGTAAAGTATCGCCAATTCTTGTAAAAAGACGTTATACAGGGAAACGCCATCAAAAATGAGATGGTGCATCGTCATGTACAATCGATAATCTGTCTCACTGAGTCTGACTAAAATCGCTCGCAGCAGAGGTAATATAGTTAAGTCAAAAGGTTGCTGTGCCTGTTCGCTTGCGAGTCTTAACGCTTCGGCTTCTCGTTCGGCTGGGGGAAGCGATCGCAAATCGATAACAGGTAAAGGAATATAAGGGGCTGGATGGATTGCTTGAATCGGTTGCCCATCAACCATTTCAAACGTGGTGCGCCAAATTTCGTGCCGTCGGATAATTTCGTTAAAGCTTTGCTCTAGGGCAGTTGCATTCTGTAAACCAGGGAGGCGAATATCCGCAGATTGGTTAGATAAAGCTGTACCAGGAACCAACTGTTCAAAGAACCACAAGCGCTGTTGAGAAAACGAAAGTGGCAAGTTTTGATTTCTAGAAATAGGAACAATGGGAAGTGCTTGCAACCCAGGTTTTTCCTGGTTGCTTTCTATTTGCTGGGCGAGTTGGGCAATGGTGGGTGAGTCGAAAAGCGATCGCATCGGCAAATCTACCTGATACTTATCGCGGATACGTGAAACTACTTGAATGGCAAGTAAAGATTGTCCACCCAATTCTAAGAAATTGTCTTGAATGCCAACTTGCTCTATTCCCAGGACTTCTGCCCAAATTTCTGCTAGTTCTGTTTCTAGAGGCGTGCATGGCGGCACAAAGTTTTCTGCAAGTTCAGGTCTAGTGGCGTCGGGGGCTGGTAATGCTTTGCGATCAACTTTACCGTTGGGCGTAATTGGCAAGGCATCCAACAACAGAAAGCGATCGGGCACCATATAGTCGGGTAACTTTTCTTGCAAGAAACTCCGCAGTTGCGGAACAAGCTTGCGAGCCAGTTTACTTTTAAGGGGATTGTTGGCGTAAGCACTCCAAGGTTGGGGATGAAAGGTTTTATCACCTTTCTCCCCCTCCCCGTTTACGGGGAGGGGGCAGGGGGGTGGGGTATCTCGTCGCTGCAACACGACATCGTAACAACCTGCAACCTCAGACCAGATGATATCGATGTTGTATGGTAGGTCTTCGCTCAATGCCCACAGATTTTCTGGATCTACTCCCCATCCTTCCAGCGTTGGCAATATCTGGGCAAGAAACTCTTCAACTGTCTCAACACCATCGCCACTCGCCAACCATTCTAAAGTCTTGACTTCTGTGGCTAAACGTGCATCAAGAACACCTCGCAACCCCAAAATCTCTGGTTGGGTTTCGGTAAGATATCGGTGGAGATCTGGTAACGTAAGTTCTTGCTGTTGCCAGTCAAACCAAGCGATATCAGCTGAGGAACTAACTTCGCTGCCGATGTGGAGTGTGACATCATAGCGGAAGCGAGTTAATTCATTGTGATGAACACCGCGCTTGAGTTGAATTTGAACGCGGCCAATTTCGGAGAAATGCTGTTGCAAGGCAAGGAAAAAGCGAGGATCGATGACGAGTTCTTCTTCTTGGGCAAAACGCGATCGCACTCGTTGTTGTAATTGTGTTCTTGTCAACGTATCAGGAGCTTGATACAGCTGCACGGAAGCGTGGTATGCCTCTAACAACGGCAAACTGCGAACATCCCCCACAAAAATCCGACCACCCGGTTTTACTGCCTTGACTGCCCCTGCCATTACTTGCACCATATAGTCGATGCTGGGGAAGTTTTGGCTAACCGAATTTAAAATTACTGTGTCAAAGCTGGCTGGTTCAACACTTGCAAAGTTATCCGCCGTGCGGTGTCCTAACTTGATTTGCGGTAAGTTTAGGTGCTGCAATTGTTGCTGGAGATAACCCAGTACTTGTTGAGAAAAATCAGTTCCCCAATAAACACTGCACTGCGGTGCAATGCGGAACATCAACATCCCCGTACCGCAACCGAGTTCTAGAACTTGGTTTGGTTGCAAAGATTGAATTCGCGCCACAGTTTGCTCAACCCATTCGCGCATTTGTGCTTCTGGGATCGGTAAACCCGTGTAACTGCTATTCCATCCAGCAAAATTGAGTGTAGAATCGCGATCGCCAGTGGTTTGTTTGTAAGTTTCATCAGAAACGCTTTGCCATTGGGAGATAAACTCTGCCTCTAAATCGGCAACTTGTTCCGGTTCACCTTCATATTCAGGATTTTGAACAACATAAGCAATGAGGCGATTCTGTCCCGGTACGTCTTCGCGTGCCATCACGACTGCTTGCTGCACACCTGGGTGTCGTCCGATTACCGCTTCAATTTCACCTAGTTCAATTCTGTAACCACGAACTTTCACTTGCTCGTCAATGCGTCCCAAAAACTCCAAGCTACCATCAGGCAGGTAACAAGCTAAATCCCCAGTTTTATATAAACGCTTCTCTGAGTGCTGAGTGCTGAGTGCTGAGTGCTGAGTGCTGAGTGAGGAATATGAAGGAGAACTTTCTCCTCCTTGTCCTTCTGCCTCCTGCCTCTCCGAAGTTCCGATGCCTTCGGCAACCCCTTCGGGGAACGGAGGAAGCCTCCGCTCGGACTTCTCTCTGCCTTCTGCCTTCTTGACAATAAACTTCTCTGCTGTCAATTCCGGCCGATTGAGATAGCCGCGTGCTAAACCCAACCCGCCAATGTATACTTCGCCAGCTACACCAACAGGTACAGGTTCTAACTTCTCATCTAATAAGTAAACTTGCTTGTTGGCAATGGGATAGCCAATAGGTGGTTTTTTAACGCTGGGGGTACATTCAGCAATTGTGGCGCAAACAGTTACTTCCGTTGGGCCGTAGGCGTTGAAGAAGCGACGACCAGGTGCCCAACGGTTAATCAATTCAGGCGGACAGGCTTCGCCCGCAACAATGAGCGATCGCAAATCGGGTAATTCTTGTACTGGTAGAACAGCTAAGGCTGATGGTGGTAGGGTAACGGTTGTAATTCGCTGTTCGCGTAATAGCTTGAGCAAACCCGTTCCTGGCATCAAAGAATCCCGCGTTGCTAAAACTAGTGTTGCACCTGCTAGGAATGCCATGAAAATTTCCGAAACAGAGGCATCGAAGCTAAAGGACGCAAATTGTAAAACTCGGCTATCTGGTTGTAAGTCGAAGATACGGATTTGTTCTCTGGCTAGGTTGCCAACTCCGGCGTGCGGGACTAAGACACCTTTAGGTTTGCCTGTCGAGCCTGAGGTGTAAATCACATAAGCGAGGTTATCTAAAGTGACTTCGCAAGTGAGGTTTTCTGCGCTGTGTTGGGCAATTACATCCCAATCTGTATCTAAGCAAATAATTTGTGCTGTGTTGATAGGGAGAGATTCCACCAAACGTTGCTGAGTTAGCAACACAGACACTTGAGAGTCTTCCAGCATGAACGCCAACCTTTCTTTAGGGTAGTTGGGGTCAAGAGGAAGGTAAGCACCACCTGCTTTGAGGATGGCTAACATCCCGACTATCATCTCAATGGAACGCTCTACACAAATACCTACCAGTACTTCTGGGCCTACGCCTAAAGTCTTCAGGTAATGCGCGAGTTGATTAGCACGAATATTTAACTCTCGGTAGGTGAGGACGCTTTGACAGGTTTGCTGGCTCTCCAGTCCCTCAAATACTATTGCTATAGAATCAGGTGACTTCTCCACCTGAACTTCAAATAGCTGGTGGACAGATGCATGTTGAAAGTAACTAAGCATTGGATTGCGCCTTCCCTGAAAATTGAATAAGCGATCGTGATGTAGCCTGAAAATTGTCAAGCTGCTTGCCTTGACCTAAGTAGTTGCTCGTTCAGGTCAAGTTTTACTTAAAGCCCACATTCCGACCTCTGGAGTGTCAGAACAGAGATTTTCTACATACTGATTCTTAGGGGTATAAAAAATTGGATAAAAATCCAAAAAATGATTGTGACAGCAGGAAGGGTGGAATATGGGTTAGAGCTTGAGTAGATTTAGATTCAATGACCTATGACAACTAAAATCAACCTAGATCGCACGCTTTCAGAAAGAATACGATTTAAATAGTTATTGGCTATTTTTTGATATATATCACAGTCCATTTAATCTAAAAACTTCATTAATCCATCCTAAGACCCGAACACGAAATATGCTATGACGCAGAAATTTTTGAATTATGAATCATTATCTGAACTTGTATTTAGTATTCCCACACAATGGAGAAAGCTAACAGGTATAATATCTACACAAATAAATTGTTGATGCCATTAAAAAAGCAACGCGGTCGTAAAACCCTCGCTGAATCTGCTTACCAATCAGTAATTGATGTTGTAAATAATTTCTTTATATTGTGGAATACACTTTGAGTAACTACACATCCTAGTTTCACAACTAGGCATAAATCCTGTTTTAATTCTGAATTCTGACTCTTAAATTCTGCTGTATCATTCCAGACAGCAAAATAAGACCATTGAGTTTTGCAGGAAAAGTAGTAACTTGAAATTTTCAACCTCTTTAATATTTAATCTAAGCGCTTTTTAGTTAAGGTATTGCAATGTATTTTGCAGTGTAACTTGCAAGCCGCTTAATAATTATTTTCTTTAGCAAACTTAGGCTTGGTTGTGTAATCCTGGTTTGATGCGATCGCCTAACGTTAAATATAAACAGTAAAATTATTGCCTTAGACAGTATAAAATACAACCTTGAATATTGCTTGGGTATAGGCTAAGCTCATGATGTCTATCTTGGCCAAGCACAGTGGGATTGTTGTAGATAATAGTAAAGCAAAGCAAATGAATAATGAATTAGAAGCACGGGTAAGTGCAAGCTTCGCAAGTTCAGAAGCCACAAAAAAAGAAAATTCTTCTGTATTTTCAGAGCAGGAATATCTGCATTATGACGGTAGACATTACGATTTGATTTACGAAAACTATTGTTTGGTTCCTAAGCTAACTACTTTAGACATTCCTTTCTGGTTGGATATGGCCAGTCAATACGGCGATCCAATTTTAGAGTTAAGCTGCGGAACAGGTCGGGTAGCTCTACCATTAGCTGATAAAGGATTCCAAGTAACTGGAATTGATATTGCTGACTCAATGCTAGAACTAGCTAGAAAGAAGTCTGCTCAAGTTGAATGGATAAAAGCTGATATCCAAAAATTCGATCTGGCTAAGAAGTTTAACCTGATTATTTTCCCAATCAATTGTATTTGGCATCTTTTAAATATAGAAGCGGTTGAAGCTTGTTTTTCTTGTGTAAAGAAACATTTAGAAACTGGAGGAAAGTTTGTTATTGATATCTTCAATCCAGCTACAAAAGCCAGCTTAGATATATTATTCGATTCTAAAAAAAATCTGTATTCAATTTACCCCCATCCTGATAACAAAGGTACAGTGGTAGTTACTTACTCTAATGAACTCGATCTAACTCAGCAAATTTATAAAACGAAGTTGTTTTTTAAGTTAGTTGGAGAAGAACAAGAACGGATTGAAGAAATAACCTATCGATTATACTTTCCCCAAGAATTGGAAGCATTACTAAAATACAATGGATTCAAAATAGAAAAGAAGTTTGGTGCATATGATGGCTCGCCTTTCAGTTCCAATTCATTTCAACAAATCTTTGTTTGCTCATTACAAGATTAATCAGTAGATAGACAAAATTAAATTTATTAATGTATAGCAATCCGATTTGATTTTTGAAATCATACGTAGGGTGGGCATTGCCCAACGCCAGTTGCTTTAAGCCGGGAAACCCGTCCAACGCACTGGCTCCCCTACAGATACTACAGATACATAGATTTTTTCAGAAATCAAATATGAGTCCTATAGATAAGTAATAGGAAACAGCTAAAGCATAAAGGTAGAGGCATAGGTTAATTTTTGAAATATCGTAGGGGAGCCACTGCGTTGGGTAATGCCCACTAAAACCCATATCTGGTAAGCAGGAACCACCCTACACTACTTAAGGTTTTTTCATCGCTTATTTAGGATTGCTATATGAGAGGAAATCAATGGTATTGGTTGTTAGTGATCTATGGAAATTTTATGGAAATATTCCAGTCGTTCAAAGCGTCAATTTCACGCTGAACCCTGGAGAAATTCTCGGTCTTTTAGGGCCAAATGGAGCCGGAAAAACTACGACAGTAGCGATGCTTTATGGAGCAGTAATTCCCAGTCGAGGCTCGGTACAATTAGGAGCTTGGCAAGTACATCGTCAAGGCCGCCAAGCTCGTACTTTCATGGGAATAGTTACTCAAGAAGATAACTTAGATCCAGAGTTTACTGTTTTTCAAAACCTAATTCACTTTGCTCATCACTATCGCTTAGTTGGAAAAGCAGCACGGCATCGAGTTGGAGAATTATTAGAGCAAGTAGGACTGCAAGATTATGCCAAGTATAGCCTCGATCAACTCTCTGGCGGACTCAAGCGGCGAGTTGTTTTGGCGCGTGCTTTGATTAACCATCCGCAAGTAGTTTTTTTGGACGAACCAACAACAGGTTTAGATCCAGATGCGCGACAAGATTTTTGGAAACTAGTTAGTCAACTTAAACAAAGTGGTAGTGCTGTGCTGCTCACAACTCATTACATGGATGAAGCACAGCGATTGTGCGATCGCCTGCTGTTACTTCAGCAAGGACAAGTAATTGATCAAGGAAGTTCGATAGAACTAATTGATCGTATTGTCGGGCAAGAAATAGTTGAAATCGAAGGTATAGCAGAATCTATTTTGCAACAGCTAGCGATGTCAGCAGGAGTTTGGTATCGCCCATTTGGTAGCAGTTATCTCGTAACTTTACCCGCAAATAATCCCAATCTTTTATGGGAACAACTTGTTGCTACCGAGCCAACAAGCCTGACTCGAAGACGGGCTAATTTAGAAGATGTGTTCCTACGACTTACTGGTATGTCACTAGGATGAAATTAAATTCAAGTATTACTGTTTGGGGTGTTTATTCTGTTTGGCGTCGTAATGCCAAGGTGTACCAACATACTTGGCTAGTTAACTTACTACCGCCAATATTAGAACCCTTAATTTATCTGGTGGCTTTTGGTTATGGCTTAACTCCCTTAGTGGGAGAGATAACTTATAGCGGACAAAGCATTAGTTATCTAAAGTTTATTGCTCCCGGAGCAATTGCGATCGCAGTCCTCAATCAATCCTTTTTTGAAGGAGCCTACGGTAGCTTCATTCGTTTGAAGTATCAGAGAACTTGGCAAGCATTATTAACAGCACCGCTCACATTTGCTGAGGTGTTTTTAGGCGAATGGCTTTGGGCAGCAACTCGGGGTTTAATTGCGGGTTTAGTAACTGCGATCGTAGTAGTTTTCTGGGGGTTGTATTCGGGTTGGAATATGCTTTTATCTTTACCCCTGATTTGTTTGGGCTGTCTTTTGTTTGCGGGAATGGGACTGCTGACGGCAGGAATTGTCCGCACAGTAGACCAATTAAACGTACCGATTTTTTTATTGATCGTGCCTATGTTTACAATTTGCGGCACCTACTTTCCTCGCGACACACTTCCCCCCATACTTCAAAAATTAGCGAGTGTATTACCCTTGGCGGCCTTTGTCGATCTATTACGCTGGCCGTTCAGTGTACCAGAGTGGTGGTTAGCGGCGCTGATCTGGTTGTTGCTGTTAATGGGTGTCTGCATCTGGCTGGCTTGGAGACAAATTTACCCTCAGCTATTCCGGTGAAAAAGAAAATGGGGCATTTGTCAATAGTCATTTGTCCTTTGTCCTCCTTGTCCTCCTTGTCTCCCTTGTCCCCCTGCTCCCCTGCTTTTTCATCGGGACTGCCTTCAACTTACTTATGCTGCTGGATGGGAATCTCAATAATGAATTCAGCTCCTTGTCCTGGTGCAGAGCTACACTTCAATTGACCTCGGTGCTTTTCAACAATAGTTTGATAGCAAATCGACAATCCCAGACCCGTACCAGAACCAATTGGTTTAGTTGTAAAGAAAGGATCGAACACTCGACGACGAACTTCTTCTTCCATACCAGGACCATTGTCTGTGATGTGTATCGCAACGCGGTCAACATCTAAGCGTTCGGTACGAATATGAATAGCTGGCGAATTGGTGATTGAGTTAGAAGTTTTCCCATTGTTATGCTCTAAAGAACATTGTTGTTCGATGGCATCGATCGCGTTTGTCAGAATATTGATAAAAACTTGATTTAGCTGCCCAGGATAGCACTCAACCTCTGGGAGTTGAACGTAGTCTTTATAAATTTCAATTCTCGGTCGTCCTGCCTTTTCTTTCAAGCGATGCTGCAAAATAAGCAATGTACTATCAATGCCTTCATGAATATCTACATCTTTCATTTCCGCTTCATCCAGACGGGAGAAGTTACGCAGCGACAGCACAATCTCGCGGATGCGATTGGCTCCCATTTTCATTGATTCTAAAGTTTTTGGCAGATCTTCTTTCAAGAATTCCAGGTCAATAGCTTCTTGTCTATCAATAATTTCCGATACAGGATCGGGATAATTTTGTTCGTAGTCTTCCACTAGCTGGAGCAAATCTTGAAGATATCTACTTGTATGAACAAGGTTGCCATTAATAAAGTTAATTGGATTGTTAATTTCGTGAGCTACCCCAGCTACAAGTTGCCCTAAACTGGACATTTTTTCTGTTTGAATTAGTTGAGTTTGGGTTTGCTGTAATTGTTGCAAAGCTTGTTGTAAATGCTGATTTTTGTCCTGAATCTCTAGCGTTCTTGACTCGACTTTTTGTTCGAGATTTCTGCTGTAATCTTCTAAGCTGTCTTTTGCTTCTTTGAGTTTTCCATTAGCTGATTCTAGATTGGCATATAGCAAAGCATTTTTTAGAGAGATAGCCATTTGAGAAGAAAGCAGCCCTAAAACTTCGAGTCTTTGGGAAGTAAAGGCATCAATAGTGAGATTATTTTCTAAATAAAGAATGCCAATTAATTGACATTGATTAATTAAGGGAATACACAAAATCGACTTTGGTTTATTTGTAGCAATATAAGGGTCTTTGGTAAATTTTCCTTCTTTAACAGCATGATTTAAGACAATATTTTCCTTCGTTCGCGCCACATAATTAATTAAAGAGAGTGGCAGGTAAGCATCTGTAGTTTCCACAGGAATAGAAGAACATAAAGTGAATTCATCTTGCTCGACACAACCCTTAGCCTCAATAAATAACTGTCCTTCTTTTTCTAAAAGCAAGTAACTCGTTTGAGCGCCTGCATTTTCCATGACAATTTTTAGTAACTTTTCTAGCAAGCGACTCAGAACAATTTCACCCGTTAAAGCTTGCGATGCTTTCATAAAGGTGGTGAAATCTAAGATACTAAATGCAATTCCACTAGTCGAGGTTGTCGTCTGAGTTAATTCCCTGTCTAGAGTTTCTCGTTTATGAATTTGCGAGAAAACTACTGGATAACGTAATTCTAAATCTTTAACTTTTGCTGTCGCTCCCCAGCGAATATAGGTATAGTAAGCCTCAATTAAATAAGTTTGAGCTACTTTCTCTCGCCCTAGCGAAAAGTAAAACTCTGCTGCTAGTTCGTTGGCTAAGGCTTCATCTTGAATGAATCCTTGCTCTTTAGCATTGGCGATCGCCTTGTCGTAAAGCTCCATTGCTGTCAGGATTTGTCCCAAGACTCGCGCTTTTTCTGCTTCCACAAGTTCGTACTTATGCTGGAAGTTGCAAGGAGCGTGATCGGCCAATTGTTGCATTTTTTGCTGATGTTCTTCAACCAGAGCTAGATGCTGTTGTTGTTCGCTAGTTTTCGCTTGAGAATACAAACCGAGAAGCGCCAAGGAATAGAAGAAGTAATAGTTACCAAAAACTATCACCCACCCGCCAACAGGCGTAATATAGTCTGCGGCTAATTTTGCGTTGGTAACTGCTTGGGCACAGTCTTTAAATAGATACAGTAGAATTAATTTGGCATTGTAGGTAAGAAACAGCAAAATTGGATTGTTTGCTGCTAAAAAATCAGGTAAGCTTTTTGATTCATCAAAAGTTTCACCAATTAGTTGATATTTATTATCGGCTTTTCCTAACAGATTTAAGGTAAGTTGTCGCCAAATCCTCACGTAGTTAATTGAATATTCTTGCTTCAGGTTTAGCAGTAGCTCAAAGTATTGTGTTTGCTGCTGCTGAACCTTTCCTAGTTGCTCTCCTGCCAAGAATAAATGAGAGCAGTAGTTAATTGTACAATAGCTAGAAAACTCGATATCGCCTGTTTCCAGTCCGCTATGTGCTCCTTCAATAAATGGTTTGAGAGTTGTTTTAATATGCTCTTTCCAAGGACGGATAAACAAATTGAAGAGGTTATATACTTTGCTTTTGAGTTCTTTGGCATTAAATTTATCTAACAGCTTTAATGCTAATTGTCCCGAAAGATATCCCGTTTCCATGTCCCCTTTTACCGTACACAAAAGCATCCCATACAAAACATAAGCAAAAGCTGCTAGCCCAGAATAACCATGTTTAATACAGAAATTAATCTGAGTCAATATAATAAATGGCAACATCTCAGGTCTAGCAAAGGTAGAACTGGCCGAAACATTGATCAGCAGTCGCAAAATTGCTAGTTTGTGAGGATCGCTCACGATCGCAAGGTTGTCTAAATCTTCAACTTCCGGGATCTCAACTACCCAATGCACATTATTAGAGGTAGATTCTAAGAAAACTCCTAGCATTTCCAATACAGAAAGACCAGTTTCTAGCGCTGCGCTCATTTGGCTTTGAGCAAAATAATACTGGATTTGGATCTCGTACACCTTTACTTTGTCAAGCAGGGTAGTGGCGTGTTGCAGCACAACTTCAGTTAAGGCAGCTGACCGCTGGAAGTTGATGTTTAAGTACTCTGCTTCTGCTGCTTCTACATAAAGGTTGAGCGTGAGGTCATAGTGAGTTTGCCAACTATCAGGTGCTAGCAGTTCCAATCCAACTGTTAAGTATCTCACAGCTGGTTCGTAAGCGGTTGCGGCCTTAGCTTTGCGACCTGCAATTAAATTGAGGTGAGCTAGATCGTCTTTTTGGATGCGTTCGCTAATCAGTTTTACCCCAATATTGAGTTGGTTAACGATGTCGAAGATATTTTCTTCAATTTTTTCGGACGGGGTATTTTTTAGCAGCAGTTGACCAACTTTGAGATGAGTTTCTTTTTTCTGCTCCTCAGGAATCAGGGAATAAGCAGCTTGCTGTACTCGGTCGTGTAAAAATTTATAGGAAATAATTAGTGCTTCACGATCTGCGGTTAGTTGCTCAAAATTATCAAGGATTTGTGACTCGTCATCGGTAGCTAATGGAATTTTATAGGCATTGCTGAGGGGTAAAATTAAACCTGATTGCAGAGCGCTCCAAAGTTCTGTAGCTGTTGTTGATTGAGATTTCTCACGGACAATTGCCAGAACGTCTAAATTGAAAGAGTTACCAATACAAGCCGCTAATTTCAGAACTTCCTGTGTTGCGGGCGGCAGTTTTTGAATATTTCTGGCAACGAGTTCGACAACATTATAATCAGTGATGCCAATGGTTTGAATTTTAGCGATGTCCCACTGCCAAGTATCAGATTTAAAGTCAAAAGTTAATAGCTTGTCTTGGTATAGAGTTTGGAGTAACTGAGTTAAAAAGAAGGGATTACCTTGGGTTTTATTGAAGAGTAGTTCGGCAAAAGGTTGTGATTTTTCGCTTTCTTTGAGGGTATCGGCTACTATTTGGCAAACGTGGTCAACTTCTAAAGCTTGGAGAGCGATCGCATTAACTGTTGCACCTGTTTTTTTAATTTCCTCCAAAGTTACCATTAAGGGATGGGTAACGCTGACTTCATTATCTCGATAAGCTCCAATTAGCAACAAATGTTTGCTATCTGGGTCTGTCATCATCAGCTGAATTAATTTTAGAGACGCTGAATCTGACCACTGTAAATCATCTAGAAATAGAACCAACGGATGTATGGGTTGGGCGAAGACTTGAATAAACTTTTGAAAAGCTCGATTGAAGCGGTTTTGAGATTCGGTTGGTCCTAATTGCGGAATGTCGGGTTGTTGACCAATTATTAGTTCGACTTCGGGGATGACTTCAACGATCGCCTGAGCGTTAGCACCCAACGCCTCTACGAGTTTTTGCTTCCAAACAGCTATACTTTCTTGACTTTCTGTAAGCAACTGGCGAATTAAATCTTGAAGCGCATTGACAACGGAACTATAGGGAATATTTCGTTTAAATTGATCGAACTTGCCAGCAATAAAATAACCGCGTGCTTTGACAATCGGTTTGTGAACTTCATTGACTAAAGCCGACTTACCAATTCCTGAATAACCCGCCACAAGCATCATTTCCGTTGCGCCGGAATCGGCTGATTCCTCGGTTTCTGTGGCGACGCGAACGAAAGCCTCAATGAGTGTAGCAACTTCAGCTTCACGACCGTAAAGTTTTTGCGGAATTTGTAGTTGACCAGAACGGTCTTGTTCGCCCAAAATGAAGTTTTCAATCTGGCCTGTAACTTGCAGTTGTACAAGACAAGTTTCCAAATCAGCTTGCAGACCGAGAGCGCTTTGGTATCTATCTTCTGCTGTCTTTGCCAATAACTTTAGAATAATATTAGAAATACTTAGAGGAATTTTAGGATTGAGTTTGCTAGGAGGTAAAGGTTGTTTGGCAATGTGACAGTGAACCAACTCCATTGGGTCAGTTGTTGCAAAAGGCAGCTTACCTGTGAGGATTTCATAAAAAGTAACGCCCAAAGAGTAGAAGTCGGTACGATAGTCAATAGAACGATTCATCCGCCCGGTTTGTTCCGGAGACATATAGGCGAGCGTCCCTTGGATAAATTTGGGATTGCTGAAGCTAGGATTTTCTTTTGATAAGCGCGAAGCAATACTGAAGTCAGTAATTTTGACTTGCAAAGTTTCTGGATTGATAATAATATTTTGGCTTTTAATATCTTTATGGATAATCTGATTTTGGTGCAGTTCAAACAGAGTATTTGCTAATTGAATAGCAATTTTGAGAAAAGACAAAATATCGATAGGATTGTTATCAATAAAGTCCTTGATAGATTGACCGCCAAAATCTTCCAAGACTAGAACCAGACTGTTGCGATAGTTCTCTAGTCCGTAAGTTTGCACGATCCCGGCTATTTTTAGTCGCTTTGAGATATCGTATTCGTGCCGGAGTTGGCTGATTTCTTCTAAGGTAGGACAGTCAGCACGGAGCGTTTTGAGAATAACTGGTTTGTTATCTTTTTCTCTTATTGTCCGGTAAATAACGGTTCTTGAATCCTCATAAACTGTTTCTCTAACTTTGTATTCCAAAAGAGTAGTCATAATTTTTCTTGCTTCACTCTTGTAACTGACACATTAAAAGGGAATAACCTAACTGTAATAACTCGGACTGGAAATTGCTTCGCCTAGTGGTAGCCTTCAGCGTTACAATCAGAATTCTCATAACCTCTTATTAACTTAATATTCCCAAGACAATAGCTCAATTTAGAGGATTAATGAAAACTATAAATACTTATGCTGGTCGCTTCTGTCAGTTAACAAATTATGACCCTCATTAATATAGGAATCAGGTTTAATTTTTGAAAAAAGCTAAGGGAAAATACAGAGTAAAATAAAAAATTAATTAAAATGAAGATAAGTCAGCATTTACAAACCGCGAGATTAACCGATTTCTTTAGTAGGTGTACGCAAACAACAGATGAAATAATTTAAGTGTTACTGTAGCTGAAATTACTGGCTCTACCGTACTTGTTATACTAAATTAACAGTTTGCAACAGGGAAACAGGGAAAAAAGAACAAGACAGAACAGAGTTGCAGGTGTACCTAGCTTCGCAAAAATCAAATACGAGTCCTATATTTATAAATATTATTATGTCGCGCCCAAAGGAAAAGCCAAGTGGATGTGGATGCTCAAATATTCCGATCTCTATAATTATAGTTATCTTAGGAGGTGGTTATTGGTGGTTCAGTCAGAAAGGACATTTAGAAATCAGCAACCTTTTACCTAAAAATCAGCTAATAAATCTTCCTTTTTTAAATCCTGCTCCCACTCCCTCTTTATCAAGTACTTCAAATCGCGCTCCCAATCATAAGAAGCAAGCTCCACTTAAAACAGTAACGCCTCAAAAAATCCCATTATCTAAAAGTCCTTGGGAGAAAAAAGTAATTAGAGGAATTTATTTAAGTCGCTACCAAGTCACTAATAATGCTGATGAAAAAACGATTCGTGAAAGAGTTCGTTACTATCATTCTCAAGGAGTTAATACGATTATTCATGGCGTTTGGGGTAATGGTTGTACGATGTACAATAGCGACGTGATGCAGCAGACGCTAGGGTATAAAAGTTGTCCAAACCTGTTTCAAGAGCGCTGGTTAGATTGGTTGATTGATGAGGCACATAAGCAGGGAATGCAAGTTCATGCTTATTTCGAGAAGGGAATTAAGATAGATAAAAATAGCCCAATTTATGATTTAGCAATTTCTCGGAATTGGATTGTTCCTGGGGTGGATAAAACATACGTTGGCATTGATCATTATGTGCTTGATGTTCAAATTCCTGAGGTTGCTAATTTATTTAGGAATATCTTAGTAGAGTTCGTCAAAAAATATCCAAATATTGATGCAGTTCAATGGGATGATTATCTAGGTTATTATGCTGAATTACCCGGGAAAGTTGACCGTACTGCTAAGTTAACTAATTTTTTACAGCAAATGATAACTGCGATGAAACAAGCTAACTCGAACGTTAGTTTTGATATTTGTCATCATAATCCTTATTGGGCTAAACGATATTTCGCAGCTGATTGGCAAAATTGGAAAGTGGATCGAGTGTTTATTCAAGCTTATAATGAGGCTAATTTCAAAGAAGAATCAAATTATGCTGAAAATTATGCTGGAATTGCCATTACCGATCGACAATTACATCGCTTAAAAGAATTAGTAGATAATCAGGCAATCAAGAGTATTTTAGTTTTTCCTCTGTCTGGAAAACCAGAAGAAACAGCTTCTAGTTTAAAAAGTTTGACGCAAAGCAACAAATAATACCAATTCGTAACCCTTGAAAAAGGGAATTTAGCTTTTATTTGGTAGTGGACTGACACAGCTAAAATGTTGCAATAAAAAATGTTTGTAGTTGCGCTTTAGCGCCTTCCAATAAATAAATCTAATGCACAACTTTAGGTTTGCCACGCCACTACTGGCTGATCTGTGTGTACACCCTAGCCTTGACAAGGGGTTAGGGAGATCTGACAAAAAATCAAGCATTTCTGATTCTTCCAGCTAAAGAAGCGACTATGAATAGCAATTGCGTCGGTTCAATGGGTTTAGCAATATGCATTTGAAATCCTGCTGCTAGAGCTTCTGTATGTTCTGTCGGAGCAGCATACGCCGTTAGGGCGGCGGCGGGAATTTGTCCCCCGGCTTCGGTGTCCAGTGTTCTTACCTGACGAATCAGATCGTAACCGTCCTGCTCTGGCAAACCAATGTCAGATAGCAGCACATCATACCCGTTTGGGTTTGCCCTCAACGTTGATAGTGCGGCGCTAGCTGATGCAACTGCTGTTACTTCTACTCCGTACTGCTCAAGGATGATGGCAAATAATTGGCGGATATCTGCTTCGTCATCTACAATCAGTACCCGCACACCTGCCAATGATGTGATATTCCCAGTAGGCACTTCTAACTGATCTTGTAAGGCAATCAACTGTCTGGTAGTCGGTAGAGAAATTTCTGTGGAGTGAGTTTGCAAGGGTAGCCTAACGGTAAAAGTTGCCCCTTGATCTTCACCTGGGCTTTCTGCCTCAACTGTACCACCGTGAAGTTCTACCAAGTGACGCACAATCGAAAGCCCCAACCCTAACCCAGGATTCGATCGCCTTCTGCTACCATCAGCTTGACGGAAGCGCTCGAAAATAAAGGGGAGAAAGTCGGCTTTAATACCTCTTCCTGTGTCGTTGACTTGAATTTGAGCGTGGAAATCTGTGTACTCTAAAGCGATCGCAATTCTGCCTCCGGTTGGGGTGAATTTAATTGCGTTAGAAAGCAAATTCCAAAATACCTGTTGTAAGCGATTGGGATCGGCGTTTATCCTTCTGTCTGTACGATCTAGTCTGGTTTCAATTTGAATATTTTTGGCTTCGGCTGAGAGACGGACAACCTCAACTGCTGCTTCAATTACAGTTACAAGCTTAATTGGTTCAGCATCCAGACGCAGCCTACCTGCACTGATGCGTGAAATGTCTAACAAATCTCCAATTAGCTGGGCTTGAGCATTGGCACTACGCTCGATCGCTTCTAGTCCTTGATTAATTATCGCTGCGTCGAGATCTGTCCGCCGTAGCAACTGTGCCCACCCCAGTAAGGAATTGAGTGGATTACGCAGTTCGTGAGAGAGAACTGATAAAAATTCATCTTTGGCGCGGTTGGCTGTCTCAGCAGCAGCGCGGGCTGTCTGTTCTAGTGCTAGAAGTTGAGCACGTTCCGCTTCTAGTTGCTTTTGCTGAGTAATATCTTCAATTAACAGCAGAATCAATTCCTTATTTTCTATATGCGTTATTTTTCGAGCATTGAGCCGCACAATTTTGTAACCGATTGCCTCGAATTGATACTCAACTTCTATATTTTGAAACGGGGTATTGCTGGGGAGAATGCCTTCTAAGAGCGATCGCAGCTGGGGTTCATTCCACTGTCCATTTCCGAGTTCAAAAATCGAGTGCTGTTCTGTTTCCGATGGTAGCAGATGAAATGTTTCGTAGAAAGAGCGATTGGCTCTAATTACCTGTAAGTCTAAATTTAGCAATACTATAGATTCCCGCACGGTATCTACAATTGCTTCTGCATAATCTCTTGATACTCTTAGCTGTTCGGCGCTGCGTTTGAGTCCGTCAATGTCAACCAACATGACTACAGCACCGTCAATTTTATTATCTATTGTCCGATAGGGCCGGATTCGCAAGTCATACCAATGACCTTCCTCGTCTTGAACTTCCTGAGCTTTCAAGTTAAGAGTGCCAATTACTTCTAAAATTTGTTGCTCTAAATCAGGAATATTCAAGTTGTGATTAATATCACTTATTGGTCGCCCCACATCCGAGGGAATCAGGTTAAACAGGTTCCTGGCGCTCGGTGTAAAGCGCCGAATTCGCAAATCGCCTCCCAACATCAGAATCGGAATATTGATACTGCTGAGTAAATTTTGTAAATCATTGCTCACCTGAGTTGATTCAAAATTCCGCCGTTGCAGTTCGTCGTTGATTGTATTTAGTTCTTCATTGCTTGCCTGAATTTCTTCTTTAGCAGTTTCTAGTTCCTCATTTGTACTTTGCAACTCTTCATTGCTCGAAAGGATCTCTTCGTTGGCGGCTCTCAGGTCTTGATTGGTGGCTTGCTGTTCCTCAATGATCGATTGCAAATGCCCTTTGGTGCCTTCTAGCTCCAGTTTGAGCCGCTTAATCTCCTGCTCAGCACTAGTTTGTCTTCTGCCTGCGGACCTAACGCGGCCATCATTAACTGGCTCTACCTCAGCAGTTGCTGACAAGGGCATCTCTTTAAACAATACTAAAAATAAGTGTTCTTTAGCAGTGTGAGATTTGAACGGCACAACATCAATGCTAATCTCCCTGATTTGCTCGTTGTTTTTAATCTGGATACCATCCTTTCTCACTGGCACCTCTCGCTTTTTTGCTTGGTTGATGGCTGTGCGTAAATCTAGCCGCAATTCTTCTCTTGCCATCTTCAGCAAGTTAAAGCTGGGTCTGCCTGGTGCTGGTTGCAAATAAAAACTGGTTTGCCCCCGAAACTGCAAAATCTCTAGTTCGCTGTTAATAATCACACCGACTGGGGCGTATTGATTCAATACAATCCGGTCAGCCTCTTTTTGTATTTCCAAGTCATTCCAAATATCCCCACTCATTGCTGGCTGAGTATTAACGCTTGCTAGAGGATAGTTGCTGGCGATCAGGTCTATACCCAGCCGCGCAGGTGCCATTTTGCGGGAATAAATCTTATGTTTTCTGTCTACTAAAGAAAACAAGTCTGTAAACTCACCTACTGTTTCTGAGGTGCCTAACATCAGAAAGGCATTTGGCTGAAGACCATAGTGAAATATTGGTAGGAGCTTTTTTTGCACAGCAGCTCCCAAATAAATTAGCACATTACGACAAGTAATCAGATCTAGCTTAGAAAAAGGTGGATCGGCGAGCAAGTTTTGTTTAGCAAAGATACACAACTCGCGCACTGGCTTGCTAATTTGGTAACCACCTTCTACCGGGACAAAGAAACGCTGTAAACGTTCTGGAGAGATGTTTGCTACTTGGCTAGGATTGTAGATACCAATCCTAGCTTTCTCAATTACTACATCATTGATATCGCTGGCAAAAATTTGGATGGGTGTATTGATTACCTGATCGCTCAAAAACTCCAGCAAGCTAATGGCCAGCGAGTAAGCTTCTTCACCTGTTGAACATCCTGCTACCCAGATGCGGATAGGCGAATCTGGCGTGCGCTTCTGGGTAATAATCGGAAATACTGTTGTCTTTAAAACTTCAAAGACTTCAGGATCGCGGAAAAAACTGGTAACAGTAATCAGCACATCTTGATATAACGCTTTTACTTCGTCTGGATGCTGTTCGAGATACTTGACGTAATCTTCCAATCTTTCCAGCTTGTACAAAACCATCCGCCGTAGGATGCGCCGCTTGAGAGTGGTTCGCTTGTAGTGGTTAAAGTCAACTCCCGTAGCAGCTCGTAGTAAATTAAAAACTGTCGCGAGAGTATCCCCTCTCTCTGAAATTACCTCAGGCTGTTTTGTTGGAGTCTGGGCGTTGATATAGGGATGAGCGCTGATTCTTGCCAGTTGCTCAGCAATCTCTTGCGGCGTCAGGACAAAGTCTACATAACCCGAAGCTACGGCGGTGTTTGGCATACTACTGACTTTTGCCGATTGCTCACACTGGGCAAAGGTAATGCCACCAGCTGCTTTGATGCTTTCCAATCCCCTTGCGCCATCTGAATCACCCCCCGACAGCACAACTGCGATCGCTTTGCTTTTTCGCTCCTCTGCTAAGGATAAAAAGAAAGCATCCACTGACATAAAATGCCCAGAGATGTGCCCACGCGGAGTCAGCTGCAACACTCCTTGAGAAATGGACATCTTAGCATTGGGGGGAATCACGTAGACATGATTCGGTTCCACAACCATACCATCCTGCACTTCAATTACAGGCATGTTGCTTTGTCTTCCCAGAATTTCACTCAACAAACTTCTTTGATTGGGACTCAAGTGCTGAATTATCACAAATGCCATACCAGTATCATTTGGCAAATGGCTCAACAACTCTGTAAAAGCCTCCAATCCACCAGCAGAACCTCCCATCGCCACAATTGGAAATAATTCATGCTGATTATTCTGCTGCTCTTCATTAGATGCATTAGCAGCAGGGGAATTGGCTTGAGATTTTTTGGAAGACCGCCTAGTGTTCATGATATGAGCAGTTAATAATGTGGAGAGTGTTGTTTTGATTGCTCAAAACAACAGATATGGTTTGTATTGTTTATAGAGATAAATGTGAGCAAGTAACAGACTAAAGCTTGAATTTAAACATGATTATTTATGCTTAAGTGCGATTAAAATTTAGCTTACTTTCAGTAATGTATAGCGTAATTTTGCTATCCTAACTCTCTTGGCAATTTCTATTTGACTATAGTATTTATATTATGCAATAAAATGTTACTTTAATTAATAAATTGATGGATTGACTCATCGCTCAGAAGTTTAAAGCCAGTGGCTTTTTCCTTCATTTGTAGCATCTGGCATTGGGCAATGCCTACCAAAATCCGGATATGGTGGGCATTGCCCACCCTACAGATACTCTTTCAATTCAGCCATTCACGCCAGGTTTTGGCACAACCAATAGACTTCTTGCAGAAGTCGGTTAAAGGGAAAGGGGAAAAGGGGAAAGGAACTCAAAACC
>NZ_MTAV01000109.1 GCF_002154695.1 Nostoc sp. T09
GTGCGTTATAGCAACGCTTAACGCACCGAGAAAGATGGTGCGTTACGGTTAATAATCACTCTCTCAAACTCCCAAATCCTTGCATAGCCGTAACACAAGATTGACAGCAGGCACATTCTTCGAGATACTTTGAGACTGCTAACACCTAAAATTAAGTATTATTGAAGATTACCAAGATGTGTCAAAAATTTTAATTCTTACCTGCAATTTCTGGCGGATATAGCTGTAAAACAATGAAAATACCATTTGTCAAGTAAACATTAATTATCATTTGCACTGCTATAAATAATGACCGAAAAAACTATCGCTAGTAACTTAAACAACATTGAATCGATTGAGTTTTATCAGCAGTGCTTGAAAATAGCTACAGAAAAAGACGATCTCTGCGAACAAACAAAATTTTTATCGAAGTTAGGCAATGCTTACCAGTCCTTAGGAGAGCAAGAGCAAGCAATTCAGTGTTATCAGCAATGGCTTGAGATATCTAGAAACAGTGGAGATAGCGATGCACAAGCCAAAGCATTGTCTGGATTAGGTAATGCTTATCAATGCCTGGAAAAGCTAGAGCAGGCAATTCAGTATTACCACCAGTGGTTGGGTATAACTAAGAGAATAGGTGACCGAACTGGAGAAGGTATTGCTTTGGGTAGTTTAGGCAATACTTATGAATTGTTAGGGCAATATCAACAAGCAATCAACTTTTATCAGCAATGGTTAGACATAGCAAGATTAATTGGCGATCGCTCTTTTGAAAGCATTGCTTTGGGTAGTTTAGGGAATACCTATGAGTCTTTGCGACAGTACCAAAAAGCAATCAACTATTACCAGCAATGGTTAGACATCACAAGACTAATCGGCGATCGCGCTGGGGAGGGCATCTGTTTGTCTGGTCTAGGAAACGCTTATGAATGCTTGGGGCAATACCAACAAGCAATCGAGTTTTATCAGCAGTCACTGAAGGTCAGAAAGAAAATCAGCGATCGTAGTGGAGAAGCTAACGTCTGGTTTAATTTAGGTCTAGCGTTAGAAAAAATCAATCAACAATCCAAGGCGATAAATGCCTATTGTAATGCCAGCAGGCTGTATCAAGAAATGGGATTTGATACCAACGTCCAGCATTGTCATGATCTGATTGAACTTCTTTCGCCCAAGCTTGCACTTCTAGCATCTGGCTTTGGATTTTGGCGTAGAGTAAGTGGTTTGTGGCAGGTCATCAAAAGCTGGTTTTAAGTGATTAGCTAGCTAACGAGGGTTCCAAATTTTATTGGTTCCTTTTCACTCTAGTAGAGGTTTCACAAAAAATTTAAAGTAATATCAGTACCCTTCCTGTATCACTATTTACAATTAAGTAGATAGAAATGAATTAACCAACTTATTCTATTTTTATGAAATTTTCGTCTAAAGCTTTAGCGGTTCTAACTTCTTCTTTGGGTTTATTTTCAATCAATTTTGCAGTTTCTCTTCCTGCTAAAGCGGCAATTGTATGTGAACCTGGCACCATTAGCCATTATCAAAATAATTCATTGGCAACTTGTATTCTTGGCGAAGACACTAACGTGCAGGTTTATACTCCCACTTCCGGAACAAATAATTTTGGATGCAAAGCCAAAACATTTATATCTTTTGATGATAAAGGACAGTTTACAGGTTGCCAGCTTTCAGAGGAAGTCAAACTTGTAAAAGGTAACTCAGTTGAAATATGTCCAGCCGATTATAGAGTAAGTGTTTCGGTTTCAACTAATGGACTGCAATCCATTACTTGTAGTCCATAAGCCTAAGGACTAATGCAAAGTGGGGATTCTAACTAGCCCCCTCTGAACCGTAGGGCTAATTCATTGCCATAAGAGAAAAAAGCAGGTTGAGATCATCCCAAGGCAAATGAGTTCGAGCGCTTGAGGGAGCACTTGGGTAATCCTAAAGCGATTACTGCCACGGCTGACAAATTAGCTCAGATTTTTTATCATCTTTATATTGGCAGACTTTGTGTGATTGGAAAACTTGGACTTTTCGATGTTAAGTCCATACTCAATCTCATTGCCGCGATAATTCGCTATCTTTGGTAAGAGAGTGCAATGTTGCTTATTATATAGATGTCACGAAGAGACTCAATACGTTCGGTGTGCAATAAAATTATTAGCTCGTGTCTTACTGATAATCGCTTTCTTTATGACTTGTAAAATGTAAACAGCCAAAAATTATTCTATTTTTATGAAAGTAAACCTCCAGACCGAAAAAGACAAATTACAACTAAGCAATAGTATAAAGATAACCCAACAAACAGAAAACGAAAAAGTACTCTGTTCTCATTGTCAGCGCACCGCTACGAACGGTATTAAATGTAAAGGGATTTGTGTAGCTGACAATGAATATTAAGGTATGAATTTTATAGCTTTTCCCAACCAAGTGAGGTAAAGGAAGAAGTAATTAACCACAGATGAACACAGCGAAAAGTCGAGCCAGTGCGGGAGTGGCGTGTCGCCTTGCGTCGGAAAGCAAAGGAATAGGTAGATAATTGTTTGGTCAATGCACAAATGACCTTGATGAAATAACTGTTAACTCATCTGATTTGGGTTTAGGCTTTTACTAGAAAGTTGGGTTTATACAAAGTGGCGATCGCTTTTTCAAGAAGAGTGCATCAGGGAAACCAATAAGCAGGCGAGATCGACACTATTAATTAACCACAAAGAGCGAAGGGGTCTGATGGTAAATTCAACCTATTGATTGATAATTTCTAGATATGGTTGCGGTTGGTGAAAACCCTCAAGTGAGGCATCGACGATGAGGCAAACTTCGATATGCATACCATCAGGATCGGAAAATGACATGTTAAGTACTGGGCCAAGATCGCTAATCGCGCCATCACTCACACCTCGATCTATGAGTTTGCGACGGATAATCTGGAATGCTGACTCTGTTGGGGCATTTAAAGCTAAGTGGTCGATGTGTCCTCGTCCAAACATGTCCGGCAATCCAGAGCTATGGACATTATTAGGCATCTCTGCTGCGTGAAGCACGCTCTGTGGTCCAGCCCGCAGAAGTGCGTGACGAAAGGCTCTTGTCGTCTCTTGGAAAATTACTGGCATCTCGAATACATCAGTATAGAATTCGATAAAGTGGTCGATATCCGCTGTGATCACTGCAACGTGGTGGATACCTGATACAAGGTTCATAATGTTACTCCAGTTGGACTGTGCAATTTCCTTTCATGCCTATGGTTGTGAATAGGAAGCGATAACTTCTCTTCTCCTGTCGGAGACGCTACGCGTAGCTTGCTTCCAGAGGTACGTTAAGCTGCGCTAACACAACTACGCTTTAGCGAAGCGATAGCGATCATGCCGTTGGTCAAAATCAATGATCGGCCCCTTCGGCACAATTCGATTTGGATTAATATCAGTCATACTCATGTAATAACCGCGCTTAATATCGTCTAGATTGCAAGTTGCTTTAAACTCAGGACGCTGATATAGGTCTAGTAGATAATTCCAGAGATTTGGATAGTCGATAATTCGCCGCAAATTGCACTTAAAGTGACCGTAATAAACTGAGTCGAAGCGATACAAAGTTACAAACATACAAATATCAGCTTCGGTCAGTTGATTGCCACATAAATACTGCTGCTCGCTCAGAATACTTTCCCACCGATCTAAATTCTCAAACAGTTCAGTCACTGCCTGTTCGTAGGCTGCTTGCAAAGTTGCAAAACCAGCGCGATATACACCGGCATTGATTGGCATATAGATTGCATCGATCGTTTTATCAATTTGCTGTTGTATGTCGCGTGGGTATAAGTCTATTTTCTGCGTTGCTAATGAAGCAAACTCTACGTCAAACATTCGCATAATTTCGCGAGATTCGTTGTTGACGATGGTTTGATTTTGCTTATCCCACAACACCGGAACTGTAACTCTTCCTGTATATTTTGGATTGGCTTTCACATAGATCTCTTGCAAATATTGAGCGTGATTCACCGAGTCAGGAATGGCTCCCGGTGCGTCGGAAAAAATCCAGCCCTTGTCGCTCATAATCGGATCGACGATAGAGACTGAGATTGCATCATTCAATCCTTTGAGTTCGCGCATAATTAAGGTGCGATGCGCCCAGGGACATCCCAAGGAAACGTAGAGGTGATAGCGCCCTGCTTCTGCCTTAAACCCACTACTTCCATCTGCGGTGACGCGATCGCGAAACGTTGTTGGGATCTCGTGGAACTCACCGCTTTGATTTTGCTCATTATCTTTGGTTATCCATTTACCTGCGACCATTATTCCTGATGCCATGATTCTCTCCTAAGCGTGATGGTGTAATTGTGCCTTTGCTGTTATATTTAATTCGATGAAATCGCTATTAAAATAGTCTTAATTTGTCGCTTTTTTAAGTGAGGCTGCTGTTGGGTAAGTCATTTAATTAATATTAGACCTGCCGTGAAAGACTAATAGGTGGTCATAGGTTAGATAAGGAATGGCATAATTAAGTGCGATCGCAGCAGTCTAAAGCATTTGTTTTGAGCAGCTTTTATCTTTTTTTTGTGAGAAATCTGAGTTGTGTAGTTGCATAAACTTTCAATCAAACTCTACGAGAAAAATCACCTCAGCTTCCTTCCTTAGAAATATATTCATCTTAAAATTCCCATCAGGAATCAACATCTGAAAAAGGTATTGAATACCCGATCAACGAAATATATACATTTAATCTGACTTTCGTCGTTACCATCAGAAAATATTCCTATAACGAAAGTTACAGACACAAAGATAAATTCGGAAGACCAAAAATTCCTGCAATTGCCTTTGGCACCGGGCTTTCTGAGCAATCGCTCCCGATTCATCTGCCAACACCACCAAAATTGATACTGGTGGCGAAATAGTTCACAACATACAAGAACGAATTATCAACTGCTTTGTCTTAAAACTATCTTTTTGGCGGAGCGATCGCTTACGACGTCCCTATACCTTAGTCCTATCCTCTTGTTGCCCAAGATCATTAAATATAAATTGTTGATATTAATTGTGGCTGTTATCGCCGCCGCTTCGCGTGCGCGCAGAGCATTGCGACCTTCGCCTGCCAGGCGGATCGCGAAAATCTGCCCACACTACATCCAGTCGTTCACGCGACATCGCCATCCCGTCTTCAGAACTAAAGAAATCTTGCAGATACGCTGACTGCTGCTTCTAATAGTTCTTA
The DNA here is from genome assembly GCF_002154695.1 of Nostoc sp. T09. GTDB lineage: Bacteria > Cyanobacteriota > Cyanobacteriia > Cyanobacteriales > Nostocaceae > Aulosira. The sequence goes on from NZ_MTAV01000109.1 coordinate 5,179, forward strand.
GCTACCAAAGAAGCCAGGGGTGAAGTGCTTGAAATCAAGAGTAATCGGTCATTAACTCTTTCTCCCTCTGCTAACTTCTTTGGCAACTGGCTAGTTGTTGTGGTTCCTCAGTAGTTTTACTGAATTAAAAATTGATTTTTAAAAATAGAAAAAATAGTTTGGTAATTATACGATGTTTTTCTCTGAAGATAGTTGTAGTTTTAAAGGAACAACAAATTCATGAAGGATATTTGAGTAATGAACTTATTAAACAAAGCTCAATTGAATAACAGTTTATTAAACCAGATACGATATCAGATTGAGGGCGTAGAAATACATGATTATAATCTGGCTAAACTATTATGCAAAATCATCCCCTCCCATTGTCCTTTTGAAAAAACTGTGAAAATTTTAGGTCGTACACTTTTTCATATCCCACCTTTGTGTAAACTGAACCCCTTCTATGAAGAAATAATTTGTCTTCGTTTTAAGTGTTTATCATATTTAGTAGACGTATGTGGTGAGGATGTAACAAAATACTGTTAATTATAGCTTTCATCAACAAAAAGTCGAAAGGATTTTCAGGCTAGGTTTTTTTAAGCTGGGTTCTCATGCTGTCTGACAAAAGAGTATACTTAAGCAATAACTGTAAATTTACATAAGTTGCAGGTAGTTTATTAAAAATTTCAGTATATTCTCTTATGTCAATTTAGCTTGACGCTCAGTAGGATATAAGGAAGCAGAGGGAGTTGGATTCTGTAGTTACTCATCTAAGTGTAATTGCAGCAGAAAACAACTTATAATTAACTTTTATAACTAGCAATTGGGTAAATATAACCCATCAAAAGCCCAGTCATAATGACCGGGCTTTTATGATGAAAAAGAGCATCAATTTTATCTAAGCTCAAACACACTTCTGTACAGTAGTTTTAAAACAGGGGGCACAGCGATCGCATCGCTTGTGCTTAATACTATACACTCATAGATTCAGATGTCAGCAAACTGGACATCCTCAATACTCGCTGTGACCAAGTAGACGTAACAGCCCCAAACATTGACTCAGTTTTTTTTCTAGTCTCGAAGTTGTTTTAATTCAAAATTATTTAATTTACTTTCTCACTATCTAAAAGACAAATACAACAAACTTTCTGACAAGAATACCGCTACTAATTCACGGTTAGCACTTTTTTATGACCAAGATTAGAGATATGTTAAACAAGCCGCCAACCATCACAATTGCTGCGTGTGAGGTTGGCGGAAAAAACTTGCTGACAGTCTTCCTAGTAATTGCTTGGTAAATGACGCAGAAACTCAACAATCCGTTATGAATAATAAATTTTAAAGGCAATAAGACCAATTAATCCGGCAAGACCTAATGCTCTGCGAAAATAATTAACGCCTTGAAATAATTCCAGCCAAGCCCAAGTAAAAAATGAGCCAGTTGCCAGTACATCTAATACTGTATGGATTGTGCCACTTGTAACGATTAAAGATAGTAAACTACTTACTATCCAAACAATAAGTGGTAGGTTTGGTGGCTGAGCTATAACAATATTGCCATTGCTGTCACGGAAGGTTTTATCAACTAATGTATTTTCCATGATGTTCAGTTGCTACTTAGCTAAAAATTACTAACTTACAGAATCACTGGATGACATATTGACAAGAGGCTGCAATTAAATTGCAATCTTTTAATAGCATTTAAACATTCAGGTAAATTCTTTTCCATGCATCTAAATGCTGAGATGAGAGCGGTAAAACATATTCATATATGAGTATATTGAAAGTGCCTTGAGAACTAGACCGCAGATATAGAACCTTTCAGCTTTGAGAATGTACCGCATCTGATCAAGTCATCCTAGAAGGACGAGACTTGATATCCCATTCTGTTGGTCAGTATTCCTGCTTTGGTAATGCTCAAATACTACGGGGTTTGCGCAATAACTAGCAACAGCTACATCAATTTGAGAGCGTTGTGTTCTGGGCACAGCACTCTCAAATCTAGTAAAACCAAAGGCGATCGCTCCGTTAAACCCTTTTTTAGCAGTGCTTTCAACCGTTGTGTGGTAACTGGTGGCAGGTTAGCCACACTTTTACCTCTAATAGATGCAGAGAATTACCTCAGGCTTTGGAAAGAACTTTCTTGACGCGATCGCTTGAACTGGCTGTTGATTCATGATTAAGTAAGTATCCGGTAGCAAGAGAATGATAGTCTTCAATTTGCTGTTGCTGCCAAGTCGGATCTCGCCCTAGTTCTTCAGCTAAAATTGCCGCCACACGAGGAGCTGCTTCCATACTGGCGATCGCATCGAGTAAAAGCGATCGCGTCCGCCGTGCTAGGACATCCTCTACTGTGCGGGCCAATTCGTAGCGGGCAGCCCAGCGCACCTCTGCCTCTAAATAAGGCAATCGAGGATGCAGTAATGTGTTAGCACCAGGTAACTCTTGGATACTAGCTGCATCACTGCCATACACATCGAGAGGTGCTGCTGTGGGCTGTTGAGTCCAGCCATGTAAATGCAACTTGGAACTGATTGAGGGATGAGCAGAGAGATTTACAAGTTGGATAGCTCGGTCTACCACATCCTCACCCATCTTGCGATAAGTTGTCCACTTGCCGCCAGTAATAGTTAACAATCCAGAAGCGGAAACGCTAATTACATGTTCGCGGGATAGGGCTGCGGTTGACTCCGTTGCTTCTGCTTTTACCAATGGGCGCTGTCCTACAAACACACTCAACACATCCTCACGAGTGGGAGCAGGTGTGAGATATTGAGCCGCAGTGTGCAAAATAAAGTCAATTTCCTCCTCAAGGGGACGGGGTTCATAGGCAGTATGTTCAACAGGAGTATCGGTAGTACCAATCACTACTTTATTATGCCAAGGAACTGCAAACAGCACTCGCCCATCCTCGGTTTTGGGAATCATCATAGCGCTGTCATTTGGTAAAAACCGCTTGTCCACAACAATATGCGCCCCCTGGCTGGGAGACAACATAGCTGATGCCTTGGGGTTATCCATACGCCGTACATCATCCACAAACACCCCTGTGGCATTCACCACAATCTTTCCCTTGATCTCAAAAGTTTCCCCCGTTTCTGCATCACGAGCACGAACCCCCGTTACTCGTTCCCCTTGCTTGAGCAAACCAATAACTGGTAAATAATTCAAAGCGACACCGTTGTAATCCAGCAACGTTTGCAGCAGAGTAATCGCTAGGCGCGCATCATCAAACTGCCCATCATGGTAGACAACTCCTCCCCTAAGTCCATCAGTCTTCAGAGTTGGTATGCGCGATCGCGTATCTTGTTCGCTGAGAAATTGACTGCGACCAAGGCTTAAATTACCCGACAGCAAATCGTAAACTTGTAAACCCGCACCGTAGAAAAGCTGAGACCACCAAGTATACCCTGGCACTACAAACTTCAAATCATGCACCAAATGAGGGGCATTTCGGCGCAGTAGCCCTCTTTCGTGCAGTGCTTCCCGTACTAGATGAATGTTTCCTTGTGCGAGATACCGTACTCCCCCATGCACCAGCTTAGTTGAGCGGCTAGAGGTTCCTTTGGCAAAGTCATATTTTTCTAAAAGTAGTGTTCGGTAGCCCCGCGTGGCTGCTTCCACAGTTGTCCCCAAACCCGTTGCGCCCCCGCCAATGACAATAAAATCCCACTCATCGGATTGGCGTATCCGAGCAATTAGATCCTGACGAATTATCGGTGTATTCACAATCATTCTCCTAAAATTATTTTGATATGCAATTGAATTGGAGTCCAGGTAGCCCTTTCAAGGTGGGTAAAAATTTTGCTCAGGAAACTCTCTTTAACCTCTTGACTCTGTGTTCTCTGTGTCTCTGTGGTTAAAAAGTATTTTATTTGACCACAGAGACGCGGAGGGCACAGAGAGAAAAAAAGAGATTTTACAAGTCATCTTGAAAGAGCTAGAGTGAGGAGTTAATAGTTACTAGTGTTATCTCCCCCTGCTCGTCTGCCCCTCTGCTCCTCTACCTATGCCGTGTCTGAGCGATCGCCTGTCGCCAGCAGTCTAGTAGTGTTCCGCGATGATCGGCGCTAATTGTTGGCTCAAATCGTTTCTCAACCTGCCACTGCTGCACAATTTCCGCTTCGCTTTCCCAGTAGCCAACAGCTAAACCTGCCAGATAAGCAGCCCCCAAGGCAGTAGTTTCGGTGATTTTGGGACGGACAACAGGCACACCCAAAATATCAGCCTGAAACTGCATTAATAGGTCGTTGCGGGAGGCACCACCATCTACCCGCAGTTCTGAAAGATAAAGCTGAGAATCTTGACGCATCGCATCAATCACGTCAGCGGTTTGATAGGCAATACTTTCTAGCGCTGCACGGGCGATATGGGCACTGGTTGAGCCGCGACTTAAACCCACAATCGTGCCACGAGCATAGCTGTCCCAATAAGGTGCGCCTAAACCGACGAATGCAGGTACAAAATACACACCACCATTATCAGGAACACTGCAAGCTAACGGTTCAACATCCGCGCTGTGCTTAATAATGCCGAGTCCATCGCGTAGCCATTGCACAACTGCCCCGGCAATGAAGACACTGCCTTCTAGGGCATAATTGGTGCGTCCATTGATGCTCCAGGCGATCGTGGTCAGCAGCTTGTGATTAGATTGCATCGGCTTATTACCTGTATTTAGCAGCATAAAGCAGCCTGTACCGTAGGTATTTTTTGCCATACCACATTGCAAAGATGCCTGCCCAAAGGTTGCAGCTTGCTGGTCTCCGGCAATTCCCGCGATGGGAATGCGGCTACCGAAAAGACCTTCAGATGTATATCCATATACTTCTGACGAACTCTGCACTTGGGGAAGAAGAGAACGGGGAATATCGAGAATGGACAGTAATTCATCGTCCCACTGCTGAGTGTGAATATTGAACAACAACGTCCTGCTAGCATTAGTCACATCTGTGATGTGGAGTTCACCTTGAGTTAGTTTCCAAATCAACCAGCTATCGACGGTTCCAAATGCCAGTTCTCCACGCTCGGCTTTTTCACGAGCATTAGGCACATTATCAAGCAACCACTTAAGTTTAGTGCCGCTAAAGTAAGCATCGATTACCAGCCCTGTTTTAGTCTGGAATGTTGTCTCATGTCCAGCAGCCTTAAGTTCATCGCAGTAAGCAGCTGTGCGGCGGTCTTGCCAAACGATCGCATTATGAATCGGCTTGCCTGTTTTGCGATCCCAAACTACTGTAGTTTCTCGTTGATTAGTAATGCCAATAGCAGCAATATCACCAGCTTTGATACCAATGCGAGCTAAAGCTTCATTAGCAACACCAATTTGAGAAGACCAGATTTCATCAGCATCATGCTCCACCCAACCAGACTGCGGAAAGATTTGTTGAAATTCTTTCTGAGCAACGGTTAGGATCTCGCCATTGTGGTCAAATATAATAGCGCGCGAGCTGGTGGTGCCTTGGTCGAATGCCAAAATATATTTAGTCATGGGATATATCTCGAATTTATTTGTAATTACAGGTGAATATCTTGATGAAATATCAAAAAGCTGCAACTTAATCGCCGTTACTAAATATTAAGTATGAAATTCAAAAAATCCATCTCTGAAATCTTATTCTCTGTGCCTCTGCGTGATGCCACATGCTTCAAGTCGGGGAACTCCCATGAGCAACTGATCGGGTGGACTGCTTTAGAACACTCTGCTATCAATCGGTAATGAAAAGTCGCGGGACCATTCATTCCAAGAACCAAAATAATTTCTGGCGTAAATTCCTGCCAGTTGCAGAGCAATCAGAGTATTCGCCGCTCTAGAACCTTTAAAACAGTAAATGTACACAATAGAGTCGGAAGTAATACCTACAGATTCACAAATTTCTAAGATTTCCGCTTTTGAGCGAAACATGGATATTTCTGAAGAAGATGTCATCAGACGATGCCATTCTAGCCACACAGCGTTAGGGATTCTACCTTTGCGAGGACAAAAATCAGGAGCGTAGGGAGAAGAACTCAACCCAAGCCATTCGGCTTTGTCGCGCACATCTAATTTAATAATTGCTGGATTGTCAATTGCTTGCAACATCTCGGCAGTAGTCACCATCATGTTAGCGTTGGGATGCAATCTAAATATGCTACTTTCACGTAATGGTACTTCATCGGTAGTAGATAATCCCGCCCTGAGCCATGCTTTATATCCTCCGTGTAAGATAGATACCTGAGCGCAACCCAAATACTTCAGTAAGAAAGCTGCTCGACAAGACTGACCATAACCTTGATTGAAAGTATCTTCATAAACAATTAACCATTCTGCACCAGATATGCCTACCCTGCTGAGAATTTCTATAAAATACTCTTGCAATTTCTGTAATCCTGTTGGGTAGGAATCTTCTAAAAGATAGCTGAAAAAATTTCTAATATTTATAGATTGAGGAATATGAGAAATAGCATAATCTTCTTGACTTCGCGTATCAATAATCACGGGTTGAGATGAATTTTCTGCTAACAGCAACGTGAGTTCCTGAGGAGAAATGAGGAGTTTTGTATTCACGCTTTCATGCTTCTGTTATCGTACCATTAAGCATTATCAAGCTTGGTAGATTTGCGTTTTGTCAAGGAAATCACAGAAAGCTGAAATGCGGTAGATGTTAAATTTTATATTTCTTAGCATTACTAATGCTAAGAAGTCTGACTCTGATTAATTTTTATTTTTGGCTCTATTGTCATTTCTTGAGCATACCAAGCAAAATACTATTCAATATCATATCCAAATCCTACTGACATCAATAGGTCACGCCAATCCTGTTTAACGAAATTTCTGTTAACATTCTTTGGCATCCGCAGCATTGCAGCCAGACGTGTATTTGAAAATTTCAAAGCCAATTGGCAATACAAAGATTTAATTTACAAACAGGCTACGCTCAACCCTACAAATCTAGATGACCAAGCTGACCGATTTGAGGCAAAATTAATTGAACGGTTTGAGAGCGATCGCACTTTAAAAACTCTCTCT
>NZ_MTAV01000110.1:0-53494 GCF_002154695.1 Nostoc sp. T09
CTTCCCTAAACTTCATGAATATGGTGTTTTCTCATAAACCATTTAGGATTGCTATATGTATTGCTCAGCAACGTAGTTTAAATAGCAAATTCCTGGGAGTAGGCCAGGAGATGCGGGTGCAATTCCCGTCGTTGCTATCAAGAATGTATGATTTCATTTACTGCCGCACAAGCCTTGTGGAAGCGTTCTTCCCAAGAACCGCTAATTAGAACATAGCGCCTGTTTCTTGATTTCAATTCTTGAATACAGCGATCGCGAAATTCTTTTCTCAGATGAGGTAGGTAGCGTTGGTTATCGTCAACCCAAGGCACATCTACATCTAGAACTAAATACAAATCATACTGTCGCTGTTCTGCTTGTTGATCAATCCATTGAGGGCATTTACCAAACAGCACATCACTCCAGATTGTAGTGGTTATCAGGTCAGTATCGCAGAACATGACGCGGTTTGCCTGCCTAGCTAATGCATCTTCGGAAGCGATTTGTCCTCTGGCAATAAGTTCTATGTCTTCAAAATCACATCTACCGTCTTTAGGATCTAGCAAACCACGGGCATATTCGCTGACGTAAACTGTGTTGTAATGTGCTGCTAAATTTTGCGCCAAGGTTGATTTACCTGTGGATTCCGGCCCAAAGATGCAAACACGACGCAGGAAATAGGGACGGACACAAGGCGGGATATAATGCCAGTGAGCGATCGCATTTTGCCGCACCTTGGTTGCAGAAATTGGTACAAGACTGCGAGCATGGTCTACTGGAATATAATTTGCACCTAATATTTCCGCCAACTTCCAACCATAATCTTCCGATGCAAACACACAGTTAGGGCCAGTTGGCAGCACTCGGCGAATAGTATCATGCCAAATCTGCCAAAAATCTGGATGTTCCTTTGGTTCTTGGGGATTTTCATCAGTTACATGCACCACATCCACATCAGGAAACATCTCTCGCATCCAACCATAGCGGAGATGTCCGGGAATTGACTCTGATTTAATCGAACAAACTAGAACTGTGAGATGGTTAACATAGTTACGGGCAAAATCAACAAGGTACTGGTGTCCAAGATGCGGCGGCATGAATTTGCCGAGAATCATACCAGTAGCCGCTTTTTCAAAGCCTTGTTCCATGTCAAATATCCCAGCACTGCTAGCACAAGAAACACCGTATACAGCCCAGTAGTAGGGTAAAGTTTTTTAAATGCATAAACCCCAACAGCCAGTATATCTACTGTAATCCAAAGTAGCCAAGACTCCAAAACCTTCTTCGCCATCAACCATTGAGCAACTAAGCTGATAACAGTAATAGCAGCATCCCAGTAAGGTAACGCTGCATCAGTGTAGCGATGCATGACAAAACCAAGGCTGAAACTACCTGCAATTGCTACCCCACCCCAGACTATTGCACCCAAGCGGGTAATGCGAGTTACATGAAGTTCACCCTTATCCTTACCTCCGTGCAACCAAGCGTACCAACCATAGATTTGCAGAAAGACATAAATAACTTGCAGTATTGCATCTGAGTACAGACGGGCTTCGTAGAAGATGAAGATGTACAGAAACACCATCACCAAGCCTGTGGGCCAGCACCAGATATTTTCTTTAACAGTTAACCAAACACTAATTAGACCAAAGAGAGCAGCAATAATTTCAATTTGACTCATTTAAAGTCAGGTTTTTAAATGTGATAGTTTTCTGAGTGCAAATTTTAATTTATTACTTCTAAAACTTCCACCTCATGAGCGATGCTTATAGGTTTGGGGATAGGTAAACCTTGTTCTCGCATTCCTTCTATATGAAATTCAATAGCTTCTGCAATCATCTGCTTGACTTCTTCTATGGTTTCGCCCGTAGTTATGCAACCAGGTAAATCAGGGACATAAGCAGAATAATTACCTTCAGCCTTTTCAATCACCACTGCGTACCGCATCAATATTCTCCTTACAACTGTGCTTGCCTCCAAATACTACTTAGAGTACCAGGAGCTAAGTCATCAGACAATTTACCTGGAACTGTAACCACACCGGGTTTATCAGGATGTTTGAACTGCCTATGACTACCTTTAGTTCTATCAAGATACCAACCATCTGCTTCTAGAAGTTTGATAACTGCGCGTACTTTCATGCTAATGCTTATCTGTACAGGTGAAATTTCTGTTACAGATATAGTGCCTTTATTCCTAATTTAAGTAAAGACAATTTTGTCGTCATTTTTGTCGCAATTTTGTCCGGCATTTTGACGATAGATTTCAGCCTTATTATCCTAGTTCTCAATCAACCAATGGGACGATTGCCAGGATTTACCGCATGAATGTACTCACTACCAGAGTGCGGTCTGCCACGTTTATAATAGGCTTCTTCTGGTTGACCCCATCCTAACTGCAAAATTATTTCTAAAAAGTTGGAATTTTCCCATTTCCATAAACTTGCCCATTCGGTTCTTTGAGCAATTCTTTCAACATCATTTGTATGAATTTGCTGGTATTGTTTGCTGTTATTAAAACTCAAGTACAAATCCATTTCCGATGTGACTTCATACCAAAATTCCAATATAGAATTTTTGGCAGATTGTAATATTTCCAAGTCATTGCTAAGAGCAATTAACTCACTATCTATTTTGGGATAACGCACAGTTTTACCTTTGACATTCACTTCATGCCAGATAATTCCTGACACTCGATTTTGTCTTTGATAGTCGTGAATGGCAGCTTTAAAATCTTGATAGGCGGTGAACTTTTGCAGCCCATCAGTTCTAATAAACTGGTCAATTAAAGGATTGCCAGAGACTGTTACCTCTAACTTTAGGCGTTCCCCTTTCAGGCACGCTTGTCGTTCGGCTGCCAAAATTTTGATGAGTTCCTCGGTATTATAAACCTTTGACATCAGAACACACTCTAATTAGTCATTGGTCATTGGTCATTGGTCATTTACTATGGACTATAGACGATGAATTAACTTCCTCTGTTGTTAAATTAGATTATTTAAAGATTATCCATTGACAAAATTGGAAATGTAGTATCAGATAGCACGAAAAATTAGGGCAGACCAATTCGGTCTACCCCCAAATTTACTTACTTAACTCACTACTGAATTCATTGAAGGAACGCCGCTTTAACTGTACTGACTCGGTACGAGGTAGTAAATTAAACACTTCACGAAAGCGATCGTCTATCTCCTCAAAAGGCACTTGACCCTGCTTATTTAAAACTACTTTGCCTGATTGATCGAACACTACGACTTGAGGTACAACCCCTGAGTAGTAGTATCCTGGTTCAGTAGGGCTATAGGTCTTTTTAGATGGGATAGTATCTACACTGAGAGGGATAATCTCTGCGGCCTTACCGTAGAACTCTTGGACTCGTGAAATTGTGATGGCATATTCCTTACAATCTTTGCTGTCATCGACATAAAAAGCCAAAAATACGGGTTTATGCTCTGCTATGGCTTGTGCTAGTGTCTGTTTCGCAGGAACTAGTGAACCATTCCCAGCATAAACTACGAAGATGTTGCCATCATAAATGTCATTCTTAATACCAGCAAATGCAGATTGTATATTTACAATAAACAAGCAGGCAAGCAGCACCAAAGCTTTAAAAATTAATCTTTGCCAATTAGTTTTTTTATGTAAAAAAAGAAACTTTATGCCATTCATCAAAAGAAACCTTGAGAGCTACTATTTGTAAGTTTGTGCTGAATTCAGCAAACAGTGCTGGATATATGATTACGTCCATGCACCATTTTTTAAGATAACGCTTACTGGGATGCTTTCTCGAAAGCAGGTGGCGTTATAGTGCAAGATTGATTGCTCTCAACGAGAGAACAGGGAACAGGGAACAGGAAATAGAGAATACTATAATTCTCGCCAATACCTGCCAAAGCTAGTTTTTTAACTTTGAATTTTTTATGGCTGGCTTTTTAAGCAAGGATTCGCTAAACTCACAAAATTAATTTAAAACTTAAGGCTATTAGCTAACTACTGTGGGAAACAAAATACAACTTATAGATAGATTCAGGCTTGGTTTTGCGGTGTCAGTGGCAAAAGGCGTGACGTTTATGGTGCGATCGCTCCGTCTAGGTGCTGCTAGTGTATTACCAGGCTCTATTGCCCGTCGCATCGAACCCCGACTACTACAATTATTGAGTCAGCAGGTGAAACAAGGGGCAATTCTGATTGCTGGCACTAATGGTAAAACTACCACATCGCTGCTGTTACGGGAGATATTAGAACGCAAAGGCTACCGCGTTTCTCATAACTCCACAGGCGCAAATCTGGAAAATGGCTTGATGACGGCGTTGATGGACAATGCTAGCTTAACGGGCAGCTTAGATGTTGACTACGCAATTTTAGAAGTTGATGAGAATATTTTACCTAGGGTATTAGCACCGATTCAACCAAAGCTGATCCTGTGTTTAAATCTGTTTCGCGATCAACTCGATAGGTACGGGGAAGTCGATACTATTAGTAAGCGCTGGGGACGTGCGATCGCTACTTTACCACCCCAAACCATCGTAGTGGCAAATGCTGATGACCCAACAATTTGCCATCTCGGTCAACAATTATCTCAACAGCGAGTTTCGTTTTTCGGTTTGACTGAACCAGAACATTATTTAGAAGCCATTCCCCATGCTGTCGATTCTATATACTGCCCCAAATGTGGACAAGCTCTAGACTACGAAGGTGTGTACTTGTCCCACATGGGAGAATATAGCTGTTCTAATTGCGGCTTTAGTAGAAGTCAACCTAGCCTCAATAGCAGCGAATGGCCGCAAATTCTTGTTGGCTTATACAACAAATACAATACTTTAGCTGCTGCCACTGCTGCCCAAGAATTAGGAGTTGATGCAGCTACTATCCGCGATACCATTCCCAACTTCCAAGCAGCTTTCGGTCGTGCTGAAGAGTTGGAGATTAACGGTAAAAAGGTACGGATTTTATTATCCAAAAATCCTGTAGGGACTAATGAAACAATTCGCGTAGTCACTCAAAGTACAGATAAAACCACTTTGCTAGTATTAAATGACCGAGTTCAAGATGGCGAAGATGTATCTTGGATTTGGGATGTAGATACAGAGAAACTAGTCCAGCGTGGAGGTACTTTAGTAGTGAGTGGCGATCGCGCTTATGATATGGCCTTACGTTTACGTTACAGCGATCCCAATCCTCACACTAATTTTAATCTAATTGTTGAAGAAGATTTACGTGATGCTATTAACACAGCATTAGCGCGGACACCCAACAATGAAACGTTGCATATTTTACCTACATATACAGCGATGTTGAGTGTCCGCGAAGTATTAACTGGGAGGAAAATTCGTTAAGAAGGCAGGAGGCAATAGGGAATAGTTATTTCTCCTCTGCTTTCCTATTTCTTTGGCCGATTCTTTGGCGAATCAAGAGTAAGACCCTTTGGTTATCGCACAATCCCGCTGTCACCCTAGAAGGGTGTGGCTAATTGCACAAAGCCTGCCTCCGCAGGCTAAAGAAATTCAGCCTGCGGAGGCAGGCTTTGTAACGGTAGCCCCAGGCTTCCAGCCTGTTGGCGTTATTTCGGGTATGCGAGAGAACTTTTTTATATGAATTGAAGGGTCAGACCTACCATTAGCCAATAGTATCCTTGTCCCCATCCCTCTGCTTATTGCAACTTAACTGCTGCACGTTGAATTGGCAGAACTTCTTCTAAAGTCAACTCATGGTCGGCTGTTAGATGGCTACTACAACAAATAGTACTAAAGAAAACTTTTTGACCAACTAATTGAGAAAAATGTTTTTCTAAAAGTAACCGGGAGGTAATATCTCCTAATAATTCTGAAATGTCTTTGGTGAGTTGGTCTTTATCATCCCGGTGAACCATTCTAAATTTGAAATTGGTTTCACCAACTAAATCTTTAACAGCTGAGTCAAAATTATCTTTTTTACCTTGAATATAAGCAAAAGATTGCTCTTCTAAGAACTTCCATGCTTCGGGGAAAATCTCACGAATTTTTTCGAGATGATTCTCAGTTTGGTAGACTAATGTAGCAGTTTTACAATCCATAAAGCAATTTTTCAGGTTGTGAAACAAACCTATGCCAATCTGTAATCTTACGGCTCAACAGGAAAAGTGAAACTGAATTTTTGAAATTCCCTGGTAACTCTTTTGGGATTATCGGCAAAATGTTACTGCAAAACTGTTACATAAAATACGAATAAACATATAGCAATCCGGTTTGATTCGGAAAAATCACTCGTAGAGTTAGGGAACAGGGAAAAGGGAAAATTGAAGTGTGCAGAATTTGTTGAAAAATCAAATAGGAGTCCTATAGAAACTAAGTCAAATGTACGATATGCTTACCCAAAATCTGGATATGCACCGGATTATCCCACCATAAACAGAAAAAGATATGAGTAATCCAGTTATGCAACAGACATAACCAAGGATAAAAACTGTTTCCTTCCTTCTGCCCTTCGGGTTCAGCAGTTCGCAATCGACGCAAAGCGCCAAGACTGCGACTGCTTCACCTCCTGCCTTCTGCCTTCTGCCTTATTATCAAAATTAGGTTATATGAGTTCTCAAAAATTTGAAATTACAATTGGTTGGTTATATCCAACACTGATGAGTACCTATGGCGATCGCGGTAATGTAATTACTATAGAACGCCGCGCTCAATGGCGGGGATACACTGTTAAAGTTGTACCTCTAGATCAAAATGCTACAGCAGAAGATATTAAATCTGTAGATTTGATCGTCGGTGGTGGCGCACAAGACCGCCAGCAAGAAATCGTCATGCGCGATTTGCAAGGTGCAAAAGCCGATGCCATGCGTGAAAAAATTGAAAATGGCACACCAGGAGTATTTACCTGTGGTTCACCCCAGTTACTAGGACATTACTACGAACCCGGACTAGGACAACGCATTCAAGGCTTGGGAATACTAGATTTAGTCTCCGTCCATCCTGGTGAAAATACCAAACGCTGTATAGGTAACTTAGTAATTGAAGTTACAGCATCTCGCCTAGCGCAGGATTTAAAAGCGATGACGGGTAGTACACCGTATTTAGTTGGCTTTGAAAATCACGGCGGACGCACCAAGTTAGGGAAAGTGGAAGCTCTGGGAAAAGTAGTTTACGGCTTAGGCAATAATGGTGAAGATGGGAGTGAGGGAGCATTTTATCAGAATGCGATCGCTACTTATTCCCACGGCCCACTGTTACCAAAAAATCCCTTTGTTGCTGACTGGTTAATTCAAACAGCGTTGCGGCTGAAGTATCAACAGCCGATTACTCTGGAACCCTTGGATGATACTTTGGCAATGCAAGCACGGGAAGCGATGTTTAAGCGGTTGAAAGTGAATTTACCAACACCTGCTGCGGCTAAGGTTTAATTAACCTTAGTAAGGTCTTCAGCCTTTAACTAAAGCTAACGCACCGAAAATCTCGGATGGTGCGTAAGAGAGTTTTCAATTAAAAAATACCCAAATTGTAGGGGCACGGCTTCCACAGACTTTCGGGAAGACAGACATTTGATCGATGCCGTGCCCCTACTTTTCATGCCGAAATTCAGCAATACCTGAGTGATAATGATATATTTTCCTCATAATCCGTAAAAATTGATAGCACTGATGTAGTTGGATATCAAAACACTAGTCTTAGTGAGATGCTCCCAAATATTTCAGTCCACTAGGGGCATAAAGCAGGATTTTATTTGATTTCAAGACACTAGTATGACAACTACGCCTCAGCGTGTCCGACAAAAAATTCAAGAAGCAAAAGAGAAACAGCTTAAACAATTAGATTTAAGCAGTGATTTGCGGACTGACAATCAGGACACATTAACAGAGATTCCGACTATGGTTTTTGAACTGAAATGGTTGGAGGTCTTGAATTTAAGATACAACCAAATCACGACAATACCAGAAGCTATTACCCACCTGCAAAAGTTAACTTACCTAGATTTAAGCGGAAACCAAATCACGACGATACCGGAAGCCATCACTCGCCTACAACACTTAACTGGGCTATCTTTAAGCTGTAACCAGATTTCGAGCATACCAGAAGTCATCACGCGCTTACAAAAGTTAACTTACCTGGATTTAAGCGGCAACAAAATCACGATGATACCGGAAACAATTACCCGCTTGCAACACTTAACTTCGTTGGATTTAAGCGACAACCAAACTACAACGATACCAGAAGCTATTACCCACTTACAACACTTAACTGAACTATCTTTAAGCCGCAACGAAATCACGACGATACCAGAAGCTATTACCCGCTTGCAACACTTAACTGTGCTGTTCTTAAGTGGTAACAAAATTACGACGATACCAGAAGCTATCTCCCGCTTGCAACGTTTAAAAAGGCTATATTTAAGCAACAACCAAATCACGACGATACCAAAAGCTATCTCCCATCTGCAACACTTAACTTCGCTAGATTTAAACAACAATGTAATCCAAAAGCCACCGCCAGAAGTTGTTGCAAAAGGTATTGAAGCGATTAGAAATTATTTCCGACAACTGGAAGCACAAGGAACAGATTATCTATATGAGGCAAAATTGCTGATTGTCGGCGAAGCAGGCGCAGGCAAGACCACACTAGCTAAAAAGATTGAAAACCCAAATTATCAACTTCAAGAAGAAGATTCTACAAAAGGAATTGAGGTTATCCAGTGGCGTTTCCCTTGGGATAATGGACGAGAATTTCGAGTGAATATCTGGGACTTTGGCGGGCAAGAAATTTACCATGCTACCCATGAGTTCTTTCTCACCAAACGTTCCCTCTATGCTTTGGTAGCTGATAATCGCAAAGAAGATACTAATTTTTACTACTGGCTGAATGTGGTGGAATTGTTGAGTGATAACAGCCCAGCTTTAATTATCAAAAATGAGAAGCAAGACCGTATTCGTGAAATCAATGAACCACAATTGCGGGGGCGATTTAGCAACCTGAAAGAGACCTTAGCAACTAACTTTGCTACCAACAGGGGTTTAGCAGAAGCCTTGCGAGAAATCAAGCATTATATTACCTCTCTACCTCATATTGGTACAGCATTGCCCACAACCTGGGTGAGAGTTCGGGAAGCATTAGAGAATGACCCACGCAACTACATTAGATTAGATGAATATTTACAAATTTGCCAAAAACACGGCTTTACACTACATAAAGACAAGTTGCAATTAAGTAACTATCTGCACGATTTAGGAGTGTGCTTACACTTTCAAGATGACCCAATTTTAAATAATATCGTCATCCTTAAACCTAAGTGGGGCACTAATGCAGTTTATAAAGTTCTGGACGACAAACAGGTAATTCGCAATTTGGGCAAGTTCACCTGGAAAGACTTACAAAATATCTGGCATGAAGAACAATATGCCACAAAGCAAGGTGAACTTCTGCAACTGATGATTAACTTCAAGTTGTGTTACCAAATTACTAACAATCCTAAAACTTACATTGCGCCGCAATTGTTAACTGAAAAACAGCCCGAATATCCTTGGAATCAAAAAAATAACCTTATCCTACGCTACATTTATGATTTCATGCCTAAAGGACTGATTACCCAATTGATTGTTGCCATGCATGGATTGATTGATGAACAAAAATATGTGTGGAAAAGTGGTGTTATTCTCAATTTAGAAAATACAAAAGCAGAAGTCATTGAATATTACGATAACAGAGAAATTAAAATTCGAGTTACAGGTCGCCACAAAAGAGATTTATTGACTTGCGTAAATCACGAACTCGATAAAATTCATGCTTCTTACAAACATTTAAAATTTAATAAGCTAATCCCATGTAATTGCTCAGTATGTAAAAATCAGCAAGCTCCACACTTTTATAAATTTGAAAACTTAAGAAATAGGATTGTTAATCAAAAATATAATGTTGAATGTGATATTAGCTATGAAAAGGTAAATGTCTTGGGATTAATTGATGATGTCATGGACAGAAGCCAGTTAACTCAAACAGAACCTAATAAACCAGGTGGCGACATTTATATTAATACTGAAAGAATTGACGTGTTGAAACTGCAACAAGGAAAAAATGTTATGACAGAACAGCCACATAATGAAGATAATTCTAAACCAGAAGCACAAGTTACACTTCCGTTCGCTTTTAGAAATGGAATGTTTTATGTATTTTTATTCTCAATTGTATTTAATACAATAGGTATTTTTGCAGGGTTATTACCAATTTATTCTTTGGCATTAACTATTATTGGTACTGTGATTATTATGACCTTAATTGGAGTTTTGCAACTTCGTCAGGATGATCGCCTTTCTGAGAAATCTTTTGTCGATTTAGTAAGAATGGTTCTTAAGCAGTTACCTTTAATTGGTAATTTAATAGATTTATTTCAGCGTAATAAATAATAGTAGTACAAAATAGTTTAAGTAGCGCCTCCTCCCAATTTTGTGCATCTGATAGTGATTGCAGATGTAAAATTCTTAAACGAGTATACACAGATACACAGGTGCGATCGCGCTATTGCGACAGCTCATCCTCAAACAGCAATGCGATCGCTAAAATCCTGATACAATTCACACTCTCATCTTCCCCAAGCACGTCTTCCTTCACAGCCGCAACGCCTCATAGCAATCCTAAAGCTTTGAGACTGCGGCGAGTAATCTCAACTCGAGCAGCAGTGTCATCATCTTTGCGTATATCGATATTTGTCGCAAAGAAATATACATTATTTTTTTGTTCTAGATATCCCACAAACCAGCCAATGTTAGGGGTGAGACTTGTTGCCCAGCCTGTCTTTCCTCGCAGTACATAATCTGGGGTACGCTCGTATATCATAATGTCTTGAACTAAATCTAAAGTACGTTGGGCGAAGGGTAAATCTTTGCGATAGAGGCGTTGGAGAAACTCAATCTGTTCTCTGGGTGTAATTTGCAGTGGTCCTTGTAACCAAAATTGGTCAATTTGCTCAGGTGTACCAATTTGACGGTTTCCATAGCCGACTTGTTTAATAAATTTCTCCATCCGTTCATGACCAATTTTTCTAGCTAGTACTTGATAGAACCAGACTGTTGAATTTTTGAAAGCTTGGCGGATGTTGGTGTCTTGGTTCCATACAGCGACTTGGCGCTGAATACCGTCCCAAGTCAAAACAGCCACGTCATTTGGTATCACCCCAGTCTCTAAGGCTACCAGAGAGTTGAAAATTTTGAAAGTCGAAGCGGGAAAGAAGGCTTGTGAGTTGCGAGAAGCGTTGTGTTCGTAAAACTTTTTGTTGTTTCGGTCGTAAATTATAATAGAACCTTTGATGCCCAGTTGATTAAAAGAACGCCCAAGGTCAACACTCGCAGCAACTTGAGGCGTCTTAATCTCCTGAGATTGTGCAGGCATACCTCGGAAACTGCTAATAGTTAGAAATGTAACCAGAATACCAATAGCAATCGCAATTGCCAGGGACATTCGCCGGATTTTAGGCATACCTATTTTTCCTAAAGAACTGATTTGCAAACCAGTAATCATACAGCAACAGTGTTTGCAGTTCCAGAAATCTAGTTCTAATTTCTTAATCGAGTTTTTTAAGTGCAGATTTCGCCAATCTGTAACTGTACAACATCTATATAAGATTGCACTATTATGACAACGCACCCTAAAAGAGGAATGCGATCGCATTTAGGCTATTTTCAACTCAAAAATCAAGTTTCTGACTCGTAAATCAAGTTTCTGATTCGCAAATTAAGTTTCTGACTCGCAAATTAAGTTTCTGACTCGTAAATTAAGTTTCTGATTCGTAAATCAAGTTTCTGATTCGTAAATTAAGTTTCTGACTCGCAAATTAAGTTTCTGACTCGTAAATTAAGTTTCTGATTCAGAATTTAGCTTCACAACTGGTAAACTTGTATATTTCCAAAAATTTCAATAAATATAGACATAATCTACCTTTTTGCTAATCTATAGGCGCTCATGCTTATTTTAGATGCTATTTAAACTTTAGCTTCAACAGCCCGAATTCTAAGAGCGATCGCAACTGAAGGCTCAGTATAATTTTTTACATTCTGATGGCGATCGCAAATGTACAATTCTCAGATGTGCATACTCAGGTTTGGTAAATAGCTGCGGATATTCTCTGCGCTTTTTATGATAAGTATTCAGCGCCCACAAAATCACTGAATCACGGCTAAAGGTGGTTTGCCATGTTTCGCGGTTACCATTGCAGACTTCCTGTTGTGTGACTACTCGCGAAAGTGTCCGCCATAATATTCGACTCATTACCACTGGCCAAGAATAATCTAACCAAATCACGGTGTCAGCTCTTGCCCAAACAATGTCGCGTACTATGCTGTAATTACCATCTACAACCCAGCTATTACCTGACAGTGCTTGAGAAACTCGCGATCGCATGACTTCATTTGGCACTTCTACCCAGTTGGGTTCCCAGTGCAGATAGTCTAGTTCCACATGGGGAATGTTGAGACGCCGAGAAATTTGCTGCGCCAAAGTCGTCTTACCTGAACCACTTGTTCCAACAACAGAAATGCGTTGCATTGAATTTGACGATCTGGATTCGGAGTTCTTAAATATCTAATAGTTATAATAAGGTGCTTGTCGAGAAATAGCTGTTAATGTCAATTCATTGCCAAAATCGGACAACGAAAGTATAGAGTTGTAGCATCATCCAATTTTGCGATCGCATTCAATACCCAAGCTTCAACAAACCTTATATATATAGCAATCCGATTTGATTACTGAACAGGGAAGAAGGAATAAAACTGTACTGAGTTTTATTCAAAAATCAAATATGAGTCCTATAGTGGGTTATCTGTAGCGAGGCTGGCTCTAATTTTCTTAACAAAATAATTAGCAGTATCTGCATATTAAATAAAGAATTGTATTAGTTTGAGAACTGACACATCTGTATGCTCATATACTTATGGTGTTCCCCATTCGCGTGCAGACTGCACATTTGGAGGTTCCAAAATGGTTCATACATACGAAGTATTGGTTGATATTAAGGAATTTATTGACCTGCCGAACAATAGCTTTCAACGCGGAACAACAAGGTACGAAATCGACGCTCCTTCAAAAGAAACAGCTGATGGCATGGCGTTTCAAAAGGCTAGAAGCGAGCATCCACAAGGCACTGAGTACGATGTTAGAGTAACAAGGCTGCTCAGATAAAGCGAACATTAAGTATGCTTGTTCTTCAGAATTAGCATTCTTCATAGTTGTAAATTAACTAATTCATATAGAGTACAAAGCCGCCCTCGATTGTTTGAGGGCGGTTGAATTTTTATAGCGCTAAACTTTATATAATTAATATTATAGAAACCTAAATATAAGAATAATTTTATTTTAAATTGTGAAGAAAAATAACAGTAAATCCATTGAGTTTCAACAAACTACATTAAATTTTACATTTTTATGATTTTACTGTTGATATAGAAATCCGGGTTAATTCTTGAAAAGAACGCGCTATTAATTGACTTCCCATATCTCCCTTGTTTCTCTGTTGACTTCTTCTACAAGCAAGTTCACAAATCAAATAGAACTAAGTAGGTCAGCGTTAAAAATTGTCGTTATGACAAGGCAGATGGCAGATGGCAGATGGCAGAAGGTGAGTCACTGCGGTGGACGGGTTCCCCGGCATAAAGGAGACAGTGCCGTGGGCGGGTTTCCCGACTTGAGGAGCCAGTGCGTTGCGCGGGTTCCCAAGGCACTCCGTTGGGCGGCTTTGCCGACTTGTAGGAAGTGCCGTCGCGTTGAAGCAACTGGCGTGCAACTGTCGTCAAGTGACGTTACGCAGCGTTAGCGAGGTACGAGCGTCACCCGAAGGGGAAGAGGTTTTTAGCCAACTTTACTTTTAGTTACATACTTCGGTTTTTTTGCGTCTCTCTACTTAGATGAACTTTCAGGAGAAAAACAATGGCACAATACAGAAATCATTTGCCACAATTATCAAGTGACTTATTTATCAGCAATGGTGGCATTGAAACCACACTCATCTTTAATGAAGGCTGGGACTTACCTGATACCGTTTCTGTATGAAGATGCACCTAATTAGCCCACGTAGGTGGGCTTTGTTTTTGTAGCTCCAGGCTTCCAGCCTGAGGGCGAATATAGCGCAACCTTACATAAAATTGGTATGAGTTGCCGCCTTTGATTTGTTGAAGCATGAGGCGGGATGCCAAGCGCTACAAAGGTATTGATTTGAAAGCTAAACTTTTTCCAATTTTAGACAGCAACGATTTTTTGATAGAGTGATGCTTTGTCGAACGCTCTTCATCTCTATGTCGTCCCAGGTATCGCTCCCCCAATCGCTGCAACGAGACTTACCCCTCACTGCTCTTGCGCCTATGCAGGATGTAACAAACCTCTGGTTTATGAAGGTCATTGCCCACTACGGCAGCCCTGACTACTTCTTCACTGAGTATTTCCGCGTGAATGAGACCTCACGGCTCAATCGTGACATTCTGGCAGCAATCACCGAAAACGACACAGGTCGCCCCGTTTTTGCGCAAATGATCGGCGAAAGCATTCCTGACTTGGTAAGAACAGCACAGGAACTCTGCACCTATAATATCGCTGGAGTTGACTTGAATATGGGCTGTCCAGCACCCAGAATCTATCGCAAAAAAGTTGGGGGTGGATTACTGCTCTCACCAGAAAAAGTGGATCGGATTTTGGGAGAACTGCGGCAGGCAGTCAACGATCGCCCTTTGACCGTTAAGATGCGTGTAGGCTTTGAAAATACAGATACTTTTTACTCAATTCTCGATATAATCAATCGCCACAGTATTGATTTGCTGAGTTTGCATGGTCGCACAGTCAAAGACATGTACCACGGGCCAGTGAAATATGATTTGATTGCTGAAGCGGTCAAACGGGTTCATTGTCCAGTGCTTGCCAATGGTAATATCTACTCAGCGACCAAAGCCCAAGAAGTGCTTTCCCAAACGGGCGCGGCAGGTGTGATGGTGGGACGCTGGGCAATTGGGAATCCTTGGCTTTTTAATCAAATTCGGCAAGCTTTGCGAGGAGAGCCGATCACGCCCGTTCCTTTAGTAGAGGTACGCAACTATATTGAGCGTTTATGGCAGACCCCTAAAGCACCAAATATACCAGAGCGAGCGCGCGTAGGCTACCTCAAAATGTTCCTCAACTACATTGCCTTAAGTGTTGATGCCCAAGGGCATTTCCTACGGCTGATGCGACAGACGCAGACTGAGGTAGAACTGTTTAACATCTGCGATCGCTTTCTTCTTGCTGGAGAAACGAAAACTTTAGCCCTAGCACCTTACCAAGGTGTGTAACTACTAAAACCAAAACTAAGTAGAACTTTATTTGGCCTGTGCTAAGAGTATCGGTGAAGCTTGTAAGAATGGAAATAGACTACTGAGGCTGTTATCTATCACGTGAAAGCACAATAACATGGCTTTTTCTCATGAATTTCAACGCTATCGGAGCGTGCGCCCAGCACAGATGCTTCTTTGTCTAGTTACTTCCATCTTGCTACACTCTACTTTACTGATGGTAAGCAAATATTGGCTCAGAGCTTTTATGCCTGAGCCTAAACAAGAAATTCCAATTGAGGTAGTTGAAGTTTCTCCCAATGAAACACAGATACCCCAAAAAACTCCATTCCGCGCTACTAAAGATTCAATTGCGGGTGGTAAAGCTTTACCAAAAAGGCCTGTCTCTGCTGTCAAGCCGCCAATAGATGCACATAAAACCTCTGTTCAGAGTCCAAAGGACTTAACAGCCTTATCTCCCCTCAAGGTATTCCAGCCAGAACCAAGGCAGCAGAAAGCGGAATCACCAAATCTATCTCCTCAACAACCCAAACCGCGAAAAACAGAGTTCGCATCTGCAACCATACCACCAGCACCCCAGCCAAAAAAAATTGCAGTAACGCCAACCACACCACCAGTGCCCAAAGTTGAGCCAACAGCGCTCAGAAGTGCAATTATACCAACAGCACCCAAACCAAAAAAAATTGCAGTAGCGCCAATCACAACACCGCCAGATCTACCGAGAAAAACAGCGCTTTCAAGAGCTATTAGATCACCAGTATCCAATCCTAATAACTTAGGACAGGCGGGAACTAGATTAAGTCGGCCAACACCATCTCAAGCTCGGCCTTCTCATTACACAGGTGCAGCAAGCTTGCTGGGTGGTACTGTAAGTGTATCTAGTCGAAATTTTAGCGGTGATAATCTGGCAGCCTTACCTAATTCCAACCGCAACAACCAAGCTCCTTCTGGTATTGATGCCACAAGTCAAGATATAGATATCACCTCTTACTTAAAGCAACTAAAGCAACGCGTGAAGCAGCAGTGGCTACCAGGATTGAGCGATTCTGACCGGCGAACGGTGCTTAACTTTAGTATTAACCGTTCAGGTCAACTGAGCAATATCCAGCTTGCACAAACTTCTGGATTTAGCGTCACCGATCAAGCCGCACTCAACGCTATACAGCGAGCTGCGCCCTTTGCACCTTTGCCTACAGGGTATCCCAACAAATATATCCATATTCAATTTACATTTGATATCAATGTTTATGGGGAGCTAAATTTATCGGGGGATGGTGGCTAAGGGACTTCCAAATAAATAACCTGAGTTCGGGATAATCTGAAACCCTCATTACTCCGTTGCTTGATTCTAGGATCTGTCAACCTGCTTGCGCTGTTTCAGGCATTTAACGTTTAATAAACCTCCTTAACCTGAACTGACGTTTTTTAGCCAACTTTACTTTTAGTTACATACTTCGGTTTTTTGCGTCTCTCTACTTACATTCTCCTTGCATCGCATACGAAAATCTGCCAGGTTAATAATTTCTACATACAGTAAAGAATTATACTTGTTAGTTTGGCTACAAGAGTTTTTATCATAAGTTCACCTATTGATGAACTGGTGTCTCTTCCTGATGAAAGAGAACCTAGCCATCAGCGTTTTCTAAAGTGGGCTTAAAGAATTAATCTCGATGCGATCGCCATCACTCGATCGCATCCTGTTTGAAGTGCGAAATTTTAGCATTGGTTTTGACAGCACAGGGAAGTCAACGGAGGTTTGGCGAAAAGGAGATAACTTATGGAATATCGGCAGTTAGGTAAACACG
Organism: Nostoc sp. T09; assembly: GCF_002154695.1. Classification (GTDB taxonomy): domain Bacteria; phylum Cyanobacteriota; class Cyanobacteriia; order Cyanobacteriales; family Nostocaceae; genus Aulosira. Next base: position 17,052 of record NZ_MTAV01000110.1, read on the forward strand.
GCATTCGGGTTTCGGAAATTTGTTTAGGGTCATGGCTCACCTATGGTGGTGCAACGGCAGAAGATACTGCCCGTCAATGTATTGAGCAAGCGTATGATTTGGGAATTAATTTCTTTGACACAGCAAATGTTTATGCTGGGGGAGAAGCCGAAAAAATTGTGGGTAAGGTGCTAAGGCAGTACCCGCGTGAATCATATGTTCTGGCAACCAAAGTTTATTTCCCAATGGGCAATGGGCCAAACGATCGCGGGCTATCACGCAAACATATTTTAGAGCAATGTGATGCCAGCTTGAAGCGATTGGGGCTGGATTACATTGACCTCTACCAGGCACATCGTTATGACCCAACCGTACCGCTGGCTGAAACCCTGACGGCATTTGATCATCTGGTGAAACAGGGAAAAATCCTTTATTACGGGGTTTCTGCATGGAGTGCCGGACAACTCGCTCATGCAACTGACTTGACCCGGTTGGCAAATTTCGCACCGATCGCATCCGATCAGCCTCGTTACAACATGTTCGATCGCTCGATTGAAGAAGAAATATTACCTTTGTGCCGTCGAGAAGGAATTGGCATAATCAACTACTCTCCCTTAGCGCAAGGCTTGCTGACTGGTAAATACAAACCCAATCAAGCATTACCGGAGGGGTCACGGGCAAGTGACCCCAAACAAAATATGTTTTTGAACAATGGGGAACTGGATCAGCAAAAGTTGCTCAAGGTGCAGCGACTGTTGCCCATTGCCGAGCAGGAAGGGTTGAGCCTGAGCCAACTGGCGCTTGCCTGGTGCTTACGCAATCCCGAAATTAGCAGCGTGATCATCGGCGCAAGCAAACCAACACAGGTACAAGAAAACGTTAGTGCATCGGGTAAGCAACTATCTCCGGTAAGCATTCAACGCATTGAAGAAGTTCTGGAAATGGAAATCAGCGATCGCGTCACCGTTGGTGCCTGAGTTGTTCACAAATCTATCGCAGGAATTTTTGATTAATGCATATCAACTATGACAGCCTTTTTAGGCTCATCGCCTTTGCGATCGCATCACTACCCATTTTCATATTGCTCGATCGCTGGTGGCGCGAACGGATTTACCAACTGCAAGGTAAAACCATTCTGATTACAGGTGGCTCACGTGGATTGGGACTGGTGATGGCGCGCCAGTTGATTGATGCAGGTGCACGTATAGCAATCTGTGCGCGGGATGAAGCAGAACTGGAACGGGCACGAACTGAACTGGATCAACGAGGCAAAGAAGTTTTCGCGTTAACCTGTGACGTGACAGATCAAGCTCAGGTTGAGCAAATGGTACAACAGGTAAAAGACCGCTATGGGGCGATCGACATTCTCATCAACAATGCAGGAACAGACATTGTCGGCCCAGTAGAAACCCTAACTATGCAGGACTACGACGATATGATGAAACTGCATTTCTGGGCACCACTCTACACAATGTATGCCGTTTTGCCAGAGATGCGGCAGCAAAAGAGTGGACGAATTGTAAATATCTCCTCGATTGGGGGAAAACTAGCATCGCCGCACATGGTCGGGTATTGCGCCAGCAAATTCGCCCTGGTTGGGTTATCGGAAGGAATGCGAACCGAGTTAGCAAAAGATGGAATTCCTGTTACAACCGTATGCCCTGGTTTCATTCGTACTGGCGTTGTGGATCATGCCGTAATGAAAGGTCAGCACCGCAAGGAGTATGCCTGGTTTAGCATTGGTGATTCACTACCGTTGATTTCTGCCAGCGCCGAAAAGGTTGCCCGTGCTACGATCGCCGGATTACGTCGAGGTGCTACGGAAGTCATTGTGCCGTTGCCAACCTGGTTCTCGGTCAAATTCTATGCCCTGTTCCCCGGACTGAGTACCAATTTATTCAGTTTGGTAAATCGCCTGTTACCAGAACCGGGTGGAATTGGCAAACAGCGGGCATTTGGCAAGGACAGCCACTCAGCTTGGTCGCCCTCCTGGTTAACTTATTTGAGCAATCGCGCCGCACGACGGAATAACGAACGTCCGGTAAATGAACCAAAAGGTACGACTGAGGTTAAACAGGTGGGAAGCGATGACAAACTATCGCCCAAAGCGACTCTTGCAGAAGATAATTAATCTACCTTTCCGTAATGCATAGCCCAAAATTAGGGGGAACCGGATTTCAAAGTCCGCCAGAATTCGGGGATTTAGGGGGATCTGAATATGTAGAATCTGAGAAATAAGAGTTCTTTAAATTTTTATTCTTAAGCTGTAACTATTTGAGGACTAGCCTAATGCTGCTTGGCATAGATTTAGGAACAGGCTCTGCTAAGGCATTGCTGCTAGCTACAGACGGAACAGCAATAGGTGAAGCGTCAAGCTCATATCCTGTTCATGCACCCCACCCTGGATGGGCTGAGTCGGAGCCAGGGGATTGGTGGTTAGCTGTTGGCGCCGCTGTTAGAAAGGCAGTGGGAAATCACGCCGATCGGGTAAAGGCGATCGCACTTTCAGGACAGATGCATGGTGTTGTCCTAGCTTCGGAGTCTGGTCAGCCCTTGCGTCCTGCTATCCTCTGGGCAGATACTCGCTCTAGTGCCACGCAAAACACTTATCATTCGCTTGATGCCACGATTCTAGAGCGATTGGGCAACCCGATTACGGCTGGGATGGCGGGTCCAACCTTGCTGTGGCTACGAGAACACGAGGCTACTGTCTATACCCAAGCGCGTTGGGCGCTTCAGCCAAAAGATTGGCTACGGTTACAGATGACTGGAGAAGTTGCAACCGAACCATCTGATGCTAGTGGTACTTTGCTTTACGATATTGTGTCGGACAACTGGGCAATGGATGCAATAAGAGCGCTGAATCTACGTTGTGATTGGTTACCAAAAATTATCCCCTCTAGTGCGATCGCAGGTTACTTGACAGCTATTGCTTCAGAGCATCTTGGCTTAAGAGTTGGCTTACCCGTTATCGCTGGTGCTGCGGATACAGCCGCAGCCGCACTGGGTAACGGTCTACTAGAGCCTGGTTTGGTTCAACTAACCATTGGCACAGGCGCTCAAATCATTACACCTCGCTCCCAACCAATTCTCGATCCTCATGGTCGTACACACCTATATCGAGCCGCCGTACCTAACCAATGGTACACTCTGGCAGCAATGCAAAATGCCGGGTTAGCGCTGGAGTGGGTGCGAGGTATCCTCGGCTTGAGCTGGGAGCAAGTCTATACTAAAGCGTTTTCTGTTCCCCCAGGATGTGAAGGGTTAACATTTTTGCCATACCTTACGGGTGAACGGACTCCACACCTTGACCCTTATGTTCGTGGGGCATGGGTAGGGCTTGGACTTCATCACACACAGGCGCACCTGATGCGGGCGGCTTTAGAAGGAGTTGCTTTTGCTTTGCGACAAGGTTTTGAAGCGCTTGAGGCAACAGGTTTTACAGCCACAGAACTGCGTTTAGCCGGTGGTGGAACCGTAGAAATGCCTTGGAAACAATTACTAACTGATGTATTGAGAATACCCCTGTATGCAACTAACATTACTGCTGCTTCCGCGCGTGGTGCTGCTCTACTGGCGGGTATCGGAATTGGCGTATACGCAGATGCTAATGACACGCTCAAACTGGCAGCCACCCCAACCCTTGCTGCAACTCCCCAATCAGTTGATCGGTCCCTAGAAGAGGCTTGGATGCGATATCAATCCCTTTATCCACGACTTAAAAAAATCTGATATAAGTTATGCCTCAAGGAGGAATCACTAAAAACCGGATTTCTTACTTGTAAAAAAAATTATTGAGGTAAGCAAACGTTAATATACCTGCAAGCGTTCCGTAAGGTTGCCGCAGGCATCGCCAATGGGTTCTTATATTGGGGGATTAAATTTTGAAATACCAACTACGGCGATACATAAAATAAAGAATCAACCACCAAAAACCTACGGTTGTGATAGCAAATAACAGAGAACCATTCAGTGAACCTGCCCAAGGTTTAAATAAATGCTCATAAATCCAAGTGTATGTAGTTGGGGCATCACTACCATTACCAATGTGAGTTTTAATTAATATTCTGGCGACAAAACCAGATGCTACAAAAGCGAAGATAGCATTTAATCCCATTACTTCAAAAGGAAAGCCTAACAACTTTAAACCACGTACTTCTATTAATTCATAACAAGCAGCCAGAAATAACAGCGCAAAACCAGCGGTGAAAATTACATAAGAACTTGTCCACAATTGTTTATTGATAGGAAATAAAAAGCCCCACAAATGCCCGACTAAAATACAACTAATACCAAAAATAGCTAAATTAATACTGGTGCGACTTTGGTGAGGTTGCCGCCGCAGCCATTCCCCAGTAAAGTAACCAGCGAGAACGCTAACCACAGCAGGTAAGGTACTCAGTAAACCCTCTGGATCGAAGGGTTTTCCTGCTAACAAGTGTTGCTGTCTTAAAATTAAGCGATCGATGTACCCTACCAAATTGCCTTCTGGTGTCAAATTACCAGCACCATAACCCGGAACGGGAATCAGTTGCATTGCGGCCCAGTACCCAATCAGCAAGATTGCCGCTAGTATCCATAAAGAACGGCGCTCCAGGTTGAGTATAGCGATCGCACTTATTAGATAAGCTAGACTGATCCGTTGCAATACACCCATAATCCGAATCTTGGCGAACGAGTCAGCAGGGGCACCATTTAGCCAGAAATCCAGAGTTAAGGAAAATAACGCTAAAAATAACCCTAGTCCAAATAAAATTAAAGCTCTACGTACAATTCGCCAATAAACAGCCTGAGTAGGACGGTTTTCTTTTGTATATTTGGACAGGGAAAAAGGCATCGCCACGCCGACAATGAACAGAAAGCAAGGAAATATTAAATCTGTGGGTGTGCAACCGTTCCACTCGGCATGATCTAGCGGCGGATAAATCTCATCCCAACTGCCGGGATTATTGACTAGAATCATTGAGGCGATCGCAAAACCACGAAACACATCCAGAGATCTAAGACGTTGAGGTAGGGTCAATTGCTTCTCCAATGGTTTATATGCCTAGTACTGCTACGCGCAAGTCCGAAATCAAAAGTCAAAAAACTGATAACCTATGCTTTTTGTGTATCTTGTAGACGCAAAGCGGCTTCCCGTTCGCGTTAGCGTCTCCAAAGGAGAAGGGTATGGTAGCTTTATTTCCGCCTTGCTGTACTAGTTCGGACTGCTATTGATTTTTCTTAAAACTTTACTTTATCTGATGTCTAGCTACTTAAAAGCAATTTGCCTTAGTGGATTATTACTTCTAGTTAGCCCCTCTGTTAAGTCTACAGAAGTTCCGCAGCCGCGATCTCAGTCTCTCCCTCCTTCGCCAACACGCGAGTTCCGTGGTGTATGGATTGCTTCTGTAGCCAATATTGATTGGCCTTCCCGTCCGGGATTAACAACATCACAGCAGCAAGCAGAACTGATTGCAATGCTCGATCGCGCTGTTGCTTTAAAGCTGAATGCAGTCATCTTACAGGTACGCCCTGCTGCTGACGCACTGTACGCTTCTCCCTATGAACCTTGGTCGGATTTTTTGACGGGAGAGATGGGGAAAGCACCCTTACCTGATTATGACCCCTTAGCTTTTGCAGTTGAAGAAGCGCACAAGCGCGGCATAGAATTGCACGCTTGGTTCAACCCCTACCGCGCCCATCATCCCCAATCCAAATCGCCTATTTCTGCGAACCACGTCAGCAAGCTTCATCCTCAATGGGTGAAGCAATATGGCAAATATCTCTGGCTAGATCCTGGTGAACCGGAAGTTCAGGATTACACCCTCACAGTCATTATGGATGTCGTCAAGCGCTACGACATAGATGCAGTTCATCTTGACGATTATTTTTATCCATATCCAGAACGAGATGCTAACAGGCGTGTTATGGATTTTCCCGACACACCAAGTTGGCAGAGATACCTCAAATCTGGCGGGACACTCAACCGCGATGATTGGAGGCGGGAAAACATTAATACATTAGTACAGCGTCTCTATCAAGCGATAAAAAAGGATAAACCTTGGGTCAAGTTAGGTATTAGTCCCTTCGGTATCTGGCGACCAGGCTATCCTGCTCAGACAAAAAGTGTTGATGGTGGTGGGACTTTCGATGCGTACAAGCAGATATATGCTGATTCCCGCCAATGGTTAGTTAACGGGTGGTTAGACTACTTTGCACCCCAGTTGTATTGGAAAATTGAGAAAACTCAACAAAGTTATCCTGTTTTGCTGAATTGGTGGCTCAAACAAAACCAACTAGGAAGACATATCTGGCCGGGTAATTTTACGAGTCGTATAGGTGACCGTAGTTCAGCTGCTTGGCCCGCAAATGAAATTCTCTATCAGATTAAGACAACGCGAGGTTTTGCAGGAGCAACGGGTAACATTCACTACAGTATGAAGCCTTTAATGCAAAATCGCGATCGCATTTCCGATTTGCTAGAAAAGCAAGCTTACTCTACTCCTGCACTGGTTCCCGCTTCTCCCTGGTTAAATAAGTCAGTACCTACTCAACCTGCCCTGAAAATTGATCGAGATGCAACTACAGGTAAAATCAGCAAACTTACTTGGCAATCTACAGGACAAAAGAATGTCTGGTTGTGGGTAATGCAGACTAGAACTGGCAATCAATGGAGTACAAAAATCCTCCCTGGCTGGCAAACTTCCTACTTATTTGATAGCCATGATTCTCAATCACAAATTGATAGTATAGCTATTTCCGCAGTCAATCGCTACGGTACTCAGGGACAACCTGCTATTGGCAATGGACTGATTGCAAAATCTCAATAAAAGAGGCAATCGCTTTTTCCAGAACGATAAAAACCCTTAAAATCAATTCCGTAGAGTGTAAGGGTTTGCAAGCTAAAAATGAAACTTATCTGGAAGGGTTGCGGCTTAGTTTTACAGGTATTAGCGACAGTAGCTTTAGCTACGCCTGTAATGGCAGAAATAGTTAATATTAACCTGCTGCAACTCAATGATATTTACGAAATTACACCAGTTGAGGGTGGAACTCGCGGCGGTTTGGCGCGGGTCGCTACTTTAAGGCAACAACTTTATAAGGCTAACCCCCGTACATACACAGTGTTAGCAGGAGATGCTTTTAGTCCATCGGCTTTGGGAACTGCCAAAATTAACGGTACACCGCTAGCTGGTCAGCAAATGGTAGCTGTGATGAATGCTGTAGGCTTTGACTACGCAACTTTTGGCAATCATGAATTTGACCTACCGGAAAACCTTTTCTATCAACGTTTGCAAGAATCTCGTTTTCGCTGGGTGTCGGGTAATGTCTTAGATAGCAAAGGGCAACCTTTCAAAGGTGTACCTCGATCAATAATATTTAATGTCAAAGGCGATCGCGGTGCTGTGGTTAGGGTAGGGTTAATTGGCCTCACTCTTAATAGTAATCAGCCTAATTACGTTAGTTATACCGATCCAATTGAAACAGCCAAACAGCAAGTGAAGGCACTGAAGGGTAAAGTTGATATTGTAGTTGCCATCACCCATCTACCAATTGAAGGCGATCGCATCCTAGCGGAAACTGTACCAGAAATTGATATTATTCTCGGTGGTCACGAGCATGAAAATATCCAGCAATGGCGGGGTCGGGATTTTACACCGATTTTTAAAGCAGATGCTAATGCGCGTACAGTCTACGTTCACCAATTGAACTACGATACTATCAAAAGAAGCCTCCAGATTAACTCCCGACTAGTAGCAATTACCGATAAAATTCCCGACGAACCCAAAACTTTAAGCGTAGTCAAAGAATGGGTAGAACGAGGTTATCAGGCGTTTCGCGCCAATGGTTTTGAACCAGAACGGGTAATTGCGAAATTATCCTTTGCTTTAGATGGTTTAGAATCTAGCGTCCGCAATAAATCTACGCAGCTGACAGAGTTAATTGCGGCGGCGATGTTGAAGGAAGTACCAGATGCAGATTTAGCCGTATTTAATGGTGGTTCAATTCGGATTGATGATGTTATTCCACCAGGACCGATTACCCAGTACGATATAATTCGGATACTGCCTTTCGGCGGCAAAGTTGTAGCGCTAGAGATGAATGGTGCGCTGTTAAAAAGGGTATTGGATCAAGGTCAAGCCAATAAAGGTACTGGTGGCTATTTGCAAACAGCCAAAATTAGCCAAGCACGAAGTTCAGGAAATTGGTTAATTCAAGGCCAACCTCTTGACCCCAAAAGGACTTACAAAGTTGCAATTAATGACTTTTTAATCAGTGGTAAAGAAAAAGGATTAGATTTCTTAAATCTTCAACAATCTGGTATTAAGCTGATTGCCGAAAAACGGGATATTCGTTTTGCTGTGATTGATCAGCTAAAGAGCCAAGCAACTGTGAGCCAGATTTTAAAATGATCGTCTGCACCCTATTTTAGAAGAAATCGCCCTAACCAAATTGTTAATTCCATATGTCCATTATTACCTAGAGCACTCGGCGTTAAGTGCCCCTAGCTCTTTTTAATATCACGAGCCATCTTGATATAGTAGTCCATTTTGGCATTAGAACGGCGGCGATTAGTAGCGGTATTTTCAGTAGTAATATCCTGCTTGGATTCTATTTTCTCTTGAGTTTCAGATCGCTTTAGAGTTTGTGCCTGATCGGAATCTAAAAAATAACCAGATTCTGTCAAGCCAAAGAGGTTGGCAAAAAAACCAAAGAAATTTTTGAAAAAATTAGCAATATTTCTCAAAACAACAGAGACAAAACCTTCAATGCGAAGGTACAAGTTCCGAATAATTTGAGTTACACGAAACATAGCAGCACCCTACCTATTTGATAGCTGATTACTATTATGAACTATTGCCCTTGCTCAAAGTCTCTGCCAGCAGACAGTTTTTCTGGTAACGTCAGAATTCTTAATGATATTCTGTACCATTTAGGAGATGAATTTTTCTACTGTACCGCTTATGTATATTCAGTCGGGGGAGTGTGAAATGCGAAGAAACTGATGAATAAAATATCGAAAATAGACCGTCAACGTGAGCATCAAGCAAACGAACGTACTTTCTTAGCTTGGCTACGGACTTCCATTGCATTAATTGGCTTTGGTTTTGCGCTGGCTAGATTTAGTCTATTTTTGCGTCAGCTTAATTCTGCCATAACACAACGAGACACTCCTGCAAATTCTTTATTCAGTTCTGAAGATTTGGGGGTTGTCTTAGTAATTGTTGGGATTATGACAATTGCTTTAGCAGCGTGGCGATATAACCAGGTTTTCTGGCAAATTGAACGAGGTGACTATCAACCCAATCGGTTATCAGTTTGGATAATTACCGGAGTAGTCATGATTTTAGGATTTCTCAGTATTCCTTTACTTCTGTTGCGAAATCAAGTTCCTCCCCGACCAACTTCTGTTCTCACTCAACCACCTTCCCGGAATGGGATTCGTTAATTCCTGAGTAAGTTTAATTGCCAACAGGCTCAGCTTTCTCCACTGAGTTATCGTCAACTCCCAAAGTCAGATGCAAGGGAGTGCGCGATGGATACGCTTTCACTATCTGTCGGTAGACATCGTAGTTAGTGGGTAATGTCCTCTGTTGGGAATCTACTCCATAGGTGATTTTGTACTCTACAGTTTTCAATAATTCTGGCTTACTTATTTCTTGCTGGGCTTTTTTACGTTGTTCCAATTCATCTACTGAAGGACGTGGTGGTAGCGCAGGCCACCATAGACCTTGGTCATCAGGCCCAGTAACTGCTCCTTCTGGTTTTAAGCCATTGCGGTTGAGCAAGGAAGTGGTAGCAAAGGTTTCAAATTGCGGTGATGGTTCATTGCTTAGGTTGTTAGCATATTTAACCTGCCATGTATAAGTGGTAAGCGCTGTTGCTTCGTATTGGTGAGTAGTTATGGTGCTGCAACTGGTGAGTGTCAGCGTAGTTAGCATAACCATAGTCAAGGGTGAAAAGATTGGCTTTCTCATTACTGTTCTAGAGTTCTATAGACATACAAGTTGCTTCTTTGCCGGAGTCAGTGTCTATGCACTTCATAAGCAAGCCTTATAAATATCATCTAAAATTATTTGTCAAGCCATATTGACTGTTTGTAACAATATTGTTAAATTTATTTACATAAAGTAACAAATAAAGGAAAACAACTATGTATACCACTATTAATGAAGACGGCGTTCTCAACAACTACGCAACTGAACCCCAGATGCATTACGCTGAATACCCTGCAATTTGGCAACAACGTAAATACCTTGTACAAGGTGTTTTTGCTAGTTTAATGGTCGCTACTTTAGTTTTAGTTGCATTGAGCGTTAGCTAAGATTTTTTGATTTCGCTATCGGTATCTCTGTTCGTCATTTGTTCTTCTCTGGATAGCCTCGGTTAGTTTCGCCGGGGTTTTTTGTTGTCGATGGATGCGATGCTGACGACAAATACTCTTAGCAAAAACCCGGTCACAACGACCGGGTTCTTGCTGGGGCTATATTCCCTGTAAGGTTAGTTATAGAAGTTAGTTATAAATTGGCGCTCTGGTAGTTACTACCACGCTTGAGTTGCTAATTTCGGAAAATAACACCAAATTCAAAAATGTTTGCGACAGATAGAGCATTTAAGATGAAATCATCAGATAGGGAAACAGGAATTTCAGTCGCATTTTTTTTTAAATTGGTATGAGATGAAAAAGAATAAAATCTCTGTATACCAATTAAAAAACGCCTGGGAGTGTTGCCGTGTTTCCACCCCAGACGTTTTTTATCTTTAACTTGCTCCTCACACACAACTATAAAATATCAGTTGTTCCCGAAAATTACAAGTAAATTAGGTGACAGTTTATCAACTGTACTAAACACGGGCACAAAATTAGTGTAAAAAGTGTCGCACCCCTGTTAACACCATCACTAAACCTAGTTCATTGGCAGCTTTGATGGAATCTTGATCCCGCAAGCTTCCTCCTGGTTGAACGATGGCAGTAATTCCCGCAGATGCTGCTGTTCTAACTGAGTCATCGAAAGGAAAGAAGCCATCGCTAGCTAGAAATGCACCTTTAGCTTTGTCTCCAGCTTGTTCGAGGGCAATTTTAACTGAGCCGACGCGGTTCATTTGTCCAGCACCTACTCCTAGAGTAGCGCGATCGCGACTGACGACAATTGCATTCGATTTTACGTGTTTGCAAACTTTCCAGGCAAATAGCAATTCGGCTAATTCACTCTCGGTAGGTTGACGTTCGGTGACAACTTGCCATTGGCTAGCGTCAGAAATCGCATCATCAGCAGCTTGCACGAGAAAACCACCTGCGATCGCTTTGACTGTTTCTTTAGGACCACTACTCAAATCTGGTAGAATCAAAACCCGGACTTTAGATTTAGCAGCCAAAATTGCTTGCGCATCTCCTTCACAACCCGGTGCTACCACACATTCTAAAAACGTTTTGGTTAATTCACTGGCTGTAGCTTCATCAATTGGATGGTTAAGAGCAACAATTCCCCCAAAGGCAGAAACAGCATCAGCATTAAAAGCTTTTTCGTAAGCTTCTTTGAGGCTATCTCCTAAAGCCACACCGCAGGGATTAGTGTGTTTGAGAATTGCGGCGGCGGGAGCATCTGTAAATTCCGTAATGATTCGGCGTGCTGCTTCTAAATCAACTAAGTTGTTGTAACTGAGTTCTTTTCCTTGTAATTTTGTTGCAGCCGCCCAGCCAGTTGGGGTAGTACCTGTTTCATACCAAGCAGCGCTTTGGTGGGGATTTTCGCCATAACGCAGAGATTGCAGTTGTTGACCAGAAAGACTGTATTGCTGAGGTAAAGAGGAGTCACCATGCTGTGCTGCTGCGAGGTAAGATGCGATCGCCTGGTCGTAGCTAGCAGTATGTAAAAAGCCTTTTAAGGCACAATTTTGCCGAAATTCTAGGGAAGCTGCGCCATCATGTTGACGTAATTCATGTAAATATTCATCATATTGGGCGGGATCGCATAACACTGTCAGATGGGCAAAGTTCTTGGATGCAGCCCTTAACATAGCTGGCCCACCAATATCAATTTGTTCAATTGCTTCTGGTAATGTCACGCCTGGTTTAGCAATAGTTTCCTCAAAAGGATAAAGATTGACGACCACCAAATCAATCGGACGAATTTGATTATTTTCTAAATCTGTCACATCTTGAGGAAAATCTCTTCTTGCCAAAATACCGCCATGAATCCGGGGATGCAAGGTTTTAACTCGACCGCCTAAAATTTCCGGCGAACCTGTATACTCAGAGACTTTTGTAACTGGTATTCCCGCATCTTTGATTGCTTTAGCTGTGCCTCCACTGCTAATTAAATCAAAGTTAAATTCTTCAACTAAGCTACGAGCTAGGTCAATTAAACCAGTTTTGTTGGATACACTCAGCAGAGCCAGACGCGCCATAATTCCCCAGTTTCCTTTGGTATAAACAATGAAGGCAGAAGATTATTTTACTAGCCATGAAGAACACCAAGAAGAATTGCAAAAGATGAAATTTTTCATATCGGCAAGCCTGGGAACAGAAAGAAAGAATTTCCTATACTTGGCAAGAGGATTGTCCTTTGTCGGTGGTCGGTTGTACTTTAATACTGATCCCTGACTAAAGACCACCAACTAATGACTCAAACTTTAGAATTTATTTCCGTTCCCCCAGAATCAGAGCAAGCACCATCAGGCTTAATCGTTACTTTACACGGTTGGGGTGCCAGCGCCGATGATGTGGCAGCTTTATTGCCTTTTTTTAACTTGCCAGATTATCAGTTTGTATTTCCTAATGGTCCTTTTCCTTATCCCTATGCTCCCGTAGGTAGGGCATGGTATGACCTGAGGTCAGAAAATATGTATCAGGGGTTAACAGAAAGTCGGCAAATACTCACAGATTGGTTGCTATCTTTGGAAAGTGTGACTGGTGTACCTTTATCGCGGACAGTTTTGAGTGGATTTTCTCAAGGGGCAGCAATGACTTTGGATGTTGGATTAAACTTGCCTCTAGCAGGTTTAGTTGCCATGAGTGGTTATTTACATCCTGAGGCCGGAAAGGTCACTAAAAATATTTTTCCACCAACATTAATTACTCATGGTAGACAGGATGAAGTTGTACCATTAATAGCTGCTGTGAAGGCACGACAAACCCTTGAAGCGTTGGGGGTTGCAGTGCAGTACGAAGAATTTGATATGGGTCATGAAATCGGATTGCAAATGTTAGACCTGCTACGGAATTTTGTGGTGAATGCAATTGAGTAGTCTCGGTTGCAATTTTTTTACAAAATATCGTAGAATTCCGGAAAATTTTTACAAAATCCACGCCATCTAATGAGTAAGATATATTGGGTGGCCGTGAAAAGCACAACCCGACCCATGCTGGGTGCCAATGCTGCAAAAGGGAGGGGCAAGCATTATGAAAACTCTAGGCATTTCTAGGAAAGAAATTGATGCCATGACTATGGCAGAAGTTGAAGAGTTAGCTACACGTCTAGAGATGGATAATTATAGCAATGCTTTTGAGGGTTTGAATGATTGGCATCTACTGCGAGCGATCGCATTTCAGCGTCCGGAGTTAGTTGAACCCTATATCCACCTCTTAGACTTAGAACCCTACGATGAGGCTTAAATTGTAGATTTGCGATTAAGGTTGACTGGCTAGAATCAGAGATGATCGGGGTAATGTATTACCTACTTGATCTAATTTTTCTATGCCATCAGCCATTAATCCAAAATTGCACAGGGTTTTAATCGGTGTAGGCGGCGGTATCGCCGCCTATAAAGTCTGTGAGCTTGTTTCGACGCTGTTTAAAATTGGGATAGAAGTGCGCGTAATTCTCACCAATTCAGCGCAAGCATTTATTACACCCCTAACTCTAGCCACCCTTTCCCGTCATCCCGCCTATACGGATGATATGTTTTGGCAACCAATTCACTCTCGTCCATTACACATTGAATTGGGTGAATGGGCAGATTTGTTGGTAATTGCACCTTTAACCGCCAATACATTAGCCAAGTTAACTTATGGGATGGCTGATAATTTACTGACAAATACTGTACTGGCTTCTACTTGTCCTGTGCTGTTAGCACCAGCGATGAACACAGATATGTGGGAACAGCAGGCTGTACAGCGCAATTGGCGGCAATTATTGACAGATAATCGATATCATGGGATGGGTACAGCATCGGGATTATTAGCTTGCGATCGCATCGGTGCTGGTAGGATGGCAGAACCGCCAGAGATTTTGACTTATATTCAATCTCTATTGCATACGAGTGGGAAACGAGATTTAGTAGGTAAACGAGTATTAATTAGTGCTGGGGGAACGCGAGAGTATCTTGACCCAGTAAGGTTTATCGGCAATCCTTCCACAGGTAAAATGGGCTTGGCTTTAGCACAAGCAGCACTCCATCGAGGCGCAAACGTTACCTTAGTACATGGCCCAGCCAATTGGGATGTCCCTTTGGGAGTGCAAGCAATTCCCGTGACTAATGCGGAGGAAATGCAGCAAGTCATGCGGGAGTATTTAGCCAGTGCAGATGTCATAGTCATGTCCGCAGCGGTAGCAGATGTCAAACCCAGAGATTATAGTACAGAAAAATTACCCAAGCGATCGCTTCCCCAATCTTTACCTCTAGAACCTGTACCAGATATTGTTAGTGAATTAGCAAAACTAAAGCAGCCTCATCAAAAATTAATTGGATTTGCTGCCCAAACTGGCGATATTGTCGCGCCTGCTTTAGAAAAATTAAAAACTAAGAAATTAGATGTGATTGTTGCTAATCCCATCGACAGAACCGATACTGGTTTTGGCAGCGATAATAATCAGGCGATATTTTTAGATAAACAAGGAAATCAGGTAGAAATTGCCCCTTGTTCTAAATTGCAAATGGCACATCATTTATATGATTTTGCGCTCGCTAGACACACTTAATAAACTATATATAGATGAGTTCGCTTAACATATTTAATAAAGAGGAGCAGATTATTTTACCCAAGGGTAACTTGTGTTAGCGCTATTTCTATCTAATGGCAGATTTTGCGATCGCATGTGAACGATATTGAAGCAAAACTTAGGTAATATCTAAGTATTTTAACCATGCTCTGCCATGTATTTACAAGTTTTTTACTGATTTACGCGAAAAAATTTAGCTATTATGCAGCGTTTCTCAAGATTATTGCAATAGGCGACGTTATACGCCTATTTTCTTATGTCAATTAATTAATTGAATGTCGTAAACGCTACAGTAAATAGTAATAATTTTGTTAACCATTTTTTTCTGTGAGCCAGTCTCAGCAAGGAATTTTATGATAGCTGTTGTTTCTTTGTTCTTTTACTAGCAACTTAGATTTAAAAACTACTCCTTTAGACAAAAACTCACTTAATTATGTGTTTCTTTAGAGTAATTAAGTTTTTGTTTGTAATTGTTAGGTTAATAGCTGGCAATAATTAACATTCATCTAATGTTTGTTAATCCTTTTTAATTTATGGAGACCAATGATATGGTAGAAAGCAGCCAGGCTTTGAACAACCAAAGTGGAAATATTGACCGCACAACAACGGGACAATCTTACCCAGGTTCAAGTAATGCAACCCAAGATGCTGGAGTATTTGGAAACGAATATATTGACCGCACAACAACGGGACAATCTTATCCAGGTTCAACCAACATAAACCAAGGTGCTGGAGTATCTGGAACTGGATATAGTGGCACGACAACGGGTCAATCTTATCCAGGTTCAAGTAACGTAAACCAAGGTACTGGAGTATCTGGAACTGGATATAGTGGTACGACAACGGGTCAATCTTATTCAGGTTCAACTAACCTAAACCAAGGTGCTGGAGTAGCTAGAGATGTAAATGCCTCTAGAAGTACGCCTCAACCTGATACTCGTTCAGAAAATAGAGGTATAAATCCTACCTTAACTAGAGCACTAATAGGAGGACTCATTGGTGCTACTGTAGGAGCTTTGGCTGGTAGAAGAATCGGTCTGGGCTTGAACATTGCTGTTAAAGGTATAGCAGAAGCATCAAAGACTATTGGTGAGGGTCTTGGTCAAACAGCCAAAGGTTTAGGCGAAGCAGCAAAGAGTGTTGCTGAAGGTGCTAGCCAAGCTATTGTTGGTGGTACTTTGGATACCGCAGAGGGTGTTGCTGAGGGAGTCAAGCAAACCGCAGCAGGTGCATTGGACGCAGTACAGAATACAGCTCAGGGTGTTAGTCAAGTTGTACAAGCTGGAGCCAACATCGCAAAAGATGCAGCACAGAACGTCACTGATGTAGCTAGGCAAACTACAGTAGGTACGCTGGACGCAGTACAGAATACAGCTCAGAGTGTTAACCAAGCTGTGCAAGGTACAGCAGAATCAGCCAAGGATAGAGTTAACGATTTCCAACCATCTGGGAATCAGGGCTATCAATCTCAAGGCCAGATGACAGGTAGCCAGCAGAACAGGAATGATCAAATGGGCATAGGTCAACAAGACCGTGAGTCGATGTTCTACATTTCATCTCCAGAGCAGACAGAGGGACTGATTATTACTTCAGTTACCACAGAAGATGTGGATAACCTAACTTCTTTAGAAGAGAATTCGCTGGAAGAAGAAATTGCTCGGCTTGACTGAATGTTAGAAGCAGATAGCTGATATTCCAAACCAAGACTTCATTAGTGCGAACTTCAGCAAATCTTGCTGAGCAATAAGTCCTGAGAGCACAAGTATTCCTGAGTTCTCAGGACTTAGAAATACTAAAGATAGATCAGCCTTAAGTGATTTTGTGACAAAGGAGAAAATTACTATGAATGGAAACCAGCAGCTTTTAGATCAGTCCCAAGGCGACATTGATCTGGTAACAGAAGAATCTGAGACTTATACAGGTGATAGGGGCACGAATGATCTAGCTAAAGTAGCAATGGGAGCGATCGTTGGTGCTACATTGGGCGCAGTAGCCGTTGCTTTAAGTATTAAAGGCACAGCCCAAAGAATTAACCAAACTATCCAAGGTTTAGGAAATGGGGTAAAAGGTGCAGCTAACGGTGTGAACCAAACTGTAAGAGGTGTAGGAGAGGCAATCAAGACTGTAGCTGAGGGTGTTAACGACACTGCAAAAGATGTAGGGGATGCTGTCAAAACTTCAGCTCAGGGTGTTAACGATACTGTCCAAGATACAGTAAGCGCCGTCAAGGTGGCATCAGTCAAAGTTAATAACACTGTTCAAGATACAGTATCTACTGTTAAGGGTACAGCTGTCAGTGTTAGTGATACTGTCCAAAATACAGTAGACCTAGCTAGTAGTGTAGTTGAGCATGAGCAGCCTAGTAGTCAAAAGGCCAACGTAGCTGATGACCAGACAGCCTACATCTTGGTTCCAGTAGACAAACAAAGCTGAATAAGTGGTTCAACCTGGAGATTTCCTAGAACTGTTGATTCATATAGCGTATTTCAGTTAAATGAAGTACACGGTTAGGGGCACAACATGTTGTGCCCCTACGATTATCCGTACCTCACCAAGTTGTAATTTGCTGTATTTACACAATTAGTATTGTCTTGATAAATGCTGCATGAGAAATGGTTGTCGGGGCCAACCTCGAAAAGCTCTTAAAAGATGTCAATTGCTAAAAACATTGTTATGACTAAGTAGTAAGTTTGTAAAAAAACTCTGATACTTATAGGGGTTAAATTTTGTTTTTAGTGAAAGATGCCAGCAGCAATCGCGAACAGAGGATTAAGCAATTATCCAATGAAGACCCTGCTTTAGCTGAATTGTTAGCAATTATCCACTTTGAATGGACAGTAAGGAGAGCAATAATTGCGTTAGGAACTTCATCAAATTATGAGATCCGACAAGCTCTCGAACAGTGTCACGGACTCAAACGTTACAAAGAACTGTGGAAAAAAGAGGTGGTTCAAGGAGGATTAGATAAAGCCTCTCCAGTAACGCATAAAAGCTTGAATACAGTAATCAGTTATTGGGAGGGACTGATAAAAGCATTTGATTTAAGGCACAGACTTGTACACGGTGTTGGGTCATGTTCGACTGAGTACGCCATTGAGCGACTAGGCTGGGCAATTGTTGCCGCAGGCGATGTGAGAACTTACTGTTTAGACTACAACATAAACATTGATGCTCGGTTACCTGTGCGCCGACGAGTTACTATTTCACAAAGCGGAATGTGAGTTTACAATTCACCCAGATACAAATTTGCCAGTTTAATTTTATTAATTATGTTGACGTTTACCCAACGTAAACCGCCCGATCCTGATGCTTTAGTTAGCTTTACCCTCTCTCTGACTGCGGAAGAACGCAGCCGCAGTCGTCATCGTTGGGAAACAGAAGATGGCAAAGTTGTGTTTTTGGGTTTACCTAGAGGAACAGTATTGCAAGATGGTGATATTCTCGAGGATGAAACCCAAACTAATTTAATTAGGATTAGCGCCAAACCAGAACCAGTTTTGACCGTCTTTGCCCAAACACCACAGTTATTACTCAGGGCAGCTTATCATTTAGGCAATCGTCATGTACCTGTAGAAATTACAATTAACTATTTACGCTTATCTACAGACTCAGTTTTACGCACAATGTTGGAACAACTGGGGCTAGAAATTAAAGAAGAAATCGTACCATTTCAACCAGAACAGGGAGCTTATGGACATCACGCTCACTGATAACTCTTTTTTATCGATTTTGCAGCTGACTAGCCCAGCTTTACCTGTGGGAGCATATAGTTATTCTGAAGGTTTGGAAACTCTAGTTGAACAAGGTGCGAACGCTAATCAGCAAAACCTCAAAGATTGGTTATATTCTCAACTGCGTTATGGCGCAATTCGAGTCGAAGCGGCGGTGATGTTACGTGCTTACAAATCTGCGAAAATTGGCGATTTAGAGACTTTAGCTTATTGGAATAAATGGTTATCTGCTGCTAGGGAAACAGAAGAGTTACGCACCTCTAGCTGGCAAATGGGGCGATCGCTTATTCAGTTACTTGGTAAACTACATCCAGAAATCATGCCAACGCTGAATGCTGTTGGTAATCCTTGCAATTATGCGATCGCTTTTGGTATTGCTGCTGCTCATTGGCAAATAGATGTGAACGCTGCTTTATTAGGATATCTGCATAGTTGGGCAAGTAATTTAATTACTGCTGGGGTGAAACTCATTCCTTTAGGACAAACAGCAGGACAGCAGTTATTGCTAGATTTACAAGAATTACTGAGTGTTGCGGCGGTAGAAATTTTGGCTTTGGAGGATGATGAACTCGGCTGTTGTAGTTGGGGTTTGTCTTTAGCTAGTATGCAGCATGAGACGCAGTATACAAGGTTGTTTCGGAGTTAACAAACCGCCAAGACGCCAAGGACGCCAAGGAGGAGAGGAAGAAAGACAAATGACAAATGACCAATGACCAATGACAAATGACAAATGACCAATGACAAACAACACATTTCGAGTAGGGGTTGCTGGCCCGGTAGGTTCGGGGAAGACTGCGTTGGTAGATGCTTTGTGTAAGGCTTTGCGCGAGCAGTATCAGATTGCGGTGGTGACGAATGATATTTATACTCAGGAGGATGCACAATTTTTAGTGCGTTCTCAGGCTTTGACAAGCGATCGCATTTTGGGTGTAGAGACTGGTGGTTGTCCCCATACTGCGATCCGGGAAGATGCATCGATGAATTTGGCTGCAATTGAAGAGTTAGAACTGCGATTTTCTAACTTAGATTTAGTGTTTTTGGAAAGTGGCGGCGATAATTTAGCAGCTACATTCAGTCCTGAATTAGTAGATTTAACAATTTATGTAATTGATGTAGCCGCTGGTGATAAAATCCCCCGCAAAGGTGGGCCAGGAATTACTAAATCTGATTTATTAGTTATAAATAAAATCGACCTTGCGCCCTATGTCGGCGCAGATTTAAATGTGATGGAACGCGATGCAAAAAAAATGCGTGGCGATAAACCCTTTATTTTTACTAACTTAAAAACCCAACAGGGACTGACAGAAGTAATTCAATTTGTCCGCAAACATATTGGATGAAAGAATATGGAACCACAGATGGACACAGATAAACACAGATGAATCGATACTCTTGCTTCCTCTCTGCGTCTCTGCGCCTCTGCGTGAGAAAAAATAATTATTTCAAAGTAAAAACCGGGGTAGACCCCGGTAGTTATTAGTTTATTACGGTTGAATTCTAATTGTCAGAATTACCGTAGTTGTAAGCGTCTGCGGTGGTAGCCAAGTTAAGAGCGATCGCCTGATTGTCTCAATGATTGTCTGTTCCTTAAAAGAAGACAACTGCTCATCAAGCACCACCTGTCTTACCCGTCCTTTGTTGACTTGTAAATCAAAGACTAAATCACCATTGAAATTTGTAATAAACCGAATTGATTGCAAGTGTTGAGTCAGAAGAGAAATCATCTGTTGATCTAATCCTGATACACTCACAATTTGGAGACGAGAGACAGGCGCAATTCCTTCTGAAAGTTTGGCTTTTAAATCTTCTAATTCTGCATCTCTGGGAGCAGATGGAATTGCTGATCCTACATCATACTGATTAGTATTTGGTACTCCACCCGGGAATGGACGATTAGCCTCCTTTTTAGCCCGTTTTCTTTCTACAGTTAATGAATCTATCTCTTCAAACGATGGTATTGCTGTAGGTGGCATTGCTGCCGTTGGAGGAGGGGGAGACATAGGCGCTGCGGCTGGTGGAGCAACTGGTTGCATTCTTGCGAGAGTTAAAAACTCAGGTGCATTAGACGGAGGACTCATCATTGTTGGCGCAACACTACCAAATATTCCTTGATAGCTGATACCTTCAGGCATTTCCACAGCTACTTGCACAGAAACAGAAGCCTCAGTTGGATTGACTCGGACATCATCACTGACGGCAACGAAGGCGGTATACTGCGATAACAGTTGATAGGTAAGAGCTGTATCTGTCACTGCTTCTACGCCTACTTTAGTTTCACCACTCACCATCTGATTCATCAAATCCTTGATGCGGGAACGTCCCCAAAGTTGTGCGATTGCAGGATTACCCGTTTTCTCAAAGTTCAAGTTGAAGGTTTGTTGATAGCGTGTACCACCCGCAGCAATTCCACTGATGTGCAGTTTTCCAGCACGGCTGTCAGGCTTGCGTCCAAATAGCACTAACGGCTGTTCTGCAAATAAATCTGGTGGTGTGGAAGGATACATTTCTGGCGATGCACCATCACCTTCCCATTGCAAATTAATGTTAGCGAGAACCGGATTATTAATCTGGCGGAAGAACTTTTCCACCACCTCATTAACTGGTTCATCGTGGCGAATGACGCGAGCAATACCTCGCCCTAATTCTGCAATGCGGTTGAGTAAGAAGCGATTTACTGAACTACCTGCACCAAAGCTGTAGAGGCGAGTTCCTGCTTGGAGATGACGTTGCACTTCTGAGAGAATTTGGTTTTCGTTACCGATATAGCCATCGGTGAGCAGTACAATACTCCGCAAGCGTCCAGGATCTGTTACCGGGAAGTTCAAGACAGCGCGAATACCGCGTAACATCTCCGTTCCGCCACCAGCATTTAACTGATTTACATACTGAATTGCCAGGGCGCGATTTTGCGGGGTATTGGCGAGAGGAACAGGCGAGAGTTGCTGAGTGGTATCTGAGAAATCAATAATACTAAAAGTGTCATTGGGATTGAGTCCGTTGATAAAACGCCGCATCAATTCCTGACATTGCATCAGTGGCGCACCACTTTGAGAACCGGATGTGTCGATGAGAAACACTACATCTTTAGGAAGTACCTGTTCTGGACGGTACTGGAGAGCCGGAATTAAGTAAAGCGCAAAGTGTCCACCTCTTTCATCAGCTTGGTTGAGTATGGTTGTTTGAGTGGAATTGCCTGCGACTTGGTAGCGTAAAATCAAATCTTTGTTGGGAATTGTATCTCCACCCCCAAGTTTTACCAGTACCCGCTGTCCTTCATAGCTAATCTGGATTTGGTGAGAAGGCGACTTCACATCTTGAATCTCAACTCCCGCATCAATTTCTATCGTCACATTAATATCATGGCGAGAGCGAGTACCCGATGGCAATATGGGTGCATTCAAGCGCGAAGCATCTGGTACTAAGTCGGTATCTTGATTAGACATCATAGGTGCAGACGCCGAGCCACCGCCTACCGTATTTTCTTCAATAGTTGTCCCTGGAATGTAACGCGGCCCAACCACCATCGGGAAGACAAACTCGTAATTCCCACCCTCAAATTTCAAACTATCAGAGTAGCGAATAATCACATCAATTTGCTCACCAGGTTTGATATTAGCCAGGGATTGAGTAAAAATATTGTCCCGTTCCTGTTCCAGCAGCCCAGCTGTGCGTCCTTGTTGCTTCGCTTGTTCGTAGATTTGCTGTGCTTCCTGGCGTTTTTTGATACTACCTTTGATAGTCTTGTCGCCAATGCGAATCAGCATATCATCAACAGCCGCTTCATCCGGTAACGGGAAGATGTAGACGGCTTCTAGTGTAGTAGTGAAAGGATTTTCAAAACTTTGAGTCACTTCTACTCGTGAGATATTACCTGTAACCTTCGCTTGTACTTCCGTGTGCTTGAGAGGAAAAGCAATTTGCTGTTGATTAGGAGTTTGAACGTATAAGCCACCAGGTTGGCGTTCTAGAGTTTGAGTCATATTAGTAACCTTACGCTATCGTTTTCTACCTTTAGCGTAAGTGTGTTTATCTGGTAGAAGTGCTCAGCTTTGTGCTCACCAGATGCTCAGTGATTGCTTCAGTGTGAGATTCCACTTTTCCCTAGTAGATAGACTGTAATTGTTAGTCTAACTAACCACACGGGTACAATATATTAGTAATTTGTAATATATATTACCTAAATCATCTCAGGAAACCGTGAATAAATCACAGGCTATTCAGCTACTTGAAAGTGAGGGATGGACACAAGCAGATGCTAAGCGGGCGCTGGAATTAATTAACTTTAATACCAATCCTGATGAAATTACCATTCGTAGAGCTATTTCGTCTTTTGCTGGTTCTGAACTTATCAATCGCCAGCGTCTTCAGGCTGCTCAGAAAGGTATGGTAACCAAGAAAAACAAAGAAATTGAAAGGAATAATCAGGAATATGCTGCCAAAATTGATCAATTAAATAAGTCTCATCAACAAGAAAAGGAAAAATACGAAGCTGAAATTCAAAGCTTGTCTGCCAAAAATAAGTTTTTAGACAGTCAACTCCAGACTATCAATTTTCAACATAATCAAGTAATTCAACTAAACGACCAACTTAAAAAAGATAATAAAGCATTGAAAAATTTAGTTGATGCAATTAAGCTCAAACTAGCTATAGATACTAAAAGACTTCTTCAATATGAAGACAGTGAAATTCGCAAAGCAGTAATTAATATGTTTAAATCGACACTAGGTTAAGGAAGTGTTACTATGAACAATAAAAAAAGTCCCAAAACAAATTTCAAGGGGATGACTTATCGCGATATTCAAATTACTAACTCTAAAAATAGAGCTAAGCTTCATAAAAAAGAACAAGCTTGGTTAAAAGAAAATTTATATAAAAACATTGGTTGGAGCAATGTCATTAATCTTTATCTTAAAATAGAAGATTTTATCAATAAACATCAAATTGAAGAGTTGACGCTCGAAGAATTATTTTTAGAAGCTGATCGTATTGGCAATAAATATCTTACTACTCAAGAAATAGAAGAATTTAATCAGAAATTAGCTATAGAAGTTAACGAGATTGCGGAAGAAATAGATAAACAGTTTCTTGAGACAGAAGTAGAATTCATTGATTTTAGTAAAAGCTCCACCAAGAGATATCGAAACAAAAAATATATAAAACTATAAAACTTTAGTGTGATATACCATGAATCTGGAAAATAAAGAACTTAAAGAATTATTTGAGCTTGCCAACAAGATTGGTAACCAGCGGTATCACAAATTAACTCATCAAGATTTTGAAAATTACAGAAAATTCGACTACTGGCGGTATATTAATGGTGATTATGAGTGTGGAACCACTCAAGAAAGCAAAGACTGGGTAAGAGACAATTCAGATTGGTACTGTCCAATTTGTGAGCATCACTACTCTGAAAAAGGTGGTAAGACGATAGATCACAAGTTACCGCGATCGCAGTATCCTTGGTTATCAATGGAATTTAAGAATTTGTGGGTTATTTGCAAAGTTTGTAATCAAGACAAGGGTGAGATGCATTGGTACGAGTATGAACACTATATATTTGTCCATTATCCCGATCTTTATCTTGCTGTGAAGGCTGCACGTCCTAGTCAGTTACTTCAGTCTTTAAATGATTAGGCCAAGTAGCTAAATCACGCAACAGTGACTTGGTAGAATATCCATTTACAGCGATTTTGGCAGGGAGATTCTCGTTTTGAGACAATTCGCGATCGCATTTATCGTTGAGAGCAGCAGCGATCGCAGGTAAAAATAGAGAAGAATATTCATCTCAGAGTCATGAGTACTAGAATTACCATTACCTTTTCCACTAAGCCAAAATTGAAATAATCGGCTTACATAACAGATGTATGTCAAACTCGCTCAAAGCATCAACGGCAGGACTGGCAATTGTAGACAAAGCACGGCTGCGTCTTGGATGGACGAAAACCAGCACGGCGCGTTGGTGGCAAGATGCTCACACCTCTAGAGCTACATTACGGCGATTTTGGCAGGGCGATCGCATTCAGCGAGAAATTTTCATCGCTATCTGTCAAGCTGTTGGCATCACTAACTGGGAAGCGATCGCAGATTCTCCCGATCTACACTCGGAAATTATTGCAGATATCCCTACACCTTATCTTGACTGGAATGAAGCCCCAGATGTGGAAAGTTTTTATGGGCGAAATCAGGAATTAACCAAGCTAGAACAATGGATTGAGAGTGGCTGTAAGTTAGTCATGATTGTTGGGATTGCTGGTATCGGGAAAACTGCTCTGACACTTGCTTTAATAGACCGGATTCAGTCACAATTTGATTGCTTGATTTGGAAATCTCTTCATTCTGCACCATCTCTAAATTCTCTACTGGATAGCTTGCTGAATACCTTTGATCGCAACGTTGTCCATGATATTCAACAAGATACAGCACAACTCATACACCACCTGCAACAACGTCGCTGTCTATTAATACTTGATGGGTTAGATGCAGACTTGAACAACTACAATCAATTTATCCAAAAAATCAGCCGCAGTCATCAAAGTTGTATTCTGATCGCTAGCCGCGAACAACCAAAGGCGATTGAAATCGATACAAAAACAGTCCGCTGTTTAAGCCTCAAAGGTTTGCCAAAAACCGAAGCGCTACAACTATTGCAATCGAAAGGATTTACAGGTAAAGAATTAGGACTATCAGCCTTAATTCAACTTTATCGCGGCAATCCTTTGGCACTGAAACTGGTAACGCCGTTGATTCAGTCGGTGTTTGCTGGGAATGTCGCTGCATTTCTCACTCAGAATACCCTGGTGATTGGCGATCGCTTACGAGTTATCCTCAAACAACAGTTCGAGCAACTTGGCGATTTAGAACAAGATATTCTCTATTGGTTAGCAATCTGGCAAGAACCTGTCTCTTTCTCACGGTTGCAAACCCATCTATTAATATCCGTCGATCCAGCTACAGTATTAGAGGCAATTGTCGCATTAGAAAGGCGATCGCTTTTGGAAAAATGGATCGGTACAGGGGAAATCTCATTTAGCTTGCAACCGTTAGTCATGAAAGTTGTCACCGATGAATTGGTAGAACGCGCTGCTCAAGAGATTCAACAGGTAGTGCAGAGTAATGATATGCGTCATTTTAAAATACTGCGAACTCATTGGTTACTGCGACCTGGTACTGATGATATTGCAGGCGATCGCATTTTGCATCAACTGCGGGATTATTTATGGCGGCTGTATGGTGCGACTCTGCCACAAACCCTTGAGCGGATGCTGTTACTTTTAAAGGATCAATCTCCTTTGGCAATTGGTTATATCGCTTGTAATGTAGCCGCAATCCTAAAGCAGTTGAGAATACAGTAGATGAAGGCTTTTGATATTTATCTGTGTTCACACCGAAGTTCAGATACCTGCGGCAAGCCGCTTTGCGTCTACTACGGCTTCTGCCGCTCCGAATAATAAAAATATCCCATCGCTATGAATGCAGGGGAGCAGGGGGAAAAAAGTCGTGTTGAGTCCAGAAATTTGGATAATTTATTTTTTGGAGTTCCGTAACGCTTCATTCCCAGAGAAGCCTGCGAAGGGCTGTTTACTGATTAGCTATTAATGATTGTTCACGAATAGTTGATAACATTAGTGGCGGGCGCAGGCAAAGATAAGCAACAGAACCAAGTAAGGGAACGAATACAACTGCTAAAAATACTTGGGCATTAGGGAAGCGGCGACGAGCCATATCATCACCAACAACAGTAGGAAATAACAGATAAAACAGGCAAAATGCCAAGCTCATGCCATTGATAAAGCGATCGCTTTGGAATTGCTGCACATAATCTCCCCAATCACCGAAGGCAAAACCATAAGTAAGCAAGACAACTGTGCTTAAAGTCAAGATGATACCGTAAAGGCGAGAATCCAATAGATTCAAAAAAGCATCCTTTTGCCCAGAAAATTGTTGATTAGGTTCGCGTAAAGCCAAATATGGCAAAAGTCCAAGTACACCAGAACCCACTGATGCTATGGCAAAAGGCCAAAAAGCAATCCGCTGCATCCTGCCATCAATGAACAATAAACCACTATAAATTAATAGCCAAATACCAACCAGAGAAAATAAAGAAAGGATAATTGGATTGATCGCAGCCCAGTTAAAAGTAAATATATTTTTCAACAACGCTAGCGTTTCATCTAAGTGCAGAGGCGGTGCCAAAAACACAATATAGGCGATAAATCCAGCCCACAGTAACCACAATGCAAGTTTTCTAGTCATAATCTCCAGCTGGTGTGCATGAAATTATTTCACAGATAATTAATTGAGTATCTGGTATCTGCCATTTGACCTAGAAGTTTTATGAGGCAGCCAGGATCTAACTATCAATTAGTTAAATTATTTTGCATTGTAAATTATCAATCCGCTGCTCGTTCTCACTCAATGGGTATAGCTTCTACTACCGTTTGTCCAAAAGCACCCCAGCCAACCCTAACCTACAAGGTTAGCTTGTTGCTACTGCAAGTGTTGTCACCACTTGCATCTACAATCCAATAATCCTTGCGATCGCATCCTTTGGAGTCAGTGTATTTTACAGGAAAAGGGCAAGCTTTACCCGGAAAAACGCGCTTGCCCCAATAATGGCATAAATCTACAGAAACCTGCACTTTTGCCAAGATCTTGCTAAAAATTTGATTGTATACAAGAGTTTAATTCACAGCACTTGAAAAATTTAGCAAATAAGCAGCTACTTGCTATGCTACTGGTTCTTCTTCTCTCACACTCTGACTTATAACTTCGACTAACTCTGGCATACTTTCAAACCGATCTTGGCCTGTTTGTTCAAGTAGCGATCGTAAATCTATAGTCTTTTCTTTTGTCCAGTGAATTTCTTCGTGACTTTTGATTTGTTCGAGGATTTGCTCTTTACTAGCAGGAAAGTCTCTACCTGCCAGTGCCTGAGTGACTGCTGCTACTCCATAAGCCTCGCCCTTGTCTGGACCGCGATCCTCACGTCCTTGTTCGGATTGGTTAGGCATAAGATTCTCCTTACTAGTTAGTAATTGAGAGATCTACTTTCAACGCTAAACTCACTATTTAATATAGTCTTCTATCTAAAGAGTTAATTTTATTTGAATAGTAAAAATACTGTATTGTTCAGTTGGTTTAAGCCAGGATAAATCAGGATTTGTGCTTATGAAGTTGTACAGAACGCAAATTGCTCAATGTTTACCAGACTGCTCAGTTTTAAGATTCAAAATTGCATAAATTGATGAGATAATATAGCTCATAAATATTAGCGCTCTTGAATATTACCAAGCCAAAAAACTGAGTAAACTTTCTAGATCAGCTATCAAATGATACTCGATTTTTCCTGCAATAACTTGATTTAACTATTCACTACCGAGCCTACACAATCATTTGCAAAGAAAGTACCGTACACTTGAATGTTTTTGGTATCAATAGCCTACAAGTAGGTGATATCCTACTCGTAGGTCTCATCTGAAAACTGATTGATTCTAAGCTTATCTGTTTTCAGCAGTTACAGATTCTTAGCTTGTCCATAATTATGTTAATCTTGAGATTCTTCAGAAATAGGTTCTGATTCAGCTTCAGAGTTTGTTTGGACATTGATTTTAGGTTTAACGGGTTTCGGACCTCGCGCTAATGCAGGATTAACCGGCTGCCTGCTTTCATCACCAAAAGATCCTTTTTTCCCTTTACCAGAGGAGCGTTTACTGCTTGGTTTTGAACCTTTGGTATTTGGTTCAATAGGAAGCACAGAATCCTCATTTTCTGAATTTTTGTCAGTATTTGCTTGGGACTGACGTTCCGATTTTTTGATTGGGCGTTCTATCATTGTTGATTTTTGTAAATCTATTTTTATGATACATCGGTTTGGTGTTGTTTAACCTCTACCCTGTAACCGTAACCAAATAGTTGCAGTTCTTCAAACAGGTTAAGAAATGCTTGTTTGATAATTGTCTGCCTTTAAAGTAATCTAGCAAACATATATTTATTTATAACCTAAGTTTTCTAGTATGTTAAAACAACTATTTATAATTGTCGCCTTAGCCATTGTAACTTTAGGATTTGCATCTACGGCTACTGCTGCAACTCTCCGCCCGAATTGGGTGGAAAATGAAATTTATCAATATAATCATCCATTTGCTGCTCAATTACCTCAAGAACTAGCAACAAAAATGCAAAAGATGGCAGCTAGCCCTCTCGGATTTTATCGAGGGACAGATCGCATCTTCTATCGTGATATGCAGACATTACCAGCTTCAGCATTTGTCAATTCTTCAACAAGAGCCATTTGGTTAGACGGAGATATGCATATGCAGAATCTTGGAGGAATGAGGGATAACAATGGCAACAACGTGTTTGATACCACCGATTTTGATGAAGGTTATCTTGGTCCCTACGTTTGGGACTTACGACGTATGGCAGTATCAATTCTTTTAGCTGCTAAAGAGAATAGACTAAGCTCATCTGATGCTCAAGATATTGTTCGCAATTTTCTAGAGACTTACCTCAACAAAATGGGCGACTTTAAAGGAACAAATGATGAATTGTCTTATCGCTTAGAATCGAGTAATACTAACGGTGTAGTTCAAAATTTAATTCAAGCAGCTGCAAGCAAAAGCCGTTCGCGCTTCTTAAGCAAATATACGTTGCTCAATGGCAGTGGCGATCGCATCTTCCAAACAACCCCTAAACTTCAAGCTGTATCTAGCAGAACCTATGAAGATATTTCTGCTGCTATGAGTAGCTATATTGCCTCAATTCCTAGTAGCAAACGCTACATCAATAGTTACTACACTATCAAGGATATTCGTCTTAAATTAGGTTCAGGTACTGGTAGCCTTGGCAGATATCGATATTTGTTGCTAATTGAGGGCCCCAGTTCCGTAACTGATGACGATCGCATCGTAGAGATGAAGCAAGAAACTAGTAGCGCTGTTGCGATCGCAGTTCCGGGTTTGTTGCCGAGTTCTGTCTATGACAACAATGAAGGAGCAAGAGTGACAATTACCAACAAAGCGATGCTTTCTAATAGCGATCCCTTAGTTGGTTACACTACAGTCAACAATATTCCATTCATGCTGCATGAAAAATCTCCTTATCAAAAGGACTTTGATTATAAGTTGTTAACAACCAAATCAAAATTTATGGATGCAATGGGATATGCGGGGAAAGTTGTAGCCAAGAACCATGCTATTTCTGACAAGGATTATAATGATGCGATCGTTCCCTACAGTGTTGACAAAGAAGTAACAGATTTGGTGAGTGGTAACAAGGCTGCATTCAAAAATGAGATTGTCAAATTTGCATTGGACTACGCAACTCAAGTTGAGTACGACTATGCAAGTTTCATAGATGCTTACAACCGAGGCGTGCCACTCTACTAAAAATACAAATCAATTCGGAATACTATTAGTCGTGTTATTGAGTTGATTGATAATGGTCATGTGTTAACCATTAACTGCAAAAGTTACATAGAGTAACAGCGCTTAAATAATGCTTAAAATGTCGTTCCTACTTATGACCTCTAAAATTGCATAACTTGATTGACATAGATTTCAACTGCTGTACCGGCTGGTAGAAACCACACGTTGGTTCGTTGAGTCATTTGGGAGATTGCTTGTTGATTGCGTTGAGCAATTTGGGGAACCACAGTATTCATACCACCTTCAAACACTCCAGCCAAGATGTTGCGTTGAGGATTAGTATTACTAACGATAGTACCACCAGCATTTGTAGTCACAACTTGAGACTCACTACGGTTAACTAACTCTGCTGCTTTACCAAGACCACCTAAAACAAATAGTCCTATATCCATACTGGCAATAGATGACCCTTTATTGGGAAATTGGTTGGCAATCAGAGGTTTACCTTGAGGAGCACGAATCATTAGCGCATTTTGTGGTAAGCTCTTTTCTGAAAGGTTGCCATTGTTTTGCATAATAATTTTTACTACATTCAGTTGTACCAAGCCTTGGTCAGAAACAGCACTCATTTCAGCTAATAATTCAGTATTCGCAGTCAGAGCGATCGCACCATCCACAGCTTTTAAAGGTTCTTTTAAACGTACTACAAATACATTTTTGTTATCGCTTTCTTTATTGCTATTTGAGGACTTAGTCGTTTCTCCAAATACAGCTGTTGCTAAAACAGCTTTGCTATGACTTCCGACTGCTACAGATTTTGGACTCTGCTGCACTGCTTGGCGCTCTACAGAAGTTTGCTGCTTTGGCATTTGTTCGATCTGAGGATTTATTTTCTGTTGCGGCACCTGGTCATCGGATTTATCAGTAACAGCCACCTGTCCATAGCTACCTAATTTAGATAACATTTGCCAATCTTGGAGTGGGTTTGGTGTAGGTGGTGGAGTTATATTTACTAATGGTTGAGTTTGTGGATTGCCAATTATTGGTTGAGGTGGTGGTGAAGATTGAGCAAAAGGTTGTTGAGGATAAGGAGATCTAACAATGCGCTCAACTGTAACTACCCGAGGTACATAAACTGTTGACATCGGTGTTGGTGTTCTTTGTAGCACTGTCTGTCTAGACGGAGAAGTATCTAGCTGTGAATTTTGTTGAACTACTATCAGTTTTCCATTTCTTAACTGTTGTTGTGCTGATTTCACAGCTTCTGCTTGTTCAGTCAGAGCTAATTTCGTTTTTAGAGTCTCTACTTTTTCCTCTAAATCTGATTCTCTAGATTCTTCTTTTGTTGGCGATTGCATATCTAGAGGAACAATATTATTTTTTTTGGGCTTTTGATTAGAACTACTCATCAACTGTGATAAAAAACCGCCAGCAAATAAAACTATAGCTAACGTAGCAGTACCTACCAAGCCTAACTTAGCAAAGGGATTTGATGAGAGTGATTGTTCAGTCTTCTCTTCCACTGATTGAGATAGTGATGGCTGTAAGTTAGCTGATTCTTCTAATACTTCGACATCAGCAGATAGAGATTCAGCTTCTAATCCAACTAATTTTGCCATTCGTGATTCCCAATCAGCAGAGTCTACCTCTAGTTCGTAGTTATTAGATTTGGGATTAGCTAAATTTTGTGGATGAGCATCTGATTCTAATGAATAATGGTCAGATTTGCCATTAACTAAATTTGGTGAAGAATTATTTGAAGAAATTGAATTTTGAGTCATTTTTTTAACTAATTTCAATTTACATTACATTCTTTATCTTCTAATTCACAGATTCGATAAATTTGCAGTCGAGCTTCAGAAATCCGAAAAGCAGCCAATTGTAGTGGAACTGGAGCATTAGGTAAAGCAGCTATACTTTTGGCAGTTGTCGCGCCATTACCGAGAATATCGTTAATGCCTGTATCCGCAGGAATTTGTAAAGTATAAAAATTCATATTTATCGACGGTTAATTATTTCTCCTTCCTCCCAAACAAATCCATTTGCGAAGTTGTACGCAACAGCCGCGCCGCTTCCGCTGATGAATCGACTCTCCTTGAGCGATTATTTTCTTCCATTTGCTGAGAGATATTTGCTAAATTCAAATTAGAATATTGCAAAAAGTGATTGGTCTGCATTGTCTGCGCCAGTGTTTCCCCAACAATTTTAGATTGTTGAGTTTGAATTTTGATATTTTCCAGTTGTAAATCAGATTGACCAGTATTTAGTAACGCACCTAAACCAGGAATACTCGCAGCACTCAATTGACCTACTTGTTTTTGAATATCGTTAAGAAAATTTTGATGATTATTGTCCGCTGCTTGAGCTATTTGAGCAATATTATCTAGTGTATCTTTCGTAGCTTGTAACTTAATTTTTGTCCTAATCTGTCCATTCTTTCCCAAAATACTCGCAACAGAACTGCGAGTAATTAAGCGATTGATTTCATTATTCGCTGTTGTAGATTTGAGTACGGAATTATTATCGAATTTATCTGAGATGGAGTTGAGAATAATCACATCACCCAACCGTTCACCTGCTGCAACTGGATTCGGGACATTCAATTCTCCTGTAGCTTCATTGAGTGCATTTTGAGATTGTAATTCTACAGGCTTTAAAGTTTCACTCAAATTATTTTTGAGATAGTTTTGTAAATCGCCAGAATAGGATTGAAAATCAGCTAAAACATCACCTAATTGTGCCATTGCTGGTAGACTTACCAGCAATCCTAAACCCAAAGTTAAAATCACAGTTTTTCGCATAACTTCCTCCCATAAATTTCACTTGGTGTTTCCTTCTAACTTCTGCCTTCTGCCTTATTCATAATTAACTCCCGCGTAATGAAGCCACTAATTGACGTGCAAATACAGAAATTGCTTCATATTTATCACGATGTTTTTGCATCGCTTGTTGACGTGCAGATTGTTCGTGAGGGTTGTTAGCGACTACAGCCAGTTGTTCGTAACCGGGATAGTAGCGACAGAAAGTATAAATCCCGTTATCATCTAGCAACCATTGGCTATAAATACCCTCTTTGCGCGGGAAGAAGCTTTCTGTGGCATTACGCGCAATAATTTCCTTGGGATATTTCAAGATGTCGACAAAGCTATCAACTGCAACTGGCTGAATGCGTCCAATTAATCTGGTGGTGAGGTTTTGCAAAATTTTCGATGCAGCTTTGGATTTGGCGATTGTATCGGGGTCTTGTGCAGATAAAATGACGCGAATTCCAGCTTTCGCACCGTTAGCACAAATTCTGCCTACCAAGTTGGCGATTTGCTCAAATTCAAATAGAATTGGTGCTTCGTCAATAAAGAAAATCGAGGCGGGACTGCTAAGTGCGCGGCGCAAGGCGGCGGAGTAAGCACTTAAGGAGAGTACAGCTGCATCTTCACTATCAG
The DNA here is from genome assembly GCF_002154695.1 of Nostoc sp. T09. GTDB lineage: Bacteria > Cyanobacteriota > Cyanobacteriia > Cyanobacteriales > Nostocaceae > Aulosira. The sequence goes on from NZ_MTAV01000110.1 coordinate 50,496, forward strand.
ATAAATTTCGCAGTGCAAATACTAACAGTTTGGCATCAGTGCGAAAGCTTGATGGTGCGGAAATCGCTTGTCCTACACGGCTAGAAAGCCAAAACCGCAAGCGTAGCTGAATTTGACTCAACGCATCTTCAACTCTGCTACTTACTGAATCGAGTTGTAGATGTTCCTCAGAACAGAAATTTAAGAAATCTTTGAGTGTGGGGGTTTTTTGCCAAGCGGGAGAACCAAAACCACAAGCCATCGCATCTTGATAACGCTGTTGGATATTGCGATCGCGAAAAAATGCTGTTAATGCTAGGTTAATTAAAGACCGTACAGTTTGCCCTAAGAGTTGGTTTTCTGTGGATGACCCTAACACCATTGTCATCAGAGCTGATTCTAAGAAGGCGGTATAATCAAGCATCCGGTCTCGTTGTTCTTCGACACTCAACAACCGCAAATCTGGCTGCTCAAATAAGTTATTCGATTGTTTAGAAATATCAAAATAGGCTCCATTCTCCCCCATAAACTCTGTGTAGTCTGTGAAGGTAGATGTGCCATCGGGTTTGGGAAAATCTAAGGCGACAACTGGAATATTATGGGCTAATGCTTGAGTTAAAATTCCTGACACTAACACTGATTTTCCTGCCCGAGTTGTGGCAAACAGTGCTAAATTTTTGTGTTGAGTAAACAAATCCAAATGTACAGGGGTACCGCCTTCGGCTGCAATTAATTCAAAGCCTTGGCTATCGCCTTTTCTGGTTAATACCAAAGGCATTAATCCGGGAACTTCACTAGTTAGATATAACTGCCGCCGATTAAAGGGTTTGACTAATAAACCTTCCCAAACTATCGGTAAAGATTGCAGCCAAATCTTCCAGGCATATTCTGTTTCTCTAATTACCCTGGCTGGACGTTGAAAACAGTTTTCGATATATCTTGTGGCTTCATCCAATTCCCCAACAGTGGGACGATGCACAAACATCGCTATACTTGTATATATCGGTACGGCTCCTTCATACAATTGCTCTTGGGCAGCTACGGATTTCTTTAATTTTAATTGCGCATTTACATCAATTGTTCGACTCTTTTCTTGAGCCATGATTGCTGTCATATTCGACTGCTTCAAGACTCGTTGTAAGGTGGTTTTTACTAATGCGGGATTTGCCGCAGTTAGCTGACAAAAAATCTCTGTATCTACTACTGTCTCTCTTGAGAGTAGTTCCCAGAGATAGCGTAATTGCGAAGATTTATTTGCCCAACCTCCGGGTTTTTCTAGAAATGTGAGTGCGCCAATATAGCGATTGTTAACATTTACCCAACGACGGTCAGCACAAGGAACGCCGGACTCCATCAATAAAGTTGTACTGTGAATATTGTCTACTAAAAGTTTGGTACTAGCTAGGTCTGAATAAACTTGTTCCTGTAGCCCATTTTCATCTAATGTCAGTAATTGGGGAATATCTATGGGTGGTGTATCGTTAAATCTTCTCCAGATTTCTCCCCAGAGTTCTTCGGCTGTTAATGGCTTGATATCTAAGCCCATTTTGTTAGATAAAAGTTGTTCCCAACGGCTAAAACCTTGTTTATAGGCGTTGGTAATTACTGTTTCTAGGCGCTGGTTTTCTACTTCCGCGATATCGCCTTTAAATTTCAACCACCATGCTTCAGATTTGGCTAATAGCTTCTCGATGACATCATCGGCATTTGCGGCATTTGGTTCGACTGTGTAAGTTACATATATCCGCAGAAATTTCGGTTTGCGAATGCCGGAATTTGTTAGTTCTTTGGCTCTGGCTCTTTCTGCCATCAATAAATATTTGATATCTCGTGATGACGTACTTTTGGCTAAAGCTGCTAGTTCTTGTTGTCGTTGATTGTCGTCAATAAAAGACCCTAAATGCAGTGTCATTTTTTCACCGCTAGGAATGTCTTTTAATCCGGCTTCTATGTTGTCAAATATGGTCTCAATTTGTTCGGCTCTCAGGGTACTATGAATGCCACGACAATCAAAACCAAAAACAAAGCAAAATCTGTCTTTTTGGGTGCCTTTGGTGAGAATATAAGCGCCGATATCACGTTTATTGAAGCCGACGCGCAGCATTGTTGCTAGGTGTAAGGCGTCTTCAAATGGTGTTAACCTTGTGTTGCCGGCGGCGGTAGCGATGCTTTGTTTTCCGATTTTTTGCTTCATGATTTACTATTAGCAAGCTTTGATAACGGGCAAAGCCTCTTGTCCATGCAGGAACACCGATAAATTTACTTAAGAAACTCCAACTTCTGCCACCAGTTAGTATCCACCAAGTTGCCATTCCCCAACCAGCTATTAGCACTGTCCATAACCATTTTTTAAATTCGTCAGTGAACAGTCCCCCAAAGATGCCGTTGATGATGAAGTAGGCGCAGAGGGCGATGACTGTCCAAGGTAAGATTTGATCTGCTGGTAATGGCCCTAATGATGGTTGGCTGCCGAGAATTTGATTGACTGGACGAAAGTCTTTGTCTGGTTCAATAGACATCACAAATTGCTTAATTATGTACCTAAATAAAATTCATTACACATTCGCTATGTTCCTGTTCCCTGTTCCCTTATTTATTTCCACTACCAATGACAAACCCTGTTAATACATCCGCGATTGTGACTGCAACCACAACTAATAAGGGTGTTCTGGCGATATTTTGCCAATCTTCGTCTTTGCGCACGGCGTTGACTACTCCAATTAAGGCGACTGCTATATAAAGTAGGTATAGTGCCCGCAAAACGTTGAATACTAATCCTACGGCTGCTTGGCTGTTGCTGTTGGTGTTTGAACCCGAGGTGAGGGTGTTTTGGAAGAAGTCTTCTGCTTTTTTGAAGAATTGTGCTTGTGCTGGTGCGGCGAAGTAATCTAGCCAGAATATGCTCAACAGTGCCACTGCTGCTAAGATTTGCACTAGGATTAACTTTCGCTTTGGTATTCCTATTTGCTGCCCTATCTTTTGCGTAATTATTGCGATTAAACTTCCCATTAATAGGCAAA